>CAYGSO010000021.1:0-61402 GCA_964352445.1 uncultured Pseudohongiella sp. | reverse complement strand
AACAAGCCTTTTTTACAGGCTATTCACGCAATTTAAAATGAAGTATCCTTCTGGAATTGTTAGAGTTTTTCACTATAAGTCGAATTTGTTACAAGTGCTCCACCGAATACTTAAGAGACTGCCCAGTGTGCCGCTCACTATAGATAAGACAGCCAAAATAGGGATTTCTTTCACCTGTGATAGCCGCATTGTAAACCCACATGCCGCACAAGCGCAGATATTAGAAGCTCTGGCCAACACTACAAAAATTGCGGAGAGACTGCATGAAATATGCCGAAATTACGGGCTGGGGTAAATGTGTGCCTCCGGCGGTGCTAACCAATCATGATCTAACCACGTTCATGGACACCACCGACGAATGGATCACTAGCCGCACCGGCATTCAAGAACGCCGTATTTGCCACTGTAACTTCTCCGATATGGCCATTGTTGCCGCTAAGAACGCCCTGGCGGCGGCAGATATGGACGCCAATGAGCTGGATTTAATTCTCTGCGGCGCGCTGACTAACGACAGCTACTGCCCAAATACCGCCTCTCTTATTCAAGATGCTCTCGGCGCCACTAACGCTGCCTCTATCGACATTAACTCTGCCTGCACCGGCTTTCTCTACGGGCTACATATCGGCACTAACCTCATTCGCGCTGACGCACACAGAAAGGTCTTGGTGATTGGCGGCGAGTTTATTACCCACTATATGGACTGGAGCCGACGCGAAGTTGCGGTTCTGTTCGGCGATGCCTGTGGCGCGGTGGTGCTTGAGGCCACCGACGAGCCAGTGGGTTTGCTGGCCTCTAAAATCGGCTGCGACGCCGAGGCTCACCATGCTATTGAGATCACTAATTTAGGCTCTGCGTTTTCGAAAAGCGACGAAGGCTTCCCCTATAACGGCTGGAATTTTGAAGGCCAAGAGGTTTTTAAGCGCGCTGTGAAGGCCATGTCTTTAGCCTCGGCCGATGTGCTAGAACAGGTAGGTCTAACCGTGGATCAGGTCGATCTGGTAGTGCCACACCAAGCCAATAAGCGAATCTTGGATGCGCTAGCAAAACGCGTTGGCATTGATGAAAAGAAAGTCTTCGTTAATGTGCACAAATACGGCAACACCTCAGCGGGTACGATTCCGGTAGCGCTGACCGAGTCGCTGGAAGAAAATCGCATTAAACCAGGCGACCATGTGCTCACCGCTTCATTTGGCGCCGGCCTAACCTGGGGTGCCGGCATTATCCGCTGGGGCAGCCGGGTCACTCCACTTAAAGTATCCGATGCCCAGCTACCACCTTGCGACAAAACGGCGCTGCAAATCCTTGAGCCAAGTATTAAACGCTATTTAAAGTTTCGGGGAAAAGCCGAAGCCTAGCAATTACCGAACAAGCCAACTTTATGCCCCGGCAACCAGGTGCTCTTGGTTGCGGGAATTAAAGGCAGCGTTGGGATGTCTTGAGGAAATTGAATCCCCCATTGATTCTGCGCGGCGAACACCCCATAGTGTTTGGAATACTCACCAACTGCAAACTCCACTGCCATGCTAACTCTCAGCTTACTTTTTTGGGCGACCCTTGCCGCTGCCTTGATCTCCTTTTGGTGGCAAAGCGACAAGATAAAATCTGTTGCCCTGAAGTTTGTCACCCAGCACTGCAAGCAACAGGGGTTGCAGCTGCTGGACCAAACCATGGTGCTGTCGGGGCTGTGGCCAATACGCAGTGAATCCGGCAGTTTGGTGTTACGCCGCCGCTATAGGTTTGAATTCACCTCAACCGGCCAAGAACGCTACATCGGCACAGTAGAGCTGCAAGGGCGCCAGTTAAGCCACTTTGCCTTAGCTCCGCACATCCTGCCAGACGAGGCAGACTAACCCAGAGCGCAATCTAGTCCAGCAGCAAACTGCGGCGCATCGCCGGCAGATAAGCCAGCAGCGCCAAGGCTCTTGCTAGCACATAAATTATCATCGCCCACCACAGCCCGGTTACCTCCCACGCTGGGGTCAACAGCCACCACGCCCCAACAAAAACCGCGATCGAGACAATCGATGCGTTGCGCATCTGCTTGGTAAACGAGGCGCCGATAAAAATGCCGTCCAGTTGAAACGCCGCGAACGAACACACGATATAAATGCTCGCATACAGCAGAAAGCTACTTGCCACTTCTCTAACCTGCACAATGTCTGTCAGCAAGCCAATGGCAAACTCGCCAAAAATCACGGCGGTTAAACCCAACAAAACCGCCGTCACTGCTGCCAGTACCGTCGACCTGAGAATCGCCAGATCAAACAGGGCAACCTTACGTGCTCCGATAGCCGAACCAACCAACGATTCAACCACAAAGGCATAGCCGTCTAAGAAAAAGGCCGCAAACGAGATTAGCTGCAGCAAGATATGATTCGCGGCCAACACCTCATCGCCGTACTGGGCACTTTGATTAGTAAACAATGCAAACGACGACACCAAAAGTAAGGTGCGAATCATAATATCGGCATTGGCCGACATCATTGTCGCGATCTTTTGCCGGTTTAAAATTAGCGGCAGCGGCCAAAATGGCTCTGAGGGGGCAGCTGTCTTTTTCAATACCTGAATCACTAGAAAAGTCGCCAGCAGCACCGTCGCCCATTCAGAGATCACGGTGCCCAAAGCGATTCCCTCGGCGCCCCAGCCAAAAACCCCAGCAAAAAGCACGTCCAAGGCTATGTTAGACAAATTTAAAAACAACTGAACAATAAGCAGCAAGCGGCTCTCGCCGATACCGATCAGCAGCCCCATTAAGGCGAATATAGCTAGCGTGGCCGGGGCACCCCAAATGCGAATCGCGAAATAAGAATGGGCGATGTCTTCAACGTTGCTGCTGCCATTAAGCAGGCCAAACGCCAGCTGCTCGATGGGCCACTGTAAGGCGATCAACACCAGCCCCAACGCAAACGCCAACAGCAGCGCCCTGCCCAACACAGCGCGCAGCTGCTGATACGCTTCGGCGCCGAAAGCCTGGGCGACAAACCCCGTTGTGCTCATGCGCAAAAATCCAAAGCTCCAGTAGACAAAGCTAAAAATCAGGGCACCAAAGGCAATAGCGCCTAGGTCTTCAACCGAGCCGGTATTGCCGATAACAGCCGTATCCACTAACCCCAGCAAAGGCACAGAGGCATTGGCTAGAATGATGGGCCATGCCTTCTTCAGCAAAAAGCCGTAGGTAATTTTGTCGGGGGAAAACATGTGCTAGGGTAATACCTGTTGTCAAGGGCTCCAATACTAGAGCCACACTGGATATAGTCGCGCACGAGCGTCCAACGCGGCTACCTAAAAGTTTAACTGAGGGATTCTCAATGATTTTACTGCATCACCTGCGCATCGGTCGTTCTATTTTTATGGTTTGGCAACTGGAAGAATTTGGCGTGGAGTATGACCTCAAAGTCTATCACAGAGACCCCCAAACATTCCGCGCGCCGCCGGAGCTAAAACTGGCCCACCCCTTAGGCAAATCGCCAGTGATTGAAGATGATGGCATGGTGTTATCCGAATCCAGCGCTATAACCACTTATTTATTGGAAAAATACGACCCCGAGCACACGCTGTCACCCCAGCGCAGCGATCTGCAGAAATGGGTTGAGTTCACCCAATGGCTGCACTACCCCGAAGGCTCGGTATTCACGCCGCTACTAGTGCGCCTGCTGTTGAGCCGTGCCGACGGCCCTGACCCTATATTTAGCCCATTTAGCGAACGTGAAATTGACCTACACTTCAACCACATAGCCGACAAATTAGGCAGCAACGAATTTATTCTCGGTGACAGCTTCAGCGCAGCCGACTTCGGCATCAGCTACGTTGTTAACATGGGTAAGCGGCTCGGGGCGTTGGATAACTTTCCTACACTCAATGCCTACATCGAAAGAAACATGTCTCGCCCGGCTTTCTTGCGCGCACTAGAGCGCGGCGTTGAATAATGTAAGGCACGCAATAAAAATAGCCGTAACCAATTGCCTTTGTGCGCGTCTAAACAGCAGAAGGTTTCCACTGGGCTTGTTGATCCGGGGTTATTGGCTTGAAGAGCCAGATAGCAGATGGGTTTGAGATAGATTGAGGGTAGGTTTGAGAAGGATAGCTGAAAGGCTGATGGCAAGGTTGTCAAGGTGTGGCTATTACTTTAGGGTATTCAAAAGCTCGAGAACTGACCGCTTTGCAGCTTCGCTTAGCTCAAACCCCAAGCTCGCTAAAAACAGAACAATGGGCCCTGCAGGCAATAGCTCAACTAACAATAACAAGTATTCTGGAGCACCTAAAAATGACTTCCACCCAAGCAGACGCACAAGGCCAAGCCGCTGGTCCAATTGGCTTGGCGATGAATATATTAAGCTCGCCCAATGAAGCCTTTGCAGCACTTAAAAAGCGCCCTTCCAAATTATTCCCTCTAGGCTTAATTTTGCTGCTAAATACCTCGGCGCTGGTATGGTATTTCAATATGGTTGATTTTGCTTGGTATGTGGATGACGCCCTCTCTCTGGCCAACCTTGAAGGGGATGAGCTGGAAGCAGCCAGAGACGGCATGAACTCCATGAGCAGAAACACATTCCTGAGCTTCGGTATTCTTGGCAGCGTATTCGCAATCTTAGGCTTGAACACCTTTCAGGCGGGTTACTTGAGCTTGGTCAGCGCCCTGCGCGGCGAATCTTTGAAGTTCGGCCACTGGTTTTCCCTGCAGTGCTGGGCTGGCATGCCAATACTGCTGTCTATTGTTGGCATTTTTGCCACTATTTTACTCAGCCCCAATGGCCAGCTAAGCGCCTACGACCTCGATCCATTCACCCTGCGCAATTTAGGCCTCACCACAGACAATGAGGCGGTACAAGGCCTTTTAGCGTCGGTAAGTCTCACCATGCTATGGAGCACAGGCCTGGTTATCGCCGGCTATAAGCACTGGCTGGCAGCCAGTTGGCTGCGCTCGATTATTACTGTCACCGCGCCCTATCTAGTATTTTTGGGCATTTGGTCAATTTTCACATTTAGTTAGGAAATGTGTGCTATTTTTCGCTTATTCGTAACTATTACGGATGAAGCCGCGTCATAAGTGTTAAACCAAACTTTAATTTTGGCCTTGCTATGAACAAAAAGAAGACTCTGCTTGTCGCGGTGCTCGTAGGCGGCGCTGTTGCTCTACCCTTTATCAATCGCACCCTGTTTGGCACCGCTGCCAAAGAAGTCGATGTCACGACGCTTTCTAGGCGCGTCATCAGCCCATCCATTCTAGCCTCGGGCTTCTTGACCCATGAAGAAGAGGTCATGCTCAGCTCTGAGGTGATCGGCAAAGTGTCCGAGCTTTATATTGAAGAAGGCCAGCAGGTGAGCCAAGGCCAGCTCTTGCTGCGGTTGGATGATGTTAATTTTATTGCCGGGCTTGAGCAGACCCAAGCCAGCGTGCGCATCAACACCATAGATATCGAACGCCAAGAAGTGCGCATCAAAAACCTTGAACGTCAGTATGAGCGCAGCAAAAGCTTGCATGATAAAAACATGATTGGCGACGACGAATTCGACAATATTGCCAATCAGCTAGAACTTGGCCGCATCGATTTAAAATCCTCAAAAGAACGGCTCGCACAGGTTGAGGCCCAGCTCGATCAGGTGAATGATCAGTTAAGTAGAACTAAAATTGTCTCGCCCATTGACGGAGTGATCACCAGCTTGGATATCAAAGTCGGCGAAACCGCTATCGCAAGCTCGACCAACATCCCCGGCTCCTCGTTAATGACTATTGCCAACCCTGCCAGCATTTATACCGAGGTGCTGGTAGACGAGGCCGATGTCGCAACGATTCAAATCGGACAACGGGCCGAGATTGTAGCAATCGCCTACCCCGACCAACCCATGGTGGGAGAGGTCAGCTATATTGCCAACACGGCCAAAGTCGCCCCCGGGCGGCAGGGCTTGAGCTTCGCCGTAAAAATACAAATCATCGATGCCGGCGACGTCGTGCTGCGCCCTGGCATGTCTTGCCGCGCTGAAATTTTTACCCGCCAAGACCAGCAGGTATCAGCCATTCCGATTCAGGCCATCCTGTTTGAAGAAGACCGTTCACAGCTTCGCAGTGAGCATTTTATCTTTATCAACGACAATGGCGTCGCCAAAAAAACCAAGGTCGACGTTGGCCTGTCTGACGATGAATACCAAGAGCTGCTCAGTGATATTGATAGCAACATCGAAATCGTGGTGGGCCCCAACCAAGAGCTGCGCCACCTGCTTGAAGGTGACCGGCTTGATGCGAAAAGAATTCAGTAACACAACTAAGTATTAGTCATGGCACTCATTCAGCTGTCCCACATTACCAAATACTATGAGATGGGTTCGCAAACCGTTAAAGCCCTCGACGGCATCGACATCAGTGTCTATAAAAATGACTACTTGGCATTTATTGGTTCTTCCGGGTCTGGCAAATCCACCATGCTGAATATTTTGGGCTGCCTGGACAAACCCACCTCGGGCGAATATTACTTAAACGGCAAAAACGTCGAGGCGCTGGATCAAAACCAGCTATCTGAAATTCGCAACTTAGAAATTGGCTTTATTTTTCAAAGTTTTAATTTACTGCCCCGCTCCAGCGCCCTTGGCAATGTCATGCAGCCGTTAATATACCGCAGCGTAGGCTATCGGCAGCGCAAACTGCTGGCCGAGCAGGCTTTAGAGCGAGTGGGCCTAAAAGACCGCATGGATCACCTGCCCAATCAGTTATCGGGCGGTCAGCGCCAGCGAGTAGCCATCGCCCGCGCGCTGGTGACCAAGCCCTCTATTTTGTTGGCCGACGAACCGACGGGAAATCTGGACTCAAAAACCACAGTCGAAATAATGCAGCTGTTCGATGAGCTGCACAGCGAAGGGCAAACTCTGATCGTGGTAACCCATGAAAATGAAATCGCCCAGCACTGCCGCCGAGTCGTAGAAATGAAAGACGGCAAAGTGTTTCACGATTCAGGCTCAACTGTGGAGAACGCCGATGCTGTTCGCACTGCTTGAAAGCTCCAGAGCCGCGTTTGTCTCGATCATTGCCCACGGCCTGCGCAGTTTCCTCACGACTCTTGGCATCGTTATTGGCGTAGCCAGCGTGATCGCGGTGGTGTCGGTCACCCAAGGCATGAGCTCTTTCATCGGCGACACCTTCGCTTCACTAGGCTCAAACAGCTTGACCATCGAGTCCTACACCCCACTAGAAGACCAAATGAAAGGCATCCGCGCCCGCCTCACCGGCGAAGACCTGACCATGATCGAGCGCCGCGCCGATGGCATCGCCCAGATCACTCCCATTCTGTTTGCCAACCGGGCCTCGCAAATCAAGTTCGGTTCACAGACCGCCTATAGCCAGATTATGGGCACCACCTATGCTTTCCAAGATGTTGCCCAATACTATGTGTCCCAAGGCCGCTTCGTCGCGCCCAGCGATAACTCTACTCGCAGACGGGTCGTCGTTATCGGCGACAAGGTGCGGGAGAATTTGAGCCTGCCGGAAAACCCGATCAACGAGTATGTAGAAATCGGTGGCGAATGGTTTAAGGTGATCGGCCTGTTGGCGGTAAAAGGCGATTTAATGGGCTTTAGCCAAGACGACATGGTCATCATGCCCTATGCCACCATGCAGAGCCTGCAAGGCAATCAGGCCAGAACCGACATCCAGATTCAGCTAAGTCTGACTGAGAACGCCGACATAGAAGACGTAAGCCAGCAGCTCACCGCAATCTTGCGAGATGCCCACAATCTAAGCGGCGATGAGGACGATGATTTTACCATTCAGACCTCAGAGCAGTTAATGGAGACGTTTGATACCGTCATTAATATGGTGACGATCGTGATTGGCGGTATCGTCAGCATCTCCCTGCTAGTTGGCGGCATTGGCATTATGAACATTATGCTGGTGTCGGTCACCGAACGCACTCGAGAGATCGGCATCTGCAAAGCCATCGGCGCCAAACGCCACCATATCCTGCTGCAGTTTCTGATCGAGGCGCTGCTGCTGTCACTTTTGGGGGGCATTATCGGCCTAAGCCTTGGTTATGGCTTAGGCACTCTCATTTCCAGCAGCATCCCAGGTTTTCCGCCGGCCAGCATTCCATTTTGGTCTATTGCCTTGGCGCTAGGCTTTTCCGGCTTTGTGGGGGTTTTGTTTGGTATTTTGCCGGCGGCGAAGGCGGCAAATCTAGACCCGATAGACGCTCTGCGCTACGAATAATCGACTCATCGCATCCGGGTAATCTAAGCCATGACTCTTGGGTTAAGTCTGTGCTAACCTTCGGCTTGGATTTTTTAGAGCATATATGTTGTAGCTTACCCGTGTTTAAGAACCGTGCCGACCGGATCCCGGTCACCTTCATCCTAGCGCTCAGTGCTATAGACTTTCTTGTTTATTTTTCCGTAAGCAATCCTTACCTATTGGGCATCTATTTCTATGCCCTGATCATTCCTAAATCTCAAATTTGTGCTTGGAATCATCACCACCAGCATACCCCTACGTTTAAATTTACGCCGTTAAACCGCATTCTTGAGTTTTTCTATGCGCTGCATACCGGGGTGACAACCAATCTGTGGGTGCTGCACCATGTTTATGGCCACCACATGAACTACCTCGACCAAACCAAAGACGAGAGCCGCTGGAAACGCAAAGACGGATCCCGTATGGGCGAGCTGGAATACAGTTTGTCGGTCACTCTCACAGCCTACCCGCGAGGGTTCAAGGTAGGTAAAAACTACCCTAAAGAGCGCTTGGCCTTCGTGCTGTTCAGCCTCATTACTTTCTGCATCGTGGCGGGCTTAGTTGCCTACAAGCCCGTGCCAGGATTATTAGTTTTCGTGTTGCCAATGTTCATGGGCTTGTTCATGACCGCTTGGGCCACCCATGACCACCATGCCGGGCTAGACACCGACAGCCACTTCGAGGCGTCTTACAACAATCTAAATCCACTTTACAATAAACTTACCGGAAACCTGGGCTACCACACTGCCCATCACTACAAGCAAGGTGTGCATTGGTCTAAGCTGCCTGCGCTGCACGCCAAAATCGCCGATAAAATCCCCGATCATTTAGTCGCACAAAATCTGGTTTAAGCACCCATAAAAAAACCAGCATGCCGTGCTGGTTTTTTTATGCATTGGCTTTCCTAAGCCTTAATTATTGACGCTAACAATATGGATATCGCTATTGGTGGTTTCCAGCGAGATGCGGGCACCGCCACCATTAATATCACCACTGCCCACAATGTTGCCGTCTTCGTCGTCCTGTATCGTTAGGGGAAAGTCAGTATAGATGCGGTAGTCACCGCGGCCACGTCTCGATACTTCTAAATTCGCGCGGATAGTAGCCGCGTAGGTGCTGGGTAGCCGCAGAGTAATATCGCCACCCGCCGTTTCCAAATCCACAGGCTCAGCTGCAACACCGTCCAAAGAGACCAGTTCCACTTCGATTCTGCCACCTGCGGTGTCAGCATTGATTGGCCCCACGCTATTTCTGATAGTAATGCTGCCGCCCGAGGTATCGGCGTCCACCTCGCCAATTGAGCGCTCTATCACGATGTTGCCGCCGGAGGTGTCGGCCTCGACACTGGTGGCGCTGCCCTCTAAATAGATGTTGCCGCCGGAGGTATCGGCATAGATAGGGCCTAAGGAATAATCAGCTCTGATGGTGCCGCCCGAGGTGTCTAGTCTAACCGTTGCCCCACCCTGGCCAACGTCAATGCTGCCACCGGAGGTATCTGCCGTCATGTCGCCCTGGACGTTGCCAATGCGGATACTGCCGCCGGAGGTATCGGCAACAACCCACCCGGTCACATTACCAATTTCAATTGACCCACCAGAGGTGTCAGCCTCCACGTCGCCGTCGACGTCGCCTATTTGAATGCGCCCGCCAGAGGTATCGGCGACAACCTTACCGCCAGTAATGTTGCCAATCTCTATTGATCCCCCGCTGGTATTGGCGTCAACGTTGCCTGCTAAATCGGAAACTGAAATCGCGCCGCCGCCTGTATCTAGCTCGACGTCAAACGTAACCGGCACCAACACGTCAAACTTAATATTGCTGCGCATTCTGCTGAACAAGCCGCCACGGTCGGCCTCTGCCGTGACACTCACGGTGTCCCCCGTTTGACTCATAGCCACGGTGAAGCCATTAGAATCGCGCACTGATACCCGCACCGAGCTGTTATCCCAGGCTTGAACATTGATTGCCCCGGCGTCACTTTCAAGCACTAATTTACTCCCCGGACTCACTTGGAATTCCCGCTCTATGTCATTGTCTGCAGCGTTAGAAACAAGCGCTAGCGACGCCAATGAAATCAGAATAAGAGCGTTAGACACTACTTTTGAATATTCAGACATGACCATGACCTCTGTCCCTAAGGGACCACCTATAAGTTGATACTAGAATCTTCTAGCTGTTCGATTATTAATCTTGATTGTGCTCGGATGTATTCATTGCTGTCTGAATTCATCTGGCTTCTAAACACGTCTAGCGTCTGTTCATCTTGGTAGGGTGTTAACGCTTCAAAGGCTTGAATGCGGACCCCCGGATTAACATCCTCCAGCAGCGCATAACGCAGGGCTTCTCTAACCTTTTCCTCATGGGCCAAGGTGACCAGCGACTGCACCGCCTGATAGCGCACTCCAGGGTTAGGGTCTGTCGTTAGCACGTGGATTAAAGCATTGGAGACTTTGTCACCGGCAAGCACGGGTTGCAGCGCGTTAATAGTATCTAACCGAGATGCACTGTTAATGTCATCTAACAGCGCTACGGCCATAAGCTGACTAATGGGCGCATCGGCAACGTTGCCAGACAGCCTGGTTTCGGAGGCCAAGGAGAACGACAGATCGATATCACCGGTCATGGCGTCGTAGCTATTGACCTTGAGCCTGTAGATTTCGAAATCTTCATCGTTGACCAAGGCTAAAGGCGACTGCTCATTGCCAGTAGATGCAATCACTTCCCCAGTGGGATCAATGTAAGGCTCGGGGGTTGCCACCATCAACCCTAGGACAAACGTGAGCGCCATCGCCGCACCCTGCAACCCTACCGCCAAGGGGCGCTGCAGCGCACTGGCGATAAGTTGCTGCAGAGAAAAACCTGGCCGGTTCGCCTGCTTGAGTTTTTGTCGCAGCGACCAGCGGTTACCTTCAATTCGCTCGGCATCAATCTGGGGTGCTACCCCTACAGGAAAGCTAGCATCGAATTTAAGTTCAGCTTCATATAGCCTGTTAAATCCGGGGTTTGTTGCCAGCGCCGCTGCAAAATCTAGGCGCTGGGCCGCGGACATCTCACCGTAGAGATAATCCATAATTAGCATTTGCTGTTGTTCAATCGTATCAGGCAGTGTCATGACTAACTTTTCCTAATGATAATCTGCTAAACGTTGTTTTAATTTGTTTCGGGCTCTAAACAGCACGACCTTTACCGAGCTTTCGGTGCAGCTCATAATTTCAGCGGCCTCTTTCAGCTTGAAACCCTGCTGATGGCAAAGGACAAAGGCTATCCTTTCGGAGTCGTTGAGTTTCGCCATCGCCTGCTGTATCTGCAGGCTTAGTTCTTCACCTAAAAAACTGTCCTCGGGTGAGCGCTTGTCTGTGTACTTTTCTTCGTATTCATATTCGGCTTGAATTGCAGCCATCTTGCGCCAAGTGCGCTTGAGCTTGCGCCGGTTCGAAAGCGCGGTGTTCACCACAATTTTGTGTGCCCACGTGCTAAATTTACTTTCCAGCTTAAAGTTAGGTAACGCCTTATACGCCGCCAGCATGGCATCTTGATAAATATCGTTGGCATCATCAGGCGTATGGGCGAAGCCTGCGGCTACGCTCAGCATCTGCTGCTCGAGCTGCCGCATCAGCCGCTCAAATGCCGCAATATTGCCGGCCTGAGCTGATCTGACCAGTTCTGCTTCGGTTTCCTGTAACAAGGAAAACCCCCTCTTTGGTTTACCTAACTTAATCTAATTTACACATTAGAGGTCAGCATTGCGAAAAAGGTTAACAGCAGAAACAAATAATTGTGGTGTTTATAGGAAGGGCAACAAGGGCCTGCAGGCCCTTGCCGGTTTGAAGAGGGGCTAGCTAGAGGAATTGGTGTCAGTGGCATTATCTGACTGGTCGCTGTCAGCCCCATTTTTACGCTTTGTCTGTTTTATCGCCTGATGCTCCCGCTGATGATTCTGCACCCGGTTTTGCCGCCTTTGCTGAATCGCCGCGCGCTCCTCATCACTGAGGTTTTCAATCCGAGCGCGCACCTGCGCCCTTCTCGCTTCTCGCTGTTCGGCAGTGAGCTCCCTAGTAGCCTGGCCTGCAGCCAAGGGTTCAGTTGGCGCTTGGGCTTGATCTGAGGTTTCCTGAGCAAACCCAGTGACGGGGGACAGCATGATGAATCCCGCGGCCAAAATCGCTGATGCAAATTTCATAGTAATTCTCCCAATTAAAACCCAGTCCTTAGGATTTTTTCCTTGTTGCTCTTAACAACGCAGTCAAAGGCCCTTGGTTTACATTGAATTCAACTATTTTGTTTTGTCCTCGGGCAATGGGTTCTCTTGCTTTTTCTCTTGGCTGGAACCTTCTATAACTGGCTCAACCGCTGGGGCCTTGTAGCGGCCAGACGCGATTAGGCTCTGCCGCAGCAGGTATTCAATTTGGCCATTCACACTGCGCACGTCATCGTTAGCCCAGCGCTGCACGGCCATTAAAATTTCTTCGTTGATACGCAGCGGAAATGTTTTTCGTTTCATCACGGGCCTAGTTGAGACTTAGCGTAAAAAGAGTGGGCATTGGGTTTAAGCTAGGTGTACAGACTTCCCGCATTGACTACCGGCGATGCCGCGCTTTCCCCGCACAAAACCACCAGTAGGTTGCTCACCATGGCAGCCTTGCGTTCGTTGTCCAGCACCACCACGTTTTTTTCTTGCAGCGCAACAAGCGCCAAGTCGACCATACCAACAGCACCTTCAACAATTTTATGCCGAGCCGCAACAATCGCTGAAGCCTGCTGCCGCTGCAGCATGGCACTGGCAATTTCTGGCGAGTAAGCAAGGTGGCTGATTCTTGCCTCAATCACCTCGACACCTGCTTTGCTAAGCCTGTTTTGGACTTCAGTTTTGAGCAGCACAGCGATCTGCTCAGGATTGCCCCTCAGGGCAAGCACCGAGTCTTGGGTATCGGTGAGGTCTTCATCATCGTAAATGTCATAAGGATGGGTTGTGGCCAAATTCCGTAGGGCAGCTTCGCTTTGAATGGTCACATAGTTTTCGTAATCATCCACCTCAAACATCGCCTCGGCGGTATCGATGACTTTCCACACCACCACGGCCGCTATATCGATTGGATTGCCATTGCTGTCGTTAACCTTGAGGGTACTGGATTCAAAGTTGCGCACTCTGAGTGATATTTTGGTTTTTAAGTACAGCGGATTTGCCCAGCGCAGGCCCGGGGTTAACTCTGTGCCAACGTAGCTACCAAACAGCTGCATTACTCTTGCCTGATTCGGCGCCACCATAAAAAAACCAATCAGGCACACGATCGCCACAAACATGAGCAGTATGCAAAGAACTTTAACCGGGCCTGGCGCAACCACCACCCCAAACAGCTGCAGAAAAATGATGCCTAACAGGACAGGTAAGGCCACATAGCCATTGTAGGTTGATGCTTTTTTTTCTTGAATCATGGGATTCCCCTTATGAGCACGACAATCTGAATACCGACTGTGGTGCTTAGCTTAAAACCTTGAGTATCGGACATTTTGATATCATATTGATACCACCGAGAGAAAAGCGAGTCAATAAAAACCTCAGTAGGTGCTGCAACAGATCCTGGGGGCTCGAAAAAGTATATTATTATCAGATAGTTAAACTAAAACTGTTACAGCTTTGCGATCCAGCTGCCAATTACGTCTGCCAGCATATCCGGCTTTTCGAACGGCAGCAGATGGCCGGCGCCGGGGAT
The DNA here is from genome assembly GCA_964352445.1 of uncultured Pseudohongiella sp. GTDB lineage: Bacteria > Pseudomonadota > Gammaproteobacteria > Pseudomonadales > Pseudohongiellaceae > UBA9145. Next base: position 47,476 of record CAYGSO010000021.1, on the reverse strand, counting down.
TTCTAGAAACTCAAAGTTTGGGCACGCTTGCTGCAAAGCCCGATAGGTGCTGCCGGAGAAGGTGTTGGAGCGAGCGCCGCGAATGACCAATACCGGGATCTTAAGGGCTTTGAGGTCCTGCCAAATATTGTTCGCAAGCATGTAACAGCGAGCTTCCCATTCTTTGCTGTAGTTCAGGCGGGTTCTGCCTTGGGGGTCGGTGTAGGTGCCATGAGCCACATAATCCCACAGCACCTCATCACTAAACCCTTTGAAAACAGGTTTAGGCCTAAAGTGCGCAAAGGTGCTCTGGGGCGAATCCCAGTGGTCAACTCGATTTAATGTTCGGGTAATCAAGGGATAGCGGGCCTTAATCAGCGGTCCAAACCAGCGCAAGATTCGATAGTAGTTAGCAGGCACAAGCGCCGGCTCAACCAACACCAAGCCTTTAAACCCGGCTGGGCGTTGCGCGGCTGCCATCACATTGGCAGCGGCGCCCATGGAATGGCCAATGCTCAGCACCGGCTGCTGAAGTGAATCCACTAGTTTGCTAACGTCATCACCGAATTCACGCCAAGAAGACACCGATGCGGGGTGTGGATTGGATTGCCACAGAGGCCTGTGCAAACTGGCAATGACTGAACTGCCGTCTTTAAAAGGCTCTAAAAACTTTGCATAAGTTTGCGGGGCATAGCCATTGGCATGGGAAAAATGAACAATGCGCTCCCCCTCGCTTAATACAATGGCTGACTGTAACTGCGTCAAGCTGACGGTTCCTTTTTTAGCAATTGCCTAACATTGGGCCTTAGTTTCCCACGATCTGAGCAAATTCTCATTGCTTATTCAAACAAGCCCAAACAAAGTGTTTCTTGGCGGTGCAACCGACACCGAGCGTATCTAGTTGTTTACTAGCCGCTCAAACAATTCAATAATGCAACCAACTCCGAGGAATAGTGACATGAACATCGAGCTTCTCTATTGGCACTGGATAGTGATTGGCATTGCGTTAATGCTAATGGAAATATTTATTGGCTCGTTTTTTATATTTTGGTTTGGCGCCGCGGCTGTCGCTGTGGGACTAATATTGCTGGTGACGCCCAACGTAGCGCTGGTGGCGCAGCTGCTGATCTGGGGAGCTCTCTCAACAGGCTTTGCCGTGGCTTGGTTTAAGTTCCTCAAGCCGCTGTCTAAAGACCGCACGAAAGCTGGACTGTCCCGCGAGGCCCTGTTAGGGGAAATTGGCCAAGTGCTAAGCCCGCCCAACGGCGATTCTAAAGGCATGCTTCGATTTCCCGCCCCGCTGCTGGGCAATGACGAATGGCTGATCATCTCCCAGGACCAGCTGCAAATTGGCGACCGCGCCAGTGTGATCGATTTGTCAGGTAACTCGCTCATCGTTAAAAAAGTTTAGGCAGCGTTTAAACTCGCAAACCCGCAGCAATGCGAAACAGGAGAACACCATGGAACCGGGACTAATACTTGCGTTAGCAATTGTTGCTTTTCTTTTAATCACCGTCGCCCAAGGGGTCAGACAGGTTCCGCAGGGTTCCAAATGGGTAGTCCAGCGACTGGGCAAATACCACAGCTCCCTTAACCCCGGACTGAACTTCATCATTCCCTATATCGATACTGTGTCCTATAAAATAACCACTAAAGATGTCGTTTTGGATATCCCTTCTCAGGAAGTTATCACCAAGGACAACGCCGTTCTTATTACCAATGCGGTGGCCTACATTAACATCGTCTCACCCGAGAAAGCCGTGTATGGGGTTGAGGACTATGTGGGCGCTATTCAGACGTTGGTGCAGACTTCACTTCGCTCTATTGTCGGCGAAATGAGCTTAGATGATGCGCTGTCATCCCGAGATCATATTAAGGCAAAATTAAAAGCCGCTATTTCTGACGACATCTCCGATTGGGGAATAACTCTAAAAACCGTCGAGATTCAGGACATTAATCCGTCCTCTACAATGCAGCAGGCGATGGAAGAACAAGCCGCAGCGGAGCGAGCCAGACGGGCTACCGTCACCCGAGCCTCGGGCGATAAAGAAGCCGCAATTTTGCAGGCCGAGGGCAAACTCGAAGCCTCCAAACGGGAAGCCGAATCCCAAGTGATTTTAGCCCAAGCCAGTAAAGATGCCATCTCACTTGTCACTACGGCAATCGGCGACAAAGAACTGCCGGTGATTTACTTGTTGGGTGAGAAATACATCAACTCTCTGCAGAATTTATCCAGTTCCGACAACTCCAAATTTGTCGTCTTTCCGGCAGATATTCCAGCGGCCATTAAAGGCATGATGGGAGGGCGATAGAAGTCAGGCGAAGGCCTAAAGCATAAACCGCCTCGTCTTTATCGTGCGAATAACCAAATACAGCAGTAAGCCGGTTGGCCCTAATAGGAAGGTAAGCAGCAGGCAGGGAATCACCAGCAGGTGGTTAACCCCCTGCTGCTGCGCGTCTCGTACTTCCCAGCTACCGACAAATAAATCGAACGCTAGGTAGTGAATCCAACCCGCCGTTAACAGGTAAGGATTGCTAAACAGGATTGCAACCTCAGCCGCCGAACCAAATCCACCGCCCTCGGGCATCACCTGCGCATGAGCCAAGAAAATACCCGCATACACTAAGCCCAAAACCGCTGGAATTAAAAAACTGGTGATCAAACGCGTGGTCCACAGCCACTTGGGAAATACTAACAGCATTAACCACCCGGGCATTACCAAGGTGCTGCACAGGGAAAATAATAGCTCAGCTGACATACGACCTCCTTTTTAGATTTTTTTGAATACTTATTCTTATTTAGCCCACGCTGAATTTTTGTGAAGCGCGCCTTGCTTAATTAGGTCAGCTTGACGAATTTAAGTAGCGAACGCTCTGTGATGGTTTTAATGCCAATGCCCTTGCGCTTTAAATGCAGGGCTTTTTCTATTTTGCGGCCGTGACTTGTGTACAGCCAATTGTGGCTGGCCAAAGTGCCAATCACTAGAAAATCAACGTTGGAATTGACCCCTGGGGATATGTCGGCGCCTAAATCGCGCAGCTTCTTATGGACATCGCTACGGTCGCCGCTGACAAAGTCGCCGGTGAGGCAGAAAGTAGAGCCAGCTAGATTGATGCTATCGAGTGAATCCTCCCACACCTCGAGCGAGGCTTGCGGACTTAGTCTCTGGGAATCCAGCGACATCACGGCAACTTGCTGGATTAATTGCAAAAGATCTTCGCGCTCGGCCTGAGTGATAACGCCGTCTTGCAAAATCGCCGCGACTCGGTTTACCACAGCACTGGCCGGCCATTTATCTCGCACCAAATGATTGCTATCTAGCCAGTCGGACAGCGCACCTACTTCTTGATCATTAAGCTGACCGTCTGCGGCGATGCCACGGAGAAAACCAAGCAGCTCCTGAATACCGGCTACTTTATCGTCCTCGAAATCTTTCATGCGGACAATGAGGGTCTCAATTCTATCCTGCATGATTTGCAGAAACTGCGAAGCTATAAAGCCATTGGCGAGGATATCGCCGACCATAGAAAGAATGTCGACTACATCTTGATCATCTGCTAAAGACTGCTGAGACTTCAACCAAGTATCGAGAAATAACAGCTCTTTCTCGTTTAGCTTTTGATCGGCAACAATGCCGATAAGAATGCCCTTGAGGCCGTGCACAGCCCGTGATTTCTCTTTCGAGAAACTAAAGGCTTGACTCAGTGGCTGGCTATCGAAGTCTTTGGTAATGCTCAATTGGCGCGCCTTTAGCGAAAACAGTATCCACACCAATCATAAGTGTTTAACTCTTAGCTGTCGAAGTTTTTGCTGACCTAGGAGTTGGCCGGGACGCTGCTGATCAATATCTGTTCCGTCTGAGACGAATCCGCAGCGTGCGAATCCGGCTATTTGCGGTTTCTTTATCGTTTTAGCCTGAGGTACACTAGCGAACTTACGGAAAATTACTATGACAAATTCTGACACGCCTGCGGAGAACACTGACGACAATCGGTCTGTGCTTTCTCGGGTTTTATCTGGCGAGTATGGCTTGGCTGTCACCTACTGGCTGTTTTACTTCGCGGGAGCTGGTGCCTTCTTTGTCTTTGCTTCCCAGGCCGTGGATTCCAAGCAGTGGTTGGTGTTTGGGGTTATTGCTAGCGCGATGCTGGCCTACACTTTTATGCTCATCGTTGGCATCCGCGCGGCCTATAAAGGCCCGCAGCTGTGGAAGGTGATGTCTCGAACTTCTTCGGTGTTTATGATTATCAATATCTTGGTAGGCATCAGCACCCTCGGTTTCATCTATTAAGGCGCGTACTTTGAATCAAATTCAAGCTCCCAGCTACACTTTGGTGGTCAAAAAAGACTGCCCTACCTGCGCCCTGCTGGAACCGGTGTTTGGCGAACTGGCAAAGCTGCTTAACGGCAAACTGACTGTCTATGTGCAGGATGACCCAAGCTTCCCTGCCTGCATTGAACGCCCAGTAGACGATACCCAGCTTGAGTTTTCCTACCAAAATGCCATCGAAATTGTCCCCACCCTAATAAAATATAGCCCAGCACAAGAAAGCTCCGATGAGCAAAACCGAATTTATGGCTGGGACAAACAGCAGTGGCGAGACTTCACCGGCATAGCAACTCTCGGTGAAAGCCTAACAAATTTTAAACCTGGCTGCGGCTCAAAAACTCAAGACCCAGGCATGGCTGAAATCCTCAAGCTGCGCTTCGACAAAGACTTTCTAAAGGCTCGCGAAGTTAATCTGGCCGACGCTGAAGACGTCATGGAAGCGTGTTATGACCGAGGTTGGAGCGATGGCTTGCCGGTTGTCCCGCCGACCGCACTGCGAGTCACTAGAATGTTAGCCGGAACTGACCGCGAGCCCGGCGAAGTTATTGGCAAAGTGCCACCTGACTACCAGCCTTGCACTGTTGAAAAAGCCGCCATCAATGCCGTGCTTGCCGGCTGTAAACCGGAGTATTTCCCCGTTGTGTTAGCCTCTTTAGAGGCAGCCCTGCAGGACAGTTTCTGCATGCACGGCCTGCTCTGCACCACTTATTTTTCGTCACCTGTGGTGATCGTCAACGGGCCAGTGACTAAGCAAATAGGCATGAACTGGGGAATCAATGCGCTGGGCCAAGGCAACCGTGCCAATGCAACTATTGGCCGCGCTCTGCAGCTCATCATACGCAACGTCGGCGGCGGCGTGCCCGGTGGCATTGATAGGGCCACTATGGGCAACCCCGGCAAATACAGCTACTGCTTTGCGGAAGACGAATCCGATGAAAACTGGCCCTCATTAGCCATGGACCGGGGCTATAGCCGCAGCCAATCGGTGGTCAGCTTATTCGCGGGAGAAGGCCTGCAGCCTATTCTGGATCAGCAATCTCGAACCGCTCAGTCTTTGGCCAAAAGCATGGCGATGAGTCTGCGCAGTGTGGCCCACACCAAACTTTTCGGTATGGCAGACGCAATTTTGATAGTGTGCCCAGAGCATCGAAGAGTGTTGCAGCAAAGTGGCTGGAGCAAGGCCGATTTAAAGGCCGCCCTGTTTGATCACCTGTTAGTCCACGGCAGCCAGATTGCCCGCGGGGTTGATGATGTGGCCGAAGGCATGCCCGACAAATTCAAAGACAAACTGCTGAATAAATTTCGCGACGATGGCTTGCATATCGTTACCACAGGTGGAACCGCTGGCATGTTTTCCGCGATCATTGGGGGCTGGGTAGCCTCTGGCGAACGCGGCAGCCAGCTGGTTTCTGAAGAGATAAACAAGACGGGAGAAGACGATGAATGAAGGCACACTGCTAGACCCCACGGCCGAATTACAGCCCGTGGAAAAACAGCTGCTACCTCGGCTGAACGCGCTTGCCGGCGCCACTATTGGGCTGCTTGATATTTCAAAGCCCCGCGGCAAAGAATTTTTAGATGAGGTCGAAAAACAGCTGCTGGCGTTGGGGGCAATGACCAAGCGCTACACCAAGCCCACCTTTACTCGGGTGTCGCCTAGTCAGCTGAACCAAAAAATCAGCGCCGAATGCGACGCCGTGATTGAAGGGCTAGCCGACTGAGGCTCATGTACCTCGTGCAGTTTGCATGACATCATGGATCTAGAAAGCAGAGGCTTACCGTCAGGATTTGTGGCATCGACAGAGTTTATCGACGCCGCCCAGGCACAGGGCAATTCCCTTGGGATTCATCCCGCCAGTGTGTTTGTACCACACCCCATTCAAGATAGAACTGATGCGGAGATGGCACAGTTGGCGAGTGCGGCGATAGACTCGATCATCGCCCTGATCTACGCACCAGCTGAACCAGCCTTGATTAATTAAATCTATTTAACCCTCATTTGGAGATGAGCATGACAAAACAAGCAGTAATCGTATCAACCGCAAGAACCCCAATTGGCAAAGCTTACCGAGGCGCTTTCAACGACACCGATGCGCCAACTTTAGGTGGCCATGCCATTGCTGCGGCGGTTCAGCGCGCCGGCATAGAGCCCGGTGAAGTTGATGATGTGGTCATGGGCTGCGCCATGCAGCAAGGCTCTTCCGGTTATAACATTGGCCGCACCGCCGGCGTTGCCGCTGGCTTGCCAAGCACAGTCTCTGGCATGAGCATGGACCGCCAGTGCGCCTCGGGCATGATGGCCATCGCCACCGCCGCCAAGCAGGTGATCGCCGATAACATGCCCATCGTGATTGGTGCCGGTCTAGAGTCTATAAGCTTGGTACAAAATGAGCACCGCAACGGTTACCGCGCTCAGGATCCTAACGTGTTGGCTAAATCTGAACATGCCTATATGTCCATGCTCGACACGGCTGAAATCGTCGCTAAGCGCTATGGGGTATCCAGAGACGCCCAAGATGAATACGCGTTCCAAAGCCAGCAGCGTACAGCCGCAGCCCAAGCTGCCGGCAAATTTGATGACGAAATAGTGCCAATGGCATCCAAAATGCTGTTTATGGATAAAGAAACTAAACAGCAAAGCATCCACGATGTGCTGCTCGATAAAGACGAAGGCAACCGCCCAACGACCACTTTAGAAGGCCTGATGGGTTTGAAGCCGGTGTTTGAAGGCGGGGTAATTACCGCGGGTAATGCTAGCCAGCTTTCTGACGGCGCGTCTGCCTCGGTGGTGATGGACAGCAAGCTGGCAGAGCAGAAAGGCCTGCAGCCTTTAGGGGCTTACCGTGGTCTAGCAGTAGCCGGCACTAACCCCGATGAAATGGGCATCGGCCCGGTTTTCGCGGTACCTAAACTGTTGGCCCGCAACGGCCTCACCATGGATGATATTGGCCTGTGGGAACTCAATGAAGCCTTTGCCGTGCAGGTGATCTACTGCCGCGACAAACTTGGCATTCCTAACGAGCTGCTTAATGTCAACGGCGGCGCTATTTCTATCGGTCACCCTTACGGCATGAGTGGCGCGAGAATGGTCGGCCATGCGCTGATCGAAGGTAAGCGCCGCGGCGCCAAATATGTTGTGTGCACCATGTGTATTGGTGGCGGCATGGGTGCGGCTGGACTGTTCGAAGTATTTTAACTAGCTGCAGGCCCCATCGATAAATGCTATCTGCGCTGCCTCATCGAAATCCGATGAGGGCAGCTGCAGGTAACTCACCGCCGTCTTCTCAAACTCCTGAATATTCTCAAGCACTAGGCGACCGAATTCTTCTTGAATCTTAGCGGCGAATTCCTGCGCCAGACGCTTAAACATAGCCCCTCGGCGCTCTACATCGCTTAAAGTAGAAAACGCTATTTCAGCCCGCTCTTGGATTGTTAGCCTTGCGTTGTTCGGATCCAAATAAAAGCGGCACATGGCGCTGGTTTGTGAAAATTCTTCGCGAAAAGCCCCGTCGAACTCATTGAGCACAGCGATGAAGGCCTCAAGGTCCGCGCCATCGATACCGGGGTTCTTAACCAGCCTGCCAGTGCCGTTAAACGTATCCAAGGTGCTTTTTATATAGGCAAATGAGTTGTCTGCACTGCCTATCGTCTGAGCAAAGCTTAGGCTGGCAAACAGCCATAGACAAACAAACCCCAGCGCAATTGCGCAGAGCTTTGCAGGCACAGAGTTAGATTTACTTGGCACTAAAAACACCGGCTGGCCCATACATTATTCCTACTCAAAACTTCCCGGTTTACGCAGGATCTTCTTATCACTTAGCTGCTTTTTCTCCCGCAGGCGCTTCTCTTTGGCACCGCGCTTTGGCTTGGAGGCGATGCGAGGCTTTTCCAAGGTCGTTGCTTTATCTATCAGCACCTCCAACCGATCTACCGCGTCCTGCTTGTTTTTCTCTTGGCTGCGAAAACGCTGGGCCTTGATGATCAGAACGCCATCGGAATTTATGCGCCGATCCGAAAGACCCAGCAACCGGCTTTGCACCCAATCCGGTAGGCTCGATTTAGTGATATCGTACCTCAGCTGTACCGCCGAGGAGACTTTATTCACATGCTGGCCGCCCGGCCCGCTGGCGCGAATCGGACTAAAATCCAACTCTTTATCTTTTAATTCGAACTTCATTCTTAAGCCGCTGTGTAATTGATCATTGCCCATCAAGGGAGAGCCTATCATCAACTACGGCCTTAGACAGACCATTCGTCTTCTTGGCCTGCTGTTTTCTTGATTCATGCACCTGTCTAGGTTAATGTCAGAGACTCAATTTGCATCATTACACAATCAAAAATCTTTTATAAAATAAGAAGTTGCATATGAAAACACGCCAAAGACAATCAACTATTCAGGCCTGTTCTTGGGCTATCCACGCAGTCAAAGCATCCTTTGTGGCCAGCGCTGTCAAACTCACTGGATTAGTGCTGTCCGCCACGGTGGCAATTACCGCAGCGGCGCAGCCCTCTGAACCTATACGGCTGGCTTTCATGGACCCGCTTTCTGGTACCTTTGCCTCGGTGGGCAACAGTGGCCTAAAGCAATTGCAGTTTGCTGCGGACCACTTTTACAATTCCAAGGGCGGCATTCTGGGTGGGCGCATGATCGAAATTGTGCCTTTAGACAACAAGCAAAGCCCGACCGAAACCCAGATTCAATTTCGCCGTGCGGTCAGCGAAGGCATTCAGATAATTTTTCAGGGCAACAGCTCGGCGGTGGCAAACACGCTGAACTCGACCATTTCAAGACATAACCGCCGTAACCCTGGCCAAGAAGTTCTGCAGATAAACTATTCAGCGGTGGACCCGATTCTTACCGAAGAAGAATGCAGTTTTTGGCATTTTAGGTTTGATGCCCATGCCATCATGAAGCTTGATGTGTTAACGGATTTTATTGCCCTAAATGAAGATATAAAGAGCGTTTACATTATTGGCCAAGACTATTCCTTCGGCCAAGTAGTCTCGGACACCTCTATTGCCATGCTGAACGAAAAACGCCCCGATATCGAAATTGCCGGCAATGAATTTCATCCTATCGGTCAGGTTAAAGACTTCACGCCCTATGTGACAAAAATAGTGTCATCTGGCGCCGATGCGGTTATCACAGGCAACTTTGGCGCCGACATGGTTTCTCTTGCGCGGTCTATTATCGACTCTGGGCTAGACATCCCGATCTATACTTTTTACGCTGCCTACGACGGCATCACCGCAACCCTTGGCGCAGACGGCAAGAATAAAATCCGGCTAGTGCACAACGAAGCCTCCAACCCTTTTCCCACTCAGGCTCGCAAAGACTATACCCGCGCATTCAAACAGGCGAACCCTAACAACGACCTGACTCAGGCTAGAATTCACAATGCTCTGATGATGGTAGTTAATGCTATGGAAGAGGCTCAAAGTACTGACCCCTATGATATTGCGCTGGCATTAGAGGATATGCGTTTTGAAACTCTTAATGGCGACGAAGTGTGGATGCGCGGCTCAGATCATCAGATTTTTCAGGAAATTCATGTCTCGGTTCATACTGATGAAGGCGTCGAATTTGATGCTGATAATTCTGGGTTTGGGCTTGTCAGCGAGTATCAAGTGCCTGCCGAGGACACTATTCGTGAAACTAGCTGTCAAATGCGACGGCCAAGACGATAGAATGCGAATTCTTGGGCTTAACGCAGTACTGACATAACTATGCTAGACGTTTTCATTTTCGCTACGCTAAACGGTCTAGTGACGGGCCTACTTCTTTTTATGCTTGCCAGCGGCCTTACGCTTATTTTTAGCATGATGGGGGTATTGAACTTTGCCCATGCCAGCTTTTACATGCTGGGTGCTTACTTTGCTTACTCCGTCAGTCTGAAAACCGGTTTTTGGATGGGCCTGTTAATCGCGCCTATTCTGGTAGGGCTGTTGGGCGCCGGGGTAGAGCGCTATGGCCTGCGAAAAGTGCATCAGTCTGGCCACGTGGCCGAACTGGTCTTCACCTTTGGCTTGGCATTTCTAATCGAGGAATCGGTGCAGTTCTTTTGGGGCGCTGACACCAAAAATTACCAGTCTCCTGAGGTGCTCAACTTCGCTCTGTTCACCTTATTTGGCCAAGAATTCTCAGCCTATCGCGGGTTCATGATTGGCATTTCTGTCTCGATTTTCATCGGCCTCTATTATGTCCTCACTAAAAGCCGAGTAGGCATCATTATTCAGGCCGCAATAAGCCACCCCCATACTGTAGCCAATTTGGGCCACAATGTGCCATTGATTTTCATGGGAGTGTTTGGCGTTGGCACAGCGCTGGCTGGCCTTGCCGGCGTTATCGCGGGGCCAGTTCTCACTACTTTCCCTGGCATGGCCTTGGTGCTGGGAAGCATCGTGTTTGTTATTGTCGTAATAGGCGGGCTTGGTTCTTTAAGCGGCGCCTTTATCGCTTCGCTGTTGATTGGCTTGCTGCAGTCCTATGCCATCGCCTCCGATGTTGGCATGCCCGAGCTTTTGAATTTGCTAGGAGTTTCATTCGAGCGAGATCACCCTTTGAATGATTTGTGGACCCTGTCTTTGCCACAAATTGCGCCGATTTTGCCCTACTTACTGTTGGTGCTGGTATTGATTTTTAGGCCAACAGGACTAATGGGTAATAGGGAAGAATGATGAGTTTGGCCAAATCACTCCTTGTAAAAAGCGTTCCATGGCTTGGCTATCTGGCTGCGCTTTTTTTACTGCCGCAGTTTTTCAATTCAATTCTCGCCATTTCAATTTTCAATCAAATGGCTATCGGCATTGTGTTTGCTCTTAGCTACAACATGCTGCTGGGGCAAGGTGGCATGCTGTCATTTGGCCATGCGGTTTATTTTGGACTGGGCGGTTTTCTTTCAGTCCATGCGCTTATCCTGATTGAATACGAAACCCTGTATTTTTCGATAATTTATATTCCTCTTATTGGCGGTTTGTTTGGGCTATTGGCGGCTATATTTATCGGTAGTTTTTCTACCCGCAAGGCCGGCACGGTATTCGCCATGATCTCCCTGGGAGTGGGCGAGCTTATCGCCGCCTCGTCGCTTATTTTCGCCTCTTTTTTTGGCGGTGAAGCCGGTATCAGCGGCGATAGAACCTTTGGCCCAACCCTGTTTGGCGCAGACTTCACCCAAAACGAACAGATCTACTACGTGGCTGCCGCATGGGTCTTCATTGCCACCTTGTTTATGTATTTATTCACCCAGACCCCGGCTGGCCGCATGGTGAACGCCGTGCGAGACAACCCTGCTAGAGCCGAGTTCATCGGTTACAGTGCAAGACGCGTGCGGTTTATTAGTTTCTGCGCCTCGGGCTTATTCGCAGGTATTGCCGGCGGTTTGTTTGCCCTTAACTACGAGTTTATTACCGAAGAAAACCTCAACGCCGCCACTTCAGGGCGGGTGTTGCTAATGGCTTACATTGGCGGGCTTGGCTACTTCATTGGGCCCATCATTGGTGCTGTCATCTTAACTTTGATGAACTCACTGTTAAGCAACTACACAGAGCTATGGATGCTTTACCTTGGCATCATGTTCTTGCTTACGGTTTTGTTCCTGCCCAGAGGTTTTGCGGGCTTTGTCATGATGCATCAAGTGGCTTGGCTCAACGGCAAACTGAAAAACTTGTTTTTGCCCTATCTGATTACCGGCATTCCGTCGATGCTGTTTATGCTTGCCACCATAGCTATGATCGAAATGAGTCATCATGAAGGCGAATCGTTTGCTTATTTGGGATTCACGCTAAACTCTTCGTCGATACCCACATGGTTAGTATGCGCCGCGTTGGCAGCAGCCTCTTATTTCGCCGCACTAAAATCTGTGGTTCAGTTGAAAGCTGCTTGGGAAAACGCCAACGCACTGCCTAGTGATAAGGATGCGTCGCTGTGAGTATTCTTAGCCTTAATAACGTCAGCAAAAGTTTCGGTAAAACCGAAATAATTCGCGGGGTTAACCTGGAGATTGTTGAAGGCGAAAAGCACGCCATCATAGGACCCAACGGCGCCGGGAAATCCACCCTGTTTCATTTGATTAGCGGCTTGTACAGCGTATCTGCTGGGGTTATACGATTCAAAGATACTGAAATACAAAACCGGCCGCCGTTTGAGATAAATAGACTGGGCCTAGCCCGCAGTTTTCAAGTCACCAATATTTTTCACCGCATGTCGGTGTTTGAAAACATTCGCTGTGCGCTGCTTTGGAGTCAAGGTTTTCGGTATTCCTTTTGGCATTTGCTGGGAAAACAAACCGAGCTTAATCAGGCTGCCGAGCACGTTCTAGAGCAAATTGGCTTAGCCGACAAAGCCCAATACCCAGCTGGCGAACTCGCCTACGCCCAGCAAAGGGCGTTAGAGCTAGGCATCGCTATCGCCAGCGGGGCTGAGATAATCATGCTCGACGAGCCGGTGGCGGGCATGAGTCACAGTGAGGCTGAGAATGCCGTTGAACTCATCAAAAAAGTGACCAGTGGGAAAACCTTAATCATGGTTGAGCATGACATGAATATCGTATTCGACATGGCCGATAGAATTTCAGTGTTGGTCTATGGCGAAATCATCGCCACAGATGCACCCGCCGCAATACGGGGCAATCCGCGGGTGCAGGAAGCCTACTTGGGCGAGGTGCCCGATCATGCTTGAAGTCAGTAACCTCAACGCATTCTACGGCAAAAGCCATATTCTTCGGGATGTGAACTTCAGCGTAAACCAAGGTGAGATTGTCTCTCTGCTAGGTCGCAACGGCGTTGGCCGCTCGACTACGGTTAAAACCATAATGGGCGAAGTGCAGCCCCACGGCTCCATTAAATTTAAGGGCCAGGAAATCGCTGGCAAGAAAAGCTTTGAAATTGCCAAGCTCGGCCTAGGCTACGTGCCAGAGAACCGCGATATTTTTCCAAGCTTAACCGTTCGCCAGAACCTGCTGCTAGGAATGAAGAGCACAACTGCCAGCGGCCGCTGGACTATCGAAGAGATGTTCACTATGTTCCCCAACCTTAGAGAGCGTGCTGATATACCTGGCGGTGTGCTCAGCGGCGGCGAACAGCAAATGCTATGCATGTGCAGAACGCTCATGGGCGACCCTGAACTTATTATGATCGACGAACCCACCGAGGGCCTCGCCCCTAAAGTCGTTGAGCAGGTGGGTAATTTACTGCAAGAAATAGCCAAGCGCGGTGTCGCAATTTTACTAGTAGAGCAGAAACTCTCCATCGCCATGCGGATATCCCATCGGGTCTATGTCATGGGCCATGGCAGCATTGTCTACGAAGGTACCCCCAAAAGCCTGCTAGAAGCCAATGAAGTAAGAACCGAATGGCTCGAAGTCTGAATGGTTGGGGTCTTAATGGCTGGGGGCAGAGCACGAATACAGTTGTTTGGGCCTGGATCGACCAAAAACCACCGCGTTGTTAGTGTGTAAATCTGGGAATGTTCATTGAGGAATAATTAGAAAGTACAGCGTTTTTGCCCTGCCCCCTAACATTCAATGTCATTTGGTCCATCGCCTGATCGAGAAATTGTCACAACACCGAAATGTGGACTGCGTATTATCCCTGTCTTCAATGTATCAAAACAGCTGGCTTGCTACACTAACTTCAATTGTTCATTCACTACGGGAAAAATGCTACAGTAAATTTTTTCTCGGCTAATGTTTAACAGGACTATGGCAAAATTCACCCGACCCACTCTATTGTTACTTCTTTGGCTTACACCTCTTGCGGCAAGCGCTTGGGACGGTGTTGGTCACCGATTAACTGCTGCCGTTGCTTTGAATTTTTTAAGCGAAAGCACCCAAGCTAAATTGCTAACGTTACTGCAGTCTCACCCGCGTTATCAGACTGATTTTATCGATGCTATGCCTGATTTCGTTGCCTCGGCCGATGCTTCAGCTAAAGCCCAGTGGCTGCTGGGGCAGGCAGCCTATTGGCCTGATATAGCAAGGGGGTTGCCCGACGCAGAACGTCAGCGCTTCAACCGCGGTTGGTGGCACTACACCGATGGCGCCTGGGTAAGAGACTCCGCGCCCTTCCAAGGCAATATTTACATCAATATCCCTCCGGCCGATGATATCCCGGGGGTTGCTAGCGCTTCGGTAAGGCAGGAAGACGCTGTAAGCAATATCGTGACCGGTATTGACTTCAATACTTGGGTGCTCGCCAACCCGCAATTACCTGACGACGAGCGCGCTGTGGCCTTATGTTGGGTGCTGCATTTAATGGGAGACATTCACCAGCCGATGCATACTGGCTCGCTGTTTTCGAAGACCACGTTCGCTGGGGGCGATCTCGGCGGCAATCGCATCCCCATTGGTGATCGTAATTTACACGCAATCTGGGATCAGGCACTGAGAGAAGATGGCATTACCGACAGCCTGCCAGTTTTAATCCAGCAGGTGACTGGGTTTAGTCAGCCAAAAATCCAAGGCGTGGATTCAGATTGGACTCAGTGGATGAGCGAAAGCCGTCAAATTCTGCAAAGCTTTGTTTACACTCAGGCCATTCGCAGCGCCACCGAGGCGGCTGATGCGGCGAACGCTGAAGAGATAGTCTCAACCGAACTCAGTGCAGACTATGTTGACCAGATGAAACAAATCGCACAACAGCGCCTCGGCCTGGCGGGTCTGCGCTTGGCAATCTGGTTTGAGAACTCCCTACCTTAGCTCATTATTCTTTAGGGTGAGGGTAAAACTGTACTAGGTGAAACGTGAAGACGGCTAGAAACTGCAGGGCGCTTTCTCTGCATCCTGCCGCCTGCAACTACCCTGTGATTAGCGTAATTTGTAACCAGACTCTTGCAAGTTACTCTGACCCTTTTGGTTACTTTTGGTTAAGCCCTCCTCGTTTTAGCTTATTATACGATTGCGGTCATATGCGATCGGGGTCGGAGTTAACATTCGGATGTTGAAACCGGTACTCAGTCAGAATCCGCTGGGTTTGTAGACTGACGCCCACTCATTTTGATCACTCTCTTATCAAGTTACTCTGACCCCTTTGATCACGTTTGCGATTAGTTGATAGCCGGCTCGGTTGCCGAGGGTCATGAGGGATTCAGGATGAAATTGCACTGCGCTGATTGGCAAGTGCTTATGCTCTACTGCCATCACCATGCCGTCTGCAGTGTGCGCGGTTATTCTTAGACATTCAGGGACGGTAGCTGCTACTAAAGAGTGGTATCTGCCGGCGGTGAACGTTGACTCGATTGCGTTGAACAGCGCGGTGCTCTCGTGTTTTATCGTGGAGGGCTTCCCGTGCATGGGGTAATCAAGCTCTTTAAGCGTGCCGCCAAAGTACTCGACTATTCCCTGTAACCCCAAGCAGACCCCGAAAATAGGCAGTTGCTTTTCGACGGCGGCAGCGATGGTTGAGGCCATTGCAAACGTTTTTGGAGACGACGGGCCGGGCGAAAGGATTATGAAATCAACTTTGTGCTGCGCAATGTGGCGTCGAGCTGCCGCCGGCCTGAGCGTGATAATCTCCACCCCATACTGGCGAAAATAAGCAGCAAGGTTATGCACGAAAGAGTCTTGATGATCGACCATAACTGCTGTCAAACCCTGCCCTAACGCTTTCGCCTGCTCAGAATCCGAGTGCGTTTGTGACGCCGACGTAGACCCCCTAATGGCATCGATAAGTGCCGATGCCTTCAGCCGAGTTTCAAGCTCTTCCTCAACTGGGTCCGAATCCATCAATAAGGTGGCCCCAGCTCTAACTTGAGCAATACCGTCTTTAATGCGCACCGTGCGCAGGGTTAATCCCGTATTTAGATTGCCATCGAAGCCAATGTGGCCGATCGCACCACCGTACCATCGCCGCGGTGATTTTTCATACTGCTCAATGTACTGCATAGCTGCGAGCTTTGGCGCACCGGTGACGGTGACTGCCCAGGTGTGGGCTAGAAAGCCATCCAGAGCATCAAACCTCTTCTGCAATTTACCTTTTACATGGTCTACCGTATGAATCAAACGAGAATACATCTCGATCTGCCGACGCCCCACCACTTCGACCGAGCCCGCTTCACACACCCGCGCTTTATCATTCCTATCAACGTCTGTGCACATGGAAAGTTCAGACTCATCTTTGGCTGAATTTAGCAGTGTTTTAATTTGTAGGGCATCTTCAATGGCATCTCTGCCGCGCTTAATAGTGCCAGAGATAGGACAAGTTTCGATTTGAGAGCCCTCTACCCTGACAAACATTTCCGGTGATGCCGCCACTAGATATTCATCCTCGCCTAAATTCATAAGCGCGCCGTATGGTGCCGGGTTGCGCTGTTTGAGGCGATGGAAGATATCGGCTGGCTTATCAATGCAGGGCTCGAAAAAAGATTGTCCTGGCACTACTTCAAATAATTCACCAGATTTGAAAAAGCTTTTTGCCCTTCTCACCTGATCAGCAAACTCTCCTTCTTTATGGTCACAGGCATCTGGAACTGAGTCTGCAAACCGAAATGGCGAACTTACACCGCCCCGCTTGAAGCCTCCTGTTGTTTCGGTTCTCGACTCCGACTCCCAGCTGCGGCAAATAAACTCATAGTTAAAGCTGGTTGTCGTTTCAGCGCGGTGATCAGCAACAATAATTTGATCGGGTAAGTACAGGACAAGGTCTCTATCGCTGCCGTCGCGAGTTTGAAATCGTGCAACGTCTTCAAATTGAAAGGTAAGATCGTATCCGAAGGCGCCATAAAATCCGAGGTAGGGGTCAGTCTCACTGTAGAAATAGCTCACGAGCGCCCTGATCACAGTGAAAACACTCGGTTGCCTAGAACGCAGTTCCTCTGATTCGGGCTCACCGCTGGCGTGAATTGTTAACTCTATGCCGTCGGTGTTGGATTTAATTACTGCAATTCCCGCTTCGTGCTCAAGCGCAGAGAAAATCTCCGGCAGCAAAATCTCCCCCCGACGGTTCAAAGCCACAATACTAAGACTGCGGCCTTTTGCACTCACTCGAATCGGTGGGTTCACAAAACCGATATCCCAGCGGGTGTATCTGCCTGGGTATTCAAAACTGGATGCTAACAAGACGCCTGGGTAATCATTCAAGGAATTCGCAAGATTAAGAGTCGCTGTTTTGTAGTCCAATTTCACCTGGGCGCGTCTAACTTTTACCCCGCCGGCACATTGGTATTGAATCTGTTGTTGCACTTGCATTGCTAAAACCTCATCACAGAACCCGACCGAAGAAGGTTCCGGAGCAATGAAGTTTGGATAAGGATTTTTAATGCAAACGACCGCCGAAACCAAAAGCGGCCAAGAAGAAAACTAGATTTGTTCACTCCGGCAGCTAAGAGAATCTTGCCACCAAAATGTAGATTGAATAGTCATAGAGGCAGAATGATGCTCCGCTGACAAGGGCGTGTCAATAATTTCTTGTACTGCATAAATTAACAACCCACCGACAGGGCGATTTATTTAGGTCTAAACTAAAAGTAAGGCATGCCGCGCTCTGGTTTTGGCGCCTATGCCGATATAAAATTTAAATTCATTAATATCAATAGGTTAAGGAAAGTCATGGCGCTTGATGAATCTAAAGCCGGTAACTTACGTGACTCGATAGTCCCAGTTTCCCGGCGCTGGGCGAGTCGCCCTGCTTTGCATAGCCTGCTTTTACTGTCAGGGGGCTAACGGCTTAGATGGGCTTACAGCTAACAAAGCCAGCGCTTATAGCCACTTGCGCCTTGATTTGCGGTCTCGCATCCTTATCGACGCTTGTTTTCCTTGCAGGCGGCAACCTTTTTGTCGGCGGCGGCGCGCTCCTCATTGCGGCGCTGGTGGGAGCTAGCGTTGCGGTTGGCGTGTATAAAAGTACCATCAAAGTCGATGTATCCAAACTAGCAGGCTCATTAGACTCATTGGAATCGATAAGCCCTTTGGATTCACTAGATGAATCAGCACGCAGTTCGAGTGAGCAGCTCGCAATAACACTCGCTAACCCGCTGCTGTTGCCTATTTCAGACTCAATGCTTCGCCTGGTAGATCGTATTGAGCAAAAAACCAACCAACAGCTTAAGCAGCAAAAAAAATACCACTCTCTGCTGGATTCCATGGCTGACGGGCTGATCACGGTCACTGAAAATGGCATCATCGAAACAGTGAACGCGACTGGACAAGGCTTGCTTGGCTTGTGTAGCGACCAGCTTATTGCAAAACACTTGAGTGTCTTAGTCGCTGACTCTGGCTGTATTTCCGCCAAATCGTTTTTGGCCAAATTTATCAACGGCTCAAACAGTGAACTTGCCAACTCAACAACCGATATGAAGCACGCAGATGGCTCGATTTTCCCAGCAAGACTGGCCGTGAGCCAGCTTTCTGATTTAGAAGGCACTCATTTCATTATTGTATTTAGCGATATCTCGGACATCCAATTGATGGAGAAACAGCTGCGTAGCGTCAATATGGAGCTAAGCAAAACCAACGAGCGGCTAGAAAAAACATCAATCACTGATTCTTTAACCCAGCTGTATAACCGCCGTCATTTTGACTCCATGTTCTATAAAGAACTGCAGCGAGCCACTCGCTCAAGAACCTCTTTGTCGCTGATTATTATCGATATCGATTTTTTCAAACAGTACAACGATATCTACGGCCATACCGCAGGAGATGACTGTATTAAAAAAGTGTCAAGCACCATTAAGCATGTGTTTAAACGCAGCGGCGACTTACCCTCGCGCTATGGCGGCGAGGAGTTTGCAATCATCCTGCCCGGCTGCGATGGTTTAGAGCTGCAAGAAAGAGCTGAAACGATGCGCCTTGCGGTGTGCGATTTAGCCATCCCCCACACGGGTTCTAAGGCTCACGAAAACCTGAGCATCAGTATCGGCGCCGTAACGTATAAACCTGTGGCACAAGAACTTATTGCACCTAAACCCAAAGACCTATTTAGCGAAGCAGACAAAGCCCTTTATCGAGCTAAGGCCCGTGGCCGCAATCAAGTGGTTTTTGCCGGCCAGTATCAACCAATCCAAATCCCATCTGGCTTGGGCGGCATGTATGGCCAGCTGATTTCTCGCTAAGAGCGCCCCACCTCGCTCACTCATACCTATCATTCAACTAATCTAGTTGGGCGAGTATAAACGCTGACAGGCCTCTAACACAGCGCGCGAGTGTTCACTCGAATAGGCCGTTTAGTCTTATCTTCTACTAGTCTGCCCAACGCATAGCCTCTCGCTCGGGGCAAGCCTAAACGAGACGCCGCAAAAGCCGTCAGGGTATTATCATTAGGTTCAAATACTTTGAGGTAACCGGTATAGTCCCCTAGATAAAGCGGTCTAGAGAACTGTTCCGCTAACTGAGTATCAGTGTCTGAGAAGTAACGGTTTTTAGGATCACCATTGCCATGAGTATGCCAAAACGCAACGATATCCTCCAATTCAGACACAACCACCCGCATTTTGATCTGATCTGAGCGGCGCCTGCCGGAAATTACCGAGAACTGAAACCCAGTTTCTAACTGATAAATTGCCCCCATAAACTCTCGATCTTCGTCAATCGATGTGGGGTTATATTGATTGACCGCCGCCGTGACAGCCTCTTCTTCTGAAGAATAAATACGGCCAGCAGGCTCGGACTTTTGCAGCGTCGACAACGCCGCAACGAAAGCGATAGAACTTAGCGCATGTATTACTAGCATGGTATCTCTCCGGGTTATGTTATTGAAACCTGCTTAGTTATTGTTGTTGCAGATTTTCGCTTTTCGCGTTTTTTAGCCCGCCTCATGGATTCTGGGTGTTGAGCGTGATTCCATGAGAGGCTGCCCCCCGGGAGCGCTGACCCTTTATGTTTCAGCCGCCTTAGTATACGAGCAATAGTCAACTATATGAGGTAGCGACCAACACCCTGTCGTTTTGAGCATTCAGCTCATGGCTTTTTATTCGCGGGCTTTACGTTACCTCTTATCTTCTTTGACGTTATACTGGGAAAAAGTAACAACTAGAGAGTAATCCCATGAAAAGCCGATTCGCTAATGCCTCGTTCGTTGCATTCTTAATCTTATTCACTGCCTCAACCACTAGCGCTGCTGACTTTGCCCGCGCCAGACCCGAGCGTCTGGGGATGTCTTCCGAGCGTTTGGACGGTTTAGATGCTGTTCTCAAGTCCTATGTCACTAGCGGCCAGCTAGCAGGCCAGGTAGTCATGGTGCTGCGCAATGGCCGCATCGCCTACTCGGCGGCCAATGGCATGCAGGACCTAGAAACAGGCGTTCCAATGCAAATGGATACGCTGTTTCGCATTGCCTCTCAGACCAAGGCAATCGTTAGCACTGGAATCATGATTCTGCATGAGCGCGGCCAGTTGGATATCAGCCACAATTTGAGCCGCTATATTCCCCAGTGGGAAAACATGCAGGTAGCGGTGGCGGACGGCAGCGGAGGCTATTTTTTAGAGCCAGCGAAACGGCAGATCACTCTACGCCATCTGTTAACGCACACAGCAGGCATGAGCTATGGCTCTGGCCCCGCTCAGAAGGAATGGGAGAAAGCGGGTTTTCAAGGGTGGTATTTTGCCAATCGTGACGAGCCAATTGGCGAAAGTATTGCAGCAATGGCCGCCTTGCCACTGGATCAACACCCAGGAGAAGAATGGATCTATGGCTACAACACAGACATTCTTGGCGCTGTGATTGAGAAGGCAAGCGGCATGAGGCTCGATGAATTTTTACAGCAAGAGATCTTCACTCCCCTCGCAATGAACGACACCCACTTCTTCCTGCCTGAGAGCAAGCGCGGCCGATTGGCCACCGTATATCAGCCAAAAGCAGGCGGCGGCATAGAAGCCATCCCGGCTAAAGACGGTATGCGTAGCCAAGGTATGTATGTAGAAGGCCCAAGAAAGAGCCTATCAGGCGGCGCTGGCTTACTGTCGACGGCAACCGACTATGCGAAATTCTTACAGATGACGCTCAATGGCGGCGAGCTGGATGGCCGCCGTATACTGTCACGCAAAACTATCGAACTCATGACTACAGATCACTTAGGTGAAATTGGGTTTCGTGACGGCTCAGGATTTGGACTAGGCTTTTCAGTGGTAACCAATCTTGGCACCAGAGGTAGCCTTGGTTCGGAAGGCGAGTACGGTTGGGGCGGCGCCTATCACTCTACCTATTGGGTCGATCCGGTAGAAAATCTAGTGGTTGTCTATTTAACCCAGATTATTCCAGCCGGCGATATTGACGACTACAGCAAATTGCGCAGCGGCATTTACCAAGCGATTATTGATTAACCTATGCAGCATCCTATAAAACTCTCAGTGCTCGATCAATCGCCGGTGAGAGCCGGCAGCAACCCTCACTCAGCCCTGCAGGAGACCATTGAACTTGCACGTTTAACCGATGCTCTGGGCTATCACCGTTATTGGGTTGCTGAACATCATGCCTCCGATGCCTTGGCAGGTTGTTCTCCTGAGGTTTTACTGGGCCGGCTCGGAGCAGAAACCAAAACAATGCGAATTGGTTCAGGAGGGGTCATGTTGCCCCATTACAGCCCTTATAAAGTTGCTGAAAATTTTAAGCTGCTACAAACCCTTTATCCCGACCGAGTGGACTTAGGAATTGGTCGAGCACCTGGCACGGACCCTTTCACCGCGGCGGCTATTCGCTATGGATCGCGGGTAGGTCCTGAGCATTTCCCAAATATGGTGGTCGATCTGCAGGCACTGCTAAACGATACCGATCCTTCAACCCCCGGTATGGAGCAAGCTCGCGCTTATCCTCGAGTTGAAACTCCGCCCCAACTGTGGATGCTCGGCTCCAGTGATGACAGCAGCGTGTTGGCGGCCGCTACCGGACTTCCTTACAACTTCGCCTATTTCATCAATCCTGATATACACGCCGATGTGTTTGAAAATTACCGCAGTCGCTTCAGACCGGGCCCAAATCTCGAGTCCCCCCACTGCTGCCTATCCATCTTTGCAATCTGTGCCGACACTGAAGAAGAAGCGCTAAATCTGTCAAAAAGCCGAGACCTCTGGTACATCCGATTGTTGAGAGGCAACCCTGGCCCATTTCCCAGTGTCGAAGAAGCGGAGAATTTTGACTACTCCCCGGGGGAGCTGGCCGCCATAGCCAGCAACAAAGACAAGCGGGCTGTTGGCACGCCGGCGCAGGTAAAAGCCAAACTTGAGAGCTTGGTCGATAAATTCAAATTGGATGAACTCATGCTGGTGACCATTACTCACGATGTGACCGCGAGACAAAAAAGCTATGAGCTGATTGCACAGGCTTGGAGTGAGTAGCTCGGTGCTGCTTCATCGTGCATTGGTTGCTGCGGAGCAAGTTACTCTGACCCCTTTGATTGCGGAGCAAGTTACTCTGACCCCTTTGATCATCGAGGAGATTTAGGATGAGAGTGTTGATTGTTGGCTTGGTGTTTACTGCGTTTGCCGTGAGCTGCTATGGGCAACTGGCAACCCCTAGCGCGGCGGGGCTGCGGTTTGGGCATGTGCACCTTAATGTGAGTGACGTTGCTGCCCACGTTGAGCTCTGGACTCGGTATTTTGGTGGCGAGCAAATCGAAATCGAATCAATGACGGCGATACAGTTTGCCAATGTGATTGTGGTGCTCAACCCGCAGATTCCAACTGCGGGTTCCCGCGAAACGGTTATGGATCACTTTGGGTTTAAAGTCAGGGATATCGAGGCATTTTTGGCCAGTTGGCGGGAAGCGAAGCTTGAGGCTGGCAATGTTTTTACCGGAGCAGAAGGGCAATCTAATGCCTATGTAATGTTACCCGATGGGGTGTATGTAGAACTGCAGGAAGACCAAGGGCTGTCGCAAGCGGTGACTGGGTATCACGTGCATCTTTATACACCTGATCCCCAACAGTTACTCGACTGGTACTCCAGCATTTTAGAGATCGAAATAAAACCCCGAGGCAGCATAGCCACTACCACCAACGTACCAGGGCAGAACTTAAGTTTCGCTAGAAGCAATTCGCCGCGCAAACCTACCCAAGGCAGCAGCATCGACCATATTGGCTTCGAGGTTGATAACTTGGCCAGTTTTGTCAGCGGACTCGAAGCGAAAGGAATCGTGTTTCATCAGCCAATACGCCGCCTGCCAAACAGTCAAATAGAAAGTGCATTTTTCACTGACCCCGCAGGCACTTTGATTGAACTAACCCAAGGCCTAAAGCAGAATTTGTCAGCGCCGTAGCGGCTCGGGAATTTCATGAATAAATTAGCCCAAACTCTAGTTTTAACGGCACTTTGCTTTACAGCCGAACTCACTGTGGCACAGACCATAAGCCTTGAGCAGGCCATGGCTGATCCTGACTGGATCGGCCGGGCGCCGGAACAGCCCTATTGGTCAGATAACAGCGACACCATCTATTACACCCAAAAGCGTCAGGGCACCGAGCAAAATGATCTCTACCGGGTTAGCTCCCGCGGCGGCGCAGCGTTAAAAATCGAGCCCGAGCAGTTAGCTGAAGCCGACGTTGGCGGCCGCGTTATCTCGCCCAATGGCAGATTGAAAACCTACATCGCCGGGGATGATGTTTTCGTCAAAGACTTAAGGTCGGGAGCAATCAGGCAGCTTACTCGGTCAATAGAAAAAGAGTCTAGTCCGTCATTTACCGCAGACAGCGACAAAGTCATTTTTCATCGAAACGATCAACTGCTCGTGCGCAATCTACTCACTGGTTTAGAATACGCGGCCGCCGATATTCGCATCGAAGCCTCCCCCGACAAGGAGCAGTCTCCTGCGAGTTATTTACAGTCCCAGCAGTTTCGCCTGTTTGAAATTATTCAGCGCCAAAAGCAGCAGAAGCAACAGGCCACTGAGAATGAAAATCAGATCCTGCGTTTGGACCCTAGCCGAGTGGGCCTGCCTTTTTATATTGGGCCCAATGAGGAAGTTCGCCAGCAGACTCTCTCTCCTGATGAAAGATGGCTTGCTTTGGTAGTGCGCAACACAGAGCTTCACAAACCCGGCAAGGCCGGAGTCATGCCCAACTATGTCACTGCGTCAGGCTACACTGAAACTAGCGAGCTGCGGGCTCGGGTCGGCACCACCGAGTTTGCGAGTGAGCGCATGCTGCTGTTGGACCGAGTCAATCACAAAATAGCCGAATTCGATTTCGCAGAATTGATCAATTTAGATCAGCAGCCGCCACAAGATCAGTTAAATTCCGACACTAGCAACGCCGACTCGCAGACACGAGCCCTACGCTTGTTTGGCCTGGAATGGACTCATGATGGAAGCCGCCTGCTATTTAATGTGGTAAGCGCCGACAACAAAGACCGCTGGCTGCTTACCGTTGCAGCCGCAGCGCTTGCGCTCACTGACGCAGCGACTTTCGATTTCAGTGATCCCATTAAAGTCAGTGATGACGCTGTGCAGTTAATCCACCACCACCATGATCCTGCCTGGATCAATCGACAGTTTATTCAAGCCCACTGGCTAAAAGACAGCGAGTCACTGTTTTATTTGTCCGAGGCCGATGGCTTTGGCCACCTGTATCTTTACCAAGATTCGAATACTCGGCAGCTAACCCGAGGAGAGTTTGAAGTTCGAGAACCCACTTTGGATGAGTCCAATGATGCGATCTATTTTCGGGGCAATGTAGGTCATCCCACCGTATGGGAAATTCATCGCCTTGAGCTGGCTTCGGCGCAAAGTGAACAGTTGACCCATTTGGGCGGCATGAATCTGTATTCCTTGTCTCCTGATGAAAAAAACCTGCTCGTCGTGCACAGCGATGCTTTGCGCCCCCCCGAGCTCTATATACAAAGAACACGAGCCGGCGCTCAAGCTGTGAAAATCACCAGCACAATCTCATCTGACTTCGATGCAATCGACTGGGCGCAACCAGAATTTGTTGAGGTTCGCTCAGCGTTTTCCCAAGACCCAATCCATTCTCGCGTCTATACCCCTGATGATCAGTCTAGAAATCGTCCGGCGGTTGTTTTTATTCACGGCGCAGGATACCTGCAGAATGCTCACCAGGGTTGGTCTAGTTATTTTCGCGAGTTTATGTTCCATACCTTCTTAGTCCAACAGGGTTTTGTGGTTTTGGATATGGACTACAGAGCCTCTGCCGGCTATGGCCGCGACTGGCGTACCGCAATCTACCGTCAGATGGGCACGCCTGAAGTACAAGATCTTGCCAATGGGATAGACTACTTAGTTGCCAACAAGAACGTGGACCGCGCACGGGTTTGTGCCTACGGCGGCTCTTATGGCGGCTTCTTAACGCTAATGGCGCTGTTCACTAAGCCTGATCTCTTCGCCTGCGGCGCGGCCCTGCGGCCGGTAACCGATTGGGCAACCTACAACCATGGCTATACCTCCAATATTTTGAACATTCCAGAACTAGACCCGACTGCCTACGAGCAAAGTTCGCCCATCGAATTTGCCGAAGGCTTAAACAAGCCGCTGTTAATCGCTCACGGTATGCAAGACGACAACGTATTTTTTCAGGATTCAGTCAGGCTAGTGCAGCGCTTAATCGAACTCGAAAAGACTGATTTCGAATTAGCGATCTACCCTATCGAGGCCCATGGCTTTCGGCAGCCCAGCAGCTGGCTCGATGAATACCGCAGAATTTACAGCTTGGTCGACGCCACCATTAACAGCCAGTAATCACAGCAGCTTGATTGCCGGCGGGCAAATTGGCAAAACCCCGTGGCTGGGTTATGCTGCGGTGCATAACTTTACTTTTATACCCTGCGTGCCACGACGAGAAAGCACCCTATGACTAGACGTTCGCTGCCCATTCCGATTAATCACCAGCAATCATTAACCCCGGCAGGTTTGCCTAGCCACGACCTGCGGCAGTTCTCTAGACGGGACTTTATGAAATTTGCAGGCAGCTCGGCTGCTGCCTCATCGCTGATTACTCTGCCGCGCACGGTTGCCGCTCAAAGCATGACATCCACTGAAAGAGCGCTGTTGCTTTTAGCCATCGATGCAGCCAGAGATGCCGGCGCCCACTACAGCGATGGCCGAGTTATTCGCACGCAATTTGAAGCTGTAGGTACTCGCGAAAGACGTATCACGCAAGTTCAGAGCACCGACTCTTTCGGCATCAATATTCGAGTTCTTGTGGGCGGGTCTTGGGGCTTTTCTGCAACGCAGGTACTAACCCCTGAGGCTGTTACTCAAATGGCCCGGGACGCCGTTGCCATTGCCAAGGCCAACGATGCGGTTGCGCCGTCAACCGCCGTGTTAGCGCCGGTGGATGTGTATCCCAACGCCTCCTGGGTAACACCACATTCTATCGATCCTTTTACGGTTTCATTTGAAGACAAAGCTGCACTGCTGCTTACAGCCAATGAAGAGGCTCTCAGGGGCAGCAATGTAAACTTTGTTTCCAGCTCAATACTGTCGGTAAAAGAAGAACGTCTGGTAGCCACCTCGGAAGGCTCCTTTATTGATCAAACTTTTTTTCGCATCAACCCATCCATGAGCATTACAGCTATTTCCGACGACGGCAGCGACTTTCAAACTCGCGGCGCCACCGTTGAGCCTGCCGGCCGCGGCTATGAGTATGTGTTAGGCCTAGATTTAGTCGGCAATGCGCCCAAGTGGGCGGAAGAAGCCGCAATGAAGTTAGATGCGGCCCCTGTTGAAGCCGGCAAATGGGACCTTATTCTCCATCCTTCGAATTTATGGCTCACTATTCATGAGTCCATTGGCCACCCTACCGAGTTAGACCGGGCTTTTGGCTACGAAGCCAACTATGCCGGCACCTCCTTCCTGCATCCGCCGGAAAAAGTTCTGGGGGTCACTAAAGTTGGGCCGGAGTTTATGCAGTTCGTTGGCAATCGGACTGAGTTTGGTGGCTGCGCAACCACCGGCTGGGATGACGAAGGCGTTCCCGCGGAGTCCTGGCCAATAATCGAAGACGGCATCTTTGTCGATTATCAAACCACTCGCGACCAAGCCGATTGGATTGCCGCGCAAACCGGGATAACCCGCAGTCATGGCTGCGCCTATGGTCAAAATTGGCAGAGCATGCCGTTTCAGCGCATGCCCAACGTAAGCCTAATGCCCGGTGCAGAGAATCTCTCCGAAGAGGATGTGATCGGCGCCACCGAGCACGGCATCTTTGTTGAAGGCCGGGGCAGTTATTCTATTGATCAGCAGCGCTACAATATTCAGTTCGCAGGGCAGGTGTTTTGGGAGATCAAAAACGGCAAGAAGCACCGCATGCTAAGAGATGTTGCCTATGTTGGCCGAACTCCGGAGTTTTGGAACTCATTGGATGTTATCGGTGGCGACAGCACCTATTTTCTTGGCGCCTCGTTTAGCGATGCCAAAGGCCAACCTATGCAGGTCAACGCTGTATCCCATGGCTGCCCGACTTCTCTGTTTCGCAACATCGACATAATAAATACTGCCTAGGCAAAGGAAAACGTATGGCTGACGCAAAAGGACTAAGCAATCAAGAGTTGCAATCACTGAGTCAACTGGCACTGGGTTTTTCCACCGCGGACCACTGCCGGGTGAGTATCGATTCTGGTTGGAAGGGCTACACCCGAGTGGCCACAAACAAAGTCACCAGCGCCGGTGGCTCAGAACAAACCGCCGTTAATATCACCAGTGTCTTTGGCAATAGAGTGGCTTCAGTGCAGACCAACCGGCTTGATGAGGCCAGTATCCGCGCGGCGGTATTGCGCTCCGAGGACATGGCGAGACTAGCACCTGAGGATCCTGAATATTTACCTGAACTTGGTCCTCAAATCATCCAGCCGGTCAGTGCTTATTATGAGTCTACCGGCGAGTTAGACCCGTTAACCCGGGCAGAAGCCGCCGCTGTGGGAATACGCCAAGCTCAGGCGGCCAATCAAATCGCCGCCTCCTTTACCGATGTGCGCGCAGGCTCGCAGGCCCTTGCAACCTCCAATGGCTTTTACAGCTCCCATGCCAGTACAGGCATTGCCTATACCCTAACATCCCGCAGTCCTGATGGGCTCAAAAGCGGATGGGCCGGTGATGAAGCCAACAACTGGAACAACATTGAAAGCGCCAGAGTTGCTGCCGACGCGGTTAGAAAGTGCCGAGATTGGCGCAAGACAAGCTTAGCGCCTGGGGAATACACGGCGATTTTAGAGCCAACTGCAGTGGGTATGCTGATGTCTAGGATGACCTCGGCGTTTGATCAAAGACGCGCCGATGAAGGCCGCTCTTTTTTCTCCAAACCTGGTGGCTCCAATCTGATCGGCGAGAGGCTGTTCGATGAAAAAATCAATATCTACAGTGATCCGTCCTACCTAGACGCGGAAACGGCACCCTTCGACGCAGCGGGCCAACCGATTACCCGCCAACAGTGGGTCAATGGGGGCAGGCTGGTCGAGCTTTCTCGCTCCCGCTATTGGGCCGCGCAAAATTCTCTGCAGCCACTGCCCTCTGCCAGCAACTTGATCGTGGCCGGTGGCAATAGCTCTGTGGAGGAAATGATTGCCTCCACAAGGCGCGGAGTTCTGATCACTCGATTTTGGTATATTCGCGGTCTTAACCCACGGACGATTTCCTACACGGGCTTAACTCGAGACGGCACGTTTCTGATTGAGAACGGCAGGGTAACTAGGCCAGTGACCAACTTTCGGTTCAACCAATCCTTAGTCGATATGCTGCGCAATGTAGAAATGCTCGGGCCATCGGTGCGAGTTGCCGCCTCAGAGAGCAGCTCCGTTAGCACCCCCATTGTGGTGCCAGCTATGAAGGTAGCCAATTTCAACCTAGCAAGTGTTAGTGATGCAATTTAAGCTATTCTGATTCACTACAGGCTATGGGCCGATCTCACCCTATACAAAGGCTTTGGCGGCTCTGAAAATCCGGTTGTAGAAAGATAGTAAAGGATTTATGCCGATGCCAATCGAGCTGGGCTTAATAGTGCCGCTGCGGTGTGTTTTTTCGAGCCAATATAAACTTTAGTCGAACCATGCTTTGGTCGATTCAAGCCATTTTTCAATGGGTATGGGGACACCTTTTTTAGCCAGATCCATCCCCAGCCAGTAACCAAAATAAGCCACTAATACCCAAATTAATACAGACTGCGCTGGCCAATAGCTAAACCATACTAAAGCGCTAATGGCGTTGGTAATCTGATTGACTAACATACTGACCGCAAGGCTTACCAAGCCATCTTCAAACAGAACCGCAAACCCCGGAAAATAGAACACAAAGTTAAAAATGTCTTTTATCTCTATAACCACAAACGTCCACAGCGCCGCCAAGCCATAAAACCCACCGCCGAAACGGGCCCAATGCCCCATTACTCGATCTACTGGGGTTCTCTCACCGCGCTTGGCTTTCAGTTTGCTAGTCTTGTTAAAGGCTTTTAACTGTTGTTTGAACTGTTGCTTATCGCCATCCCTATTGATGTCGCCGCCATCATACAGCTTGGTAAACAGCAGCCAGCTAAACAGAAAAAGTGGCATTCCTAGTTTTAACATTGCCTCTAAAAGGTCGAACAAATCCATGGCCCTGCCCTATTTTTATTTTAATGTGCCTACCAAACACACAAAGATTCAACTTAGATCGATCGCTAGAGATTTCAGCTGCTCGATGGAGACTTTTTCTAGCGCCCGCTTATGGGTTCGTCGCAAAAACACTTTAGGCGCCATACCGTCTTCAAATGCTTCAAGCCAGCGGCTGGCGCAAAGGCACCAGCTGTTGCCGGGCTTTAGGCCCGGAAAACCGTATTCAGGCCGCGGCGTGGACAGATCATTACCGCGGAATCGAGTGTACTCGAGAAATTCCTGAGAAAGCTCGACGCAGACCGTATGAGCACCGAAATCATCGTCGCTGGTGTTGCAGCAACCGTCTCGGTAAAAACCCGTTACCGGATCCTCGCCACAGGGCTCAAGGGGTTCATCAAAAATATTCAAGGATTCGTCCATAATTTACCGTCTGGGTTTATAAGTTAAGTGTGTCGACCTAGCGGCGCAGTAGCAAAAGCCACCTGCCGATATTTAAAACGCTCGCCAAGGCTGAAGCAAAATAGGTTAGCGCTGCCGCTTTAAGAATTTGACGCACTGCTGGGATTTGTGACTGATCGATATAATCCCCTTCAATTAACACGGGCAATGCTTTGTTAAAACTCGCGTCCCACTCCTCCGGCAAGATAATTAGATACGCCAGCGCGCCGGCTAACTGCAGCAGTAGACTAACTGCTATCACGCTGCCAACCGCAATAGGAGCTCGGATTACAAACCCCAGCACCGGCACAATAAACATAAGCCCGATGCCTGCTTTGCTCAGCTTACTCGCCAGCGGCAGGTAACGTGTTCTTAGTTCGAAAATTTTCTCATGACGGTGAAACTGCATGGCATGCCCAACTTCATGGGCCGCCACTGCTATCGCCGTGAGGGATTTACCGTTGAAATTCGACGGACTAAGCCTGACCTTCTTGGCGCCGGGGTCAAAGTGATCTTGAAAAGGCTTGGTTTCCTCCACTTCGATTTCATTCAACTCGAAACGCTTCACCAGATGGCTTGCAAGCTCGCCGCCGGTGCCTGGCAACTGATCTAGTTCCTTGGAGTGTTTGGACATAATGTGACGCACCCAAACCGAAGGTATGTACACTAAAATGGCGAGCACCGCGGCGAGGATAATTAGCGGCACGCAGCCTCCTTAAATAACACGGCTGTATTTCGCTTGGGCTGAGCCTGCCGCTTTGTTTCCGGGCACCGCCGCGGGCGACTGAAACACTTTTTCCCTAAACCAAAAATTGCAGGCCCACTTCTCTCCCGCAAGCACCGGCATACCGCCGTGCAAACTGTTTGGATGCCGAATAGTCTGGCCGGGATAGCAATTATGAAAAATGACCATTCTGCCTTTCAGGGCTCTAATCTCCATATCTAGTTTAGGAAAGGAAGTTCCCCCGCCCGCCTCGACATCATTAAGGTAGAGCAGGCAGGTCACCAAGCGCTGGCCGCCTCTGGCCATGCAACGTTTACCTCTATCAGACTCGGCTACCCAGGCATCGTAGTGGGGGGCGTATTCCTGTGATGGGCCGTAATGCACAACCTGCAATGATTCGGCGTTCTCAAGGGTAATGCCAACAACCTCAGCTACCCGAAGCGAGAGCTGGGCAATCACCTCATTGTGATTTAGCCCAATCCAGCAGGTGCTGCCGGTTCGACCGGCACTCACCACACCGTTGTCAGCCGAGCTTACTAATGCCGGCGTCAGCTTGGGCTTTGCCGCTGACACCAGCTGATCGACTTCTTGTTCGGTCAGGAAATTCTCAAACACACACACCAACGGCTCGTCATTAACCTGCTGGCCTATCTCGTAGAAATCCCTGGTGGTTATTGCCATGATCATTACCCGTGCAAGTTATCGACTGACAGTAACCGCCTTAAAAGCCCATCAGAGTTGCGTAGCGATCCCGATGAAAACTGCTATCCCCTAGGAACTGCTGGGCCGCCCGTGCGCGCTTAATAAAGAAACCGATATCAAACTCGTCTGTCATGCCGATGCCACCATGGAGCTGTATGCCCTCGTTGCTAACATGGCAAAAAACCTCAGATAGTTTGGCCTTGGCTACGCTGGCAATAATGGCTCGTTGCTTTACCGACTGTTCAGGGTCATCCAGTGCAGTCAGCGCCGCCCTCACAGTGGATTTACAGAGCTCTATCTCGCTGTACATATCCGCTGCCCGGTGCTGCAAGCCCTGAAATGAACCGATCAATACGCCAAACTGCTCGCGCTGCTTTAAATAGTCTAAGGTGCGCTCAAATAATTCGGCCATGCTGCCTAACATCTCTGCCGCTAAACCAATCCTTGCGATATCAAGCACTTCTTCCAGCGGGGCGTATGCACTATCTACTTGCCCCAGCATATCCCCAGCAGATACTCTAACATTGGATAGAGTGATATTCGCGGCGTTGCGGCTATCAACCATTATAGTTCTTGTGACGTCCAAACCTGCGGCGTCTGCGTCAACTAAAAATAAACTAATGCCTGTGCCGCTTTTGACATCTCCAGACGTTCTTGCCGTAACCAGTAACTTGTTAGCAACATGGCCATCAAGCACAAAGGTTTTTTGCCCGTTGAGGATGTAGCCGTCGCCATCGGCTTGAGCCGTGGTTCGGACTAAGTTTGGCTGATGCACGGCGTGCTCGTCGATGGCCATAGCCAATAACAGCTCTCCGCCCACTACCTGTGGCAGCAGATTCAGTTTCTGTTCTTCACTGCCAAGTTTTGAAATCGCCGTCGCTCCCAGCAGCACCGAGGCAATCAATGGCGAGCTGACTAAACTTTTGCCGGTCTCCTCTAACACGATACCTAAGCCTGAATAGCCAAAACCGAAACCACCATAGGCCTCGTCAATTGCCATGCCCGCCCAACCAAGCTCCACCATCTGCTGCCACAAAGTCTTATCGAAACCGGTCTCGTCTTTGCTGTCGCGCAGCTTTCGTAGCTGCGATATGGGGGCACTGTGTAAACAAAAGCCTTTTACTGAATCTTTTAGTAATTGCTCGTCTGGATTTAATACTAACGCCATTGCTGTTTCCTAAATTCAATTGTTGCCTAAGGCTTTTTCGACATACTCAGCATATCGGGCAAGCCCAACACACGCTTAGCAATCACATTTAGCTGCACCTCAGCGGTGCCACCTTCGATTGAGTTGGCCTTGGATCTGAGCCACTCGCGAGTTATCTGCAGCTCATCGTCAGCAAAGCCTTCGCCTTCCCAACCCAAGCTGCGAGAACCCATAGCCCTCAGCATAAGCTCATAGCGGCGCTTGTTCAGCTCACAGCCGTAGTACTTCAGCATGGATGAAGTTGCATTTGGTCCCTGCCCAGCCTTAGATTCCTCAACCGAGCGTTGCGAGGTAAAAGCAAACGCTTCGGTGTCAATTTTAAACTTAGCAATGTCGTCTCGCAGCACCGGGTCTGAGAGTTTGCCAACGTCGCCGCGGTAATGCATCGCCGCTCCTTCCAAACTTGAGACCGTGGAGGTGGTTCCGCCCCGATCAGACTGTCCACTGGCTAGACCAAAACTGGATATCATGGTGCGCTCATGTTGCAGAAGGCGTTTGGCGATAGTCCAGCCCCCATTGAGCTCACCGACTAAGTTTGCGCTTGGCACTTTGACATCGTCAAAGAAGGTTTCACAAAATGGCGAGGAGCCGCTTATTAGCTGAATCGGCTTGGTCGACACACCTTCGCTTTGCATATCGAATAGAATAAAACTAATGCCTGAATGTTTTGGTACATCACTGGCGGTTCGGACTAAGCAGAATATCCAGTCTGCTTTATCTGCGTAGGAGGTCCATACTTTTGAACCATTGATCGTGTAGTGGTCGCCGTGAAGCTCGGCTTTAGTGCCGAGGCTGGCAAGATCAGAGCCTGCGCCGGGCTCTGAGTAGCCCTGACACCAGCGCGTCTTGCCGTTAACAATATCAGGCACAAAGCGCAGCTTCTGCTCATGGCTGGCGGACTCAAGCAGCACCGGCCCTAACATACTGATACCAAAGCTGGTGATCGCAGGACGGGCATTGATCCGCGCTAACTCCTGATTCAAGATAAGGCTTTCCTCTTTACTCAAGCCACCACCACCGTACTCGCTCGGCCACGTGGGGCAGGTCCAGCCCTTTGCTGCCATGCGTTCTAGCCATAGCTTACTTTCAGGGTTTTTGAACGATTCATTACGGCCGCCCCAAACGATCTCTTCTTGTACCATTGGTGTGCGCATTGAGGGCGGGCAATTTTCTTCAAGCCACGTGCGTGTGCTGGCTTGAAATTCACTGAGTGTTGACAAATGACTTCTCCAAAATAATTTTGCGCGGGGGTTTACCCGTTAACTAATACCTGACGGCCGGCGACGGCGCCGTCTTTTAGGTCGCTCAAAGCTTGACTGGCTTCCGACAAAGGCCGCTGGGTGATTTCGATGGGGGCGATTTTGCCCTCTCGCACCAGTGCCATTAGCTCGGCCATGTCTTGCAGACTGCCCACATAGCTGCCCTGAATAATTCGCGCATTCATGGGCAAAAAAGGAATAGGGATGGTTAATGCGCCGCCGAAAAGACCGATCACCACCAACATGCCGCCTTTACGTAAGCAGGCAAGACCGTAGTTAACAGAGCCTTCAGAACCAACAAAGTCTAACGCGGCGTAGGCACCGTCCACTGATTTTTTCAATTCTCTTGAGGTTTTTGGGTCGGTGGAATTGAAGGTTCGGGTTACCCCTAAGTCTCTGGCGGCCTGAAGTTTAGCCTCGTCGATATCAACCACGATAGGGTCGATGCCCGATGCCCTAGCGATTTGAATCGCCATGCTGCCCACCCCGCCGGCTCCGATGATTACAACCTCATCGCCGTCGGTCAATTTGCCTACTTTTTTAAGCGCACCGTAGGCAGTTAAACCAGAACAAGCATAGGTTCCAGCTAGGGCATCTGCGACATCGCCTTTATCGAATAGGTAGCGGCTATGGGGCACAATGACATACTCAGCGAAGCCACCAGATCGCACTATTCCCAGCGCCTGCCCTGGGGTGCATAAGTGCTCATCACCACGCTTGCAGGCAGCGCAGCCACCGCAGCCAATCCATGGATAAACTACCCGACGATCACCAATGGCAACACCTTCAACATCACTGCCTACGGCGACCACTTCGCCAAAAATTTCGTGGCCTAGCACGTGGCCTTCTTGGCCAACTTCTAATTTCTTGCCGCCACCGAGTTCAAACGCGCCTTCGTGAATATGTATGTCGGAGTGGCAGACGCCGCAGGCCAACATTTTGACTAATACCTCGCTGCCCTGCGGCACCGGAGTCGCGGTTTCAACTCGAACCAAAGGCGCACCAGGTGCCGCAGTTTGATAAGCGATCATTAGTCGTTGCCTCGCTGCTTGTCCCACTGGGCAAACGTGCTGCCAGCTTCAGCGAGCTGTTTTAGCAGCGGCGCTGGCTGCCAATAGTCTTCGCCATAGAGATCTCTAAACTCGCAAATTTTGTCATAGATCTTCTTCAGACCGATGCTATCCGCGTAATGCATAGGTCCGCCTTTGGCTGCCGGGAAGGCGTATCCAAACACATACACAACGTCGATATCGCTAGGCCTTTGGGCGATGCCTTCTTCAAGAATCAGAGCGCCTTCGTTAATTAACGGGTAGAAACAGCGCGCTAAAATTTCCTCATCATCAATCGCCCTGCGCTCAATACCCAGCTTCTCAGCTTCAGCAATGATCATGGCCTCGACTTCTGGATCTGGCAGTCTAGCTCTAGTTTGCGGATCATATTTGTAAAATCCTGCCCCAGTTTTTTGGCCGAAGCGATCCATTTCAACCAGCAGAGTGCCCATGCGGTAGAGTTTTGGATCGTCCGGTAAATCCGTGCGTGACTGACGAGCTTTGTAGCCCACATCTAAACCTGCGAGATCACCCATGGCAAGCGGCCCCATGGCCATGCCAAAGTTTTCCAGCGCCGAATCCACTTGCTGCGGAGTGCAGCCGTCCATGAGCAGCATCTGTGCTTCTCGGCCGTAACCCGCCAACATGCGATTGCCAATAAAGCCGTAGCAGACGCGGGACAAAGCGCACACTTTGCCAATTTTTTTGCCTATCACCATTGACGTTGCCAAGACATCGTCGGCCGTTTTTTCGCCGCGAACGATTTCTAGCAGCTTCATTACATTGGCGGGGCTAAAGAAGTGAAGACCCAGAACATCTTGTGGCCGGCTGGTGGCTGCCGCAATCGCGTCGATATCTTGATAGGAGGTGTTGCTAGCCAAGATCGCACCGGGCTTACAGACACCGTCGAGCTTAGCAAAAATCTCTTTCTTCAATTCGAGATTTTCAAACACTGCTTCAATGACGAGATCCACATCACTGATATCTTTGTAGTCAGTAGTCCCAGTAATCGTCTCTAACAAGCCCGCCATTTTATCTTCGGCTAACTTGCCCTTTTGCACAGTGATTGCGTAGTTCTTTTTGATAATGCCTAGGCCCCTTTGCAGCGCCTCATCATTTACCTCAACCATGACAACCGGAATACCAACGTTGGCAAAGCACATGGCGATGCCGCCGCCCATAGTGCCACCTCCTATGATGGCGACTTTGTTAATGGCTCGAAGCGGTGTGTCTGACGGCAAATCTTTAATCTTGGCGGCCTGCCGCTCGGCGAAGAAAATGTGCCGCATTGCCGCTGACTCTGGGGAGGTTACCAGCTCAGTAAACAGCTCCCGCTCACGGGCCAAGCCCTCATCCATTGGCAGTTTCACCGCGGCTTCGATACAGGACACAATTTTATCCGGCGCGATGGCGCCGCGGGCTCGTGCTGCTAGCTTTTTCCTCGCCCCTTCAAAAAACCCAGGTTCAACACTGGCTGGGTCGATGGTGATATCGCGGATGCGCTTAAGCGGCGCACCGGCAGCCACTAAATCTTTTGCGTATTGAATCGCGCCGGACTTTAGATCGTCGCCTTCAATAACTTCGTCAATCAGGCCCATGGCCTTGGCGGCGCTCGCGGCGATGGGATTGCCGCTGGTGATCATCTCCAAGGCGGCTTTGACACCAGCGATACGAGGCACTCGTTGAGTACCGCCGGCACCGGGCAGCAGCCCCAACTTTACTTCAGGCAAACCCACTTTGGCTGAACCAATCGCGCAGCGGTAGTGACAGGCCAACGACACTTCAAAACCGCCACCCAACGCTGTGCCGTGAATAGCCGCAATGACTGGTTTAGAGCTGTTTTCGATTGCACTTAAGACTTCAGGTAGACCCGGCGCCGTTGGCGGTTTGCCAAACTCAGTAATATCAGCCCCAGCAATAAAAGTGCGGCCTTCGCAGCGAAGCACAATAGCTTCGCTGGCATCGCTTTGCGCGGCGGTCACGGCTTTAAGAATGCCTTCACGGACAACCTGCGCCAACGCATTTACGGGAGGACTGTCGACGCTTATTACGCCAATATTATCGATAAGTTGATAGCTAACTACCTCAGACATAGTGTTTCCTTCTCAGTTAAATACTTGCGTGCATTAAGTTCATTGTTTGTAATCTAAGTTTGTTCTTCCCATAGCTTGATTGCTTAGCGCTGCAGCGCTCGATCTAGGCCTCGGCTAGTCCGAGACTCGCTCCAGTATTGCCGCAACTCCCTGCCCCAAACCAATACACAGGCTGATGGCGGCGTATCTAGCGCCTGTCCGCTCCATCTGCCGCATAGTGGAGATGGCAATGCGGGCGCCGGACGCCCCCAACGGATGACCCACCGCTATGGCGCCGCCATTAGGGTTAACGCGTGAATCGGCAAAGTCGATGTCTAACATTTTCAAACAGCCAAGAACCTGTGCTGAAAAGGCTTCGTTAATCTCAATAATGTCCATATCTGCAAGAGTAAGACCAGCTCTTGCTAAGGCTTTACGAATCGCAAATACAGGACCAAAGCCCATGACCCTTGGCTCTACACCGGCCACCGCGCCAGCGACAATTCTTACTCTAGGGGCCACTTGGAACTTTTCTCCGATAGCGCGATTGCCAACAATCAATGCGGCAGCACCGTCGTTAATGCCTGAGGCATTGCCGGCAGTGACGACACCACCATCAAACAATGGTCTCAATCCGGTGAGGGCGTCTAGGTTGGACTGGGGTCGAGGATGCTCATCGGCATCGACAACCATGGGGGGCTTCTTACGGCCCTGGGGCACTTCAATTGGCACTATCTCGTCTTTGAAGAAGCCATCGGCTCTAGCAGCTTCGTACTTCGCTTGGGACGCCGCGGCGAACACATCGCTCTGCTCACGGGTGATCCCCACATCGCTGGCGATGTTGTCGGCCGTTTGCGGCATGGTGTCGTCACCAAACGCTGCGGAAAAGGCAGGGTTGGTAAATCTGGCTCCGAGGGTGCTGTCTGCAATCACTTGACCACGGTCATAGGCCGATTGTGCTTTTGACATAACAATTGGCGCTCGGCTCATCGACTCTACGCCACCGGCAAGAAAAAGCTCGCCCTCACCCACTTTAACGCCTCGAGCTGCATCGAGGGTCGCCGCTAAGCCAGAGCCGCACAGGCGATTGACTGTCAGCCCAGCTACTTCTACCGGCATACCAGCGCGCAATAGTGAAAACCTTGCCACATTGCGACAGTCCTCACCGGCACCATTGGTGTTGCCCATAATTACGTCTTCGTAGCTCTGCGGCGAAAATGGGTTGCGCGCAACCACGGTTTTTATCACGTGGGCCAACAAGTCGTCTGGCCTCACGGGCGCTAGAGCGCCGCCGTGGCGACCAAATGCGGAGCGGCCGCCGTCGTAAATAAAGGCGTCTGTTAAGGAAGTAGTAGACATTAAGTTCTCTCTTTCTGATTGATAAATGACTTGGCCGGGCAGACGACTGATCACAGCCCAATAGATCGTGTGTTTTGGACTTTCAGCTGCGCTTTAAATAGCCAGCGTGGCAGTCGGCCCTCAGCAGGGCGCTGCATCCCTATGGCTCAATATTCTGGCTGCAGAACTACCGGAAAAACAGGTGCTAACCACAGCAATCGGGCGGTCATTCTAGCATAGGGTTACGGGAGGGGGAATTGACAGCAAAGCCCCTATTTTCGGCCTCTGTAGTCGCATCGCGACAAGTCTTGTGGTAGTTTTACGGCTCTATTTTGGGAGAGAATGATGATCAGAGACCAAGAAACAATTAGCCAGTTAGTTGACATGATTGAGCGCTTTGTAAGAGAGCGCTTAGTCCCCGCTGAACAAAAGCTCGCGGAGGAAGCCAAACTGCCTGATGACATTCTTGAGGAAATGAAAGCCTTAGGCTTATTTGGCCTGACAATACCTGAGGAATACGGCGGTTTGGGCCTGACCATGGAAGAAGAAATACTAGTGGCCATCGCTTTGGGCCGCACCTCGCCAGCTTTCCGCTCTGTGATGGGCACCAACAACGGTATTGGCTCTGCCGCCATCGTGTTCAACGGCACCGAGGCGCAAAAGCAAAAATACCTGCCAAAATACGCCAGCGGCGAATGGATTAGCTGCTTTTGCCTGACAGAACCTGATGCAGGCTCCGATGCTGCTGCTTTAAAAACCACAGCGCGGTTGGAAGACGGCCATTACATAATCAACGGTACCAAGCGCTATATTACCAATGCGCCCGTCGCTGATACTTTCAATGTCATGGCTAGGACCAATCCAGACATCAAAGGCGCCCGCGGCATCTCTTCATTCATCGTTGAACGCGGGACACCGGGCATTACTCTAGGGGCCATTGACAAGAAAATGGGCCAAGCCGGGTCAATGACTTGTGACGTAATCTTTGAAGACTGCAAAGTGCCTGCTGAGAATATTATTGGCGAAGAAGGCGAAGGTTTCATTACCGCCATGAAAGTGCTCGATCGAGGACGCCTGCATATTTCGGGGGTCAGCGTTGGGGTTGCACAGCGCCTCATAAAAGATGCGTTAGACTATGCAATGCAGCGCAAGCAGTTCGGCAAGCCTTTGGCAGAACAGCAGTTGATTCAAGCGATGCTGGCAGATTCACAAACTGAAATGTTCGCAGCGAAATGCATGACCCTAGAAACCGCGAGAATGCGCGATGAGAAGAAAAACATCAGCACCGAATCATCGGCCTGCAAACTGTTTGCCACTGAGATGGTCGGCCGAGTAGCCGACAGAGCCGTGCAAATTCACGGCGGCGCAGGCTATATTTCTGAATACGCCGTGGAGCGTTTCTACCGCGATGTAAGGCTGTTCAGGCTATACGAAGGTACCAGTCAGATTCAGCAAATCATTATCGCCCGCAATATGATCAAAGGCGCGAGCTAAGCACAGCGCACCTGCCTAGTGCGGGTGCATTAGCCCCTCTGTTGGAACAGAGGGTTTATATTGACGATGACAGCCTTCGCAAGATTCAACTAATCGATCTCCTGCCAAACCCAACTCAGTCAGATTCCTTGCCTTGGCTGCGGCCATTGCCTGCAGTGATGCTGTGTTCATTTGATCCACAAAACCACGCCAAGATCTCTGCACCACCCACATTGAATCATTGACTCCCGCGCCGCCCATAGTCATGGCGCTGCGGCTTGACAGCAGCTGAACGGCATGGTGCTCTACCTCCATCCAGTCGATGTCGCTGACCGCATTTTCAGGGTTGGCCGCTTCCCAAATAAAATGCGCCGCGTGATCTATCTGAGCAACCATGA
Organism: uncultured Pseudohongiella sp.; assembly: GCA_964352445.1. GTDB lineage: Bacteria > Pseudomonadota > Gammaproteobacteria > Pseudomonadales > Pseudohongiellaceae > UBA9145. Next base: position 7,051 of record CAYGSO010000021.1, on the reverse strand, counting down.
CCTCGTTGATGCTCACATCGGGGGTAAAAGGCACCCTGCTGTGGGCCCGCGGAGAGCTCTGCTGGTTTACAGACCCACATGAGAGTACTGTTACAGCGCACGCTATTCCTAGTCCTAATAACTTCATTCAACGACCTCTTAAGGTTTCACAGTCTCTGCAAATTCTGACTACAGTATCTAGGGTTTAGCGGCGGGTGTGTTGACTTAAATCAAGTCCCCTCACGCTAGATATCACACACTTCAAGCTGAGGTCTCAGCGATGCTTGGAGTCCTTATATAAGATCATTTATGGGAGCGAACTATGAAAAAACTCAGCTCAATTCTTGTTGTTGTAGATCCAACTGTGGAGCGAGACTTTGTCGTTGAGCGAGCTATCGCCATAGCCAAGCTGACTAATGTGAAAGTCACCCTGTTTATTAGCCATGCCAACACCCTTGCCAAGCACTCCTATGCCTATGAAGGCATCGACGGTAAGTTTTTTGAAACTCAGCAAAGACTGTTTGAACAACACTACCACGAAACCCTGCGCAGCGTATCAGCCAAGATGACTGATGCCGGAATCGAAACCACGACGGAATTTAATGACAGTCATAATTTAGCCGAAGCCATTATCGAAAAAGCCAAACCCGGCGACTATGAGTTGGTGATGAAAAGTACTCACCATCACGGCGTTATTGATCGTTTCTTGGTGACTAATACCGATTGGCGATTAATCAGAAAATGCCAGATCCCGCTGCTGTTAGTAAAGCCCTATACCTGGAGACCCAATGGCGTAATAGTGACCGCGGTAGACCCTATGCACGTTAAAGCCGAGCAATCGACCTTAGATAAGCGCCTGCTCGAGACCACGCAGGCGCTTGCTCATCAGCTAGCGCAAACCCCTCATGTTTTTCACTCATACTTTCCGTTTGAAAGCGCCTTGTTTCCTCTCGCTGGAGGATCTGCTGAACACATCGCGAGAATCAAACAGCAACATCAAGAAAAGCTGAGCGAGCTGCTTATGGGCTATGGGTTTAACCAAAGCAACGTACATCTGAGCAAAGGCGAGTTGGTGCCTGCGCTGCTGCGCCTATTGAGGCAAACTGAAGCCAATTTAGTTGTAATAGGAGCCTTATCTAGAAATGCCTTGGAACGGGCAATTGTGGGCAATACGGCAGAGAAAATTCTGGAAAGCTGCCCCTGCGATGTTTTAGTGACAAAGGCGACTGCTGGTTAAAACAGCCAGTGTTTGGTTTTGTCAAAATTGATAGCTTGCAAAACGCAGCAACTACCCGCATAACTGCCACTATGAGCTCCCACAATACACCATTTAAAAAAGCCGTCTACGACGTTATTTTTGGCTACGAATCCGCACCAGGCAGGCTATTCGATGTTGCTCTGATCTGCTGCATCTTATTGAGTGTCGCGGCGGTTTTGCTTGATTCAGTCGCTGCCATTCATCAGACTTATGGTTCACTACTGTTCAGACTCGAGTGGCTGTTTACAATCCTTTTCACTGTTGAATATGGCCTCAGGCTTTACAGCTCACCTCACCCTAAGCGCTATATTTTTAGTTTCTATGGGGTCGTCGATTTACTGTCTATTTTACCGACTTACATTGCCTTTCTGTTTCCGTCCGCGATCTATTTGCTAGTCATTCGCATCATGCGAGTACTGCGGATTTTTCGGGTATTAAAACTGTTTAGATATATGGGCGAGGCTAACCTATTGTTCTCAGCCTTACTGCAGGCTAGGCGCAAAATTGAAGTCTTTCTGTTTTCGGTGCTGACCTTAATTATCATATTCGGCGCTTTAATGTTTGTTATCGAAGGGCCTGACAACGGTTTTACTGATATTCCGACGTCAGTGTATTGGGCCATCGTCACTATCACCACCGTAGGTTACGGCGACATAACCCCACAGACGCCTTTGGGGCAGTTTATCGCCGGTATTGCAATGATCTGTGGTTACGCCATCATAGCCGTGCCCACTGGCATAATTGGCGCGGAGCTGATGCAACAGGTGCAAAATAAAAACGCTGCGACTAAAACCAGTGACAAAAAATGTGTTAACTGCAACGCCACTGGCCATGATCTTGACGCTGGTTTTTGCAAATTTTGCGGCAATCCAGTAGAACAGCACTAACGCAGTTGTTCTTGGGCTTGACTTAAATCAAGCGCGTCAAGGTTAGAACACTGTTCAATAAACAGATACTGGTGTGTGTTTAGCTGAGTAGATACCTTCAACCAATTCAACCAATAAGAGGTAACGGCAATGTACAAAAATATTCTAGTTGCAATTGATCTATCTAACGATACCCAAGCGATAGTAAATAAAGCCATGTTGATGGCAGCTAATGACAAGTCGAAGCTTAGTTTGGTTCATGTCGTTGAACCCATTGCCGCCGCCTATAGTATGGATATCTATGCCTTCAATGTGAACGAGTTACAGCAGGAAGCAATTAAATTTGCCGAGCAGCGCGTCGCCCAGCTGAGTGAGAAATTAGGCATCAGCTCAGACAAGGCTCACACTATTCTTGGCGCGCCGGGGGCAGAGGTAAGAAATCTGGCAAAAGAAATTAATGCCGACGCCATAGTGATCGGCAGCCATGGCCACAGCGGCTGGAAAATACTCTTAGGCTCAACTGCGATAAAAGTTCTACATGGCGCTACATGTGACGTCTTAACTGTGCATGTAGGCGAAGCTTAGAGGCTGGGCCGCTAAAGCAAGACCTGACTTGTCATTGGCATAGTATCGGGCTTGATAATCAACACATCGCAGCTTAACTCATCGAGAAGTTTTTCTGCGGTGTTGCCGATTAGAATCCGGTCCAACCGCGAACGGGAAATAGCCCCCATTACAACGATATTTACGCCAGATTCCTCAGTTAGTCGAGGTAAGCTAAGGTGGATATTTTCATCGATACAATGACTGCGCTCGGGCGCGATACCATGAGCCTGGGCTAACTCTGCCATGGCCTGTGTGACCCTAGCCCCATCGTCGTCAAGTGGGTATAAATTCGCCATCGGCGGCTTCCAACTGGAGTGGTACAAATCGACGCTACCTCCGGTTAAGCGCGCAAAGTCGAGGCTGGCGGATAATATCTTATTGTCTAAATCAGCGGGCTTGTCCCTGAGCTGCTCAGGATCCACAGCCGCTACCAGTCGCGGGTTGGCGCTCCAAGGCTGGTCTTTAACCAGCAGCAGGGGCACCGGACAGTAGCGGACCAATTCCCAGTCTTCATTGGACATAAAATATCTGGCTAAGCGGCTGTGTTTCTTCGTGGCCTTTATGACCATAGAAGCTCCACTGTCTTTGGCTCTGGCGATTATTTCTTTGTGAGGTGGATTGCTCCAACTGGTCCAAGCAGTAACACTTAAGCCCCCGTCGCGAAGGGGCTGCGCCAAGGCCTCCAACTGCGCCAGCCGAGTTTCGCCGTGTTCTCGCCGCATCTGCTGGGCAAGTTTAGGCTCATAAAAGTAACCGTCCTCTAAAAACGGATTGTAGTCCGCAAGCGCCAGTTCAAGCTCACAGTCTTCACATTTCGCCAGCGCGGCGGCTTTCTCAAGCGCCGGTTGTTGGTCTTGATCGGGTTCGATCACCACAATAATTTTTTTTTCAGGCAACATCAGCAAACCCCTGCAGTAGCAAAAGAATAACTATTGTATGTAAACCTTATGACAGATGCGTTAATCTAAATCAATAAACTCAGCAGTAGTTCAGTTCCCGTGGTCGCTGCTGAGGCGATTGCGGATAAATAAAAATAATCCATATAAATCAGACAGTTAGATAAAAAAAGATTTGTAGCAAATAGTGACGGAAATTGTGCAATGCTCAGTTTAATGGCACAATTTAGCGTTCTTACTTCGGGAGAAGCGAATGAGCTCATCTGACTCTGGAAAAATATTAGAATTCCCACAGGATGGTCGAATTCCTACCAAATCAAGTTCTGTGGTGGTCAAAATATGCCCCCACAACTCAACTGTGTCCTGCGGCAGCTGCCGCCTCAATGAATTATGCCTGCCTATCGCCCTGGACAAGAACGAAATCCATCAGCTCGACGAGATAGTTGAGCGCAACCGCCCCTACAAAAAAGGCGACCATTTGTACCGCCAAAATGACGAGTTTAAATCGGTTTACGCGGTTAGGTCAGGCTCATTTAAGTCTTACATGGTGTCAGGCAATGGCTCTGGCCGAGTCACTGGGTTTTACCTTCCTGGCGAAATTATCGGCATGGACGGTATCGCTAGCAAGCACTATGCAAATTCAACTCAGTCTATGGAACACTCCTCCATATGCGAGATCCCATTCTCTCAGCTAGAAAAACTCAGCCATGAATTCCCTAGCCTGCAGCATCACTTCTTTGCCATTATGGCCAATGAAATAGCCAAAGATCAGCAGGTACACACGATTCTAAGCAGCTATACCGCCGAAGCAAGGACAGCGTCATTCTTACTGAGTTTATCAGCAAGATATTCCAAAGTAGGTCTGTCCGCGACACGTTTTCATTTGCCAATGACACGAGGCGATATCGCCGAATACCTCGGCCTAACAGTGGAAACCATCAGCCGCATTTTCACCAGTCTGCAGAAAAAAGGCTTTATTGAGGTCAACAATAGAGAGATAGAACTACTGAATAGTGGAGAGCTGCGGGGTATCATCGGGGCATCATAATGACTGAGCAGTATCACTACCATGACCAACGCCGCCGCGAGTACATCACAACAGTATCCACACCTATTTGCCCCCCTTGATCTAGGCTTCACCACACTCAAAAACCGAGTGCTGATGGGGTCTATGCATACAGGCTTGGAAGACATTCCCAACAGTCATGAACGCATGGCAGCATTTTATGCCGACCGTGCTGCGGGCGGCGTGGCCCTCATTGTTACGGGCGGCTTTATGCCCAGTGAAACCTGTCTTCCCAAGGGTGCTGTGCCCCTATTCAAGCAGCCCGGCCAAGTCACCAATCATCAATTAATTACGAGCGCGGTGCACAACGCCGGCGGTAAAATTTGCCTCCAAATTCTTCACACCGGTCGCTACTCACGCACTGAAAACCTTATCGCGCCATCCCCCATCAAAGCACCCATCAACCGTTTTGTGCCCAATGAAGCGACCGCAGCACAGATACTGCAAGAGATTCAGAACTTCGCCGATTTCGCCGAATTTTGTCAGCAAGCTGGCTACGACGGCGTTGAAATCATGGGCTCTGAGGGCTATTTCATCAATGAGTTCATCGCCGAGAGAACCAATAAGCGCAGTGATCAGTGGGGCGGTAGCTATGCCAACCGCATGCGCCTGCCCTTGGAAATTGTTAAGCAGGTGCGCGCCCGCGTCGGCAAAAATTTTATCATTATCTTCCGGCTTTCAATGCTCGACCTAGTAGAAGGCGGCAGTTCTTTCGACGAGATAGTCGAACTCGGCCAAGCCCTGTGTGCTGCCGGGGTCACTATCATGAATACCGGCATCGGCTGGCATGAGGCGACCATACCCACTATCGCAACCAAAGTGCCCAGAGCTGCATTCACTTGGGTGACCGCTAAGTTTCGCAACAAACTTTCGGTCCCGGTAATCACCTCAAATCGAATCAATGCTCCAGACACAGCCGAAGAAGTCTTGGCTCGCGGCGACGCCGACATGGTATCCATGGCGAGACCTCTGCTTGCCGACGCTGACTTCGTCAACAAGGCACAGGCCGGTCAAGCCGAACTCATTAACACCTGTATCGGCTGCAATCAGGCCTGTCTGGACCATATTTTTAGTGGCCAACTAACCAGCTGCTTGGTAAATCCTCGCGCCTGCCATGAAACTGAGTTAGTAATTAAACCTGCGGCAGTGCAAAAACAAATCGCCGTGATTGGCGCGGGCCCGGCCGGACTTGCCGCCGCCGTCACTGCAGCCAGTAGAGGCCATAAGGTCACCTTATTCGACTCGGCTGCTGCCATTGGCGGGCAGTTCAACTTAGCCAAGAAAATCCCTGGCAAAGAAGAGTTTTACGAGACCCTGCGTTATTTTGAAAACGAGCTTCGGCGACTAGGGGTGGAGGTGCAGCTAGGCACCCGAGTGAGTGCCCAGCTGTTAAATCAGTCTGACTTCGATGAGGTATTGATAGCAACCGGCATCAAGCCGAGAACCCCGCCCATTGATGGCATCGAACATAGCAGCGTAGTTAGCTACACAGACGTTGTCAGTGGCAATGCTCAAGTTGGCGCTGCGGTTGCCATAATCGGCGCCGGCGGCATAGGCTTTGACGTGGCTGAACTGCTCTCCCACGGCAAAGAATCTAGCAGCCAGCACATCCCCACGTTCATGAAAGAATGGGGCATTGATATGTCACTGGAAGCTCGCGGCGGCATTGAGGGGGTTGCAAGCTCCGTGGAGGCGTCAGGACGAACTATCTATTTATGCCAACGCAAGACTGAAGGTTTAGGCAAGAACTTGGGCAAAACAACGGGCTGGATTCATCGCTTAGGGCTCATCAATCGCGGCGTCAAAATGCTTTCCGGCTGCCACTATCACCGCATAGATGATGAAGGCTTACACCTTTTAGTTGGCGACGAGCCGCGGCTTCTGAAAGTAGACACAATCGTTATTTGCGCCGGCCAAGACCCGCTGCGAGAATTAACAGATGGCCTAAGCAAACCGCACCAACTGATAGGCGGAGCAGATGTAGCAAGCGAGCTAGATGCAAAAAGAGCAATTGACCAGGGCACCCGAGTGGCAGCGGCGCTCTGAACCACGGAACTGCATTACTGTCAGCTAAGATGTATTTGAGGCTGAGCAAAGTCGGCAGGACCGCAGGGCCGAAGGCAGTGGTTGGAGTTCACTGCCCGTAGCTAGACTCGAGGCCAGTACTAACCTCAAAGTCATATTGAGATGTTGATAAAACCAAAGAGCTAAGATGTTGTAAAATTTTTAGCACAGCTTTTGGTTAAGGCGCATTTGCTAGTTAAGCACGCCCTGAAGGACCGCACTGGGCTGGTGGCGCTGTATTATTCCGGCCGCTCGCACCCCTCCAGGGTACCCTCAATCGGTCAGAAGCCCTGAAAAACGGTCTTCTTCCGTCAAT
>CAYGSO010000020.1:41066-62991 GCA_964352445.1 uncultured Pseudohongiella sp. | reverse complement strand
AGGCCCCCAGGGCCGCAGGCAGTGGTTGGAGTTGACTGCCCGTAGCTCGACTCGAGGTCACTACGAAACTATAGATAGTCTCAATAAACCGACGAAATAAAATAATCACTAGGTCGCTCTCAAACAATCCAATGGCCTATAGAACAAAGCTTCAAAAATAGCAGGCAAACCATTGCGGCTGCCTGCTGGATTGCGCTTAGAGTAGGTGCTTCTTAAACCATTCAAGCCGAGCCTTGTTGAGTCTTTGCGTTCTCGCCGCGAAAACCATGTTGGCCGCCTGGTATCACGATAAACTGCGACTCGACGTTTTGCTTTTTGAGTTCTGCGAACATAATTTCTGACGCACTAATATTCACCAAGTCGTCCGCATCACCGTGGATCAATAGTACTGAAGGGTCAGCCGCGTCGACGTAGAGGATAGGTGAAATTGCCGCTGCTTTTTCCGCATCAAAGTTAAGCGCTGGAAACCTATCGTTGGGACCCACAATCTCCCTAAGGTCAACCGGCGGAAAATAAGCGACGATGGTTGCCACTGAATTATCTTGCTGCATCACCACATCGTTATTGCCCTTCAAGCCAGAGTCCGAATTTAAACCTAGCATCAGCGATAAATGCCCGCCAGCGCTGCCGCCGGTTACCCCAATTCGGTCAGAATCAATGCCATAGTTTTGGGCGTTAAGCTTAATATGACGAATAGCGCGGCTAACGTCGGCGTAGGCATCAGGTACATGGTATCTGGGTGCACTGCCGTGATGGACCGGAATCACCGTGAAGCCAGCGGCGAGTTCATCCGCAAACATACGTTCATACACCGCCGGTTCCGACCAGCGGGAGTACCAGCCGCCGCTCACCATAAATACCACCGCCGCGCCATTAGCTTGGGCTGGACTGAGTACCGAATAAACCAGCGCCATGCCGTCTTTGTGGCCATAAACGACATCTGCTTTACTGCTTACTTGTGCCAGGCTTAGCTGAGAAAAACCTAGCCCTGCCAAAACACAAACCACTGTTAGGAATTGAGACATTCTATTCATAACCACCTCTCGCGATTTTTTATAAGGGACTGCACTTAGCGTTCTTTTAACAAATTCCCCGGCGAATACTGATCGGTAAGAACACGCCGACTCATATCCCAATCAATTCGCGTCGATAGCCGGCGCGGGTATTCATCAATCGGCACACCGAATTGCTCAAGACTGCTCACTAAACTCTCTGCTTGCTCTATCAGCTGGTCTTGGCTAGGTAGCCCATTGAGCTTAGCTATGATAATTCGATTACCTGAAGTGGGTAGCTTAAAATTAAAAAACTCATCAAACACCCGCTGATAGGTAACCGACTCGTGATCATAAAGGCGACTGGTGGAAAAAGTATTGGCCACCAGCACGCCATCCTCTGTCATGATGCTTTTCACTTCCTCAAGAAATTCTTCGGTCAGCATATGCTCGGGGATATAGTCTCCACTGAATGCATCTAAAATTATGTAATCATAAGACTGCTTACGGATCGATGCGCGCTTGATGAAAGGCCTGCCATCATCCACATAGACTGTCATGTTCTCGGTTTCTTCAAAAAAGAAATACTCACGAGCTACTTTTACCACTGCATCGTCGATCTCTACCGTGTCGATTTGTGCGTCGGGAAATAAACTAGCGAAGGTCATCGGTAGAGAGCCGCCACCTAAACCTATAATTAGAATGCGCTTAGGGTCGGGCTTAACTAAAAGCCCTGCAAAACTCATCCGAGTATAGTCAAATACCAGGCGGTCCGGCTCGCTCACGAACATGCAGGTCTGATTGCGGTCACCGCGGTGCACATTAAACAGCAGACAGCGCCGGTCGCCGTTCTGAATCACAGCGATATCTCGATACTTGGATTTTTCTTCGTGTATTGTCTCGCCCATAGCAGTGCTAGGCAGCACCGCAGCTAGGCTAAGCAACAAACATGCAATGGCTGGGCAGCCGTGGTTTTTAATGAGGGCAAGCATCTAGGTTACCTCGCTGTTTCTAGCACCGTTTACCAGTACGTTTGTCACAAGAATAATGCACCCCGCCAGAATGAGAGCAGCTATAGCTCCCCATAAAATGTGATTCACTTCGAACCAAAGCACGAAGTAAAAGCTAGTACCTAGAGTGCCCGCGGCGCTACCTACGGTTGATATAAAAAACAGTAACCCTGCCATATGCCCGCTGTGCTCATGGGACTTAACCATTAACCGCACGGAGTAAGGTGAAATCATACCCAATATACTGGTCGGTATAAAAAATAGAAATATAGACGCAAACAGCGAACCGTAACGAGGATCTTCGATACTCAAGAAGATAGGCTCCATAATAGCGTCGCTAAAAAGTATAACGGGGACAGATGACACACCTGCAGCAATAAAAAATGCGCCGTACATTTTGGGGCTCGGGCTGCGAGTAGACAAACGCCCGCCTATTAGATATCCCATCGCCAGAGCCAGCATAAAAATAGTAATAATGCTGCCCCACACCGATAGGCTGCCACCAAAGTAAGGTGACAAAATTCTAGCACCCAGCATTTCTATGGTCATTATGGTAAAGCCACTGACAAATGCCATAGCAACCACGATATTTTGCGGCAGGGTGTTTTCTTGTAGATTGGGGCTGGGTTTGCGTGTGGCCACTGAGGTCTCTGCTTTATAGGTGTTTTTGTTAGGCGATACAGTATCACTAGCGCGGGAAAAATTAAATCTCACGCTAGGTCGCTAACCTTGCGTTAGCGACAATCAGTCCCAAGCCTGTCTATTGGCGCTCGCCTAAGTGACGACCACCGTCAAGCGCAATAATTTGTCCGTTTACATATTTAGCCGCGTTAGAGGCCAAGTATAGCGCCAGACCTGCCATGTCGCGGGCATTGCCGATTCGCCCCAACGGGTTCTCTTGCTCAATTCGGCCCTGATATTGCTCCAATGTGTGCTGCATCATCTTGCTCTCAAATGGGCCAGGCGCTATGGCGTTAACCGTCACCCCCTGTGGGCCCAGTCTTACGGCTAGGTTCTTAGTGAGAAAATGGACCGCCGCCTTACTTGCGCCGTAGGCGAAATTGTCCGTTGTTGAGACTCGCAGGCCGTCAATTGAACCTATGTTGATAACCCTGTTTGGGTTGTCCATAGAGGCGTCTTTCGTCAGCAGCGGCATCAGGTCTTGGGTCAGCAAAAAAATTGCCCGCACGTTGATATCCATCACCTTGTCATAGCCTTCGGCTGGGTATTGACCAAAAGGCGCGCCCCAGGCGGCTCCAGCGTTGTTGACCAAGATATCGATTTTGTCTTCTCGGCTTGTCAGTTCTTTAACGAATGCGGCTCGGCCTTCATCTGTTGATAAATCGGCGGGGATGGCGATGCAGCTGCCAATTGCGGAAAGTTCGAGCGCTGTCGCTTCACAGGCTTCAGCTTTTCTCGCCGTGATGTAGGTTTTGACACCGTTAGCGACAAAGCCCTCGGCTATCATTCGCCCGATACCGCGGGAGCCCCCGGTGACTAATGCAGTTTTGCCTGCCACCGAAAACAGTTCATTGATTTGAAAAGACATCACTTTACTCCAGTTAACTGTGCTTAGTTTTCTATCTTGCCGCTGATAATTAGCTCACACATGCTCTGCAGCACATGGGCTTTTTTAACAAAGCCTTTGAAGCGATGGTCTTGAGTATGGCCGTGATAATAGCGGTAGTAAATTTGCTGACCAATAACCGCCAAGCGAAATAGGCCAAAACAAAAATAGAACGGGAAGTTATCAACCGGCAATCCAGTGCGCTGTTGAAATCGAGAGACTATTTCTGCTCGAGTGGGCGCACCTTCCACATCGCTTGGCATGGAGCGTGACTCTCTGAAGAAATCCGGGTCTGAGGTTTGAGTCCAGTAACCTAATGTGCAGCCTAAATCCATCAGCGGATCGCCTACTGTGGACATTTCCCAATCCAGTACACCAATCACTTTAAGCGGATCCGCTAGGGAGAAGATCACGTTGTCCATCTTGTAGTCGTTGTGAATTACGCTCGCCTTGCCGCTTTCTTTGGGCATATTGTCGTACAGCCACTTAATGGTGTTGTCACAGTTTACCGTGTCAGGTGTCACCGCATCGGCCCAGCGGCCGCACCATCCATCAACTTGCCTTTGTACGTAGCCCACAGGGCGGCCGAAATTTTCAAGCCCAGCCGCAACCAGATCGACCGAATGTAGCTCACTGAGCACATCAAAAAAATTAAACAGTTGCTGACGAATTTGAGTGGGGCTGAGCTCTAGATTTGCAGGGTAGTCCCGCCTGATAACCAAGCCTTCGATATAACTCATTAGGTAGAAGTCACAGCCGATGATGCTGTGATCCTCACAAAAATGCACCGGTGTGGGCCCATAGGGAAAGACACTGTTGAGCGCAGAGAGAATCTTGAATTCTCTAGACATATCGTGGGCTGATTTTACCGTGCTGCCAAAAGGGGGCCGGCGCAAAACCCACTGATCGTCGCCGCTGCTTAGCAGGTAAGTAAGGTTCGAGTGGCCGCCGGGGAACTGCTTTACGCTCAATGAATGTGCTTTATCCCCTAGAACTGGCTCTAGGTACTGCTGCAGTATTTCCAGATCGAGTCCTTCCCCTTCCCTGATCTCGCCGGCTCGGTCTACTAAGTCTTCTGATGTCATTGCGTCCCCGCTTATTCTTATCGATACGTGACCATGTGGGCCAAGTCATGCTTTTCTAGGTGGGCCAAATTATTAAATTGTGTTAACGAGAGCCTTTCGCCACTGTAACGTATCCGAGTGACTGAGCTGTTGTGCACCATCCAGTTGGTGCTGATTACGTGTTGATCCGGGAATTGTAATACTCTTTGCAAGGCCATTGCTATGACCCCGCCACTTGTCGCTAACAGCACGCGACTGCTTTTGGGGTGAGCGGACATTAATTCATCGAGCCCTGCGTGCACTCGAGTCTTAAAATCTTGCCAATACTCAAAATCTTGATCGCTATCGGTAGGGGTTAATTGATTCTCGATCCATTTCGCCGTTGCCCTTTCAAACAGTGTTTGAAATAGCCGAGGGTCGCTAATTGGCCACTGCACTGCCTGCAAATCGCTCAACTCATGGGCATAGTCCCGCAGGTAAATTCGCATGAGCGGATCACCGCTGTATTCGTTAAACGCTTGATTTTCAGTTGCCGCAGAGGGGGTGCCTGCGACTAAACCCAATAGTTCGGCCGCTGTTTCCCTTTGCCGCAGCAAGGACCCGCTGTAAATGTGGTCAAAGCGCTCCCCTAATTGCTGCCAATGTCTGGAGAGCACCTTCACCTGTTCGATGCCATTTTCACTGAGCTTGTCATAGGAGGCCGCACCAAAGGAGGCTTGACCATGACGTACGAGCACTAATTCACTCATTAAACAGCGAGCAAATCAAAGCTGAGCAAAACGAGCTGTGTGGTAGTCGGTATTGCCATACTGCATTTCTAGCGCCGTAACGAATTTGAACAAATGCCCTACATCGAGCTCTTGGGTAGTGCCGATACCGCCATGTATCTGTACCGCCTCTTCGCCCACAACGCGTATTGCTTTGCCCACCCGGCTCTTAGCCGAAGACACTGCTTTTGCCTTTTCTGCAGGGGTCGCTGCGCTGTCCAGCTTCATCGCCGCCATGACTACAATAGAACGCGCCAGTTGGCATTGAATAAACATATCGGCCATGCGATGTTGAAGTGCTTGAAACGTGCCAATGGCAGTACCAAACTGTTTCCTAGTTTTGCTGTATTCAACCGTCTTTGTTAGCAAACTATCCATTGCACCTAATGCTTCGGCTGCGGCAGCCAACGCCGCTCTGTCGGTAACCGACTCAAGCGCCGCGATTGCCGACCCGGCTGCACCTATTCTATCGGCATCAGACACGGTGACATCTTTAAATGTGATTTCAGCGGCGCTTTTGCCATCTACATTGGCATAGCGATTGATAGTAATACCCGCAGCACCGGCGTCGACCACAAACACTGAAATGCCGTCGCGGTCTGTCACCGCGCCAGATTCTCGGGCAACAACAAGTAATTTATCGGCGCTGCCGCCGTTTAATACGTTGATCTTGCTGCCGTTAATTACAATGGAGTCTCCTGAGGACACCGCAGTAGTGTCAATTCGAGCCGGATTAAAACGGCCAGAGGCTTCGCTATGGGCCAGCGACACCAGTAATTTGCCCTCCATAATTTGAGTCAACAGCTGGGTTCTCAATTCCCCTTCGCCTAGCTCGCTGATCAAGCGACCAGCGACAATCGCTGTCGCAGAAAAAGGCTCAACCAGCATTGCTTTGCCAAACTCTTCCATCATGACGGCCATATCGACCGCAGACCCACCAAAGCCACCATCGGCTTCATCGAAAGGCACGGTCAACCACCCCAGCTCTGCAAACAGCTGCCAATATTCTTTGCTATACCCATCTTCGCTGGCGATTATTTTATTGCGAGTATCAAAGTCGTACTGATTTTGGACAAACTTGAGCACGCTTTCCTGCAACATTTGTTGCTCTTCGGTGTATGAAAAATCCACTGTATTTCCTCTCTAACTATTCATGTTTGCAAACGGCTGGGGATTAAAGCCCCAACACCGCCTTGCTGATAATGTTTCGCTGCACTTCGTTTGAGCCACCAAAAATAGACAGCTTGCGGTTGTTAAAATAGGTTAACGCCGACGCCGCAGTGTTGCCCGGGCCAATATAGTGGCCTTGGAATCCATCTTCGAATTGCTCTGGCACAAACGGCAGGCTGTGATAGCCGGCTAGTTCGACAAACAGTTGATCCATAGTTTGAGCAAGCTCGGTACCGACAATCTTCAAAATAGAGCTTTCAGGCCCAGGCGCCTTACCCACGCTAAGCGCAGCGAGCGTTCGCAGTTCTGCAAACTCCAAGGCCTGGAGTTCAATTTCAGCTTCAGCTATTTTTTTACTGAAGGCTGAATTCTCGAGCATGGTTCCGCCAAACCCATCGTCAGTTGCCGCCGCCAAGCGCTTCAATGACTTCATCCGGCGCTTGCCCCGTGGCACGCCCGATATATTGGTGCGCTCGTGGGTTAAAAGCACCTTGGCGTAAGTCCAGCCTTTGTTTTCTTCGCCAATTAAATTTTCTACGGGCACACGGACATCGTCGAAGAACACTTCATTAACTTCATGGTGGCCGTCGATAAGTACAATCGGCTTGAGCGTAATGCCCGGAGTCTTCATATCGATGAGTAAGAAGCTGATACCTTCCTGCTTCTTCACGGTGTTATCTGTGCGCACTAGGCAAAAAATCCAGTCTGCATACTGCCCGTAAGTATTCCAAGTCTTTGCCCCGTTGACCACGTAGTGATCGCCATCGCGAACCGCCGCGGTTTTGAGAGAGGCCAAATCTGAGCCGGCATTGGGTTCAGAATAACCCTGACACCACCACACATTGCTCTCCAATATATCGGGCAAAAAGCGCTTCTTTTGCTCCTCATTGCCATAGGCCATGATCACCGGGGCTACCATTTTCATGCCAAATGGCACCGGCTCTGGTGCTCCAATCAAGCCTAGCTCCGTAGCAAAAATATGGCGCTGGGTAAGCGACCATCCGGGGCCACCGTGTTCTTCAGGCCAACTTGGCGCGGCCCAGCCTTTGGCGTACAAGATTTTTTGCCAATTAACTAACTCCTCTTTACTAAGGCGCATATTGGCATCAACTTTGGCTTTATATTCGGCAGGAAATTCGCTGAGTAGGAAATCGCGAACTTCATCCTGAAAGGCTAATTCTTCGGCAGTATAATCAGCGTTCAATTTGACTCTCCTTAACCCGAACTACCCAACCTGGTGCACACAACTTCAATCTTGGCTGCAAGCATGGCTGTTTAGAGCGGTGATTTATCTAAAATTTGGACGATTTTTGGACTGCAAAGACTACCATTTTGGGAAGTCATGATAAACAAAAATCGAGCGAGTGTTCGACAAATCCATTTTCCGCCTTTTTGTCTCTCTAGCGCGGGGTTTTACAGCACAAACTCCGAAAACATCCGCTGTTTCATGGAAATTTATCGCCAGATAGGTTATGATCCGCGCCTCAAATAGTGGGCATCTTTTCCTGTTTCTGGAGGAGCCCGTGCCACTAAACTGCCAAACAAACAACGGCAAAGATGCCGCCATGGGAGCTGTCATGAAATTAGTTCAAACAATTAAAACGCTACTTGTACTCCTGACTCTATCGGGGTTAATAGCCTGTAGCTCAACCAGTGAAGAAGCAAGCGAGGCGCCAGTAGCTGCTCCCAGCGAAAGCGGGATCGATGGCACTACCAGACGGGCCCAAGAGCAGGCGGCAGAGGCTGAAGCTAGAGCCGCAGCAGCGGCTGAGCGCATGATGCGGGCAGCACTCTCCACCACCGTTTTCTACTTTGACTTTGACGTTGCCGAGTTCAGAGCCGCGGACAGAGACGTTCTTGGCTACCATGCTAAAGACTTAGCTGCCAACCCAAGCAAGCGTATCCGCCTTGAAGGCCATGCCGATGAAAGAGGAACCCGCGAGTACAACCTAGCGCTGGGCGAGCGTCGCGCCAATGCGATCTTAAACTACCTCATCGTTAACGGCGCTGCGAGAAGCCAAATTGAAGTTGTCAGCTATGGCGAAGAACGCCCAGCTCAACAGGGCCAAACTGACAGCGCTTACCAGCAGAATCGCCGGGTTGAAATCGTAGTTAGGTAACGCAGAAAAGCATCACAAACAAAAAAGGCTAAACCTTAGTTTAGCCTTTTTTTTGCCTAAATTAGACCCGGAGGCAGAACGAGTTAGCTCAAGCTGGCTTTCAATTTCGCGCCCATACTCTGCAAACTTTCCAGGCCTGCCGGAATGCCGCCGGCAAACGAAATAAAACCGTGAATCATATCGGTGTAACATTCGTGTTCAACCGTCACCCCAAACTCTCCTAGGCGCTGGGCAAACGCTTGGCCCTCATCACGCAGCGGATCAAACCCGGCTGTCATGACATAGGCAGGCGGCAGACCCGACAAGTCCTTGGCTAAGAACTTAAGCGCCTCGTCTCCTGCTTGCTCAGGTGACTCTAAATAGTGCCGACGAAACCACTCCATGCCAGTCTTGGTTAAGAAATAGCCCTCAGCAAATTCCTCAACACTCGGAAAGCTCATAGACAAATCTACTGATGGGTAAATTAGCAGCTGATAGGCTGGCATCGCAAAGCCTTCACGCTTGCAGGCCAAAACCACGGCAACGGCCAAATTTCCGCCAGCACTGTCACCGCCAACGGCAATGCGCTGGTCGTCTATACCAAGGGTGCGAGCATTCTCGACAATCCATTTGTAGGCTTCGTAGCCATCGGCATGAATACCCGTTAGCTTTCGCTCTGGCGCGAGGGTGTAGTCTACTGAACACACCATGCAGCCACTGTGAAATGCCAGCTGCTGTGCCACGGTATCGTATTGCTCCACATTGCTGAGCACATACCCGCCACCGTGAAAAAACACTAGACAGGGCTGCATTCCAGCTGCCGGCGCCTTAGGTTTGTATAGCCTTATTTTAAGTTCGCCACTGGAAATCTTCACCTGCACATCGCTGATGTCGTCTAGCTCGCACGAGGGCGGCGCGAACGGGTTGCCTTTTTCACGTCTTAAGGCCCGCGCTTCTTCAGGAGTACAGTCTTCCATTGGCCGCATGCGTGATGCACCTAAGGCAACCTTCCGTGCCATTTCATGGGGCTGGTCCGCTCGCTGTGCAGTTTTACTGATTGGAATTACCATTTATTAGCGCCTCAAAAAAACATGGTTTTTGGTTTTGCAGGCTCGAATCCAACTAACCAAATAAGAACTGTATAGACAAAAAAGCCCGGTGCTACATTTTTAGCGATGGTCATAATAGACTGTGGCGACCACCCCATAATGGCAACAAGCCCATACACTGCCATGGCAAGGAGATGGGCCAGCAAATAGTAATTAATGAACGGTGAGCTGTTGTGGTCAGTAGGCCATGGCTTACAAAACAACAGCCAGCGCAGTGCGACAAATATGCCGAGCAAATCGGTCGGCCAAAACAGCAGCAAATTAACATTGTGATGCAGATCAAGATGGTCAGAAACAAACCAACTCGCGAGCATTAAAGTGCCATATACACCGCTAAACAGGGCTGTGACAATTCCGAGCACACCCAATAAGCGAAAGCTAAAGCTCGGCCACTTGAGCCCTAATCTGCTATGAGTAGCAAAGTATGACATGGGGATCTTTTTAAGCATTAAGAGCAAGAAAATGACTGGCGCGAGAAGTAAAATTGATGACACTTGATAGCTATCTGCTCTGATTTTTGGGGGCGCAAAGCTCATTAGCTCCTGCGGGGTGGAAAGCAGGTTTAAGCGCTTCCCATCTTCCGCCACATTAGAGGGCATTGCCGCCAGACGCTGACGAAAGTTTAACGGCAGGAACATATTTTCCCACTGGGTCATGGGCCTATCTATATTGCTGTTCATTAAAATATTAAGGGAGAAATCGACAATGGGTACCGAGCTGTAGTGCCGTCTAACCTCTTCTCTAAATGAGGTTTGCGTTGTGTCAGGATAATATTCAATGACCGCCCCACCCAGCGCCTCGTCGAGATAATCTCTAATTCTTGTTGTACAGTTATCAAAGAAATATTGGTAGGCGTAGATTTTGTTTTCAGGCTTTAAATTCCACATTAACCGCTTATACAGCACTTCTTTTTGTGCGTTGGTTAAATTGATTTTATCTTGCCAGACAGTGCGCTGCTGCCGCCTGTAGTTGGCAAATTCAAATGCAGGGGAGTTTGTCTCAAGGGAATAGTCCATAATCCCTTTGAAAAAATTGAACGAGAAGCCCACAACCCCGCCACTTAAACTGAAATACCCCCAATTGAACACCGTATCGATGTTGCTGTTTTCGTCAATCATTCGCAGCGCCGAATGGCCAAAGTTATCCCAAACCGATTCGCCCACATCGACTGTAACCAGATAGAAATGCACCCGGCTCATATCAACCGGCAAGAGCAAAGCGGAATCTTCACCCGGGGACTGGGCACTGACTGTACAGGCTGCAAGCAGCCAGACAATAGAAACAAAAAACACCCTGGCAATGCTGCTATTTGGCAGAGTGTTTGCGAAGCAGGTCGATGAGATCATGTGCGGCTCAGTGAGCTATTGTTATTGAGGTAACGGCTAGCCGCAATCCTATCAAAGATGTTGATTTGATCAAACTAACTAAGGGAAAAGAGACGTGAAAGAAAAACCCGTCACTTGCTTTGAGGCAATAAAAAATCCCCACTCACTATCCGCCATAGATGAGTGGGGATCCGCGAATACGCTCATCTGAATAGTAACCCTTTATGTGGGTTTTGCGAGGGTATGTCACTATTCAAGCGATTTCGCTAACAATGACACAATAGCGCCGCTTCGCTGAATAGAATCTGAACGGCAAGGTTTTATTTTTGCCGTTCAGAATTCTGGAGGCTAACTGATTTTACGCTATAAATCTGGCTCTATTTCCAATGGCGCATAATAGCTGCCACCAGCGCTGTCGACTTCTTGAACCCGCTCGCGCCACTGCGGCCCGGCTGACCCACCTTCTTCGTAGAGAAGATCTTGCCGTAAGTAGTTCCAACTAGTTGGATCTAATTCTTGTGCGCGAGTCCAATAAAGCTCTGCTTTTTCATCATTGTCATTGCCAAAGTAGTAAGTCCCTAGGCGAAACGTAGGCTGAGCTTGCTCGGCTTGGGGCGTTCGCTGGACGATGCTGTCTTTGACTTTGTCCGTATTCCAAACATGCCGGCTGGCATCACCTTTAGCCACCCAGTCGCGGACAATAGGCACATACTCGTCGGTGCCAAACGCGCCGTTCATATGTGACTTTGCGTAAGTACCTTCATTAATACGCTTAATCCGCCCTTCCTCATCGATCCACACGCCAGAGGGGACATTGACCAAGTTATACAGCGCGCTGATGTGATGATTGACATCGATAAGTGCAGTGTAGCTAACGTCGGCGGCATCAAAAATTGGCCCAGCAGCTTCTTCCCCGCCAGTATCTTGCGCCACTGAAATAATTTCAAAATTTTGATCTTTTAATTCATTGTAGATTGCTTGCCACACGGGCACGTCAAGTCTACAGCCTCACCAAGAGGCCCAAGTCAGCAGCAGAACTTTCTTACCGCGAAAATCTGACAGCTTAACAAGGTTACCGTCGCGATCTGCCATCTCAAAGTCGGGCGCCATTCCGCCTCTTAGAAACGATTGACGCTCTAACGGCATAGCGCCAAAGCTCCATACACCGTCTTCAAAATCTGACACGTAAGCCTGTTGCAGCTTATCTGCCAAACCGGTCAGATTGAACCAGCCCTGATCGCTTCGAGTGACATACATATCGCTATCTCGATCCTGAAGAACCGGGATACACAGTTCAGCCAAACAGGCACCTTCGGGCTTTAACACGAAGTCATTAACCCGCGTGAGATCTTGCGGGGTGACCCACAGTTCGGTTGCGTCGGGCAGAGTTCTTTCAAGCTCCACCACTCGCTCGTTGTAAAGTACGGTAGCGCTTTGCCCAACAGCGAAACTACTTAACAGCAGCCCCCCTATCAGCAAAGAACCCTTAGTTGAGGTCAACATTCGATATACTCCTATTAAACAAAAAGGCCAGCAAACGCTGGCCCGTTAACGGTATTTTTGCTGCTTATTGAGTGCCTTCAGCTTCACGCTGTTCAGCGATTCGCTCGCCTCGCAGGGTATTCAACATGCCGTAGTTACCTTCATGACAGGCATATTCATACATTAGGCCATCCACTTTTGACATGGGGACCATCACCACAATTTTGTCTTTGAAGGTGCTCGGGTCTTCGACTGTAAATTCATATTCAACAGTAAACTCACCGGTGCGGGTGAAGCGCTCGGTCAACAGTTTATCTTTGGCTGTGCCATACACGCCAAAGCTCTGGGTTAAGTCGTTGAAGTTCTTAGTCTCAACAACTAGTGTGTCCCCGTCCCAATAGCCACGAGAGTCACCGCTCCATAGTCGCAGTTCGTCGGGCAACGCGGGCTTGTCAACCAGCGGCACAATGCGCGCATCATGAATCATTTCAGTCATGATGACAGCGGTGTTTTTGTTTTGCACAATCTGTACGTTGTTGTTATACAGGTTTGGCGTGAAAGGAGGGCCAGAATTAAACCCAACGATGCAGCGCTCTGATATACCTCTATCTTCCGGGCCGTCTTTGGCGATGCCGCCCACTACCATTCGAACCGGGCGCGTGCCAGGCTCATCTGGGCCGAGACCGCCAACCTGCACCGGCACCCCTTCCACGGTTTCGGGCATTCTGCCATTTTCCGGATAAACGATTAGCGAAGTACGGTTATCACCGGTGCCGCCCATCTCAGTCCAAAAAGTGTTATAGCCACCCACACCAATATTGTTTATGGCCTGTAAACCGCGCTCTGTTTGCGCTGCTAACATGGCAACATCTTCTTCAGTTAAAAACGCTTTATCCGCAAAAAAAGCAGGGCGCTCTAGAGGTATAAAAGAGCTAAAGTTCCACACGCCCTGCAGGTCTGGTTGCCCCCACTGAGTGCGCGGCACTTCATAATTGCTGTCCTGAGCTTGCACTGCCGCACTAAAAGTGGCGGCCATTGCTGCGGCAAGCGCGATTTCTCGAAATTTCATTAAAACCCCCTGAGTTGGATTCGAACCCTATAACTAGCCTCAAATATTAACCTATTTGACGCCAATTGGCAGTCTTATTAGACAAGCTGCCGGTTTATTGAGATTCGCTGGGCTGCCCCAGCTACTTGGCTTTTCTCGATTTAGCGGCGCTGGCTCTGAGCGCCGCTGAGAAGCCTTTGTTGCCCCACTCAAGCATGGCATCGGCGTTTTCTAAACATTCCTGGGGCGCCTGCCAGTAGGACATCTGAATTGGCTGACCTGCCTTAAAAAAGGTGAAAGGCTCCAATCCATGAGCTTCGAACTCAACCTTGCTGAGCTTATCGGCTTTGAAATAAAGCGTAGTGTCGGCAATCAGGCCCAGCATCAGACCGTCGAGAAACAGGCCAAACCCGCCGAACATGGGTTTGGCAGTAACTGGCCCAATTGATTGCAGCAGATCCACTGTATACAGAGCAAACTCGCGCTCCTGTTGCTTACTTGCCATTAGTCTTTGTCCGCTATGATGCTATGATACGAGGCCTTCGATCACTGAATAACTTAGCGCAAAAACTAGCAAAGGAAAACGATATGAATGGTGCTACCGCTCTGATAGAAACATTGGCGGACTGTGGTGTTGAGCTGTGTATGGCCAACCCAGGGACGTCGGAAATGCATTTGGTGCAGGCACTAGATAGCGTACCTCGCATCAAGTCAGTCTTGGCATTATTTGAAGGAGTTGTCACCGGCGCCGCAGACGGCTACGGCAGAATGACCGGCAAACCAGCCGCCACCTTGCTACACCTTGGCCCGGGCATGGCAAACGGCATTGCCAATTTGCACAATGCCCGCCGCGCTAATTCACCCATCATCAATATCATTGGCAACCACCCCAATTTTCACGTCGGCTTTGACGCCCCGCTAACCTCAGATATCGATACCCTTGCACGCAATTTTTCCACCTGGATAAAGTCTGCCAGCACCGAGGCGACGCTAGCGCAAGACGGCGCTGATGCGTTTACCGCCACGCTCAGACAAAGCACTGGCACAGTGGGTCAAATATCAACTCTAATTATGGGCGCCGATGCAGCTTGGGGGGAGTCAAAAGGCAAAGTAAAACCAAACCCAATCCCCCACCGCGCTAAGATCGATGATCAAACCGTCGAAGACGTGGCCAAAATTGTTGCAGGCCCTGGCAAGACAGCCTTCTTGCTTGAGCACCACGGCTGTGATCAACAGGCCATGGAGTGGGCAAGTCGTATTGCAAGCAAGACCGGCTGCACCCTGTTTAACGGCACATTTCCTGGCAGAGCCGACGGCGGCCCTGGCCGTGTTGCAGTGGCCAGACTGCCTTACTTTCCAGAACAAATTCTTGCCGCACTGGCCGATTTCGATAATCTCATTCTTGTCGGCGGCCAAATTCCGGCTAGCTTTTTTGCCTACCAAGGCACTCCAGGTCAGCTAATTCCCGAGGACTGCGAAGTAAGCCGGCTGTCGTTTAGAGAAGAAGATGCAATTGACGCCCTTGAGCGATTAGCAGCGCGTTTAGATGCCACGACTGCCGAGGTTACTCGCTTCCAAAAAGAAGCCATTGCCAAACCAACGGGCGAATTAACCAATGTGTCCATTATTCAGTCAATCGCCTCCACCTTGCCTGAGGATGTTATCGTCACCACCGATTCCGGAGGCGGCAATGCGGCCTACGCCATGTGCCAAAAAGCTGCTAGGAATACCTGGTTAAGCCTTACCGGTGGCGCTATCGGCCAAGGTGGCCCCTGCGCTATTGGCGCGGCTTTGGCATGCCCTGATCGGCCTGTTCTAGCGCTTTTAGGCGATGGCGGTGCGGCATACACCAATCAGAGTTTTTGGACTCAAGCCCGCGAAGGCCTCAACGTCACGACCCTCATTTTTGCCAACAATAAATACAATATTCTCAATGTGGAGTACGCCCGCATTGGGGTCACCAACATGGGCGAGACTGCCGCCAGCCTGTTTGACATTAGCAATCCAATAATCGATTGGGTTGCCATGGCGGCGAGCTTTGGAGTGCCCGGAGGGCGAGCCGATACCTGTGAAGAGCTGTGTGAACTACTCGAACGTAGTTATGCGACACCTGGCCCGTTTTTGATTCAGGCGAGCGGTCAGCTGCAGCGCTAGCAAGCTGAACTGCGTGGCAACAATCCAATCAAGCTATGGCAAGGTTAAGCCTACAATTGATGCCTAACGTTACACCCTTTTAAGGAGCGCGATGCTAACTCAAAGGGTGTATGCAGATCGCCATATCAATTGGAAAAGCTTCACTTATTCCCAGCAAGCCTGACTAAATTGCCAACTACCCTGGGTCAGGCCCAGGTAAAGTTCTTTTGAATACGGCCTAATCTTGCGTAGAATTTTTCTGATATCTCTTGGTCAGCATCGGCGTTGGGCTTTAACAGAGTAAGAACAGGAATGATGACCAGCGGCAAAAGCAAAGTTAGGAAAGAAGGGTCGCGCCACTCACCTAAGTAAGACACTAACTCATACCACCATTGGGCAAAGCCACCGGCAGCCGCATTGTCCGCACCGCCAAACAAGGTATTGAACAGCCACATAATCAAACCGCCGGCAAAACCCACTACCATGCCCCAAAACGCCGCGAACTCGGTTGTCTTGCGCCAGTAAAATACATAGGTCACCGCGATCGCTGGCGGCACAACCATTGCAAAACCAAGCAGCAACAGCTGCAGCACCGAGGTGATGTTACCAACGTAGGCAATCACCGCGGCCGACGAGCCATAAATTACAGTCACTATTTTATAGGCGCGCAGTTTTTTCTCGTCAGAATAATTCTTCGATGCCGGTATCCAGTCATTCACAAACATGGTTGAGCTTGCTAGCAGAATTGGCGCGCCGGAGGAGATAACCGCAGCCAAAACGGCTGCCAGCGCGATGCCGCCTAAAATAGGCCCGGTATCAATTGCCAGCTGAGCGATATTTAGATAGCTCGAAAGTCCGCTGTCGGAACCATAGGTAGCGATGGTTAATATGCCGATAAAGCCAGCCACCAACGGCATGATCGCGGCCACAACGCCAGCCAAGAAAAAGCCGGGGATCAAATAGTCTTCTTTGCCCGCTGAGCTGGCATAGTTCGCGTATACAGAGGCTGCGGGAGTGTGAATAGTGGCTGAAATGAACAGAGCAATAATTGTCGCCAAACCAATACCGGTGAAACTCCACCATTTGGACTCGTCTTTGCCCGCGTCTTGAAGCGCCTGGGAGCTTTGTGCGACCACTTGGTCCCAGCCGCCGATATTGTCCATCGCAATGTAGCCCACCAAACCAAGGCCAAGAATAATGACTGTGCAGTGAACTATATTTGTAATCGCCGTGCCCTTTAAGCCGCCAGTCACCGTAAACAGCACAATGGTAAAGCCGCCGATAGCGACTCCCACAACAAATGGCAGGCCAGTTACTCCACTGACGATCGAACCAATCACATAGGGCTCTATTATATTGACGACCAAATACTCAGCTTGAACGCAAAGACTGGTCAGCCACTGACAGCGATAAGACCCCCAGCGAAAATCAAACACTTGCCCCACGCTCACTACTTTTAGGCGACGATAAGGGATCGCAAAAAACAGGCCGACTAAAAACAAAGCTGCAAACGAGTTGACGCTATACCACAGGTGACCAAGGCCTTCAGATATCACATCACCTGCCACCCCGTAGGTTCCCGCACCGCCGATGCGGGTGCCGGCGATACCGGCGGCAAGCATCCCCACTCCTAGCGTGCCACCACCAATGGCCCAGTCCGATGAGCTGCCGTTGCCGCGGCTTAAATAAATGCCAACCCCGGCAAAAAGAACTAGGTAGAGTAAGATGACTACTGCGGAAATGCTCATGCATAGCTCCTTTGGTAAATTTGTTATTAGTTTGCTTATTCTATGCTGCCGGTCAGCTATGCCCTGACCTGAATCAACACTTTTTATAAAAGATTCAGCATACTACACCAACGCAGCGCAGCGACTCCAGCATACAGCTTAAGTCTGCCGAATAAATAATTTAACCTACCTGGCCCTAAATGCTAACTTGAGCAAATAGGCCTGCAGCGCAATCGCGCAAGGAGTCATGCATGTCACATTTTGAGCCCGGATCGAATCTTTGGTTGGAACAAGTCAGGGAGGAAATTATTGAACCCCATCGAGAGATTATTGATCCTCACCATCACTTATGGCGAAACCGGTTCGGCGCAGACTACCTGCTGCCTGAGCTTTGGAAAGATACCGGTTCCGGTCACAAGATTGTTAAGACGCTGTTTATGGAATGCCGCGCTTTTTATGATAAAGACGCCCCAGCACACTTAGCGCCGCTTGGCGAAACCAAAGCGATTACCCAAATCGCTGAAGATTCACACGCTGACCCCAGCCAAGCCACTATCGCGGGCATCGTCGGCCATGCTGACTTAACCCTTGCCGGCACTCAGCCTGATTTGCTCAATGATGTTCTTGATCAACACATTGCTATTGGCAAAGGTCTTTTCAAAGGTATTCGCCATGCAGCCGCCTTTGATAAGAGGCCAGAGGATCTCTTGATTCCCGGGCCGGCGCCTGAGTATTTGCACGGCAAAGAATCATTCCGCAAGGGAATAAGGATGCTAGCAGAAAAAGGCCTGACCTATGATACCTGGCACTTTCACCATCAAAATTTGGACTTTCTAGATTTAGCACGCGCTGTCCCTGAGTGCACTATGGTATTGGATCATTTTGGCACACCGCTGGGGGTTGGCATTTATGCCAGCTGCAAGGATGAGATCTTCCAGCAGTGGAAACAAGAAATCGCTGAGCTTGCTAAGTGCCCCAACGTCTACGCCAAACTCGGTGGCCTTGCGATGCCTGACAATGGCTTTAAATGGCACCTAAGAGACAAGCCACCAAGCTCCGATGAGTTTGTAGCGGCGCAGAAAAAATACTACATGCACACCATTAAATGCTTTGGGCCCGAGCGCTGCATGTTTGAAAGCAATTTCCCAGTCGATCGCCTGTCAATAAACTATCATGTGCTATTCAATGGTTTTAAGAAACTGGTGGCCGACTTTTCTGAGACCGAAAAGCACAGGATGTTCTACGCCACAGCAGAAAAAGTTTATACTTTGAGCTAACCTAGCAGCTTTATCTGCTAAACCTGAAAATTCCGGACTCAGCTTACCTTTATGAAATACACGACTCTCATTTTCGATCTAGACGGCACTCTTATCGATCCAGCCGTTGGCGCTGTCAGGTGCATGAACTATGCACTCACTGCTCTGGACTACATGGCCAGGCCTGCCCATGAGATTACCGCACTTATTGGCCCGCCATTAGAATATGCGCTGCAAACTCTGTCAGGTGAGGAGGATGAGGTGATCATTCAAAGGCTGGTGGATGCCTATCGAGAGCGCTATGCAGAGTTTGGAATCAGCGAAAATACCGTTTACCCAGGCATCGTCGATTTATTAGAAGAGCTCACTGGCAAAGGCATTGCCTTAGGAGTGTGTACGTCTAAGTTAGAAAAGAATGCCGTAAAGATACTCAACGAATTCAATTTAGCCGATTATTTTGGTTTTGTCAGCGGCGCCAGCGGCGCCACATTCAAAGAAAGAAAAGCAGATCAACTAGCAGGCTTGCTCAGTGCCGGCAGCATAGACACAAGTGCGCTGATGATTGGCGACCGGGCCATCGACATTGAAGCCGCTGCAGAAAATCATTTGGCGGGCTGCGGCGTCCTATGGGGTTATGGTCCCCGCGATGAATTAGAAAAAGCCCAACCTGCACTTTTAATCAGTGAGCCAACACAGCTAATTCAAGTGCTTGAGCTTTAGCGCTCAGACTTTTTAATTAACTTAACCACAGCGCTTGCGACCAGCACGACCTGATCATTGGCTAGCAGCTCGCAGCGTACAAACACCATAGACTTGCCCCGCCGCATCACCTGCCCTTTGCCTTCAATAAGATCGCCTTTAAAAGCCGGCGCCGTGAACTCGCTGTTGAGGCTAACGGTGATCACACTTTCGCTAGCGCCGCCAAGGGCCCCCATACAAAGAGTGTAGTCCGCAAAGGTCATTAATACGCCACCATGCACCGTATCGTGGGCGTTACAGTGCTGCTGCTTTACTCGAAACGCAGTGCGCGGGTGCTCACCGTCCATATAAAAGAAAAACGGCCCAATATAATCCTCGGCCTTGTCCCCAACCCAATGACTGTATTGGGTTGGCACATTGTAATCTTCCGGTTTAATACTCATTGTTTACTCACCCAGTTGCTTATTTATCGTCATCATCTTTGTCAGGCGTGGCGACGTCGATTGCGGCGCCGGCAACCTTAAAAGGCACTTTAGCAACTTCGATGGTTGTATCTACCGCTGCACCGACAATTGTGCCGACACATCCTGTTAACAAAATTGAAACGAATAATCCTAAAAGCACCTGCTTAAATAATCCATTGATCTTCATGTATTTTCCATTAGTAACTGCCAATAGCCAACATCAATGTATCGATCGAATTTAAAACCCACCTGAGCAAATTCACCAATTGGAACAAAGCCTAGCCTTACGTGCAGCGCGATACTCGCTGGGTTGGGTAGCGTTATACCGGCAATTAGAACATGTATCGGCTTGCCGCGAACTTTATCGACTAATGCCGTCATCAGTGCCCTGCCAATTCCCTGACCATTATGTTCATGCTGTACATACACACTGGTTTCTTTAGTTCGTCCATAGGCCGCTCTAGTCTTCCACGGCATCGCATAGGCATAGCCCAAAATCTGACCCGCTCTTTCCAGTACTAGCCAGGGATCACTGTCACCGGCGGCGGCAATTCGCTGCCTCATGGCAGCCACTGAGACAGGCGCCACTTCAAAAGTGACAGTGGTATTTTCTATATACCAATTGTAAATAGCCGCTATGGCACACGCGTCAGTCTCGTTAACCTCGCGTATCTTGTCTTCACCCTGCATCGCTGGGCTCATAGTTTACCGGTCTCGGTTGGCAAAAGGCTGCATTGACTCGAGTCCCTTGCCCGACTCTACACATTCGGCAAAGTCGTCTCCAATTCGCTGGCTTACCTCTAGCACATGCTGCCAGTATTTCTGCCTATCCTGGAAACTAAAGTTATTGAAATCATTGCGGTCAGGTATCTTGCCATGGGGCAAATTGGCAACAAACTGCTTAGAGGGGGTCACTAAGACCACATTGTCAAAATGCCTTTCGTTCACCGTGTGCCAAGGGATGTGCTTATCAAACCAGCCAGGAACAACTGCGCTGGAAAAATGCGGGTACAGCACTAGCTTATCCGATTGATTAAACGGCATATCGAAATGATAGTCGGTGATCCCGCCATCCCAGTAGATTCCGGGCTTAGCACCTGAAATATGACGCACGGCTTCCAACACAAACGGAATTGACCCTGTCGCAATCATTGCGTCCATCACATTCTGTTCAGTAAGAGTTACCTGGTGCGTGGGCAAATTTTTCCAGCCCGATGGAATAGGTTCATTGTGATTAGCGAATAAGGTTCTTTCAAAAAACCACCCTAGGGTTTTGCGCGATACCCCATTGGCGACCATCGCGCAGCCCAATAGCAGTGACTGCAAATTTTTGCCGCTGTTGGCTGTCAAGCCCTTGGCCCGGTCGACCACCACATGGGTCCGATAGCGGGAATTTGCGACTATTTCCCTGGCACCGCCCGCGCCAAGAGTGTAGTGCACCATGGCACGGGCTTTCTCAGTAATCTCTGCAACTGTCGGCTTAGCTGAGTATTGCTGATGGCTGTAGTTATCTGCCAGCCGGTCAATGGCCGCCACCGGGTCGGCTGTCGCCAAACAGCACATCCGCCATGCCCCCGCCGAAGAGCCAATGGTGGTTAAAACTGAGGTGGAGCTGGGCAAAAATTCTGAAAATAAATAGCGGTCCAGGCCATACAGCACGAACCATTTGGGCCCGCCAGAGGCGCCCACTAAGGTATCAAATTGTTCACGGTGCAAACCCTGCTCTGACAGTTTAGTCATGGCGGCAGGCCCTGCGTAAATAGTAAAGGATGACATGGGTAGTGGATGATACAATCCCCTCCACTCACAGCAAAGCAGCAATTACCTGTGTTGATCACCCGGCGACGTGATTATTGGCTGGGCACTTACAATCTGGGATATTCCACTGCGGCATTGCAGTCTGGTTAACCATAGCTTAGTCAACTAAAGCCTAGTTAACTAAAGCCTAGTTAACTAAAAGTTAACTACAGGGCAATTCGTGATGGCTTCCCGTGACAGATGATTAAGCATGAA
>CAYGSO010000020.1:0-40966 GCA_964352445.1 uncultured Pseudohongiella sp. | reverse complement strand
AGTTAACTACAGGGCAATTCGTGATGGCTTCCCGTGACAGATGATTAAGCATGAACGCATTTCTGCCTAAAGACCGCAAAGCACTGCTTTACTATCTGGCAATCGGCAACACCATCGCCTTTGTCACTTGGCAGGTAATGCTGAATAACTATGCGGTTGAGCAAGCCGCCTTCACCGGCGAAGAGATTGGCATCCTTCAGAGTCTGCGCGAAGTGCCAGGGTTTTTAGCCTTTACCGCCATTCTGGTCATGCTCTACATCCGGCAGCAAACCTTTGCCATTGTTTCTCTGATTACCTTAGGGATCGGCACCGCCATAACCATTTTTTACCCCTCGGCGCTGTGGCTGTATTTCGCCACTGTAGTCATGTCGATTGGGTTTCACTACCTTGAAACCCTGCATAGCTCCCTCAGCCTGCAATGGCTCACACGAGAGGAAGCCCCGAAAGTACTGGGCAAGCTACTGAGTGTAAAAGCCTTTAGCAACATTGGTGTATTAGGCGCTATTTATTTGTACCTGATGTTTTTTGAGGCAAGCTACAACTCAATCTACGTTATCGCCGGGGGCTGCGCTGTCGCGATTGGCTTCTACTGCTGGTTCGCTATTCCCCATTTCGAAGATGGCGTGGTGCAGCGGAAAGAGCTGTTTCTGCGCAAACAGTATTGGCTTTACTACGCCCTGACATTTTTGGCCGGAGCCCGGCGCCAAATCTTTGTGGTGTTTGCGGGCTTTTTGTTAGTTGAAAAATTCAGCTTCGCAGTGGAAAACGTGGTGCTGCTAACCCTAGTCAATTCTGCCCTTACATTCTGGCTAGCGCCAAAGATCGGCAGCCTAATCAGCACTATAGGCGAGCGCCGAGCACTCACCCTTGAGTATATTGGCTTAATAATTGTCTTCGTAAGCTATGCCTTTGTCGACACACTGGCGCTAGCCTTAGGGCTATACCTGCTGGACCATTTGTTTTTCGCCATGGCCATCGCCATTAAGACCTATTTCCAAAAGATCGCCGATCCCGCTGATATAGCGGCCACCGCCTCTATTAGTTTCACAATCAACCACATAGCCGCAGTAGTATTGCCGGCTTCGCTTGGGTTAGTTTGGGTTATCAACCACAGCGCTGTCTTCATCATTGGGGCCGTTATCGCCCTTGCCTCTCTGCTTTTAACTCAATTCATTCCCGACAAACCCAGCGTGGGGGGAGAAACAAGACTCTCCACACTCAGGCCAATTATCCCCGTAAAATAGCTTCCGTTAACGGTTTCTTAACGTCATTAACTTGTTAGCAGCTAACGTTTTATCTATGGTTCGCAGCTCGTCGTGTTCGGCAGCTAGACATTCTCGCGCTGGCGGCATGGGTACACCATAATTCTGTGAGCGCTGTAACTTGATTAGTGTTTGGTCACTTAGATTTTCTTGCCTTTTCCCCCACTGCGCTGTTGCCAGCCTAGTTCTAGCTTTCACATCATCAGTAGCTTACGCCCAAGAACAGGCGGTGGTTGAAGAGCTGGTGGTGTGGGGCCGCTCAGTGCAGTTACTGGGAACTGCAGATTCGGCGTCTCAAGGCGTGGTTGGCTATGCCGATTTTTCGACCCGGCCGATGGCGCGAGTGGGCGAAATAGTAGAAGTTGTCCCGGGCATGATTGCCACTCAACACAGCGGCCCAGGCAAGGCCAACCAGTACTTTTTACGCGGGTTCAATCTGGACCACGGCTCAGACTTTTCAACATCCTTCGATGGTATGCCGGTCAACATGAGAACCCATGCCCATGCCCAGGGCTATATGGACCTTAACTTCATTATCCCTGAGATTATTGAGCGGGTGGATTTCAAGAAAGGCCCTTATTTTGCCGACAGTGGGGATTTCTCTTTGGCTGGGTCCAGCGCCATGAAAACTTACGACAGCCTCGAGCGCGGCTTTACCGAAGTAACTTTAGGTCAGCGGGACGAGATACGTCTAGTCACTGCCAACTCACTCGACTGGGGAGGTGGCCAGCTCTTAGCCGCCTTTGAACATCATCAAACCGATGGCTTCTTCGTCTTGGATCAGGACGTGAGGAAATACAACGGCTTGTTAAAGTACACGGGGGAACTTGCCGGTATCCCCAGCCAAATCACTGTTTCTGCCTATGACTCCCAGTGGGTCTCTACCAACCAAGTGCCCCTGCGAGCCGTAACCGATGGATTGATTGACCGGTTTGGCTTCATTGACCCCGATCTGGGTGGTGAGTCACACCGCTATTCCATCAGCGCTGGATTTGACTTGGGCAACTGGAGCCTTGCGATTTACTCCAGTGCTTATTACATGAGCCTCATCAACAATCCCACCTATTTGTTAAACGATCCCGTTAATGGCGATGAGTTCGAGCAGGAAGATGAAAGAGTTTTAGTCGGCGGGAGCCTGAGGAATGAGAACCTCAGCGAAGTTTTTGGCATTCCTATGCGCCGCACCGTGGGCGTTGATACTCGCTACGATGATGTGGGTGAGCTAAACCTATTTAGCACCGCGTCCAGGCAGCGCCTTGGCAGCATACGAGAAGACCAAGTACAGGAGTTCAGCCTTGGCGTCTTCGCTGAATTACAGTTTACTCTGGGGCAAAAACTGCGGGCAACCCTAGGCCTGCGGGCAGATTATTACGATTTCGATGTAACCGCGCTGCGCTTGGAAAACTCAGGCAGCGATAGCGACTCTCTTTGGCAGCCTAATTATGGGCTGGCTTATCGGCTAACTGACTCGATAGAGCTGTATGGAAATTATGGCAGGGGGTTTCACAGCAACGATGTTAGAGCTGCCGTAAACCGAATTGATCCCGTCACGGGCGCTGAAACTGATCAACAAGATGTGCTGGTCATTGGCGAGGGCGGCGAAATCGGTTTTCGCTATGACGCCGGTAAAGGCTTTAATATTGCGGTGGCCTACTTTGAACTCGCCACAGATTCTGAGCTGGTGTTTGTGGGGGATGCTGGCACCACCGAACCCAGCGACCCTACCCGGCGCCGCGGCATTGAGTTAAATACGTTTTGGGAGATTAGTGAACAGTGGGTGCTTGATTTCACCGCCGCTAAAACAGCAGGTCACTTCCGCGGGCTGCCAGCCAATGCAGACAGTATCACTGACGCCCATGAAGAGGTTGCCAGTGCCGGTCTCACTTACGTTGGTCAATCGGGCATTGTCGCCAGCGCGCGGATTCGGCATTTTGGTGATGCGGCTCTGGTCGAAGATGAATCGGTGCAAAAAGACAGCTCAACCCTGGTTAATCTTGGAATTTCCTACAGCCAGCCGCGCTGGGAAATTGGCCTAGATATCTTGAACCTGTTTGATGCCCAAGATGATGATATCGCGTATTTTTTCGAATCTAGACTACCGGGGGAAGCCGCGGGTATCGACGATGTTCACTTCCATCCATCCAACCCGCGAAGCCTGCGTGCCCTGTTTAAGATAAAGATTTAAGGTCAAGCCCCTGCGAGGTTGCTGGCGAGCGTTGCTTTGCCAGCAGCCTCAACGACTAGCTGGCTTACTTAAAGACGACTGAGAAACTGACAGGCACTGCGCGGCTGATGCTGGGCAGCCCAGCTACTTCTCTCAGTGCATCGACACCTGAGACCAAATCATGGGAATCTGCCATGACTACGATGGGCTTTCTAGTTGCTGCAACCAAGCCGGCGCCAGTGCGGGTAACCTGCACATCGGCAGTATAGGTTTTGGCCATGCCTCGAATGGACAGACTGAAATCGATCGCCATAGCTTTTGTATCACCAGCTGCCATACCTGCCACCTGGGCCATGTCTATTTTGCTAGTGATAGTGGCTTCAGGGAAAATATCAGTTTCAAATAACATGGCCTGCATCCGCTCATTGCGAATTGGGATCATGGTATTGACGCTGATTAGCTCGATAGCAATGCTTAAATCACCTGCACTAGTCAGGGTTCCGTTCATCTGCTCAAACGTAT
This sequence comes from uncultured Pseudohongiella sp., assembly GCA_964352445.1. Classification (GTDB taxonomy): domain Bacteria; phylum Pseudomonadota; class Gammaproteobacteria; order Pseudomonadales; family Pseudohongiellaceae; genus UBA9145. The sequence continues at coordinate 37,018 of CAYGSO010000020.1, read as the reverse complement.
GCACCTCGGCGACATGCTCCGCTTTGGTGGTTACAAAACTCAACGATGACATATCATTGTCCAGCGCCCACTGAGCAAGTGCAGGCTGACTCGCCAACAGTGACAAAACTAATGCTTTAAAAAAGTGACTTGGGTTCATGCTGTTTCCTCGATAGATCATTAGGGGGAAGCTTATCTAACGCCACTTTACCAAATTACTGAGATAAAGGAATCAGGGGTTGAGCTCTCCCGGGAAAATAGTCAGCAGTTGCACACAACCATTGCAACACCCTACTTACATTAAGCAGTGAAACCCCAGCACTGGCAGGGCAGCCAAAACGCCGGGGTTTAACCCGTTAGGGTATTGATCAATGCGCTGATTGCGAGCCACAAAACCAGGCGTCATAGCCCCAAGCTTCTGATTTAGGTTAGACTTACCGGCGACTCAAAGCGGAGCCTGTAAGGGGCAATGCTGCAAACAGGCTGTATAGTACCCAATGAATCCGATTAGTCCCATTGTAAAACACCTAGTCTTAGTTGGCGGCGGCCATAGCCATCTGGCGGTGCTTAAACATCTCGGCATGCAACCGGTTCCCGGCCTCGCTGTTACACTCATCAGCAAAGAGATAGTAACCCCCTACTCTGGCTCGATGCCGGCCTTCATTGCCGGTCACTATGAGTTCGATGACATGCACATCGATCTTAGGCCTCTCGCTCAATTTGCCAATGTTCGACTGATTGAAGCTGAGGTCGATGCCATTGATTTCGCCTCCAAGCGTCTCGAAATTCCGGGGCGCCCGCCGATTAGCTTCGATGCAATATCCCTCAATATTGGCTCAAGACCAAATTCTGAAACCATAAAAGGGGCCAACAAGTATGCGACCGCGGTAAAGCCGATTGACCACTTTTTGCAGCAATGGCAACGGCTGTTTGCAACTGCGCTCGCCGCCATAAAAACTAACGCCCCATTTAATTTAGTCCTAGTGGGCGGCGGCCCGGCGAGCGTAGAACTGGCGTTTGCCGCACAGCATCGCCTGCATACCGAGGCCGGGCTTGCCATCACGGAAAAATCGAGCTTAAGCGTAACACTGGTTACCAACTCATCCTCTATTTTGAGCAGTCTCAATCAAAAGACGCAAAAGCTGATTGCCAAGGAATTAGCCCTGCGGCATATCAAGGTGATTACCAACACCAAAGTGACCGAGTTCAGCGCCACCGCCGTGATCTTTGCCAACGGCGACCAAATAGATGCTGACAGCGCAGTGTATGCAACAGGGGCAAGTATCCCTTTATGGCCAATTCAGAATGGGCTTGGGCCTAGCGATGATGGCTTTATCGAAGTAAACGATCATCTGCAGTCCACCAGCCATCCTTTCGTTTTCATCGCGGGCGACGCTGCAACAATAAAAAATCATCCAAGACCTAAATCAGGAGTCTATGCGGTACGGCAAGGCAAGCCTTTAGCTCGCAACTTGGTTCGCTACCTCACGGGTAAAACTTTGCTGAAGTATCGGCCGCAAAAACAAGCGCTAGCGCTGCTAAATTTAGGCAATAAATCGGCAGTAGCTAGCCGCGGCAGTTGGTGCTTTGGCGGCAAGCTTGTCTGGGCGCTTAAACATCGCATCGACTCACAGTTTGTAGCCAAATATTCGAACTTGCCGGAGATGGAGCAGTCACTGGCCATAGCCCCAGGCTTGGTCGATAAAGCCACCGAGCGAGAACTAAAAGCCCATGCTATGCGATGCGCCGGGTGCGGCGCTAAAGTTGCCGGCAGTATCTTAGACGAAGTTTTGGCGACACTGCCGATTGCCACAAAACCCGATGTGCAGATATCTCCGAGCCGGGTTGAAGATGCCGCCATTATCGATCTTGGCGATAACCGCCTGTTGCTACAAAGTATTGATCAGATTCGAGCGTTTACCAATGATCCATGGCTGTTTGCCAAAATAGCCACCAATCACTGCCTGAGTGATATTTATGCCATGGGTGTGCAGCCCCACTCAGCCCTTGCCGTGATTGGCCTGCCCCATGCCAGCAAAACTCATATGCGGCGCCAGTTAAAAGAAGTCATGCAAGGCTGTGCCGAAACGCTGATTGAAAATGACTGTGCGCTCATTGGCGGTCACTCATCTGAATCTAGCGAGCTGCAGTTTGGTCTCTGCGTCAATGGCTTTTCAACTGCCGGTATTCTTGGTAAAAGCGGCATGAGAGTGGGTGATCGGCTAATCCTCAGCAAACCATTAGGCACTGGCACCTTGTTAGCTGCCGACATGCGTTTCAAAGCCAAGCATCAGTGGATGAAGTCGGCGTTTGACTCTATGCTGCGCTCGAACAAACTGGCCAGTGAAGTGTTCGTCAGCCATAACGCCAGCGCCTGCACTGATATAACCGGCTTTGGTTTAGCCGGGCACCTGCTTGAAATGCTAGAGGCGGCAAAGGCTGAAGTCGATATTGAGCTTGAATCATTACCCCTGCTGCTCGGCGCTATAGACTGTCTCAAAGCCGGCATTTTTAGCTCGCTGCACCAAGAGAACGCCTCGGTCATTGCAAGCTTAGAACACACCCAAGCTCAAACCCATAGCCAATTACTGCAGGTCATGTTCGACCCGCAAACCTCAGGTGGCTTGCTCGCCAGCGTGCCGCAGGAGCAGGCCGCGGTCTGTTTGGCGGCGCTTAGGCAAAGTGGTCATGACCACGCTCGAATCATCGGCACCGTCACCGCTATTGCGGCCCCCAAACCGACAGTTCGCCTAACTTAGGCGTCAATTATTGTGGCTTGAGCCTTTGACTGTGGAGTCACTTAGTAGACTAAGCTATAGTCTGCAACATCGTTGAAAACAGCCTCCCGCTCACCAATTAAGGTATCTGACCAACATCATGAAAGCTTTCAGCAACATCCAACTTTGTTTCGCCTGTGTGCTGTGTGCAAGCAGCAGCGCTGTTTATGCACAAGACAATAATTCAGCACTAGAGCGCTATGGCAACCTGAGCCTAGAGCGAGTTGGCCCCACCATTGATGCCCAACTAGCGCAAAAACTGCTGCGCCGCGGCAATACCTATAGCAATCTCGAGCGTTATGACGATGCGATCGACGAGTACCGCAAGGCAATTAGCGCTGACCCCAGCCTAGTAGAGGCAATTAGAAACCTAGCAAATACCTACTATTTTCTTGAACGCTTTGATGAAGCCAAACCGCTGATTAAACGCTTTATCGCTCTGCAACAACAAACCACGGCTGGCCTTATTGCGGCGGTCGCTATGGTCGGCGAAATGGAGCGTCAGGACGGTAACTTCGACGAATCAATTGGCTATGATTTACGCGCAATCGCGCTCAATCCCAGCAATGATTCTCAGGTTCACGTCATGGCCAACACCTATAACAACGCTGGCCAGGCCGATAAAGCCATTAGTATCTATAGGGCAGGTATCGAAGTGATGCCTAGCAATGGCTTTTTGGACCGATCCTTAGGCCGAATTTTGGAACAAGAAAATCGTTATGAAGAGGCGCTAAGCGCTTATGAGGCGGCCGCGTTAAAAGACCCTGAATCAAAATTTTATCAAGACTTAGTCGACGCAACCAAGCGGCGCCTAGGCCGTTAAAAGCAATTACTCACGCACAGCAGCAGTGTCAATTAACTGTTGACGCAGCGGCGCCTCCATCGACGCCAGCTCAGCAACCAATCCATAAAAAGCCGGCAAATTACCGTCCACGCTTTCTAACTCCTTACTAAAAAAAGGAACCAGAGTGTTGTAGGAAGCGACCGTTGAAAGCTGCGCATTATTCAGTGAACTGTATATCCAGCTATCGTAGCCCGAGTAGCCTTGCCAAGCGTTTTTTATCTGCTCGTATTCTGTGCGCAGTGCCCCCTGCAGTTCTATCTTGGCGATGCGCTTTTGGGCATCCGGTAATTGCTGGGCATAAAGGGCATCGAAGCGCTCTTGATAGCGCAGGACCAATTGCAAAAATTCAGCTTGCCTTGCTTGGTCTTGCTGCGCGCTGCTAAGTAACTCGGTTTTCTCAATGCTGCGCAGCCAGCGCTTCACCCCTTCGCGCTCAACCGCGGTCGCGAAACTTTCGTTAAATGTAGTATCGCCCTTTAGATAAACCACTTGATGGGCTAGCTCATGAAATATCAATCCGGCTAACTGATAGTCAGCTCGATCCATTACCGTGCTTAGCAATGGATCATCAAACCAACCCAAGGTTGAGTAAGCATCTACGCCACCGGTATACACATCGTAACCTTCCTGCTCCAGCTTGTTGGCGTAACGCTGCGCATTGGCTTCATCGAAATACCCGCGGTAAGAAACACAGCCGGCGATTGGATAGCACCAGTTCACTGGATTGAGAGAAAATTCAGGTGTCGCAAACACGTTCCATACTACGTGATCCCTCTCGAGCTCGACATAAGTATCGAAGTTTGCTGTGGCGGGAAGGCCCAATTCATTTACCGCAAATTCTTTTAGCGCAGTAGCCAGGCGCAGCTTTTGCTTCAACTCATTGTCGATGCTTGCGTCTGCCAATAAATCAGCTATCGCTTGGCGCGAAGTCAGGATGTGCAACTGGCCCCTGGCAGCCTGAGAGTAATAACTTACCGTCTCACATGAAATGAGCAAACTGGACAAACCAAGAAATAGCGAGAGCTTCAATAACTGCTTTAAGTGGCCGGAATTTCTCACTCGCACTCACCCTGCAAGGTCACGATTACTTTTCGGCTTCCCCCTTGGTCGCGGTGTTCACCCAAGTAAATGCCCTGCCAGGTGCCTAGCGCAAGTTTGCCGGCTCGAATCGGCACGCTAAGCTGGACTCCACATATGGCGGCCTTAATATGTGCCGGCATGTCATCTGGACCTTCATCTAGATGCAAATAATAAGGGGCATTTTCTGGCGCAAGGACATTGAAATGGGATTCCATATCAATTCTGACGGAAGGGTCAGCATTTTCATTAATGCTAATTGAGGCTGAAGTATGCTGAAGAAAGAAATGCGCAAGACCGATATCAATAGACGCCAGATCGGGCAGCTGGTGCAGCAGCTCAGCGGTGATTAAGTGGAACCCCCGTTTCTGGGCAGTGAGTCTAATCTCAACTTGCTTCCACATGGCTTAGGGTTCTACTAACTCTATCTCAAATAAATTTGACCAGTGCTTGCCGGTCACGAATAAACGCTGCCCCGCCTCGTCCCATGCAATGCCATTCAATACTGCTTCACTACTGCCCAGCTGCGTCTGGGCAGACAAGCCGGTCATATCGATGAGGGAAACAACATTGCCTGATGCTGGATCAATGCGGACTATATAGTCGGTTTGCCAAACATTGGCCCATATCTGGCCGTTGATGTATTCCAGTTCATTCAGATAGATGATCGGATTGCCGTTTAGTGTGACCTGCACTTTGCGCTGGGGAGCAAAGGTCTCCGGATTCATGAACTGCAGTGTCGCCGTGCCGTCGCTTAGGATTAAATGCTCACCGTCATAGGCGAGCCCCCAACCTTCGCTGGCATTGTAGTGATTTCCAATGGGTTCAAAACTGTTTTTGTCGTAAACGAACACCATATTGCTGCGCCATGTCAGCTGATAGATTTTGTCGCCAACAATCTCAATCCCCTCACCAAAATAACGCCGATTTAGCGCAGTGGACTGCAGCACACTGCCATCCTCAAGGTTTAGCTGACTGAGGCTAGACTCACCATTCTTGCCAGTGCCCTCAAACAGATAGCCATCACGAAACACCAAGCCTTGAGTAAATGAATTAATATTGTGGGGATAGGTTTGCAAAACCTTGTAACCAAACCGCGGCACATCTTCCTGAGCCGACGCCACCGAGAAAGTAAAAAAGCTAACAAAAAATAGGCAAAGGTAGCGCTTAATTTTCATAGTAAGTTGGAGCTAGTGGTTAATCCTGTCATCATTGTAAGCCACCCAAGAAGGTTAAGTAAGGTGTTATTTGGCGAATTATCAATCGTCAAACCTGTTCAGGTGCAGTTAATGGCGTACAGTTTCTAACGTCGAAAGGAGAGAATGATGAGCGAAGATTGTTTATTTTGTAAGATCGTTAATGGCGATATCCCGTCGCAAGAAGTCTACAGCGACGATGAGTTCTACGGCTTTTACGATATTAATCCCGCTGCACCAAGCCACGTCTTAGTCATTCCTAAAAAACACCTTTGTGATATCACGGCAGCCGACGCTGACGATGAGGCGCTAATGGGCAAACTGTTGCTGCGCGCCAATCACATTGCCCAGAAGCTGAAACTGACTGAAAACGGTTTTCGCTACGTGATTAACACCGGAGCCGATGGTGGCCAAACCGTGTTTCACCTGCATTTGCATATTCTTGGTGGCCGCTGCCTCAGCTGGCCGCCGGGCTAAGCAACTGGGCCACTGGAACCTGCAAAGCCTGCAGGGATTGGTAACTGGCTTGGTAAACGCCGCGCTCAGTAATAATACCTGTCACCAGTCTGGCAGGGGTCACGTCAAAACCTATATTGTGGGCAACCACGTCTTTATGGCTCAGCTGAATAGTTGTGCGCACGCCCTGCTCATTAATCCCGGTCATATGCGTGACCTCTTCAGGAGAGCGTAACTCGATAGGAATTTCCGCCAAGCCGTCGCTCATGGCAAAGTCGATAGTGGATACCGGCACGGCGGCATAAAAAGGCACCCGATTGTCAAATGCAGCCAAGGCTTTTAAATAGCTGCCCACTTTATTGCACACATCTCCGCTGGCGGTGGTGCGATCGCTACCAACAATGCAAACATCAACCTGTGAGTGCTGCATAAGATGGCCACCCGCATTATCGACAATCAGAGTATTTGGGATGCCGTGCTGGGTGAGTTCCCAGCAGGTCAATGCGGCGCCTTGGTTGCGGGGTCTGGTTTCATCAACCCACACGTGAAGCGGAATACCGCGGGCCGCCGTTTTGTAAATCACGGCAAGTGCCGTCCCCCAATCCACCGTTGCAAGCCAACCCGCGTTGCAGTGAGTAAGCACATTTAAAGGCCCTTGATCGGATTTTGCGCGCCAAATTTTTTCAAACACCGCGGCTCCAAACTCGCCGATTGACGCGCAGATGCTGACATCTGCTTCAGCTAACCGCTGGGCCGTGGCTAACGCTTGCTGCACAAGTGCTGCGCCGCTAAGCCCGGCGCACTGCCTATCCACTTGCTCCAGTGCCCACTGCAGGTTGACTGCCGTCGGCCTGGTCGCTAGTAGTCGCGCTCTGGCTAGGTCATAGCTGCCGGGATCATCTCGCAGCGCCAGATACATGCCGTAAGCGGCGGTCACACCAATCAGCGGCGCGCCTCGCACCTGCATGGTCGAAATTGCCTCACAGGCAGACGCCAGATCGTTTAGGGTAAGGACTACAAATTCATGGGGCAATTGGGTTTGATCGATACACTTGACCGAGAGGGTTTCGCACTCGAACCAAATACTGCGATAGTCTTTACCGTCAACCTTCATAGGGGCACTTCAAATGACACGTTCATTGCCGCCATCAACGGCTATTTGCGCGCCTGTGGTTTTAGAAAAACACGGCCCCAACAGCTGGCTTACAGCCATAGCCACATCCATAGAACAAAGTTCAACCCCAAGCACGTTGTTGGTTTTATAGTCGGCAATACTCACGCCGTAGTGCTGCGCTCGCTGTGCAAGCACCCCATCGCTCCAAATGCCGGTGTCGTAAACCGCGTTGGGATGCAGCGTATTTACTCGAATGCCAAACTCCCCCAACTCAAGAGCGGCGACTCTAGCCAACTGGGTCAATCCCGCTTTCGCGGCGGAATAAGCGCCGGCGCCGGGCCCGGGTGCCGGCACATTCTTAGAGCCTATAATTACCACAGCAGGATCAAATCCATTCTTCAAATAAGGCAGCGCGCTGCGCAATACTTTCATGTGGGAGGTCAGGTTGACGGCTAGGGACTTTTCCCACTGGACGTCGTCTAGCTGATCAATGGTTGCACTTTCCGGAAACGACCCTGCGTTGCTCACTAACATATCGATGCCACCAAACCTCAGCACCCCTTGGGTAAGGGTTTGCACCAGCGCCTCGCTGTCTGTGACATCGCACTGCAGCGGCAGATAGGCCGGATTATCTGAGGCAATTTTATCCGCCAAGATTATATCAAGCCCAATCACAGCCGCACCTTGGCTTAACAACAATTGGGCGCAGGCTGCGCCGATGCCTGAGGCGGCGCCAGTGACAACCGCAACCTTGCCATCAAACTGTGCCCTGCTTGCGGCTGTTTTTAACTTGGCTTGTTCCAATTCCCAGTATTCCACATCAAACAGATCATTCAGGGGCAAGGCTTGCCAGCCCCCTAAAGCCTCGCTCATCTGTATGGATTTAACAGTGTGACTGACAATGTCTTTAACGATCTCAACCCGTTTGGCGTTCGCCCCTAAGTAGATAAGGCCTTTGTCTCGCCACACGCCATAGCGAGGCATTTTATCCAGACACTGATGGGCGTCATTGGCATGGCTGGCAAAGTACTGAGCATAGCGCTTTGAAAAATGCGTAAGACCTTGCGTCAAATCATCGTCAAAAATAGCGGCAAATGCCTTGGTGTGTAGCGTATGGTCGGGAGTTAAAGGCCCTCGGGTTGCCAGATCATCAACATGGGGCAAACCGGCGAAGCCAACTGCACTGCGTGCGCTATCCAGCCTTAGCTGCACTGCACCGCCAAACATCTCACCCGCCTTTGACCGTAGTTGGCTCAGTGCAATAGCATCGGAAGTGCTAGGCTCATAGCTTGCTGCCGCCAGCTTTGCCTTTGGAAGCTTGAGCGCCAAAAACTGCTCTGCCTTATCGACCAGTTCGATCATAGTGTCATAACTGGTCTTCGCCTCATCGGCAAACGTAAAAATACCGTGGTGTAGCAAGACAATGCCCTTAAGCCTGCTCCAATCAACGCCGGCAGTAAACTGAGCAACCTGCTTAGCTAGCACAAAACCCGGCATAATATAGGGCAGCACCAGCACCTCATCACCATAGAGCTCACTCAAAAGAGCCGCCCCAGTGGGGCTGTTGCTAATAGCAACAACCGCATCGGCATGGGTATGATCGACATAGTTATGGGGTATCAGGGCATGCAAAATAGCTTCAACGGAAGGCGTTGGAGCCAAGGGGTCGAGCAAGGCTAGGCGCAGGTGCTTCATCATGTCACTGTCGGACAGGGTACTAAGCTGGCTCAACCTTAACAGGTAATCCAAATCAACAGGGGGAAACCCTTGGGCTTCAATGGTTTTCAGATCCCAGCCAGAGCCTTTGACGAACAGCACTCGCTGTTGGTCGCCAAATACATTTTGTACAGTGCTTTTAACCGAGGTGTTGCCACCCCCATGCAGCACTAGATCTGCATCGCAGCCCAGTAGTTGGGAGCTGTACACTCTTAGCGCTAGCGCGCCTTGATGCTCAAGCTCGGAAGCTTTGTGGGGGTCCCATCGATTTTTCATAGCTAGATATTTCTAAAACCGTTGAGTTGGGAGGTTTTCTTTTACCCAAACAAAAAACGCACCCTCTTGCGAAAGTGCGTTTTGTTCAGGCAAAAAATTACTTAGGTTCGACGATGGAAATATTAGCCATACCGGCTTGCCGAGCTGCATCCATAATCATGACCAGTGCAGACACACTAGACGCACGGTTCGGCTGAATAATCACTGACGCCGCAGGGTTCTCAGCCTTTAGCTGGTCAATGTTTGAACGTATTTGAGTCTGAATAATCGGCCTTGGGTTGCCGTTAAGAATGATTGAGTTGTTGGCATCAATTTCAAACAGAATATTTTTTGGCGCATCATCTTCAGGCGGTGGTGGCTGATCGTTGTTATCGCTGCTGGCTGCGCTGATAGCGGTTTCAGACAGGAATGTTGCCGTTACTACAAAAAAGATGAGCAGGATAAACACCACGTCCAGCATTGGCGTGAGGTCAATTTTCGCGTCGTCTTCGCTACGCTTTCCAGAAATTTTCTTCATTATTGTGCCTTGATGTGGTGCTGTCTAAGGCTAAAGCGCCGCCTGAGAACGTGTTTCTAAAATGCCAAACCCAAACCCTATGGCTCTGACGTAATTTGCATCAGAGTATATCAAGCATCGCAATAGAAGCAACTGCTGTTAACTGCCAAATCTGCAAATAATGCCCATAAAAAAGGGAAGCCTTGGCTTCCCTTTAAAGGTGTAGCAACACCCAAGATACACTTCTAACCTATTGAATTTATTACTTTTTCAATGAGGCTATGGTGAAGGTGATGAGCTCATTCAGCTGTTTGGCGTTTTTGCCATCGCGGGAATTGACCCGAACACCATGCAAACTATTCATCAATACATCGGCGGCAAACTCTGCCGATATGCCCTTCTTCACTTTGCCTTTTTTGTGGGCATCTTTGAGGCGAACAAGCAAGGCTTTGCGGATTGTCGCCAACGAGGCTTTGATAACCTTTTTGATTTCTTTGTCGTAGTTGACGCTTTCACACAGTGAGTTTACCAATAGACAGCCCATAGCGCGGTGCTTGCTTGGTGCGTTCACTACTGCCTCATCAAAATACGCAGCTATCGCATCCCACGCATTCAATTTCTCGTTCCCCAAAGAGGCGGCGATATACTTTTCGGTCAGCAGATTGTATTGATCCACACAAGACTTAAAGAACGTGTCTTTGTCACCAAAAGAGTTATAAAGAGTACCCCTATTGATGCCTGTGCAATCAAGCAGCTTTTGAACAGAACTCGCTTCGAAGCCTTCTTTCCAGAATTGCTCCATCGCATTGGTTAATACTTTAGTTTCATCAAATTCAACTGGTCGTGCCATATTTCTGTCTCAGTACCATTTTCGGTTTGCGATTGTGAATTGAAAACCCAGCTCCCACTAATTGCCAAAAGCGCGTTTTTTACAGGGGGGCCAAATTTGAGAGGGCGCTATTGTATTACAAGGGATTAGAATTTACACCCGCAATATGCTTATAGTTTGCAGGTTTTTACCCATTTTATTACCTTGACTGATTGATCACTTAAGAGTATGCCAATAAATCCAAGTAGAGCGAACCCACCCTTTACGCGGCAACTCAAGCATAGACAAGGTTCGCAATAAGTAAAGGATCATTTTATAATTCCGACCCGCCGGCTAATAGAATGCTAAGTCAAGTAAAATCTTGTGAATTTTAGCTTTGTGTACAGCCGCCGTTTTAGCCACCATTGAACAGCGTGACGGCCAGCCCTATTAGGCCGCCAAACGCACAACCCCATACGACCAACCAACCCAGGTGCTTTCGAATCATGGCCTGCACGATCACTTTAACCATCTGCGGCGTCATCTGATTTAGCCGGTCATCAATAAGGGCTTCCAACTTAGACCTGATTTCAGAGTCTTCCATGACATTTTTAACAGCGCTGCCTAATCGTTCTTCAAAGTCGTCGCTGGCAAAATGGGCCGTGAAATAAGCCTTCATTTTCTCGATAAAGGGCTGCTTCAAGGAAGAAAGGGCCTCCCTCCCTCCTATCATGCCCAGCATGCCGCTGAAGGAGGAGCTCATAATGACATCCAAGAGAGATTCGAAAGCTTCGTCTAGATCCAGCTCATCGATGATTTGGTGGATTTGTGCTTTTATCTTGTCGGAGCTAGAAGATACATCACCTAGAAAAGCGCTCAAATCAGCCTTATCGAAGAACTGCTCCATGATAAGTTCTCTGATTCCGAGCTTGAACTCTTCAAATCTAAGCTGAATCACCCCAGACCCATAGAGCCCCGGCACTCGCTCAAACAGCATATGTATTGCCAGCCAGTTGGTCACGCCGCCGGACAGAGCGAACAGACCGGTGTTCAGCACATAGGGCTGATAAGGCGCGGGCACTAAATAGCTGCTAACGACCAGCCCAGCGGCGACTGAGTTACTTAAAAGACTCTTGTTGATAATTTTTACCCCATTATTACTACACTATTGCCGCACTCTTACCGCAATATGACCGCGCGGCAAATCATAAGGCAAGAACCCAAGGCCAAGCAAGCCGGCGGCAACGCAGCGCCGTGGCCAAATCTCTAAAAACCCCAGCGCTTGCAGGTGCTCCCCACAAACACACTGAAAAGCCCGTGTGTTAGTTGCTGGCTTTTTAAGCGCCTTAGCTGCATCGGCTTAGCGGGCTAGGCTGCAAATCGGGTCAGGCTTGAATAGGACACTATCTAGAACTGGCAGCTAGGCAGTGCGAAGCCCATCAAGTTTTTGCCCAATTTCGACTGAAATTTTCGCCGCTGGGTATCAACAATTTAAATCAATCTATATACTTCTCGGCTTTGAGAGAATACTCAGCAGCTTAGTATTCATGGTCATCTACGCGCTTGGACGCAACCCATAAAACATGGCTTGGAGCACCCCATTTTAAAGTGTGAATATCACCCCAATGTTGATGCCGCGGCCCTGTGTTCGAAATGCAGCCTGCCACTGTGCGGTATCTGCGCAAAATTTACAGACTCAGGCACCTACTGCGAGTCCTGTTCGAATTTCGCCGAGCTAAGCACAAAAGTTCAGGCCAAGACTAAACCTGCAGGCAATTCAACCCTAGATGCCATGTCCGCCGAGGACATTCCCAATGCACAAAAAAGAAGCGACGGACTGGCGCGACGCGGTGAAAACCCTGGCACCTCCGAAAAGGTCCACATGGCCGTGGTTATCCTTAGCTGTGTCTTCATTGCATTTCAAATTACCGGCTCGCTCGGCACGGGCGCCGTACTCAATGCCCAAGAAATTATCAACCAAGAACAAAGACGAATTGAGCTGGAAAGCTGCGTCGCCAAGTTTTGGCAAATTGCAGAACTGGTGAAACAAGATCGCGCGCCAAACACTAGCCACAACTGTGCTGGCACCACTCTCGCTCATGTGGTAACTCGCACTAGTGACGACATTATCGTTCGCCACCCCGAGCCGCAACGCTTGGGGTACTCCGAGATAGTGGTTAGTAAAAAGAACCCCGTACCGGAGCTAATCCGATGAGACCACAGCAAAACAACCGACGCAGCCAAGGGTTTACGCTCATAGAGCTACTCTCTACCCTTGCCATCATTGGCGTGTTAGCCAGCGTTGCTATTCCCTATATGATTCAATACACCATAAAGGCAAGAGTCACTGAGGGCGTAACTCTGCTGGGCGAGCTAAGGCGCCGGGTGGAAACTGAATTCTATGACACTGGAAATTTAGCGACAACGATTCCTGCAGCCCCTGCTGCCGATGGGCAAGTGTTTGGCGGGCCGTTTTACAATTACGCCACTTTATTTGGTCAAGAACACGAAATGTGGGATCGAATCGAATATCAAATCAAAGGCCCCCATCGAGTTTTAGCGCTGCGTGCTCAGCGCAAGCCAGAGTGGAACAATACAGACATTGGGTTGCACCTGCAGATTCGGCTTAATGGCGATGGCTCTATCTCTGCCCGCTGCACCGCCAACCTTTTCAATGACGAGTTAAGAACACCGTACATCCCAAGTTCTTGCCAGGACGGCGACTCCAATGAGTGGGCTTGGTAAAGCTATAAAATTAATTTGCCGCCGGCTCTGCTGGCGCGCCAAATGCCTGCTTGAATTCGGGCTCAAGACCTTCCCACGATCCTTCCAATGTATACACTGCGCTAGTCAGGCTATTCACCTGATCACCGAAAATTCGATCGAATAAATAGGCTCCCACCGCCAACGGGATATTAGCCGTGAGTACGCCAATCCAAGGAATATTTCTGCTCACCGGCAAAGTCACATAGAGCTCGCCGTCAATCGTCTCTTGGGCTAAGTCCAAATCACCGGTTATCTGATACAGACTAGATGGGCCGGAGATCACCAAGCGATCCTGAATCGCAACTTGACCGTTGTCCAACTTGAAATTCGCGGTGATTTCATCGTAAGCCAAACCACGACGCAGCAAGTCGTCACTAAACCTTAGCCGTCTCATGATGGCATCGAAATTGATAATACTGATGAGCTTTAACGCGCCATTGCCCCCAGCATTTTGCAGAAAGCGACCATTCTCAATATTCATGTCTATCGAGCCACTCAGGGAAGATGCTGCAAAGAAAGCGGGGGAACCGGGCCATTGGATATCTGTGACAAAGCTCGCTTGGCTGCTTTCAAACACCGCCGCCAAGCCATTGGCTCTTAGCACATCAGCCATATTGTTCGCTTGAATCAATCCAGCTAATTCACTGCGATGGCTGACACCATCAAATGTCCACGAGAAATGCGGCTCTGGCAAAGAAGCCCCTTGAGGGTCTGGCGGGCTCTCCTCAGGCAATTCAAGGCGCAGCCCTCGAAAATTAAACCCTAGATCACTAAGCTCGGCGCCGCTAGAAGAAGGGTCTAAACGAAACTGCCAACTGCCATATTGACTCTCTCCAATGCTGAAATCGCCAGTTGAAAAAATCATCTTGGGCAAGGTTCGCGGATCAATGTTTAGCAAGGGATCTGTGGCTTCTTGGGGATCAAGGTCTTGGTTGGCAGCGTCCTCTGTCAATGCCAAATCATCTTCATCTGCGGGCAATCTCAAGTACTCGAGATCCAGCAATAAATAGTCGTCGTCGCTGAAGGGAATATCCACTTGGCCAAGAATGCTGTCGCTGGTTAATGTCACGGACCAGGACGACAACACGGGATGAAGCTCTATCCTCACCGCCACGTCTGGCAATAACTGCTCATACAGCTCCAACGCTGCCAGCTGCAGGTCAACGAATGCAATCATCGAATCCAGCTCATTGCGAGAGGTTTGGCCACCAAAGCCATCTAGAAAGTCAGTCCATTGTTCCAATTTCAGATAGGCTAGATCGCCGACAACGGCCACTCCCTTAGTGGGGCTGGCGGTCAGGTTCGCCAAACTAGTCTGAGATTCGCTGAGGTATACAATCCCGTCATTAATGACTCCCTCGGCCAAATTTAAATCAAAGCCCAAATTGCCTGCAAAGCTGCCAGAGATTTTTTGCTTTTCACTGAACTCGATATCTAGTGAAAGCGGCATTTGCTGTGTGAAATCTTTCGCAAACGGCTCAGGCAGCGTCAACTTGGCCCCCTGCAAATTACTGCTTATGCTTAAAGAGCTAGGCCGATCGGTAACGGCGGCTTGCTCTAATTTAAGCCGCGAATCAAAGGCTATTTCGCCCTGGGCATAGCCTAAAATGTTGCTGACAAAATCACTCTGTAGCGGCCATTCAATCAGTTGCTGCGGTGTAGCCGAACCCTGGGCATCAACTAGAATAGTTTCGAGTTCCTCACCTCTGAGCGACGAAGACAACGCTATCGCAACCGGGTTAGCGAATAGCCTGCCGGTTAGTTGGGTGGGTTCGACCCCGGTTCTAGTATCAAAGATGACCGTGCCAGCAACTTGCTCTACAGATAAGCCATATTCGGGAATGGTTAAATCATTTTCGGATAGCCCAAGTTCTATCCGAACATCAGTGCCACTGCTAATGTCGCTTAGGGGGATGTCAACCGCCACCTTCGCAGTCAAATTGCCACTGGCACCCCAACCAGCAAAGGCAGCCTTAATCTGCTCACCAACCGCCGCATTTTGCAGGTAATCGAAACCCGCCGCCGTGGCCCCGGTAGCTAAGCCCTGAATACGCAGCCAATTCTCCCCTGTTTCGTTGCGCCGGATAGTGCCAGATGCATTTTCCAACACCAAGCCCATCGATTGGGCATTAGCCACTGCGACATCTATCTCGTTATTATCGGTATAGACATAGGCTGACAACTCAGAAAGCGCCGGCCACTGCTCACTGAACACCATGTCGCCATTGGTCAATTCAAAAAAACTTTGAAAGGTTTTACTCGATGCGGGAGCACCCTGCACCGTGGACCCCCGGTACAAAACACCTGCGCTGGCGATATCACCGCCAAGCACCGCTGCATTGACCCAATTCATGCTGCTACGCAGTGCATCATCAACATTTGTTCCATCGGGCAGGTAAAGTGATTTCCGCGACGCATCCATTCGGCTAGAACCGACAAACAGCTCCAACTCGGATTCTCGTCGCCCATCAGGATACCTTCGCAAATAGGAAGCAAACTTCACGTTGGCGTCCACCGCCTCCGACTCAGCGACCACAACAGAACTCACCAAGCTAATCTCTTGGCCGTCATTCAAATCAACTAAAAAATCCAGCGCCCCATTGGCATAGGAATAATTCCAATCGGAGGTAAACACATTTGGAATGTTAATACTAAATTTCTGTGACTCCACCTCGGCCAAGCCTTTGATCAGCTTAGTTTGACTGTCGAAATTCAGCTCAACATAACCGTCTATACCCGAAATATTTGGCGACCCCGCTACGGAGCTCACTTTCCCATTGGCGATATTTGATACTAGATTGAGTGACTGCAGGTTTGCTTCACCCATAGCCGTGGATAGCTTAAAGTTTCTTAACAAGCCTTTGGGTGCATAGGCTTCCAACTGCATTTTTGCGTCGGCGTCGATCAAACCGCTGTTAGCTGCAACCCCTGCTAACATGTTTATATTCAATTCATCAGCAAAAAAGTCTAGGCTTGAATCTGTGGCTATTTCCATTGAGGCGTGAAAATCCAACCAGTTAATACCCGACCAAGACAAATACATGTTTGACATGTCGACCTGAATTGAATCCTCACTCAAGTCAAGCTTGATCAGGCCATTGATTTGCTGCAGCGCAGTGCCGCTAGAATAAGGCCCTTTGAACACCAGCCGAGAAACTTGGGGCTGAACCACTAGATCTGTCACTTTACCGGAATTCAAATTCGCCCAGACTTCGCCGCCACCCACCAACTCTAAAACGGTAAAGTTGCTGCCATATTGATTGGCTGCAATCTCGCTGTAGTTTCCCACCGGGATTTCAACATGGACTCGGCCCGACATCTGGGCCAAGCGCTGGCCTTCAACTTCTAGCGATGCAGAGATTGCAGCCCGGCTGTTTTGAGGAAATGCACTAAGGGTCAAATAGTGAGTCTGATCTTGATTGCGAATAGAGGCCGTGCCGTTGTTGAAGCGATAGCGATCGCCGCTATTGGTTTGCACGTTCAGAATGACGTTTGCCATATCTAGGCGAGAAATGCTCAGAAACGACTGATAGACTTTAGCTAGCTCGATGCCGTCCCTACTGCGCAGATTAATGCCCTGCAGCTGCCAGCCACCGTCTGAATTCTGCTCTAAGTTTACCTCAAGGTTTTCTACCGAGAAGTCTTCTAAAACCCACTGCCGCCGCCAAATGCTCCGAGGTACATCGATAATAATTTGCGCGGACTCAAAATAAATAGCTTCTAAATCTGGGCCTACAGAATCTGGGCCGGCGACGCGCAGCCGCAGGCCGCTAATGGTGAGCGCTGGATTAAAGCCTTTAAAACTGCCTGTGAGTGCCTCGATGCGAACCGGCACTCCGGTCAAAGCGGATATTTGTTCTTCAAAAAACTGGGTGTAGCCAGCGACGGCAGGCATGAACTGACGGCCGATACTGACATAGGCTGCAAGCAGCACGATCACCACCATAATGAACAGGGATAGCTGCTGGCGTATTTTCTTAAGCGCTTTGGCAAGCATGTTTAATACAACCCAGTGGCTCAATGGAAAAACAGGGGGCTAATTGAATGCTGGCATGCCAGCGGTTTAACAAGTTTACCTGGGTATTGTGAACACTCCCTTAAAAACCAAGTCTTCACTAATAAAGGACAACGTCAAACTGTTCTTGAGTATACATAGGTTCGACTTCGAATTTGACCGTTTTGGCGACTAAATCCTCCAGTTCAGCGAGAGTGCCGGACTCTTCGTCCAGCAATCGGTCAACTACTATTTGCGAGGCCATCACCAACAGGACCGCGTTGTCATAGGCTTTGGCTATTCGAAGAATCTCCCTGAAGATTTCAAAACAGACCGTTTCAGCCGACTTTAACTTGCCCCTGCCCTGACACACAGGGCAATCACTGTGCAGAATTTGACCCAGGCTTTCACGCGTCCTTTTTCGCGTCATCTCAACTAGCCCAAGTTCAGAGATGGCAGTGATCGCCGTTTTGGCCCTGTCTTTTTCCAAAGCCTTGGCAAAGGTTCTGTGGACTTGGCGCTGGTGCTCTGGATCAATCATGTCGATAAAATCAACAATAATGATGCCACCTAAATTACGCACGCGCAGCTGACGCGCGATCGCGGTAGCAGCCTCAAGATTAGTTTTTAGAATAGTTTCGGCATGATTCCGACTACCGATATAGCCCCCAGTATTGACGTCGACCGTGGTCATAGCTTCAGTTTGATCAATAATAAGATCGCCGCCAGATTTTAGTTTTACCTGTCGACCTAAAGCTCTATCAATCTCATCTTCAACCCCATAAACATCAAAAATAGGCCGCGACCCCTGATAAACTTCGATTGAAGTTTTAAGCTCGGGCACAAAGTCTGCTAAGAACTGCATGATCTCATCATAGGAGCGCACGCTATCGATTCTTATTTTCTCAACTTGCGGCGTTATCAGGTCTCTGATAGTTCGCATGTAAAGCGGCATTTCCCGGTAGAGAGGTTTAATGCCATCGTCACGCTTGATCCGCTGCTCTACCTTGTGCCAGAGGCGCTTAAGAAATCGGAGGTCTTCCATAAACTCTGATGCTATTGATCCTTCCGCGGCGGTTCGGATAATAAATCCACCGCGGTTTGGCCACTGGTCTTGCTCTAGGCAGTCAGTTAACTGAGTTAGCAGCCCCTGCCTAATCTCCTCATTGTCTAACCTAGCTGACACGCCGATGTGATTACTCCGAGGCAAATACACCAGATTTCTCGAGGGCAAGGTCAGGTGAGTGGTTAACCTAGCTCCTTTGGTGCTCATGGCATCTTTAGCCACCTGCACGATAAGGTACTGCCCTTCTCTGACCAGCTCATCAATGGGCTTATCGTCCTCGTCCCTTATTTCAAACCCGTTGGGGTCTAAGCGCGCAATATCAGACACATGAATAAAGGCGGCTTTTTCCAGCCCTATATCAACAAACGCAGCCTCCATACCGGGCATTACTCGGATAACCTTGCCGCGAAAAACGTCGCCCACATGGCCTTTGTTGCTATTGCGTTCGATGAAAATTTCTTGCAGCAGGCCATTTTCAATCAGCGCCACGCGGGTCTCAGCACTGGTTACATTGATCAAAATCTCTTCGCTCACGGGGACTCTCCTGCCGTTTCCCAAATGGGAATACCGAAACCCTCAAGCAGCTTAGCCACTTCAAACAAAGGCAGGCCGACAACGTTGGAATGACTGCCGCTTAAGCTTTCGACGAATGCCGCCGCAAAGCCTTGGATACCATAGCCACCGGCTTTGCCAAGGGGCTCACCGGTATGCCAGTAGCGCAGCGCCTCCGCGTCTGAAATAGGGCGAAATCTCACCTTAGTTTCTACAACCTGACTCAATAGCCTAGTGCGATCGCCAACCGCAACGCCGGTTAAAACTTTATGCTCACAAGCCGACAGCTGCTTAATCATGTCCAAGCCTTCGCCTAGGCTTTCCGGCTTGCCTAAAATTTGCGCACCAGCAACGACGGTGGTGTCTGCCGCAAGAATCACCGCGCCGGCAGCACTATGAGCGATTGCCTGGGCAGCTTTCTCCCTAGCCAAACGCTCTACATAAGTTTGCGGCGATTCAGCCGGTCGAACTGATTCATCGATATCTTGCGCTTGGACTACAAAAGCAACCCCAAGCTGAGCGAGTAACTCACTGCGCCGTGGGGAAGCTGAGGCTAAAACTAAGGGGGGTGATGGCATTGTTTTGACTGCTATAACCATCTAACGAACGGCAAAGCTGCGCCTGATCTGGCGCAGAAGATGAAACAAGGTGGGCCAAATTACCGCACTGGTTAACGCCGCCATCAAAAACATGAGATTGGAGGAGATAGTTTGCTGGGTCATAATTTGTAGCCAATGACAGAGCATTAAATTTAAGCCCACCAGAGCTAACACCAAACCGCTTTGCTGCAGTGAGGAAAACATCCGCAGTCGCTGATGCAGACTCAATGTCACATAGGCAATGATCACCAACGATAAGGCGTTGAGCCCCAGTATCGAGCCCTCCAGGACGTCAAGAATTAGCCCGGCGACCCAAGCTGAGCCAATGCCAACTCGATAGGGCAAGGCCATTACCCAGTAAATCAACACCATAGGCACCCATTCGGGCCGATAGTTCATTGCCCACTGGGGCAGCGGGATAACCGCTAGCAGGTAGGCCAGGACAAAACTCAGCGCCACCACCCACAGCCCGTGGGCATTCCGGCTCATGGTGTGCCTTGGGGCAGACTGGCTGCGGCAGCGGGATCTGCTGAATTGCTCTCATCAACCGGGGCTACCATCACCTCGTCAGTTTCCGCAGTGGCTGCTACTGTGGGGCCGTCAGGAAAAACCAGCATCACATGTCGAGTACTCGCAAGCTGCGCCAGCGGCCTGGCTTTTATGGTTGCGAAATCCTGACCAGGGTCGGCGTACACACTAGTGACTTCAGCAACAGGGTAGTTTTTGGGGTACTTCTGGCCCATCCCGGAACTGACTAAAATGTCGCCCGCCACCATGTCTTGGGTCTGAGTGACGTACTCAAGCTCTAGTTCTGTCGCCGTGGTTCGGCTGCCGCGGGCCAATGCGCGCTCGCCGTTGCGATTGATTTCGACCGGAGTAACGTGATGGAAGTCGGTGATAAGCAGTACCCAACTGGTAAAAGGCAGCACTTCATCTACCTGCCCCATAAGCCCATTGGCATCTAACAGAGCCTGCCCAGTATAGACCTTATCGCGAGCGCCTTTGTTGATCAGAACGCGCTTCGAATAGGGATCGGGAGAGACATTAATAATTTCTGCCGGCAACACTTCACCTTGGATAACCTGAGAGGCTGCCCCTAAGGCAAGCAAACGGCTGTTCTCACTGGCCAGCGACTCCAGCAATTGAAGTTGGCGTTGGGCAATCAGAAGTCGTTCCCGCAGGCGCTCGTTTTCCTCAACCAAATCCGTATGGGAAACAAATACATCGTCGATCCAAAACGAGACCCGGGCTGGAATATCAGCAACCCAGAAGATCGGCGCGGTGGCGTAGCCTAGGCCATAGCGCACCCGCTCCAAATAGCCAAAGCGGCTATCGGCAAACATAATGCAGACCGAGAGTAACAAGAAGGCAAGCGCGCGATACTCCAGCGACACACCTTTTATGAATAGAGCCTTATCGATGACCAGAGACCTCTTTAGTTAACTCGGATTATAGACCGCCCGAGCGCTAGTGTCTCTTGTTCAAGAATTCCTCTAAGTTAAGGGCATCGCTTGGACAACGTGGCCAAAATCTGGCCTTACTCCAGTGTCAGCAAATCAATATCGTGGGCATCCATCAATTCCATGGCGCGCCCGCCGCCCCTAGCCACACAGGACAATGGGTCTTCTGCCACAATAACCGGCAGGCCAGTCTCTTCCGACAAGAGCTTATCAAGATCTTTCAATAACGCCCCGCCGCCGGTTAACACTAAGCCACTCTCGGCGATATCTGAGGCCAATTCTGGCGGTGATTGCTCCAGCGCACTCTTCACCGCCTGCACGATAGCTGACAGCGGCTCTTGTAAGGCCTCTAGAATTTCATCGCTGTTGAGGGTGAAACTGCGGGGCACACCTTCGGCAAGATTACGGCCACGCACATCGATTTCGCGCACCTCGCTGGAGGCATAAGCACAGCCAATTTCTTTCTTAATGCGCTCGGCGGTGGCATCGCCAATCAGGCTGCCATAGTTTCTGCGCACATGAGTCGTTATAGCCTCATCGAAGCGGTCTCCACCGACTCGAACGGATTCAGAATAAACCACGCCGTTGAGTGAAATGATTGCGATCTCAGTGGTGCCGCCGCCAATATCGACAACCATTGAGCCGCTGGCTTGTTCCACCGGCAGGCCAGCACCGATAGCCGCAGCCATTGGCTCTTCGATCAAACGCACGTCTCTAGCACCCGCGCTGGCAACCGATTCCCGAATAGCCCGGCGCTCCACTTGAGTAGATTTGCAGGGAACACACACCAGCACTCGCGGGCTGGGCGGGAAAAAGCTATTCTCATGCACCTTATTAATAAAGTGTTGCAGCATCTTCTCGGTCACCTGAAAGTCAGCAATTACGCCATCTTTAAGCGGTCTAATGGCGGTAATGTTGCCCGGGGTGCGGCCCAACATACGCTTGGCGTCAGATCCAACTGCGGTGACTGTCTTCTGTCCATTATGAGTTCGTATAGCAACAACCGATGGTTCGTTCAGGACGATGCCCTGATCGCGAACATAAATGAGCGTGTTCGCTGTCCCCAAATCGATCGATAAATCGTTGGAGAACATTCCCCGAATTTTTTTAAACATGAATTTTTATCTTCCTCAATTAAAGATTCCATTCTTTAGATGCATATTGGTTTTACGGCAATCTCAGCCAATGATTTAGCTATCAAATAGATTTATTTGGTATGCACGGGAAGAATGAGTGGAGAAGGGAGATACGCATTGCTCAGATGTCGTATTTTGCCTTCGGTAGAATCTCCTGGATCGTTCGACCTAAATGCCTAAATACAAGTATAATCTCCGCCTCACGGCGATTACGCGCACTCTAGCAATGGCTAGGGGTTTGAGCAAGGGTCGGCAGATAAATAATTGATCTGACACCCGTTTTGTCAGAATTAAAACACAATTGACGGTTTTTCGGAGAAAGCTGATGGCTCTAGACAAAGCAGAAGTAGAAAAGATTGCGCATCTAGCACGCCTGCATATTAGCGATGCAGATGTAGAAGAAGTGACCACCCGAGTAACCGATATACTTGCCCTGATCGACCAGATGCAATCTGTGGATACCAAAGGTGTGGAGCCCCTGTCTCACCCCCTTGATATGGTGCAGCGCCTGCGGGCGGACAAAGTGACCGAGGGTAACGATCGAGACGCGCTCCAAGCTATCGCGCCTCTAAGCCAAGACGGCCTGTATCTGGTGCCCAAGGTTATTGAGTAAATTGCGCAGCGCATTTTTAACCCAGCTTCAACCACAGATTTTTTGCAATTGCGGAAACCCGCTAACAATGGAATTGTTTCATGATTGAAAAAACAGTTGCCGAACTGTCGGCCGCCATGGCGTCGAAGGAAATTTCCAGCGTCGAGTTGACCCAAGCCTATTTGGATCGAATTGATTCTTACAACCAAAGCCTTAACGCGTTCGTCACGATCTGTAGTGACACTGCCCTTGCGTCTGCCGCCAAAGCCGATCAGCTAAGAGCCAAAGGCGAGTCCGGGCCTTTGCTTGGCATTCCCCTAGCCCACAAAGATATTTTTTGTACCGCGGGTGTTAAAACGACCAGCGGGTCAAAAATGCTGCACAATTTTATCTCTCCTTACGACGCCACCGTGGTCGAAAAATTAAACGCAGCTGGCATGGTAACGCTTGGCAAAACCAACATGGATGAGTTCGCCATGGGCTCATCCAACGAGACTAGTTTTTTTGGCCCAGTGCGCAACCCTTGGAACACCAATAAAGTGCCAGGAGGCTCCTCTGGCGGATCAGCAGCAGCGGTCGCCGCCGATTTATGCGCCATTGCTACCGGCACAGACACCGGCGGTTCGATTCGCCAACCTGCTGCATTTTGCGGCGTTACTGGCTTCAAACCTAGTTACGGCAGAGTGTCCCGCTGGGGCATGATCGCCTTTGCTTCCAGCCTTGACCAGGCCGGACCAATCTGTAAAAGCGCTGAGGATGCCGCCATTATGCTCAACGCCATAGCCGGTCTGGACAGCAAAGACTCGACCTCCGCCGATGTCCCTGTGGAAGATTTTACTGCCAGCTTGGGGAACCCTATTAAGGGGCTGCGTATTGGCATTCCAAAGCAACACTTTGCCGAAGGTTTATCGCCAGAGGTTGAAGCCGTGGTGCGAGAAGGCCTGCGCGAGTTGGAAGCCAATGGCGCCATTTTGAAAGAGATTGATTTGCCGAATAACCATTTGTCTGTCTCTGCTTATTACGTCGTGGCTCCGGCCGAAGCCTCTGCAAACTTAAGCAGATTCGACGGCGTGCGCTACGGCTACCGCTGCGACAACCCGGTCGATCTTGATGACATGTACAAACGATCCCGCAGCGAGGGTTTCGGCGACGAAGTTAAACGCCGAATACTTATTGGCACCTACGCCCTGTCTGCCGGTTTTTATGACGCCTATTACCGCAAGGCGCAGCAAATCAGGCGTCTAATTAAAAATGACTTCACCGCAGCGTTTAAGGAAGTCGATGTGATTATCGGCCCAACCTCGCCTCACACCGCGTTTGATCTAGGGGCGAAAACCGACCCTGTCACGATGTATCTCGAGGACATTTACACCATCGCAGTTAACCTCGCCGGTCTGCCGGGGGTATCAGTGCCTGCAGGCTTTGTGAACCAAATGCCGGTTGGGATGCATATGGTCGCGCCAGATTTTTCCGAGGCCAAGCTATTAAACGTCGCCCACCAATTTCAGCAGCTTACCCAGTGGCATAAACAACGTCCCGATTCAGTAACAGGAGGCCGGGCATCATGAAGTGGGAAACTGTTATCGGATTAGAAGTACACGTTTCATTGTCCACCAAATCGAAGCTGTTTTCTGGCAGTGCGGTAGAGTTCGGCGCCGAGCCCAACACTCAAGCCAACATATTCGACTGCGCTTTGCCTGGCACCTTACCGGCGTTTAACGAAGAAGCTCTGCGCATGGCGGTGCGGTTTGGCTTAGGCATCGGCGCTGAAATTGGCAAGGTGTCGGTGTTTGATCGCAAAAACTATTTCTATCCTGACCTGCCAAAAGGGTATCAGGTGACACAGTTAGATTTTCCCACAGTGGGCAAAGGCTCCCTTGTGATCACCATGGATGACGGCTCCGAGCGAGTTATCGGCATTACCCGGGCCCACATCGAAGAAAATGCGGGCAAGTCGCTGCACGAAGATTTTTCCGGCATGTCTGGCATCGATTTAAACCGCGCCGGCGAGCCGCTGTTAGAGATTGTGTCCGAGCCGGAGATTTACACCGCCAAAGAAGCCGTCGCCTATTTGAAAAAGCTCCACAGCATCATTCGCTATTTGGATATCTCTGATGCCATTATGGCGCAGGGCTCAATGCGCTGTGACGTTAACGTCTCCATACGGCCAGCCGGCTCGACTGAGCTAGGCACCCGTACCGAGATCAAAAACATCAACTCCTTCCGCTTCGTTGAAAAAGCAATTTACAGTGAAGTAGCCAGACAGCAAGACATCTTGGAGGACGGCGGTAAAATCACCCAAGAAACGCGACGCTATGATGCAGACAAAGACGTCACCTCGTCTATGCGCTCCAAAGAAGTCGCCAACGATTACCGCTATTTTCCAGAACCTGATCTGCTGCCGGTAGTCATCGATGACGACTACATTGAAGCCATTAGGGCCACTTTGCCTGAATTGCCCGACGCCAAAAAAGCCCGTTTTTGCAGCGAGCTGGGCCTAAATGAGTACGACGCCGGCGTGTTAGTGGCGACACGGGAACTCGCGGATTACTTTGAAGAAGTCGCCAGCACCAGCGGCGACCCTAAACTTGCCGCCAACTGGGTCAATGGGGATTTACAGGCTCTGCTGAACAAGAACAACTGGGAGATTGTAGATTCACCAATTTCTGCCAGCCGATTGGCAAACCTAATCCAGCGCATCAAAGACAACACTATTTCAGGCAAGATCGCCAAGACTGTCTTTGAGGCCATGATTGACGAGGCCAGCTCTGTGGATGAGATCATTGCTGCCAAGGGGCTGAAGCAGGTCACGGATTCGAAAGCCATAGAATCTTTGGTTGACGATGTGATTGCGGCGAACCCTGAACAGGTGCAGCAGTTTAAAGACGGCAAAGAACAGGTAATTGGTTATCTGGTCGGCCAAGCAATGCAGCTATCCAAAGGCAAGGCTAACCCAGGGCAGGTGAATGAACTGCTGCGCGCCAAAATGAAGTAGTTCGCCCAGATCCGAAATACACCTAATTGAAATGCCTACTAGATTGGAATAGCCATGAGTGACGAAAAGAAAAAAGGCAGCGAGAGAACGCAAAAAGCCACCCGCGATGAAGACTGGTCCGACGAACGCTTGAAAACATTTTTTGAGCTATTGCCGCCGCAAGGGATGTCGGCGGACTACAGTATTTTACTGAAAGCCTACCGCGGTATGACGGCAGAGCTGTTTGCGCGCTTCGTGCCTTTATTTGTTGAAGCCGGCCATGACATTAATAGCCCGCTACAAGATGGCACGACCATGCTCGATTTAGTGTCCAATCATCGCAAGTCAACAGAGTATGCCCAAGCGCTTATCGCCGCTGGCGCCAAAGGCACGCTCAAGTAGTTATCTCCTATTTATCTCTCGCTTATTTACTACAGCGCCGACAGTCTGACATCAAACAGCGGCGGCTGTTTATCCAGCCCCGCCTGATGGCGGGCAACCGCCGCGAGAATTCGCTCTACAACTTGCGGGTTAGCGGCGGCCACATCAAATTTTTCTGATGGGTCTCGGGCCAGATTAAACAGCTGCGGCACGGGGAGCTGGATTTTTTCCGGTGGCTGACCGTAAGCGCCTTCCAGTACAAAATGCAGTTTCCAGCTATCGACCCGATAGGCATACAGAGTGCCGCCGCGGTAATAAGGCAGCTCAACTCGTGGACTGCTGCCACCATCAAACAGCGCCGGGGCTAAGTCAAAGCCATCGATGCCGGAGCTGTTGTCCAAGTCGGCAAGCGCCATTACCGTGGCAAAAACATCAAGGGTAGAGCCTATGTCGCTCACCGTGCTGGGCTGAATTTTTCCCGGCCAGTAGAAAATCCCCGGTACCCGCACTCCGCCTTCAAAGGTTGAGCCTTTACCCATGCGCAGCAACCCGGCACTGCCCCCCTCTTCATTCATGGTGAGCCACGGACCGTTATCGCTGCTGAAGATAATTAACGTGTTGTCTGCCAAGCCTAAAGTTTCGACGGCGCGGCGTATCTGGCCGACACTCCAATCTATCTCTTCAACCACATCCCCATAGCGGCCGGCCAAACTGCGGCCGGCAAATTCGTCGCTGCGAAACAGCGGGGTATGGGGCATGGTATAGGGCAAATAGACTAAAAACGGCTGGTCGACATTGCGGCCCATAAAATCAATGGCCGCTTCAGTATAGCGTCGGGTCAAATTGCTTTGCCTAACTGGTTGCTCAATGGTGGCCTCGCCGTTTGCCTTGCTGCTAATCAGTGGGCTCTCGAAATATTCTTCTAATGGCTGGGCATACTTGCCTGGTCGCGGCGCGTAAATTCTGGCGCGTTCTTCTATTTCACCCCGGGCCGCCATGGCTCGCATCTCATCAAAACTTGGCTCCCCTACCCAGTTCATGTCGTTGCTGTAAGGAATACCCAGCCATTCATCAAAGCCATGTTGGGTAGGATAGGCGTGGGGCCCATCACCCAAATGCCACTTGCCAAAAATACCCGCCGCATAACCCCGCTCTTTTAAAGCTTCGGCTAAGGACACTTCCTCATCTGGGAAGCCACCTGGCTCATCGGGAAAATAAACCCGAATGGCATCACCATAAAGGCCCGAACGCACCGGCAGGCGCCCGGTTAACAGCGCCGCGCGACTGGGTGAACACACCGGCGCCGCCACATAAAAATCGGTCCAGCGCTGACCTTGACTGGCCAACAGATCAATCTCTGGGGTACGAATATAAGGGTGGCCATAGCTGGATAGATCGCCGTAGCCAAGGTCATCGGCAAACAGAATTACTATGTTGGGAGGCCCTGCATTAACGCCACCTTGCGCCGAAAGGGTTTGCTCGGGAGAGCAAGCATTGAGGGTTAGCAAACAGGCAGCAAAAGGCAGTAGTAGTTTCATGGGCAGGTTCCATCACTCGGCGGCTTATATCGCACAAGGCACAGAATAAGCCGATTAGACAATGGTGTCCAACCGCTACCCAATCACTGCTGCAGGACTAAGAACGGCGCTGCCCGGTGGAAGGGCGACGGGGACGTGAGTCGTCCTTCGGTTTTAGCTTAGTGGCCCGGGCAAAGCTCGGCGCGGCCGCTAACAGCAGCTCATCGGGGTGAGCGCAGTCGAGTTTACGACCCAGCTTTTCTTCAATATCCGGCAGCAAAAACGAATCTTCTTCGCAGGCGAAGCTGATTGAAGTTCCTTTCTCGCCAGCACGCCCGGTGCGGCCAATCCGATGCACATAGTCATCGGCCTCCTCGGGCAGGGTGTAGTTGATTACGTGAGTGATGTCGCTAATGTGCAGACCACGGCCGGCCACATCTGTTGCGATCAGCACTCTAAGCTTGTTCGACTTAAAGTCATCCAAAGTTTTGATTCGCTTATTTTGTGCAATCTCTCCGGAGAGTACGCCGCAGTCGATGCCGTTTCTGTGAAGCTTATCAGCAAGCTTCCTAACCTGATCACGGCGGTTGCTAAAAACGATCACCTTTTCCGTACCCGGCTGGGACAGAATATTGAACAATAGGTTATATTTATCAGCCGTAGTCACCAGATACACAATCTGATCAACGGCATCGGCTGCCACCTTTAAGGGTTCTATTTCCACCATGATAGGATCCATGGCCCAGCGTGCAGCTAGGTCCATAATCATTGGCGTAAACGTGGCGCTAAACAGCAGGGTCTGACGGCACTCTTTTTTCGGAGTGTGAGAAACCACCTGCCGCACTTGGGGAATAAAGCCCATATCTAACATTCGGTCTGCTTCGTCCAAGACCAATAGTTCAACCAGCCCAAGGTATAGGTTGTCATTCTTTACGAAATCTAACAGTCTTCCTGGAGTTGCCACTACAATATCTACCGGCTTTTTATCAAGCGCCCTGGTTTGCTTGATGTAATCTTCACCGCCCACCAAGGTCACAGTATGAAGATCTGTCCCATTGGTTAGCAAAGCAGCGTCACTAGCAATTTGAATAGCTAGTTCCCGGGTCGGTGCAATAACCAAGGCCCTTGGCTCAGCCAAAAAGCGCTCAGCTACCGGGTTGGAAAGTAAATCGTTAATAATAGTTATTAAAAAAGCGGCAGTTTTACCGGTGCCGGTTTGCGCTCTGCCGGTGACATCATGGCCTGCCAGGGTATGCACAAGGCTTTGGGATTGAATCGGGGTGCAGTACTCGAAACCTAGCTTCCTAATCGCCTCTCTCAGAGCAGGCTGAAGGGGCAAACTGTCAAATAAGACTGGATTTTCGGGTTCGTGGGGTTGCATTAATGGTTTGCCATGACTTAATTAAGGTGATTGGTGTCAGCTAAAAAGCTGTTGTCGAAGCGCACGCATAATAGCCGTATGCGCTGACTACTGCAATTAATGCCTGCAAGCTCTAGTTTTTGCCGCATACAGGGCACTCGGGGTCTTTGGGCAATTTAACTTCTCGCCATTGCATTGTGGCTGCGTCAAGCAGCAACAGGCGGCCCTCCAAGGGTTGACCAATTTTGGCCAACAGCTTAATCGTCTCCATGGCCTGCATGGCCCCTATGATACCCACTAAAGGTGCCATAACGCCGTTGGTTGCGCAGTTTAAATCCTCGCCAACATCTTCGCTGTACAGGCAGCGGTAGCACGGGCTGCTGTCATTGGCCGCATTAAACACAATAATTTGGCCTTCCATACGAATCGCCGCACCGGACACCAACGGCTTGCCAAATTTCACGCAGCTGGCATTAACGGCAAACCGAGTTTGAAAGTTATCGCAGGCATCCACCACTATGTCACACTGCGAGACCAACGCGTCCACCTCCGCGCCCTCCAGCCTTTCGTGAACGCTCGTTACCTCAACCCCGGGGTTGAGTCGCAGTAGGGTGAGTTTGGCCGAGTCCACTTTATGCAGCCCCAAGGTATCGGTGCCATGGGCAATTTGGCGCTGCAGATTACTCAGCTCCACCACATCATCGTCCACCAAAACAAGGTTACCAACCCCCGCGGCAGCCAAATACATAGCCACCGGACTGCCTAGGCCGCCCACACCGACGATCAGCACTTTGGCGTCAATCAGCGCCTGCTGGCCGGCGATATCAATCTGCGGCAACATAATCTGTCTGGAATATCTGAGCAACTCGTCATCGGTCATGGTAACTACCTTAGGGCTTAGCCTTGCCACTGAGCAAAGGCGATACGGGGAATTCCTGCTAAGTCCATCTCTGTGCCGACAGCAACGAAGCCTGCCGCATTCAGCGCGGCAACAACATTGTCGGATTGATCAAAGCCATGCTCTATTAGCAGCCAGCCACCGGTTTTTAAGCAGCGGCAGCTTTGATCGATGATGGTTTCAATATCAGCCATTCCTTTGTTTCCGGCCACAAGTGCGGTCAGAGGTTCGAACGGCAGGCTGCCCTGACTCAAATGGGAGTTGCCAGCCTCCACATAGGGTGGATTGGCAATAATGCCATCGAAATATTGCCGGGGCAGTTCGCTGCACCAATCTGAGGCTGCGAAACGAACAGTATCAAGCCCTAAGACTGCGGCATTTGCTTCGGCAACTGTTAAAGCGGCAGTGCTGTTATCCACTGCCCACAGCGCCCAGCCGGGTTTTTCTGTTGCCAGCGCCAAGGCAATCGCGCCACTGCCGGTACCTAAGTCAGCTACAGCAACCTCAGGTGCATCGCTATCAATTAAGGCCAAGGCTTTTTCAACCAAGAGTTCCGTTTCTGGCCGCGGAATAAGCACGGCGGAATTAACCAGCAGCTCAAAACTCCAAAAGGCCTGCTTGCCTCGCAAATACGCCACCGGCTCGCCCTGTTGGCGACGCTTGAGCAAATCTTCAAACTGCTGATAAAGCTCAGCTGATACCATTTCATCGGGCCAAGTAAAAAGATGCTCCCGGCTGACATTTAGCACATGGCTTAGTAAAAGTTCAGATTCCAAATGCCAGCTATCACTCACCGTGGCAAGCGAGGAGGCCGAGTTCAATGCCTGTTTTATGGTGTATGCCAAGACTTACTCTTCTGCCGCAAGACCCGCCAGCAATTCCGCCTGATATTCACGAATTAATGGCTGCAGCACTGCGTTTAAATCCCCTGACATAATCTCAGCCAGGTTATATAAAGTGAGTTTTATACGGTGATCTGTCACCCGCCCTTGGGGGTAATTGTAGGTGCGGATTTTTTCCGATCTATCCCCGCTGCCCACCAGCTTTTTGCGGGCATCTGAGGTTTCTTGATTTTGTGCCTGCACGGCGGCGTCCAGCAGCTTTGCCTGTAGCAATGACATGGCCCGAGCTTTGTTTTTGTGCTGCGATCTTTCGTCCTGACACTCCACCACAACCCCTGTTGGCAAGTGAGTCAAACGAATAGCGGAGTCAGTCTTGTTAACGTGCTGACCGCCAGCGCCACTGGCTCTGAAGGTGTCAACACGCAGATCAGCTTTGTTGATTTCGATTTCATCGATGCCTTCGATTTCAGGCATGATTGCCACCGTGCAGGCCGAGGTATGAATGCGCCCTTGGGTTTCTGTTTCCGGCACCCGCTGCACCCGGTGGGCGCCGGATTCGAATTTTAATTTCTCATACACGTTAGCGCCCTCGACCCGGGCAACGATTTCTTTGTAGCCGCCGTGTTCACCCTGGCGCTCGTTGATGAGCTCCATTTTCCAGTTTTGGGTTTCAGCAAAGCGTGAATACATACGGAACAAATCGCCGGAGAAAATTGCCGCCTCGTCGCCGCCGGTGCCGGCCCGAATTTCTATAAAAACATTAAGCTTGTCTTTGCTATCTTTGGGTAATAACAGCAGCTGCAGCGCGGCATCAAGCTGTTCGAGCTCTTCTTTGGTGGATTCGATCTCGTCATTGGCCATCGCGCGGATATCAGGATCGGGGTCTTTCTGCATCTCCAAGGCTTCGAGCAAATTGTTAGAAACCACTTCAAACTTGCCGTAGGCTTTTACAACGTCTTCGATTTCCGAATACTCTTTGGAAAGATCCCGAAACTTATTTTGGTCGGTGATAATTTCAGCATCGCTCAGCAGTGCTTCTAACTCGCTGAAGCGATCGGTTAATGCATCGAGTTTGTTTTTTATCGTGTCTTTCATAAAGAATGTTCGTTTAATGAATAGGGGTTAAATCAATTAATATTCGTTAGCTTAACTACGGTTTTTGCTGTCGTCGCTAGACAGCTCAAATAACTCTTGGGTCAAAATTAAAATCTCGTCTCTGCCCTCAGCGCTGGCTTTTTTCATAGCGACTGAAGGCGAGTGAATAAGTTTATTGGTAAGCCCGCGGGCTAAGGAGGCGATGATATCCTGCGCTGGCTCGCCTTTTTCCAATGCTTTCAACGCTCGCTGCAGCTCGGCTTCACGAATCTCATCGGCCTTATTTCTAAATGCTTTTAAGGTTGCCACTGCATTGAGCGAGTTTACGTGCTTGCGATACTCTTCGACACCGCGGTCAATAATCGACTGGGCTTGCTCAGCGGCTTCAGTTCGACTTTTTACCCCGTCTTCTATCACCGCACTGATATCATCAATACTGTACAAATAGGCATCGGGGATGTCGCCCACCTCTTCTTCTATATCCCTAGGTACAGCAAGATCCACCAACAGCATGGGCTTGTGCCGCCGCTGCTTTAAAGCTCGCTCAACCGCGCCTTTGCCCAACAGCGGCAGCTGACTGTTGGTCGATGACACAACCACATCAGTGTGAATTAACTGCTGGGGTATTTCTGACAGCAACACCCCTTTGGCGGCAAATTTTGAGGCTAGCTCGAGGGCGTTGTCTAAGGTGCGGTTGGCCACGGTGATTTTTGTGACGCCGCGTTCCGAGAGATGTCTGGCAACTAGTTCTATGGTGCGGCCAGCACCGATTAACAGCACGCTCAGTGACGCCAAGTTAGAAAAAATTCGCTCTGCCAACGCCACCGCGGCGAATGCCACCGACACCGGGTTTTCGCCAATGGCGGTATCGGTGCGGACTTCCTTGGCAATGCTGAAGGCATCTTGAAAGGCACGGCCCAAGCCAGCCCCAACCACATTCAGGTCTTTAGAAAACGCGAAGGCTGACTTTATTTGCCCAAGAATTTGAGGCTCGCCCAACACCATGGAATCTAGCCCACAGGCCACTCGCATCAAGTGACGAACCACGTCATCGGCGCCAGCAACATAGCAGCTGGAGTCTAGCTCAGCTTGGGGTAGCTGGTGAAATTGAGCCAGCCACTGAGAAATTCTTTGCTGATAATCAATGAGCTGACGGTTTTGCTGCGCTTGACTGGCGCTGGGCTCATCGTCCGCTGAATCCCCGCTCACTGAGCAATCAAGATAAATTTCTGTTCTATTGCAGGTGGAAACGATAACAGCTTCGTTAACTGTGGAAAGGCCGCAAACTGCCTGCAGGGCATCGCCCAACTTTTCCGGCGGAAACGCGACTTTCTCCCGAAGAGCGATCGAGGCTGTTGTATGATTGATTCCAACTAACACTAGTGACATAGCTTAAAATGAGATCGCGGGCAGTAAAAAGCCCGCTATAGTACTAAATCTGAGGCAGACTTCCCATCAACCTTATTGAAAACCGTAGCCGGTGATTGGTCGTTTAATAGTGCAATGGTATCGAAGGGGTTCTGTATCCCTGAAAACAAACTGCTACAATCAGGGCTTATTCGGAAGCCAGCGGCACCCTAAAATTATGCGCATCACACCTGTTTTGTCTCTTGCCAGCCTAATTATCGCCCTTGCAGCCTGTTCTAGCGCGCCCACAGAGCCCGCTGAAATCGAGGCTATGCCAACAGTATTGGCACAGGCCGTGGCACTGGAGCCCACTGAATACGGCGCGTTTACAGAAAATCAGCTGTACACTGCGATTATCAGCGAACTTGGCGCCCAGCGCGGCGAATTAGTCGAGTCAGGGGAAAATTATTTTGACCTAGCCCAAGAAACTCGCGATTTACAAATTATAGAGCGGGCTGTGCAGTTTGCCTCAGTCAATGGCGACACCAATGCCCTGATGCAGCTAGGTCTATTGTGGTCTGACGTTGACCCTACCAACCCGGACCCTCACCTTTTACTAAGTTTTCAGTTTCTGGAAAGTGGCAATTTCGATTTGGCCTTGGCGCAAATGGGCCGAGTTATTGAAAAAGGCGGCGAGTTCGATTTCACCGCCCTTGCTTCTCGCACCGGCCGCATGCCGGCATCGGCCCGCAGCGGGCTTATTCAAAACTTAAAACTGTTAGTTGAGCAATACCCGCAGCAGCCGTCAATTCAAACCTCCTTGGTCCAGCTGCTAGCTCAAAATGCAGAATTTACTCAGGCGTTGCTGCAGCTTGATACACTGGAAAAATCCACACCCAAGACCCCCAACTTAGTTTTGCTCAGAGCACAGATTCAGCAAAGCATGCAAAATTCTTTCGGCGCACTGAAAACCCTCCGCAGCGGCGTGCGCCAGTTTAGCAAGGATTCAAGCCTGCGCATGAGCTATGCACGGCTGCTTATTCAGTCTGAAAACTTTACCGAGGCTCAAAAACAGTTCGCTGTGCTAATTGAGCAAAACCCTGAAGACTGGGAAACCATTTACTCGATCGCCCTGTTAGACCTAGAGTTGGATGACTTCGGGCCAGCCAGACAAAAATTTACTCGGCTGATTGAAGCCGGCCAGCAGGTTGATGAGAGCCACTATTACTTGGGTTATATTGACGAGCAACAGGGCAACATTGCTGACGCCATCGAGAATTATCGAGAAGTTCGCATAGGCACCAATAATTTTCTCGCTGCTCGCCAGCAGGCAACACGGCTAGCTATTCAATCGGGCCAGCTCAGTGATGCCCACGATGCATTGATGCAAGAGTCTCGAGGCCAGCCAAGACTGGAGATAGTTTTCACGACAATTGAATCTAGCGTGCTGATTCAGGAGGGCCACCCTGATAAAGCCCGCAGCCTTTTGGATACTGCCTTGAACAAATTCCTTAACGACACCGACCTGCTTTTTGCCCGTGTTTTGCTGTTTGACAGCCTACAAGACCGAGCGAATTCAGAAGCAGATTTGCGGCAGATAATTCGTATGCAGCCCGAAGATTCTAGGGCGTTAAATCACTTGGGCTACATGCTCGCCGATCAAACCGAGCGCTATGAGGAAGCCTTGGAGCTGATCCAGCGGGCCATTGCTATCTCGCCCGATGACCCAGCCATTATAGATTCACTGGCCTGGGCCCAATATAAATTGGGCCGCTATGACGAGGCGCTGCAAAACCTGCGCCTAGCCTTTGCTAACTTTCCTGACCATGAGGTTGCCGCCCATTTGGGGGAAGTGCTGTGGATGATGGGCAGACAAGATGAGGCAATCCGAGTTTGGCAGGACGCCTTAATCGACAGACCTGACAGCGAGCTGATACGCGCGGTAAAAGAGAAATTTGGCGTCAAGTGAGCCCCTTAAACAAAGCCCTGCAGTCATGAGAACATCCCCGATAAAACTGCCAGTCTTGGTCTGGCTGAGCCTCTTGGTAGTTTCCGCCTGCACCAGCATTGCCCCACCAGCGGACACCAACAGCAACTGGAATAAACAGCGCCGCGCGCTGCAAAACCTGGACACTTGGGAGATGCGTGGCCGGGTGGACGTGCGCTATAACGATGAATCCAATACTCCGCGAATTCGGTGGGCGCAACAACCCGATCACTACAATATTCGCCTCTGGGGCACCCTGAACGCAGGTAACACCCTTATCACTGGCGTGCCTGGCCTGGTCACCCTTGAACAGGGTAATGATGTTCTCACTGCGGCCAGCGCTGAAGATCTTATTCTGCAGCAGCTGGGCTACGAACTGCCGGTGTCCTACCTTGAATATTGGGTAAAGGGCATCCCTTCTCCGGCGTCTGGGTTTGAGCTGGAGTTTAATGAACTGAACCAGTTGGAAAGCCTGCGTCAAGATGGCTGGACTATCAGCTACCCCGATATTCGACAGTATGGCGAGCTCACCCTGCCGCGGCGGGTAGATGTGACCCGGCCCAAAAATGACATTCGCCTGCGCTTTATTGGCCTGAGCTGGACCCTAGAGACGAGCGAAACCGATGGCTAGCACTAAAATCCGCCTGCTATCCCCGGCGAAACTGAATTTGTTTCTTCACGTGACTGGCCGCAGAGCTGACGGCTACCATGAGCTGCAGACGCTGTTTCGCCTAATAGCCCGATCCGATGTCATGGAGTTTGCGCAGCAAAAGTCTGGGGTTTTGTCGTTACACTGCGCCGGCCTCCGCGCCCATGGCCTGCCAATGGACAATAATCTAGTGCTGCAAGCGGCCCGAGCGCTGAGAGACTTTGCCGGCGACAGCAGCCTAAGCGCGAAAATCAATTTGCACAAAATCTTGCCCCAAGGTGCCGGTTTAGGCGGCGGTAGCTCCAATGCCGCGACCACTCTAGTGGCCCTGAATGAGCTATGGCAGCTTAATCTTTCTCAGCAGCAGCTGTGCGAGATAGGGCTTAGTTTGGGCGCCGACGTGCCAGTTTTTGTGGCGGGGCGTACCGCATGGGGCGAAGGCATTGGTGAAAAACTGACCCCGGTAGAACTGCCGCCTTGCTGGTATTTAGTGGTCACGCCCCCCTGCGAGGTAGCAACCAAAGCGATTTTTTCTCACCAACAATTGACACGGAACACTCCAGCCATCAAAATGGCCGACTTTCTGGCCGGCAGGTCGAGAAATGACTGCGAAAAAGTAACCAAATTGCTCTACCCCGAAGTAGGTAAAGCACTGAATTACTTAGAAAATTTCGCAGAACCAAGGATGACTGGAACAGGTTCTAGCATTTTTGCAGAGTTTCACACTGAAGCACAGGCGTTAACGGTTCAGGCTAAACTCCCTAAATCGCAACAGAGTTTTGTGGCGCAGGGAGCAAATAATTTAGCTGAGATCGAAAGTTAGGCTAATACCACTGGCCATTGCCTCGCAAATATAGATTGTCAGTGTGCTAGTATTACAAAGAATTTTAGGTTTTCTGGGGTGTCGCCAAGTGGTAAGGCACAAGGTTTTGATCCTTGCATTCGTTGGTTCGAATCCAGCCACCCCAGCCATTTTCTAGACCAATCAGAAGAACCAATACCCGCAAACAGGAATCTCGCGTGGCAAATAATTTAATGGTCTTTAGCGGCAATGCTAATCCTGC
>CAYGSO010000019.1:27366-64437 GCA_964352445.1 uncultured Pseudohongiella sp. | reverse complement strand
GGCCATTGTGGCTGGTGTGTGGTTCCTTTATTTTGGGTTTTTTATTGGTTTGTTTGTGGCTCTGGGCGTCTGTGGCTTGATATACGGGGCCGCTGGAGGCGGTTCAGTCTGCATTTAGTTGGTGCATGGAGTCTCTTGAATCCCTTTATTTTCGCGGCCTGCGTTACAATTCATTACAGTATGCAGGGACAAATGTTGTGATCTATCGACGGGTTGATAGCGTAGAATCGTACTTAGCTGTGAGTAAGTCTTAAATGCTTGTCGGTATTGGCTTTTTTATACTTTGAATACAGTGTGTATAGCTAGGAACCCGTCTGAGGTTTCAATTGTTTTGGCCTTTGGGCCGAGGGGAAGATCTTGAATTTTCTGATCCGTCATCCGGTGATGCTTTTGGTTATTGCTGGTGTTGCCACCCTATCTTATATGGTGTTTGCCAAGGTGAATGAGGAGCCGTCGGGCGGCTCTGGCTTTCGCGGCGGCTTTGGCGCGGCGCCTGTGGTGGGGGTTAGCACGGTTGAAATGCGGGTTATCGCCGATGAGATTGAATCGGTGGGTACTAGTGTTGCCAATGAATCTTTGGATTTAAGTGCCAAAGTGAGCGAAATCGTTTTTAGCGTTAATTTTGAAGACGGTGATTTTGTAGAGAAGGGTAAAGTTTTGGTGGAACTGGTGAATGCCGATGAAGCCAGCCGTTTGGCAGAGGCTCAGGCGAATGTGGATGATGCCTTGAGGCAGCTAGAACGGGTAGGAAACCTTTCGGCTCGCAATCTTGTGGCTAGCACAGAATTGGACACGGCAAGAACCAACGTAGAGACGGCGAAGGCGCGGCTTGAGGGTGTGCTGGTGGCGATGGAAGATCGCTTGGTGCGAGCTCCATTCTCGGGCTACTTGGGGTTTCGCAATATCAGCGAAGGCACATTGTTGACGCCCAACAGCGTGATCTCGACCCTGGATGATATTTCTACAATTAAACTAGATTTCACTATTCCTGAGATGTATCTGGCAAATGTCAAAGCTGGGCAGACCATTCAGGCGCAGAGTGTTGTGTACGATGATCAGGTATTTGAAGGCACGGTAAGTAATGTTGGCACACGGATCAACCCGGTGACTCGTGGGGTGGCTGTGCGGGCGACGATCAATAATGCAGACCTCCAGCTGCGCCCTGGCATGCTGATGACGGTTTCTTTATCGCTTAATGCGCAGAACGTGTTGGTTGTGCCAGAGCGTGCGGTTATCTCCGCTCAGGGTATTCAGTACGCTTTCACAGTGGATTCTGAAAATAAAGTGACTCGCAAGGAAGTGGCGCTGGGGCGTCGTCGAGGCGGCGTGGTCGAGATTGTGTCTGGTTTGGCTCAGGGCGAGCGGGTAGTCAGTGACGGTACTTTTCGAGTTAGACCCGGCATAACGGTGCAAATTGAAGGTGAGGCTCCCGCTGCAGCCCCAAGCGGTCGACCTCCGGGTGCTGGCCGCCCCGTTGGCTCTGGCGGTTAATGCCCATGCAAACAAAATGGTGTTCTCTCTATTTTTAGTGACGAGTAGCTTCGATGATTCTTTCAGATATTTCCGTAAAACGGCCGGTGTTCGCCACAGTCTTAAGCCTTATGTTAATCGCATTTGGTTTTATGTCGTTCCGCGAGCTACCACTTCGAGAGTACCCAGACACTAGCCCACCGGTGGTGTCAATTAGCACTAACTATCCCGGTGCTTCAGCAGAAATCGTCGAAACTCAAATCACTGAAATTGTGGAAGACCAGATCAACGGCATCGACGGCATTGAGGCGATTAACTCGTCCAGTAACGACGGCAGCTCAAGAGTCTCGGTTGAATTTAAAGTAGGCACTGATATTGAAGTGGCGGCGAATGATATTCGCGATAAAATTTCACGAGTGGCAAGATCGCTCCCGGAAGATGTAGACCTGCCGCAAATTTCCAAGGCCGACAGTGACGCGCGACCTATTCAGTATTTTAATCTGGTGAGTAGCCAGATGTCTTACTTAGAGCTGAACGACTATGCCAATCGCTACATTGTTGATCAGTTTGCGGTGCTGGACGGGGTGTCTAATGTCAGCGTAAGTGGTAACGGCGGTTTCGCTATGCGTGTCTGGCTAGATCGCGTGGCGCTGGCTGCTAGAGGGCTTACGGTTACCGATGTCGAAAATGCGCTGCGCCGCGAAAACATCGAACTGCCTGCTGGCCGTATAGATTCTAGTGACCTCGAATTTGCGGTGCGGGTTGAGAGAATATTTCAAACCGCTGATGACTTTTCGCGGTTAGTCATCGCTCGCGGCGGCGATAACTATTTGGTGACTCTAGGGGAGGTCGCGCGAGTAGAATTAGGCTCAGCCAATGAACGCTCGATCTATAAAGGTAACGGCGTTGAAGCGGTTGGTATCGGTATTATTAAGCAGTCCACAGCGAACAGCCTGTCGGTGCTGCGCGGTACTGAAGCCCTAGCTTTGCGCATTAAGCCTACATTGCCCGATCACATGGACTTAGTGGTGTCCTCTAGTGATGCTGAATTCATCGAGAACTCCATTGATTCGGTCTACACCACAATTTTTATGACCATGGCATTGGTCAGCCTAGTAATCTACATGTTTCTGGGTTCTGTGCGGGTCATGTTGATTCCTGTGGTGACCATACCTGTTTGTTTGCTTTCGGCGTTCATTATTCTCTCTGCGTTTGGCCTCTCCATTAATTTGATTACTCTGCTTGCGCTTGTGCTGTGTGTGGGGCTAATTGTTGATGACTCTATTGTGGTGCTGGAAAATATTCAGCGCCGAGTGGAAGGCGGTGAGCCGCCTTTACTGGCCGCGTACAACGGCTCAAGGCAGGTAGCATTTGCCGTTATCGCAACCACTGTGGTGCTTATCGCGGTGTTTGTGCCGGTGGTGTTTTTAGAGGGCAACTTAGGAATTTTGTTTTATGAAATGGCGGTGACTATTTGCGGCGCCGTGATTATTTCATCGGTACTAGCTTTGTCGCTGACGCCAATGATGAGTTCTAAGCTGCTTACAACCCATGCCCATGAAAGCTGGGTTACGCACCATGTCGATGTTTTTTTTCGCTGGCTGCAGCGGGGCTATCACGATGCGCTAGGTGTGTGCCTGCGCTATAGCTGGGTCGTTGCCAGTTCATTAATCTTGGTGATGATTGCTATCTACCTGTTGTTCCAGCAGCTGCCAACCGCCTTTGCACCTTCCGAAGACCAAGGTGTGATATTCGCGCGAATTGTCGGCCCAGAAGGGGCCAACTTGAACTATATGGAAGATCAGGTGAACGCGGTTCAGGACGAAGTGATGGGCTATATCGACAGCGGCGAAGTCGCCAACGTCGTTACCATGACTCCGGGCTGGGGCGGCGGTGGCGGCGTGAACAGCGGCATGACAATTATCTCACTGCCGACTTGGGGTGATCGCCCGAAAGAAACTTCAGAGGTGATGAGCGAGCTAACCAGCAAATGGGCAGAGATTCCCGGTATTAATTCTTTTATGTTTATGCGCTCTGGCCTAGGCCGTGGTGGTGGTGGTCAGCCGGTGCAGTTTGTGATCGGCGGGCGCAGTTATGAAGAACTGGTACAGTGGCGTGACTTGGTGATCGAGCGGGCCAACGAAAGCGGTATGTTTACTCGAGTTGATTCAGATTTTAACGAAACTAAGCCCAGCCTGACTATCACGGTGGACAAAATAAGAGCGGCTGATCTTGGGGTGTCTATTCAATCTATTGGCCGCACGCTGCAAACCATGATGAGTGAGAGTCGGGTTACTACTTTTGCCAGCGGCGGCGAAGAATATGATGTAATTCTGCAGGCAGAAGACGAGCAGCGCGCTACACCAGACGATATCACCAATATTTATGTTCGATCAGACACTACCGGTGAACTCATTCCGCTGTCTAATGTGATTCAGGTAGAAAATTCAGCTGGGCCAACCTCGCTGCGTCGATACAACCGTATTCGCTCCATTACCATTTCAGCCGGCCTCGCGCCGGGCACTGATCTGGATACTGGACTGAAGTTTTTAGAAAACGTAGTTGCAACCGAACTGCCGGAATATGCGCAGATAGATTACAAAGGCGAGTCATTGGATTTAAAGTCTTCGTCCGGTGGTTTAACGGTGATCTTTGGCTTGGCACTGCTGGTGGTTTTTCTGGTGCTTGCAGCCCAGTTCGAAAGCTTTATTCACCCGCTAATTATTATGACCACCGTGCCACTGGCAATTTTAGGTGCACTGATTGGTTTACTGCTGACCGACAATTCGTTGAATATATATTCCAACATAGGCCTGGTAATTTTGGTGGGTATTGCTAGTAAAAACGGCATTTTGATTGTTGAGTTTGCTAATCAGTTGCGGGATGAAGGCAAAGAGTTTAGCAAGGCGTTAGTCGAGGCCTGTGATTTAAGACTGCGCCCTGTTCTGATGACCGCGATCTCTACCTTGGTTGGCGCAATCCCATTGATTATGGCCACCGGCGCAGGCTCTGAAAGCCGCATACTTTTAGGAGTGGTTATTTTTTCTGGCGTATTAATGACAACGATTACAACGTTGTTTGTAGTGCCGGTTGTTTACAATCTCATCGCGAGAAACACCGGTTCACCTGAAGCTGTGTCTCGAGTCCTTGAGAAGCTGCAGAAACAAGAAGACCGCTTTACTCAAGCCCAAACTGAGTAAGCGATACCCCGTTGGCGTTACTGCGCGCCGCGGGGTATTTTTTCCTG
The DNA here is from genome assembly GCA_964352445.1 of uncultured Pseudohongiella sp. Taxonomy (GTDB): domain Bacteria; phylum Pseudomonadota; class Gammaproteobacteria; order Pseudomonadales; family Pseudohongiellaceae; genus UBA9145. The sequence continues at coordinate 59,720 of CAYGSO010000019.1, read as the reverse complement.
CCATTGGCGGCGGCGGATTTCCCCCCGCTGGTTGCTCAACACCCGGCTAATGTGTAAATCGAAAAACTCTGTGTCTGAAATTAGTCTTATCTCGGTGCGGTAGCTCACAGGTCCACCGCTACGGCCATCATCCAGCAGGTACTCGGCCCAGCCTTCAAACTCCGTATGGGCAGGATTGTCGTTGTCTACGGTATGGCGTGTGTGTCGGGTTGCCTCTATGCGAGCATCGCTTAACTGGTACTCAACGCCGCTGCCTCTGATAAAGCTGACGGAATTGGTGTCAGGGTTTTCAATAACCTCACTTCTCCTTGGATGCTCTGGCACCGGCCCTAACGCGACAATACTCGAATCCAAATAATTGGAACTCAGGCCGGCGTTCATGGTGATAGCTGGGGTGTTATTTTTGTCAGTCCAAACCGGCAAGGTGAGTTTGGTGGCGAGGGTATTTACAACAAGTTCACTGGCCGTCAGTGTGGCGGAGGGCCAGAACATGGGAAACGCGCCGTTAGAAATGGCCAAGCGAATTTTATGCCCAGGTTTGAATGTCCATGTGGTCATTCGCAGCGGCAGGGTCATTGCCATATCCTGATTTGGCTGAACGGATTCTGGCGATAACGTGGATTGCCGCAGCTGGCTGTTGATTGCTCCACCGGTAATTAACGTAACCCGACCATCGGGTGCGAGGTCTTCCAAACGCACGACCCAATTTCCATCGTCGGCGTTGCTGGATGCCAGCAAACTGACTTCCGGGATTCCCACCAAGGTTACTTCGGTTGCCATTGCCGCGCTGTCAAACACCAACGAGCTGGCGTCTGTTGACTGCATATCTGGCAGGTGTTCGCCCCACCACTCGCCCAGATCGATGCCGTTGCTTGGGATGTGTGATAGACCTAACGTGGCAGCTGCGGTACTCGCTATTGATTGCTCCAGAGAACGTTCAGCACTGGGGTAGAGCACTACGGGATCGACACTGGATTCTGCCAGCGGCCATGGCAGCTTGTACCAATCGCCACTGACTTGGCTGAGAGTCTGGTCAGGCCCATTGCCGCTGCGGACAAATACTTTAAAATTATTGTCCTCATAGCGCTGGTTAAGTTCAAAATCGGTACCCAGTCTTGCCAGCCACCACTGGGCCGCATCCTCGCGCCACTCCCAGGTGGGCCCGGGTGATGCAGAGTCTGGCCAAGCATGAGGCCAAGGGCCTAACACCGCGCGCACAGGTACCGAGGCGTTCTCAAGGGTGTTTGGCAAGGTGTCTCGATACCCATCCAACAAGCCACCTATCAAATACAGTGGGGTTGTTAAGCGCTGTAGCTGATACTTCAGTGAGCCATCGCGCCAAAATCGCCCATCTTGGTTTTGCTTTAGGTAGCTAAACAGCCATGGGGTTTGATCGAAGCGCTGTGCAAAGTAGGCCTCGTCAATGGTGTAGTCCCCGGAGCGCATAAAGCCAGACATATGATTGATGCTAAGAATGTATTCATCAATACCGAAAATGCCGTCGGTATAATGGACATCGTTGCTATATAGATCATCAGAGGCATGGGCAGCCAAAATTCCTTTCAAGGCGGGTGGACTGCGTAGCGCCGTTTGAATGGCGTTAAAGCCGCCCCAAGAAATACCCCACATGCCGACATTGCCATTGGCAAAGGGTAGTTCGGAAAGCAGTGCTATGGCCTCAACGGCGTCATCAATCTCCTGCTCGGAATACTCGCGGGTTGGGGTTACCCCCTCTGAGCTGCCGGTACCGCGAACATCCACTTTCGCCAGTGCTAAGCCTTTGCGGGCAAAGTAGTCGTAGAGAGGGTGAGCCCACGCTTTGGCAATATCGTCTTTGCGGTAAGGCAGCATTTCCAATAACACCGGGAACCGGGCCTGGTCAGAAGTGGCGTCAGGAATGTAGTAAGTGACGGCGAGGCGCACGCCATCCTCAAGGGTTAGCCAGCTGTCTTCAATTCGGTATGGCAGATCATTTTCGGCGCCGAAGCTGCTAACGCTTGAGCCGAGCGCAAGCACTAAGCCCAAGCTTGCCAGAGTTTTTTTCACGGCGCGGAATTAAGATTGGCTTTGTTGGTCCAGAAGATATCGATGGCGCCTAGGCTATTATCGGCCCGAGTTGAAAACCAAGTAATTGTGTCCGAGCCCGGCGGCAAGGCAGGGCACATATCGGCGGCTGCAGTATTTACCAGCGGGCCTAAATTGCTGGCAGCCCCCCAAGCGTTTTCACCCTGTGCCATGGCGCTCCAAATATCCATGCCGCCAAACCCACCGGGGCGAGCCGAGGAAAAATAGACCCGGCCATCGGTGTCTTGGCTAAAATGAAACTCCTCGGCGGCAGTATTGATATTCGGGCCTTGATTAACGGGGGTAGACCAGTTGCCCTCGGCATCGGGTTTTGAGCAGTAAATATCGGAACCGCCATAGCCGCCGGGCCTGCGGCTAGCAAAGCAGAGGGTTTCGCCGTCCTGCAAAATAGCGGGGCAATGCTCGTCGCCCACGTCGGTGCTAATGGGAAAACCCACTAGTTCGGGATTACTCCATTGGCCGTTAATTTTTCGCGTGATAAACAGATCGTTGTTGTTGCGCGGGGCAGTGGTGGCCGTGCGGTCCGACTTAAAGTAGATGGTGTTGCCATCGGCAGTAATCCAAGGCTCTCTGTCGTCGCCTAGACGCAGCGGGTCGATTTTGGTCGCAGGCGCGGCGTTGATAGGAATGCCCATATTTACCGGCGTATTCCAATTGCCTGTGTTGGCATTGAATGTCGCGATGTACAAGTCTTTTGGGTCGCCCGGTGCCACTGCCATGTCTTGTCTGGCGCTGCAGTACACCATGGTGCCATCGGCGGCGAATGACAGCTCACCCTCAGCCCACATAGTATTAATGGGTGCGCCAAAATTATGCACCGCCAAGCTTACCCAGTCTGACTCTGCTGCCAAGCTTGAGTTGAAGAAAATGGCGACGACACAGCTTGTTACGACGCTGACTATTTCTTTTCTGTACTGTCTGTTCATAAAATTAACCTAGCCTGCAGATTGAACCTGAAATGACCACCAATGGCCTGGGCGCATTGCGTTTGGATCAGGTGTTGGATTAACCGGTGCGCCGCCAAAGGTTTGCAGTTTACTCACCCTTGCTTGCCAAGCAGCATCGAGCCTTGCCGGGTCGGTGACGCGGTTTAATACTACTGGATAAACCGTGCCATCCAAGCGCATAACAGCGGTTTCATTGTCTCCTACGTGGCTAGCCCAATATTTTTGGTCACAGCCAGAGCAGCTTAAAAACAGCTCGCCTTGGGGAGTAGACATGCAGTTTAAATTGATTGAATGAGGCCGTATGCCCGCATAAATTTGCAGCTGGCACAGGGCTACATCGTTGGCGAAATTCCAGTCAGTGACAGGGCCTGGTGCCCTTTCGCCAAACAAGAAACCGCCAGGGGTACGCTCGCAGGGGCAAACAGAGGAGTAAATCATGAAGCCAGCGAAAACTGAGATCACTAAACCGCCCAAGGCGGCAGCAACTATTTTAATCAGCCTATTGGAATTATTGGTCGGAACAGTAGCGGACATAGTGACCTCCCTTATTGTTATATTGACCAGATTAACTCAAATAAGAGGCGGCAAAAAGGCTTTTGTCCGCCTCCGAAATTGGCGGGGGAAAACTCTTATGACAGATTACATCTGTTGAGTTTCAAGCTTAAACAGATCCTGCAGAATTTTACGCCATTGACTGTACTGCTCTGTCATTGGTCCACTCACACCGTTGACCTGTTCACTAAGCTTCAACACTGCCGGAGCCAGCTCCTTATTGAAGCCAGCGGCAAGCTCCCTGAACTCTTGCTCGTAAATTTTGCTCCAGCGGAATCTGTCATAGCGCTGCATCAGTGACAGGTAGGTGCGTTCAGACTCAAAATTGTCGATATCATATTCAGCGATTTGCTGGGTTACTCGCTCGTCTTCGGCAATCTGGTCATGGGAATAGCGGCGCCAAATAACGTAGGAAGGCTGCATTTCTTCGTAGAGCGCTTCGTAGTACTCATCCACGGTGTCGATGAAAACACTGTGTCTAAGGCGCATTTCGGCAACCCGCGCCAGCATCGGGTCGTTCTCTGCCAACAGGCTGTTTACAGTAAGCCGCCCGTCTGGGGTTTCGGTTAGCGTGTGGGCGAATGTTTCAGGCGACAGGTCGCTGGCATACACCATTTCGGAAACGCGCTTGATATTCATCAGTTCATTGCTCGCCAGCATTTGCCTTATAGCCAGTAAGTCATTGGCAACTTGGTCATATAAATCTTGAAATGGATCAGTAAAGCTATTGGGGTCGAATCGATTGCCGGGTGTGTAGCGCTGGGCCTCGGGGTAGTCCTCAAGAGTCGTGGTATCGGCGTAGGTTTTTCGCAGCCACTGCCTGCCGCTGCTGTCTATCGCGATGACTTCAACCTCCAAGCGTTCACCATCGGACTGCAGCACGGTGCCGGAGATCTGCAGATCTACTGATGGGTCGTCTTGAGGCAGGACTCGCACTGCGCCCCACTCATTGGCGTCAAGTAAAGTATTGCGCAGTACATAGGGCAGGTAGTTCACCTCATTTTCTCGTATTTCAGAAAACACCCACTCGCCGAAACGTTCATAGTCGCTGGCGTTAAGGCGGTTAGCAAAAACCTTTATGCCAATATCTAGCTGTATTTCTTCAGGTGGCGGGCTGGTAGTAACCTGCAGCTGAACTTCACCCACCGTTGGCAGCAGTATTTCTGGTATTGGTAGGGGTGGTGTTTGCGCGCACGCGGCCAGCAGGAGAATAGCGCTAAGCAAGCCGTGGGATTTGTTTAGGGTGGAATACATTGGCTGCGGGCTACTCTAAAGGGGTGACCTTGCTGCACACTTTGCCCCGACTCAAGGTTTGGATGCAGTTAAAATCATCCCCGGGTGAGTCGTATCGAGTGAATGCCTGAATTAAGTTAAACGGTGCCGATCGCTTGGTTTGAATGGTTGTGACCATACGCAGTGATTCTCCATCGGTTGCAACGGAAAACCGATGGCTAATCTCCAGATCATCCGGCAGCGAGAGGCTGAACACCAATTGGGTTCTATCCCAGACGCAGACTTCTGTGCCGTGGGCGCTGGCAAAGGTTTGGTGGACTCCGTTGTCTAAGCTGCAAACTAACGGGGCTTCGCCGTCACGTTCGATGCGAACCTGATTGCGATCCTGAAAAATCTCCATGGTGGTTTGGCGACTGATGTACTCGGCCAGACGCGCCATGTCGACTATGCTGGTGCCGCGGCGGCTGCTATTAAGGTTGATATTGCCAAGGGAGATCGCTGGGCCGCCGCCACTACTAGCCCCAGCGCGCTGGCTGACAGCCTGTTCTTGACGCAGGCGCATCATACGGTTTAGCTCGTCTCGCCAGGTATCGCTGCGGCGAAAGTCCTTTTCCCAAGAACCGGAAAAATCTAATCGCAGCGGGGTGTCTAAGTCTAAAAACGGCAGGTCGTCCTGTGCCGTAGCTGGGGCCGCGAGAAATAGCATAACGATTGCCGCCGCCCACGAAGACGTGAGTTTCTGCGGTACCCCGATTACTGCTGTGAGTGAGGTTTTCATTAGATGGCTATGTTGTAACCCAGACTTGATCATTTTACGAATCAAATGTGGATAACAGTCGGTTGATTGCCTTTAGTGAGCGTCAGAATACAAGAATGCCTACTTTAAACTAATTCGACCGAAGAGAAAAACTGGCTTTTAGCCTACTGCGCCATTGGACAATCCACTTTCACGCTCTTATCCTCTGTTTAAATCGTCATCGCGTCTGGGCATGGCTAATGCCCGCGCGTATCCAGCCTCACTCTTGATAACTAAGGACAGTCACAATGGCTTACACTTCACTTACCAGGCCTGCTATTTTCTGTGCATGGTTGCTCGCTGCCGCGTCAGCCCAAGCCCAAGCCCAATCGCCTGAGAACCTTGTTGCAGACTTCTGGCACGCGGTCAGCGCTGAAGACTTTAGCTTGAGTGAAGCGGCGCTGATAGGCGCCGCGCCAGATCCTTCGGTGCTTTACTCATTGATGCAGGCTGGGGCAAATTATAGCGCCGAGGCAGAGCGTGGCGTCATTGAAAGTGAACGCTCCGACTCCCAAGGAGTGCGCTACCCCTATGCGTTTCTTATCCCCGACAGTTACGACCCTGCCCGAGCGTATCCGGTGGAATTTATGCTGCATGGCGGCGTCGGCCGGCCCAAGCAAGACCCTGGCGAGAGTCTGTGGCGCAGCGGTTACGACAGCTTAAGAAAGGAAGACCGCATTGTGGTTGTACCAGGTGCTTGGCGTGAAGCCTATTGGTGGCAGGCGAGCCAAGCCGACAACCTGCCGGCGCTGCTGCGTCTGCTGAAACAGTCTTACAACGTTGACGAAAACCGGGTCACTCTGACGGGGGTATCTGATGGCGGCACCGGCGCTTACTTTTTTGCGTTTAAGCAGCCGACGCAATGGGCGGCGTTCTTGCCCTATATTGGCCACCCCGGAGTGCTGCGAAACGCCAACAGTGGCGGCGGCTATAAACTATTTTTTGAAAACCTACAAAACAAGCCAATGTATATTGTTAACGGCGAAGTAGACCGGCTATACCCCGCGTCAGCCGTTAAGCCGTTTATTGATGTTTTGGAACAAACCAAGGCTAACTATACTTGGGTGGTGATCAAAGACGGCGGCCACAATACCCAGTGGCTACCCGCAGAAACGCCAAAAATTGAAGCGTTTAAAACCGCCAACCCTAGAGACCCGTTGCCAGATAATTTACAGTGGGTAACTGATCGGGTCGATCGTTACAATCGCAATCATTGGCTTGTTGTTGATGAACGCTCGAGTCAAGGCTCGCCTGCTGTTGTGAAAGTAAGCCGCAGTGGCAATCAGTTCGATGTGATGGCCGATGGCGCCGGCGAATTTACGCTGCTGCTGAGCCCAGCCGAAGTAGACTTCGACAAACCAATACGGGTCTTAGTCAACGGCGAGCCTTTGTTTGATGATGTTGTTGCAATGAGCGCATCGACACTGTTTAAGTGGGCTAGAGGTGATTTGGATAGAACGATGCTGTTTCTAGCCGAGCTGACAATCGAGGTGCCATAAGCGAAAAGCCTTTACGATCAAAGGGGTCAGAGTAACTTGCTATTGCAGCGCAACGGTCTCAGCGAACGGTAATGAACCGCATGTTGACGGCAATGCCTAATTTCTACTTTTTCAGCAATCAGTGAGAATCAATTAGTATTAGACAGTTGTTTGCTGCCGTCGCTGTGGGGCTGCAGTGAATGGTTAACTTAGATTTACAACTCAGTAAAATATTGAAAAACAGTTGATGGGCCGCATAATTTAAATGAAATAGCCATCAACCAACTGTATTGATTATTCACTTGCCTAATAAGGACCTCAGAATTTTCGTGCGGCTGGCTATTTCCTCGTCATGCAATCCTGCCTTTTCGAGCGATAGATAGAACTCATGACCAAAGGTCCCAAAACCACTAGACTTTCCAAGCTGTAACAGTTTAAGTCTGCGAAAGTCGGACAACAGTAGGTCAAAACTTTCCGGAGTAAATCGCCAGCAGTGGACGTCAATATAGTCATCCGATTCGATCCAATGATATCCAAGGTCCATTGCCTGTTGAAACGGATGTAGCACCTGTAAATTGGTAGACTCGTTGGGCAGCTCCGCCCAGGTAATTACCCCATCTTGCCCGCAGGCATTGGCGAAATGATCGAACACTTGGCCCACGCTAGGCCGAGTTCGTTTTTGCTCATGGGCATCTAGAAACTGCCCCGAAGTAGACAGTGGACTCAAATAGTCGAAGCAGAATCGCTTGTCGGGCACCGCTAACGACAGCTTGCCGTTCGGTGTTAGCAATTTTTCACACTGCTGAAGAAAACCAATCATGTCAGGAACATGTTCTATAACATGGCTAGCGATTATCCAGTCGTAGCACTCAGTTTTTCCGATAAGTTCAGGTAGCGGCTCTCCCGACCAAACAAAATCCACCTCTTCGATGTTGTCTATTTCTACTCCCAGCACATCATGGCCGACATATTTTGCCTTTAAGCCCTCTGCGTCTAGATGATCGAGTACGTGAACATTAAAATTCTCTTTCTTTGGTGCTACCGGATTGTGGCTTGGACCGATTTCTAAGCCAAGGCCTTGCATATCCAAGCCAAACGTAATTTTCTCAAAGCGTGACAGGTTTTCGGCTGGTTCTGACATAGGATAAAGACCTTATGTTTTACGAACGAAGATTCTGGTCCGAGTCTACTGCACCTCAATAGAAATACCAAATAGCTGATTCCATTAGAAAAGCTATATCGCGTTTAATTGAAACTGATTGGTTAGAAAAAATTAGCCCGATAAGAACATATTTTACCGGCTGGGTAATATAGCTCAATCTATAGTTCGGATAGCGATAGCGCCAAGCAGCAAGGCTGCCAATAAAATAACGCTACCGGGAAGCGCGCCTCGAAGAAAGTAGCCTAACTCAGCATTCAGTTAAGTTACCGCTGTAATGGCTAACATAGAGACAAAGCTCCTAGGTTTTGAATCTGAATACGGCAAGCGAAGAGGCTGCGGCTAGAATTATCATCAATACTGATGGCTAGAGATAGTTAAATAGGCGGACTCTCACTAAAAAACTAGTGAGTTAAGAATCTCTTAAACTGACTACGACAAATCCGTAGCCGCTACCGTTAAGTGTCGCCATGCTCAAAAGAAGTATCGATCCGATAACGGCCAGGATAGAAATAGTTTTTGAATCTTGCCAGTCAGCATTAGCTCCCATGGTGTTCTGCCGATCTTGATGCGGCAAAATGCAATAGTCGAGAGCCTGTCTTTCGTTGAAACATTTCTTGATTTACGCAAAGTATCAGTTGCCGCGTCCCTTCGTGGCCTTCGGCTGCGTTAACGCTTGCCATGGCAATTATTGTTGCTGCCAGTGGGGTTGTTTTATGAGTTGAGGAGTATCCCCAGAGGCGGATGAAATACTTTGTCGACCAGTTGGCAAAACTACTGTATTTTTACTCTGACCCTTTTGATCTGTAATGTTGGAGACTGTGTTTGAAACGAAATATTCGACGAAACATCGATGCTGGCCTTACCGGCGTCGGTATTGCCGTAGTCTTTAGCTCTATTATTCTAGGCACATCGCTGGATATTCGTGCTCAGATGCCAATCGCGCTGTTGGGCGTGTTGTTGATGGAGGCGGGGATTTGGGGGTTGGCGTCACGGTTTGTGCCCAATCAGCGAAAGTACACCAAGCTGCGTGGAGAAGGCGATAACATGCTGCAGCTTATTCGCGAGCTAAACGCCGCGGCGATTGCTAAAGAGCGCGGCGAAGAAGATTCGAAGCGGTTTCAGGAGACGCTAGCGGCCATGCATGAGTCGGTGGTTAAGATGGCGGGTCTAGCGAATGTTGATAAAGACATTGAAAGAGACGTTGACGGTGAAAAACAAGCCCAGGAATCTGTCTGAGACGGCTGCGACTCATTGCCCTATGGTTTCCAATCGCTAAATGAGCCCCACAGACAGTTGTTTCTCTTTGCAACAGGTTCTTGCATCTAGGGGCCGCATACCCTCTAATTAGGCTTGAATTTGACGAGGCCTATTCATGATAATAATAACAGTAAAAAAAATCCAAGTTTCTGTTTTACTTATTCTTTTTATGCTATCCGCCCCCGCGTTAGGGCAAACTGGCAATGCTCGTGGCCCAATCGGCCCTAGCCCCTATGACATCGTCTCACTGTGGCATGACCCGTTTGCAGCGCCAGGCTATGCGTTTGGTGGCAATTCTGGGGTGTGGGCCGAGACGCCTGATCGAATCATTATCGCCCAACGGGGCGAAACCGTGCTGCCTTATCCAATTCCTGATGATTTCCTCGGCTTTGCCGGCGACATGGGGCTAAATGTGCTGCGTGACACCAGTCGCCGCACTTGGCAAAACTGTCTCTACATCGTTAACGGCGACGGTGAGGTGACTGAAATCTGGAATCACTGGGATTATCTCTGCGCCGATTCAGACGGCCCAGGGCCACACCGCGTGCGCATCAGCCCCTACGATCCGGAAAAGCGTATTTGGGTTATCAACGAAACCTTCCACCAAATTTACGTCTTGTCCAATGACGGCAGCGAGCTGCTTATGACTCTGGGCGAGAAACTTGTACCAGGCGACGATGCCACTCACTTCGCCCGCCCCCAAGACGTTGCTTTTTTGCCAGATGGCCGCATCCTCATCGCTGATGGTCTGGACAACCACCGCATTATGATAATGGATGAAGACGTCAACTACCTTGGTGAGTTCGGCGGCTTTGGTGATGGTCCAGGTCAGTTCAATGGCATTCACGCATTGGGCATAGGTCCTGACGGATTGATCTTCGCGCTGGATCGCTCCGGTGGCCGCATTAACGTATTCCGCACCACCGATAGTCCTAGCGCAGTAGAGTTTGTAAATGCCTTCGATGGTTTTACTTTACCGCTTGATATCATCGTCAATGAAGACGACATCTGGGTTACCGATCTCGGGCCGTTGCGGTTTGTGAATTTAGACTTTGAGGGCAACTACAAATACACCTGGCTGGTGCCACCAGACCTTCCCGATGGCTACATTGAGGTGCATACTTTTTCAGTAGATTCCGACGGCAACCTTTATGGCGGCGACAATCAGTACGGGCGTTCTCAGAAATTTGTTCCAAAACCTGATGCGGACCCCCAGCTGTTGATCAATCCTCCTTGGGTTGCGAACTAGCCTCAAACGATGCAATTTTTAAAGGCGAGTGCATTGCTTTTTGGGTGCGGAATTTTTTCCGGGCCGGCACTTGCTCAAGACAATGATGCCAGGCTCAACAAAGCCATTGAGCTAATGCAGCGAGGTGAGCCTGCATTTGGTGTGCTGGCGTTTGACTATTCCCTCAATAATGCCCGCAGCCTCTCCCGCTCTGGGCTGGACTTCATCATTATCGATATGGAACACGCCCCGTTCGATGTGGAAAGCCTAAGGCTTTTTCTATTGGCTATGACCGACAAGCGAGCTATCGCCGAGAAAGGAAATCTGCAGCCAAACGTTACGCCCATAGTGCGGATTCCAGCAACAGGCAGAGAAGAATTTCTGGCCCAAGCCAAGCAGGTATTAGATGTTGGTGCGTTTGGGGTCATGTATCCTTCTATTAGTAACCGGGCGGAAGCCGAAATGGCTGTCAAGGCCACCCGCTATCCTCAGCTTAACGGCGCGCCAGACTATGAGCCCAATGGGCTGCGCGGGCGTAATCCAAGCAATGCTATTTGGTATTGGGGCATCAACGATTATTACGACAAAGCAGATGTCTGGCCATTAGATCCAGTTGGAGAGCTGCTGGCGGTGATTCAAATAGAAACCGCCGAAGGGGTGGCAAACATCGAACAGATCCTCAGCGTGCCCGGAGTGGGGGTTATTTTTATCGGGCCGTCGGATCTCAGTGCAGACATGGGCTATGCCAGCGCTGCAGCGCCCGAAGTGGAAGCGGCGATTCAAACGGTACTGCAAGAATGTTTGGCTACCAATATTCCCTGCGCTATTACCACAAATCAGCGCACGGTCTCCCAGCGGCTCGAACAGGGCTTTCGCTTTGTCACCGTTGGGATCGATGGCGGTTTGTCCTCTAACACAAGCGAGGCGCTTCGGTTGGGCAGAGAAGCGGCAGGCCGCGATGCTCCGGCCGAAGATGTGACGCCGGGCAGCGCCCCTTACTAAATCAAAGCTTTTTTAACACGCTTTCTATTCTACTAAAGGCTTCCGCTAGCACCTGTGGCTCTTGTCCGAAGGCAATCCGCAGGTGTTTGTCCATACCAAAAGAATCTCCAGCCGCGACAAACACACCGGTTTCATCAATCAATTTGTGCATCAAGTCAGTCGAGTTGATGGCTAAATCATAGCGAATAAAAGTCACAGCGCAGGCCTGAGGCGGCGTATAGTGAAATATCCCCTGTTGGGAATCCATCCACTGTTTTAACACTGGATAGCCTTTGCGAATATACTGCCGGGCTCGGCCAACTAGCATCGGCCGCACCTGCGGCGATAGCGCGTGAGCGGCAAGATGGTTGCTTATCATTGAGGCAGTAATGGTTGAGTATTCATGACGGCGCCAGATGTCTTCCACTGTATCCCTAGGCCCAACTATCCAGCCAACTCTAAGGCCAGGTAGGCCGTAGGCTTTGCTCATAGAGCCAATCGCAATCACCTTGTCGTAGCGGCCAAAGAAGGAAGCGGTTTCTGCTTCTTGCTCTCGTTCTGCGCCGCGATACACCTCATCAGCAAGAATCCACGCACCTACTTTATCTGCTGCGGCGATTATGGCGTCCATTTCGGCTTCTGTGAAAATATGGCCAGTGGGGTTATTAGGGTTGACCACTGCAATTAGCTTGGTCTTGCTATTCACCTGCCGGTTTAGGTCAGCAATATCCAGCGCCCAACCCTGCTGCGAATCCAAGCGAAACGGTTTAACCGTCACGCCCATATTCTCGGCAATGCCCCACACCTGTTTGTAGGTTGGCGTCACAGTGGCGATTTCATCCCCGGGGCGAAGCAGAGTCTGTATTGCGATCTGATTGGCCTCGGCGGCGCCAACTGTCACTAATATGTTGTCAACGTCCGCATGTTGATACAGTGCAGCAATCGCATTTCTTAGTTCCGGTATGCCATTGACATGGGGATAATTAATCTCTAAATCCAGCAGCTTGTTTTTAAGGGCGCGATCATCTCCGATCAATTCTTTAAGCTTTATCGGATGCACACCGCTTTCTGTCAGGTTTATTTCAACTTTTTGCTCCCATAGAGATTGGGAGTATTCCAAATCGAATACTTTAAAATTGTCTACGCTATTGTCTATTTTCATTGGGCCGACTAATACCGCCTTTAGTTGCTCACGCCTAAAAGTTGACGGCCTAACTCCGCCAGAAAAGGCAGGCCAATCTCATCGTATTCATAATTGTCATCATTAAAAGTTTGGTTTTCGTTGACCAGTACTGTTGCCGTGATGATGTATTCTTTATTGGTCAGCGTGTTTTTTATATAGGCGCAGTCGGTAAGGGTGCCGTAGGCGAAGCCGACTTTGTTGTAAATTTTAATGTGTTCCGGCAAAGGCTCTGTGCTATCACCGAACATAAAAAATTTTACATAACTATCGTAATACTCTTCGCGGTCGTAGCCGGCTTCATAGGGAAGAGTCTGCATTGTCTCCAGTACAAACTCCCTGTCCGCTTCGCTTAGGTGGAAGCGTTGGTTTTCAGCAAACATTTCGGGGAATATAAGCCGCTGCATAATGCCGTGGAGCGAGCGAATTGGCAGATAGTTTTTCTCGGAGAAATCAAACGGCTGACTAATAAGACTGCCTTCGCTTTGGTAGGCGACGCCTTTGTTGAGGCGGCTTAAGTCTTTTACTACTATTTTTTGGCTTGGCGGCGTTTGCACCACTACTTCGCCTTGAGCGGTTGCAAAGCTAAGGCGACGGTAGCTGAGACGATCTGAGTTGTCAGTCGACAGGCGATGGGATATCCGGCCTAGAATGCCTTTCTCGGCGAGGCGGCGATTGATTTCATCTTTGCCCAAGTACTCAAACAGTCTATTGTAAGCCTGGTTATCGCTGACCAAGAAAAGCTCGACAATTTCGCGCTCGAAGCTGGATGTCTCTAGTTCACCCTGTACCGTAAATGGTGTTTGCCTAGTAAGACGGGCATCTTCTGCGAGTTTTTCCAGTGCTAGCAGTGCAACGGGAAACTTTACCGTGCTGGCGGGATAAAAATACGCGCTGTCATCAACCTGAAACTCTTGGTCGTTAAAACTAACGCTGCCGGCATCTGTTCTATTCACTTCGGTGAATTTTATCTGAACCTCATGTTGCGGCAAATTTGCCGTGACCGCTTTAATTGCTGGGTTGTCCGAGGCCATTACCGCTGCAAGCGGAAGTGGCTGAACACAGCTTTGTAATAGAGGCAGCAGGAAAAGAGTTAACAGAACTCGCATAGTGTTTCTCTGGTTGATCTGATGAGAGTGTATCATCAGTTTTATGCAAAATGCTTGATCAGTTGGCGCAATAGGCTGGGCTTGCTAGACTGCTGCGATCCATGATTGTACTTAACAACATTAAAAAGACTTTTGATCAAGGCAAAACCTTTGCCGTTGATAATGTCTCGCTAACCGTAGAGCGGGGGCAGCTACTTGGGCTAATCGGCGAGTCTGGCTGTGGCAAAACCACTACCCTGAAGATGATAAACCGCCTTGAAGAACCCACCTCTGGCGCGGTATTGGTTAACGGAAGAGATATCCTTAACCAAAATCCAGAACAGCTGCGCCGCAATATTGGCTATGTATTTCAGGGTGTGGGCCTGTTCCCCCATCATAGCGTGATCGAGAATGTTGCCGCCGTACCAAGACTCCTGCAGTGGGATAAAGATCGGATTATGGCTCGCTGCGCGCAGATGTTGGCGATGGTCGGTCTACCGGTTGAGGAATTTGGTCACCGTAACCCCCAAGAATTGTCGGGCGGGCAGCAGCAGCGAGTGGGGGTTGCCCGCGCCTTAGCGGCGGAACCCGACGTAATGCTAATGGACGAGCCTTTCGGCGCCATCGACCCCATCAATCGGGGCGAGCTGCAAGAAGAATTTAAACGCATCCAGCTGCAGCTTAATCTTACTGTCATTATGGTCACCCATGATATGACTGAAGCGCTATTAATGGCCGACAAAATAGCCGTAATGAAGGACGGCGCTGTGCTGCAAATAGGCACGCCAAAACAGCTTTTGAATCACCCTGAGCACGATTACGTAAAAAAGCTTGTGGACACGCCTAGGCTGCGTGCTGATCGACTCGAGCGTCTCCTAGGAGACTAGCTTGGGCTGTCAGGCGGCGCCGCAAATAGCTTGGTCAATTTGGTGTCATTAGACTGCCCTGACAACACAGCGAGAACAACAATGAATACGAATCTGCAGGAGCAATTGCTGCTGCTGCCAACCTACTTCCAGGGGCACCTAGTGTTAACCCTAGCTGCTCTAGGCCTTGGTATTTCGATTAGCATTCCAATAGGCATTTGGGCGGCGCAGTCTCGCTATGCCAAGCAGCCTCTGCTTACTGTCGTTGGTATAATTCAAACCATTCCGAGCATTGCTATTCTGGCTCTTGTCGTTGCCTTGCTTGGGGGGCAGATAGGCGTGCTCCCCGCCATTATTGCTCTCACCCTGTATTCTATGTTGCCGATTGTGCGCAATACCCTAACCGGTTTGGAAAGTGTAGCCACCGACGTGGTCGAAGCAGCCAGGGGTATTGGCATGTCGCCCTCGCAAATTTTGATCACTGTAAAGCTGCCGCTGGCCATGCCGGTAATTATCGCAGGAATTCGAACCGCCGCTGTCTGGACGGTTGGACTGGCAACCCTATCTACGCTGGTGGGTGCCACCAGTTTTGGTAACTATATTTTTACCGGTCTGCAAACCCGAAATTTAGTAGCGGTCACGGTTGGGTCGATAGCCGCTGCAGTGATGGCCATTGGCTTGGATTTATTTATTGGCGGTATTCAGTGGTTAGTAGAGAACGCTACCGCAAACAAGTCGGCCAAGTATTCGCGAATCCGCTCAGCCGTTATAGTCACGGCCGTGGTTGCCGTTGCCTTGACTGCCTATACCTTAAGGCCTCAGCCAGCGGCTGATTATGTGGTTGGGGGCAAAGGCTTTACCGAGCAATATATTCTTGCCGGTTTAATTGCCGCCGAGCTACAGGCGCAGGGGTTTACGGTAGATCAGCGGCTCGGTATGGGCACCGAGGTAATCTATGAAGCGGCTGCGAACAATGCGGTGGATGTCTATGTGGAATACACCGGCACCGTGTGGGCCAACATAATGGCCAAAAACAATAACCCGGGCAGTGCCGATGTCTTGGATCAAATGAGCAGCTATATTCAGCAAACCGATGGCTTAAGCAATTTAGGGGCACTCGGCTTTAAGAATCTGTACGCCCTAGCCATGTCCCGCCAGCGGGCTGAAGAATTTGGTGTGAGCAGTATCGAAGACCTTGTTCCTATTGCGGACGGACTAATAGCGGCGGGGGATTTAGAGTTTTTTGGTCGCCCTGAATGGGCCACCGTACGCGACAGCTATCAAATTGATTTTGCCGAAAAGCTTACTTTCGATACTGCCCTGCTTTACACGGCGCTGCGCGATGGCCAAGTTGATTTAATCTCTGCCTATTCAACCGATGGCCGCATCGCCGCATTCGATCTCATCCTTTTGGACGATCCGAGAAACGCCCTGCTACCTTATGACGGCTTTTTACTGGCATCGGCAGCTGCGGCAAAAGACCCACAGCTGGTCGCGACAATGGCTGCCCTTGCCAACAAAATTTCTGATAACGCAATGCGCCAGGCCAACAAAATTGTCGACGTCGACGGCGGCACCGTTTCAGATGCTGTGGCTTACCTGCAGAGAATCATCCACAATTAAAATGCGCTTAGCGCAGCGCAAACCGGATTGGGTTGGCGTTGCCAACTAAGTCGAAGTTTAAGTTTGTGAATTCACTGTCAACCCCACCGGCACGAACGATAAGCCTTGGGATAGTGAGTACGCCAGTCGTCAGGTCGATAGACGCGGAGGCATTTTGGGTTTGTGCTGGCACCAGCTCAATAAATTTAAATTGAATGCCGGCGAGTTTAGTCAGTTTAAAATTTACAGTAAAACTAGTTCCGCCAATTAGAATCGATGGAATATGCAGTAGCTCTTCGGCGCCGAAATAAGTAGGGATGTTATCAGCCGCAGGCGTAGCTAAATATTGACTTAACAGCGCGCCAAAGCCATTGCCTGAGCTGCTGCCGTCGCGTTTAGCGCCAGTGTCTCGGATGGCAGCAAGCACCCTGATGGGGTTGCTGATTGACAGGCTAGTTGAGAAGCTTGCACTGCTATTGGGAAACTCACCCTCACCGGGAATATGCCACGCAAAATTGAGGGCATCGCCCTCTGGGTCTTGGGCGTTAGCCGTTAAGTTGAACTGACCGCTCGCTAGCGGGGTTGCTACTAGTCCGGCAATGGGGTTTCTATTTGACGTGTTTAAACCGTCATCGACGGCAACGACTAGAGTTTGCACGAGCCCACCACTGACACCAACGGTGATTGTCCAGTCGCCAGGGATTGGCGTTATTTCTTTGCCAAAGCCGACAAATACAAAGGTGACACCATTAGCAAACTGCAGCGTTGAGGTGCCACTCGCGCTGGTGTAACCATTGGGGTCGGTAATGAATATTTCTACGCTGTCACCAACCCTTGCGCCGCGGTAGCTCAGGCGGAAGAAAAGCTCATCTTGATCGTTAATAGTAGAGTCTATTGCCGTCACGTTGAGTAGGGTGTTTTGGTCTGAAGCGTTAGCTGGGCGTACTCTAAGGCCCGAGTCGGCAAAATCCACATTAATTGGTGAGGCGGTACTGCCTGCTAGCGTTACAGCAGGTAGCGCCAGCTTAAACTCATCAGGTGGGCCATACATTGCTTGCAGCACCGCCACATCATCTGCTTGAGGCAAGTCGTAGCGTGACACAGCAGGAGTCATAATCGATACCGGCGTGTCGGAGTGACCCACGCCAAGCAGATGCATTAATTCATGAATCATCGTTCCCACTTCATAGCCGGCTTGGTGCAGACTATTGAAGGTGAAGCTGCCATCGACCGCGGGCAGGTAGCCTAAACGTCGGACCGTTGACGCAAACCCTGCACTGGCGGGCCCGGCCCGGGCGATAGTGCTGCCGCCAATTTGCTCCCAGCCCACTACCACGATATCGTCATTAAAATTCATGGGGTCAGCGCTGGACTCACCAAGAAACTGAAAGTCCAATTCGGCGACGCCCTCGAGAATGACAAACGCCTTTTGTAAATCTGCCATGATCTGCGCGGCGCTGACATCTGATCGTGCGCCGGCATGATTATAGGCGATTTTTACTATACCCCTTTCCCAGAGCGTAATGCGTGAACCAGAACCGAGAAAGGGGAACGTGTGGGTGCTGTGATCAGCCATGCCGTCGTCGTAGATGAGTAGGCTTTTGGGCTCTACAGCCGAGGGGGATTGGCTAAAACTGAGAAAGAGGAATGTGGCGAGAATCAACGGCCGAGTGATTGAAGTGTGATACTGACTGATCATCGGGTAGATCTCCTGGCCCACGCTAGAGGTTGGAGCGCAGCTATCGCCATACTTGAAATATGCTTGGGCTGCTCATATTGGCAGCCCAAGCAAAGGTAGCTTACTTGCTATACAGCGCTGCTCTTGCGGCACCGTGGGTTTGCAAAGAATATAGAATGTCATCGTTTTGAATCATGCCGATCATCACCACGTTTTCAACTGGATCTATCCAGAACCACGAGCCTGCGATACCCCACCACCAATGGGTGCCAACGGGCGCTCCTTGATAAGCTGCAGAATCATTTACGATTGCAAAGTCCAGACCGAAAACATTGCCAGGGTAAATTTGACCAATGCCAGACACGGCTTCAGGCAGCTGGTTGCTGCGCATTAAGCCAACAGCCTGTTCCGATAGTATGCGTTTGCCCTCGTGCATGCCTTGGTTGAGATGCATCTGCGCAAACTTCATATAGTCGGCCGCAGTTGAGGTAAGCCCGCCGCCGCCGGAAAGAAATTTAGGTTTTTGCAGGAACATGCCGGTGTCGGTTCGGTTTAGCTTGCCCTCGGCCGAGGGTCGGTACTGACGGGCAAAGCGATCGGCGTTGTCAGCATCGACAAAGAAGCCAGTGTCTGTCATGCCCAGAGGATCAAACAGTCTTTCTTGCAGAAATTCATCGAAGGGCTGGCCCGACAGTAATTCCACTAAGTAGCCCTGAACGTCTACGGAAATGCTGTAAACCCATTGGGAGCCGGGCTGGTAGCTCAATGGAATGTCGCCCAATTTAGGGATAGATTCAGCCAAAGTGTAGTTGGGTAAATTCATGATGCCAGCCGCTGCATAAGCTTGAGCAATGGGCCCTTGGGACAGTGGCGGTGTATAGACCAAGCCACCGGTGTGGCTCATTAGTTCGCGCATGGTCATTGGGTGTTCAGCTGGCTCAGTCACGTAAGAACCGTCGGCATTTTGCGAGACAAACACTTCAACC
This sequence comes from uncultured Pseudohongiella sp., assembly GCA_964352445.1. Lineage (GTDB taxonomy): Bacteria > Pseudomonadota > Gammaproteobacteria > Pseudomonadales > Pseudohongiellaceae > UBA9145. Next base: position 40,601 of record CAYGSO010000019.1, on the reverse strand, counting down.
CCGGCAAGGGCCGGCATGTGTTTTTCCACGGGGTCATCTAAGGTGAATTTGCCCTCATCGAAAAGCAGCATGAGGGCTGTGCCGGCGATAGGTTTGGTCATGGAGAAAATACGAAAAATACTGTCTGTGCTCATGGGCACCTGATCTTCCACATTTTGATAGCCCACGGCGTCATTCATGAGGATTTCGCCGTTTTGGGCTACCATCATCACAACGCCAGAAAGCTTGCCGGCATCGACCCGCGCCTGCATATCGGCTTTCAACGCATCGAGCTGGCCTTGTTCTATGTCGGCTAGGGCTGCAGCGCCCAACAGTGAAAATGTCAGTGCTGCAGTAACGCGGGCTAGTTGCCTGCGCACCAAACTATTGGATGTCTTACTGTTCATTACTCTCTCCCTAACTGGATTTGGCGACAACTTGAGGCCGCATTACAGCATTAAATTCCTTACAGATGAATACATAGCGCGATGAACGGTGTTGGTTTTATGCCCATTGCTGCTAGATTGGCACAAACACAGAGCCTTTGGCTGCTGGGACAGATGGCTCTTGGCCTTGCCTTGAATCTGGTCAATTACTCAGTAAATGGCGACTGCGTCCGATAAACTGATCAGTTTGCGACTTCCGCGCGTATCAGCTAGAGCCCTCATTTGGAATAAATTGGAAAACGAAACATGACAACCTATATGCTAATCAAAAACATCCATATGGCGTTTGCCGTACTGACTACCCTCGGTTTTGTGCTGCGTGGGGTATGGATGCTGCAAGAGTCTGCCCTATTGCAGAAGAAGATTGTGAAGATTCTGCCTCACATCGTCGATACCGTGCTTCTGGTGAGCGCTATTGCCTTGGTTGTGATGAGTGGTCAGTATCCTTGGGTCGCGGCTTGGGTAGGCATCAAAATCGTCTTGCTAGTGGCGTACATCGGCGTTGGCACGTTTGCGCTCAAGCGCGGCAAAACCAAGCAACAGCGCACACTGTTCTTTGTGGTGTCTATCGCAATTTTATTGGCACTGTTCGCCGTAGCTGGAATCAAACCAGGCTTTTAAAAAACCGCTTATGCTTGAATAAATTTAGCGCTGTCGGCGGCATCAAGAAATGGGCCGTCGACACACAAACGCCTGCCATCTGGGGCATCACAGGCTCCGCATATGCCTACTCCGCATTTAGTCCAGTAATCAATTGAATTAAATATTTGTTTAGGCTGGCAAAATTTTCGCTGCACTTGGTCTGCTGCTCTCACCATTGGCCCTGGGCCACAGTTGTAGAACACCAGCTTGCTCAACTGCGCCTGGGTTAGGCCGGCAAGGTATTGCTCTAACAGGGCAGTCACCACCCCATGATAGCCTTGACTACCGTCATCGGTGGCAATGTGCAAATTGCTTACGGCTTCACATTCATCGACAAAATACAGGCGTTGGGCAGAACGAGCGCCCAAGAAAATATCGGTGTTGCCGAAGTCTCGAGCAATCTGATAGACCGCCGCAAGGCCAGTACCGCCGGCTACCGCGATGATGTGAGCATCACTTGGCGGTGTGACGGCGTTGCCGTGAGGGCCGCGCACATAGGCTTCGGTGCCGGGTTCGAGCTCCATTAATGCTTCAGTGAATTGACCAAGATTGATCACCACTAGCGAGAAAGGATCGTCCGTGAGGGCAGAAAATGGCTTCTCGCCAAGGCCTGGAATCCACAAAAAGATAAACTCGCCGGCCTCAACGTTGACCTTTCTATCAAACGTCAAAATACAAATGTCATCGGTGACCCGCTGATTGCTGACCAAAGTGACTGGTTTGAAGTCCATGTCAATATCGTAACGAACTAGGGCTTCGGCATTGTCAGAATGCTGCTCTAAATCGGCGCTGAGCACTTTGAAATAGTGGCCAATCTCACGGGTGGTCATGCCGACCAGGGCAGACCCGATGCCGATTATATCGGCGCCGGCTGCTTGAAATTTCTCTACGTCGCTGCAGCTGCTAATGCCGCCACAGCCGATGATTGGAATATCGACGTTCGCCCGAATCTCACTTACGCAGTCCAGTGCTCTGTCCAATATGCCTTTGCCAGAGATGCCGCCTTTTTCATTGGTCAGAATCGGGTGGCCGTAAGCGGTAAAGCATTCCGGGCCCATGGTATTGATTGCGCAGATCGCATCGGCGCCGCCGGCAGCTGCAGCTTTGGCTATTTCGCCAATATTCGGCACATTGGGTGTAAGTTTAGGAATCACCGGCACATCGACCGCCGCTTTCACGGCGCGCACGATTTCCTCCACCAGCGCCGGGTCTTGGCCCATGGCCATGCCGAAGCCTTTGGCGTGGGGGCAGGACAGATTCAGCTCTAGCCCGTCGGCATAAGGCGCGAGGGCTTTTGCAACAGCAACGTATTCGTCGACATTGCCGCCGAATATAGAAACTAATAAAAATCGATCTTCGGGGATGACCAGCTGCGCCAAGAGCTCGGCTGAGCGCTCTGCTCCGGGATTAGTCAGACCAACGGCGTTGGTAAAATGGCCGGGCTGATATTGAGTAAGAATGGGTTCTCGGTTGCCCAGTCTGGGCTGGGGGCCAATGCTCTTGGTGGTAAGCACGCCCACTTCGGGAATCGTATCGAAGAAACGCTGAATAATGTTCGCCGAACAGGTAACTATGCCAGAAGGAACAGTGAAAGGGCCGGATAGGGTTTTACCTAGAAACTGGATTTTCAAAAGAAAGTTAACTCTTGGGCAGTCAAAAAAGAGCCATTATTTTAGCCTGACTTGCTTACAAACGCACGGCCAAGATGCCTTATAGCCCTATCAAGCAGACTTTCTTTAGCAGCCAAAAACTGCTCAGGCAGGCTGGCTTTAAAGCAGAGTCTTCAACGCCGGTTTGGTGACTTTACCCATGGCATTGCGGGGCAGCGCGTCGACGATCTTAACGGCCTTAGGAATCTTGTATGACGACATTTTACCGTTGCACCAATTTTTGAGCTCATCGAATTCCAATGTCTGATCTGGCTTGAGGCCAATAAACGCCGTAACCGACTCGCCCCAGGTTTCGTCTGGGATGCCAAGCACAGCCACCTCGGCGATCGCTTCATGGGTCAGCAGCACCCCTTCTATTTCCAGTGCCGAAAGCTTGTAGCCGCCAGATTTAATGATATCAACCGATGATCGTCCCATGATCCGGTAGTAGCCACTTTCAAGTACAGCCACATCGCCGGTGCAGAACCAGCCGTCTTTGAAGCTTTCTTTAGTTGCACCGGGGTTGGCCCAATACTCCGTAAACACATTGTCGCCTTTGACTCGGATTTCCCCTGGAGCAGCTTCTTCGGTGATAACACTGTCATAGTCATCGAAAAGCGCAATTTCTACGCCAGGTAGCGGTTGTCCCACATAGCCAGCACGACGTTCGCCGTCATAGGGGTTAGAAATTCCCATGCCTATCTCGGTCATACCATAGCGTTCTAGCAGCACCTGTCCGGTTAGGTCTTGCCACTGATTGAACAGCTTTACCGGGCAGGCGGCAGAGCCCGAAATATTCAGACGCATTCTGCCAAAACCGTCGCAAATTGGTCTAACGCCTGCGGCGTCAATGCTGTCGAAATATTGAATCAGTTTGACGTAAATTGTTGGCACTGCCATAAACACAGTGTAGGTGTCGGTAATGATTTCTTGGCATATTTTCGGAATATCAAATTTGCTGTACAGATGCACCGTCGCGCCTGCCCATAAACCGCAGCTAAGAATATTGATAATGCCGTGAATGTGATGCAATGGCAGAAACAGCGGAATCACATCATCGCTAGACCATTGCCAAGCGGTGATTAGGGTAGTGATTTGTGCATGAATTGTTTTGTGAGAACACACTACACCTTTCGGTTTGTTTGTGGTGCCGCTGGTAAACAGCATCATTGCACGTCGACTGCTCTCAATCTCAGGCAGTTCGCCAGAGGTTTGGGTAAGCACGTCCTCGACGCTCACCAGCTGAATATCCAGCGCTGCGCAAAGCTCGCGCAAAGAATCTTGGTATTCGCCATTGGCGATCATGCGAGTCACGCTGGCACAGCTTAAATAGTGTTCAAGCTCTGTCACAGCGCTGGCAACATTTAACGGCACGGCAATGCCGCCGGCTCGCCATACCCCATGCATAACGGTGACATAGTCCAAACTGGCAGGGATAAAAAAGGCGATGCGCTCTTCGTTTAAATCTGCGCTTGCGCCAAGCAACCCTGTGGCAAATCGATTAATACGTTGGTTGACCGCTGAATAGGTATAGCTAGTGTTAGCTTCGATTAACGCCACTTTCTCGTTGGAGCTGTTTAAAGCCGGGAATGCACTTGCGGTCATAAGGTTTCCGTCGTCAAAAAATAAATAAATGGTCAGTTAGTTAAAAAATAAACTAACCACAAAGTATAATACCGATGGCCCTAACAGACAGCCTACCCCGGTGTAAAAAGTGGCGGTCATAGCGCCATAGGGCACAAGTTTTGGGTCCGTAGCGGCAAGGCCTGCGGCGACCCCACTGGTGGTTCCCATCAAGCCGCCAAACACCATGGCAGACTGCGGATTATCCAAACCAATAGATTTTGCCACTAAGGGCGTACCGATCATGACCAATATGGATTTAACCAGCCCAGCCGCCACGCTAAGCGTAACGACGGCGCCACTGGCCCCAATAGCCTCACCGGTGACAGGGCCCACTATATAAGTTACCGCGCCAGCGCCTATGGTCGTGATTGACACCGCGTCGGTGTAGCCAAACAGCACAGCTACCACGGCGCCCACTATAAATGACACTAACACACCGGCAATAATTGAAATGCCGCCAGCAACACCGGCCTTGCGTAATTCGCTAAACTTAACCCCGAATGCGGTTGCAACGATGGCAAAGTCTCGCAGCATGCCGCCGCCCATGAGCCCGATTCCGCCCAAAAGCGCAAAGCTCGCCGCGCCTTTTGGTCCACCGGTTGCTACACCACCGACATAAGCGGCCAACAAGCCCAGAGCTATAGCGATGGCAGAGCCATGAATGCGGCCTTGAGTAAGCTTATCGGCTAAAAAATAAGACACCCACATAATGCCGCCAATAGCGGCGAATGCCACAATCAGATTGTTGCGAACAAAGACGGTTTCGATAATCTCCATCAGCTTTGGCCTGAGTCGGCAGGCGCCTTGCTTTGACCGATTTTGCTCAGCAGGGGCACTAGCGCAAAGCTGACCACTACTGCGGCGACGCCGGCGACTATGGCGAGCAAGCCGCCACTGGTGGCTGCCACCACATTTTGTTGGGCTGCCATGGCGATAACGATGGGGATGTACATAGCACTCCAAAACTGGATGCCGCTGGCAGCTGCGCCTGAGGTCATGGCTTTAAAGGTTTCGGAGTTGCTAGCAAAAACCAGCAACAGCATGGCGATACCAACGCCGCCAACATTGGCCTGAACCCCCAATAGCACCCCCAGAGTTTCGCCAACAAGCATACCAACAACCAAACACACGGAAAGTAGTGCTACACCATAGACAATCATTGGTTTTTATCCTTTTTATTAACGATAGGCATGACTGCAAGCACCACCGTGGTGAGGTTCGATGATAAGACCTAGGGGTGGAATGTGCAATCAGCCTGCTTAGGCCCGCAAGTGGCATCTTTATTGGTGTTTTCTCGCAAAATGACAGCGTTCTGTAGTTCTGCAATTGACACCGCATGGGCCTTTATAGGTTAATTGGGGCCCGGTTCGACGTGGCTAAGGCAAATGGCCCTTAGTAAATTGGACTAGAATTTCAATACCCTAATACATAAGAGCACTGCAATGTTAAACAACTTAAAGACCACCGTATTATCGACACTCGCGGCATTAACTCTCACTGCGGGGGTTTCAGCTCAGGATGTGACAACCGAAATACTTGAAAACGCTCAAGATTATTCGGATCGCTGGGTTACCTACGGTAAAAATTACGGTGCTTGGCGCTATATGCCGGACACTCAGATCAATCGCGATACGGTGGCTGATCTGCGTCCCGTGTGGATCAAACAGACCGGGGTCACCGGTGGTGCCTTCGAAGTGACGGCGCTGGTCAATGATGGCCGCATGTACCTTACCACGGCAAACAGCCATTTGATTGTGGTGGATCCAATCACAGGCGACGAGCTATGGCGCTACGATCATGTCTTCGAGGACGTTGATTTGTGCTGCGGCCCGCATAATCGCGGAGTTGGTCTGTACGAGGACAAAGTGTTCTACGGCACACTTGATGCCCATTTATTAGCCTTCGATGCTGCCACCGGTATACAGCTGTGGGACGCCGAAGTAGGCGATAATCGTGAATCTTTCTCGGTGACCGGCGCACCACTGGTTGTAAAAGACATGGTGTTAATTGGTGTTGGCGGTGGCGAATTTGGTATTCGCGGCTACGTGGACGCCTATGATGTTAATACCGGTGAGCTGCGCTGGCGTTGGTATACAACCCCCGCCGAAGGTGAGCCCGGAAATGAAACATGGGAAGGTGATTCATGGAAGACTGGCGGCGGCCCTACTTGGGTGACAGGAACCTATGACCCTGAAACCAACCTAGTGTTTTGGGGCACAGGAAACCCTTGGCCAGACATTAACAATAACGTGCGTGCCGGTGACAATTTATTTACCAACTCTGTGGTGGCTTTAAATGCCGACAGTGGCGAAATGGAATGGTTTTTCCAAACCTCGCCACGGGATGAATTTGATCATGACTCAACCTCTGAGCCCATGATCATTGAGGAAATGTTCGAAGGTCAAATGCGCAAGATGATTGTGCAGGTTTCTCGCAATGGCCATGTGTACGCCTTAGACCGTTACACCGGCGAGTTTTTATACGCCGGCGAATACACCAAAGTTAACTGGGCCGAGCGTGACGAGTCCGGAAAACCGGTGTTAAAAGAGTCGATGTATGAACCTGCCGACACGGTGGTTTTTCCTGGCCTTTATGGCGGTAAAAACTGGCCCCCAGCGTCTTACAGCCCAGATACCAACATGCTCTATATTCCATCCACTGAATGGGGCACGACCTTCATCCGGCGAGAGGGCGAAGGCCGACCAGGGTCTATGGATCTGGGCGGCATTCCTCGGTTTGAACCTACCGGTACCGGTTACGTCGTGGCCTTCAACATGCGCACCGGCAATATTGATTGGCAGGTGGAAATGCCCGGCAACTTTAACTGGGCCGGCACCTTGGCCACTGGAGGTGGCTTGGTCTTTTCTGGCGCACCCGATGGTTATCTCTATGCGCTTAACGACCAAACCGGCGAGATATTGTGGAAATTTCAAACCGGTAGCGGGCTGTACGCACCACCGACTAGCTTCACTATCGACGGTAAACAGTATATTGGTATTGCCTCGGGCACACGCAATCCAACCAGTCGTGAAGGTGTGGCAACTGGCATCTCTCCCGGTAACTACATTTTATTCAGTCTTTAACATTTAAAGGTTATTAGCAGTATGAATAACAAACTGAACGTTCTTGCCCTTGCGGCGCTGGCCGCATTGGGTATTTCAAACACTACGTCTGCCGGGGTCGGTGAGGGCGGCGAGCTTTTTGATGCCTACTGTTCGGTGTGTCACGGCGGGCTTGGTGAAGGCCAGGCTATGGGAAAAGCATTAACCGATAGCGTGGCCAATCGTCTGTCCGACAAAGAACTTTTGCTTGTCATTAGTGATGGCCGCACTGGTACAGGCATGGCGGCGTGGAAAGACGCCTTTTCCGAGGAAGAAATCTTTGATATCGCAAGCTATGTACGCACACTGCAGGGTAAGCCGGGCCTGAGTTTAGGGGATGAAGAGGCTGGGGTTAGCAATGACCCTACGGTTGTTGCGGGCGAGAATTTATTTAACAACAAAGCCGGCTGTGTCACGTGCCACTCTTATAAAGAAAACGGGGGCAGCATCGGTCCAGAATTGGACGGGGTGGCGGCAAGACTCTCCGACAGTGGCCTAATGCAGGCGCTGCAAGATCCATCGGCAACGATAGTCGGTGGCTTTGGGGCAAAGGTCGTTACTCAAAATGATGGCACAGTAATTCAGGGTCGATTTCGCAATGATTCTGAATTAGCAGTGCAGCTGCAAAGCGCGGACGGTCGCCGTTGGGTGACTTACTTTAAAGACAGGGTGGCCTCGGTAGAGGACGCCACAGAATCGCTAATGCCCAAGGTGTTCTCGACGCTCGAACGTAAGGAGCAAGAGCAAATTGTGGCGTTTTTAAAATCGCTTTAATGACTTTTCATTCAATCTAAGGAACCGAGTATGAACAAGTTCAGCACACTAGTTATTTCAGTATTGGCATTGGCGGTAAGCTCAGCCTATGCCGGAGATGAGTTTTCAGCGGACAAAGCGTTTGGCGCTGAAATGCCCGCCTCCGGTGAGGCGATTACTCTTAAGCACGCTATCGGTCAATTAGATGGCGGCGATCAGCAGAGGGTCAAAATTCAAGGTCAGATCACGGAAGTATGCCAAGCCAAAGGGTGCTGGATGATTTTAGTGGATGGCGATACTTATGCCCGGGTGACGTTCGAGGACTATGGCTTTTTCGTGCCAATCGAAACTTCCATGCAGCGTTCGGTGGTCTATGGGATATTGACCGAGACCGTGTTAACTGGCGCACAGGCTGATCACTATGCCCAAGACGCTGGTAGTCAAACCACCCTAGCCCTTAAAGGTGAAGTCAAAGAGTATTCGATTGTGGCCTCAGCTGTGCAATTGGAGAACCATATCTAAGATTCAGGCGCTAAACCTAGCCTCAATTTGAAATAAGCAGTATAAAGGGAGGACAGGTGTCTTCCCTTTTTTATGCCTGTCAAATAACAAAAAACGAAACATATTAGGAGCACAAGATGGAATTAGATTCAGCTGCATTGAGCGCATTTGCCATGACCTATGGTATTAAACTGCTTTCTGCTTTAGCAACTTTGGTTATCGGCCTTTACATCGTCAAGGCGATTATCGGTGTTCTAAACAAGATGATGGACCGCAGTAATACAGACCCATCGCTACGCAGCTTTCTTGGCAGTTTAGCCTCAATATTATTAAAGGTGATGGTCTATATTACGGCCTTGGGCATGCTTGGGGTCGAGATGACTTCATTCGTAGCCATAATTGGTGCTGCAGGTTTGGCGGTTGGTTTGGCTTTGTCGGGCACTCTGCAAAATTTTGCCGGTGGGGTCATGATCCTGCTGTTTAAGCCCTACAAAGTAGGCGACGTTATTGAAGCTCAAGGTTATATCGGTTCTGTTAAGGAGATTCAGATCTTTGTCACTATCCTAACGACTCCTGACAACAAAACGGTCTTGATTCCCAATGGTCCTCTAGCCACCGGTTCAATGATTAACTTCTCCACTCAAGCAACTCGGCGAGTGGATTGGACCTTCGGTATTGCTTATGGCGATGATATCGACAAAGCTTATGCAGCCATCAAAAAATTAATCGATGCTGACGAGCGGATTTTGAAAGACCCAGAGCCGTTTATGGCGTTGTCGGCCTTGGCAGATAGCTCCGTAAACATTGTGGTTCGTTGCTGGGTAAACGCGCCAGATTACTGGGGTGTGTTCTTCAAAATGAACGAGCAGGTATATCGAACCTTTGGCGGTGAGGGCTTAAGCATCCCATTCCCGCAAATGGACGTGCATGTGCACAAAGATGGCTAGGACTGAATCTGCGTTAAAATAGGATAAAGTTGATTGCCATGAAAATGGCAAGACCCGCTGCTAGCAGCACTGAGTAAGTTACCGTCGCGGTGATAAACTTCAGGGCTGTTAGCAGATACCCTCCTGAATAGAACCGCTTCATACTCAAAAACAAGTAGGTTACCATCCATAGGTTCATAGCGATGGCAAGCAGGCTTGCTGGCCAATTTATTATCCAAATGGAAGAGGATTCGGCGGCCCCTAGCGGAAAGCTAATTAAAGCCACTAAAACCAAGAACGTATGGTTATGCAAGGTAAGAATAAAATGTTCTACATAAAAGTGTTTAGAGCGTATGTAGAGGATTTTCTGGATGACAGCCATAAGCGGCATCATCAGCAATAGAAACGCCGTAATGTATTCTAAGGAATCAGAAATGAACTCGGATGGGTCTTCTCGTATCCGTCGGTAATTGGTTTCGGTCTGGGAAATTATAAAATTTATAAGCCGGCTGTTGGCTTCAGCGCTAATTAGCGGCAACACAAGCTCTGTGATTACGGCTTCAATTTCCTGCAGATCAGAAGCCAACTCTTCATTGTCCGCCGCACTGCTTAGACTGGTATCCTCATCGGCAGCGTCACCAGTTGATGGGGCTGTTTGGCTGTCTTCAGCGTCAATCGTTGAAGCTGCTGATTCTAGATTAGCGACAGAATTGTCTATGTTGTCGATAAAGTTATTGAAGGAAACAAAGAAGAACAGCAGGATGCTGAGGATTAAAAACAGTCGTAAAGGGGGCGTATAGCTTGCTCGTCGGCCCTCAACATATTCTTTTGACAGAAAGCCCGGACGCACGAATAAAAAGAATAGCGTTCGGTAGGCGCGGCCATCAAGCTCGAAAATTACATTCATCAGCTCTTTAAGCAGGTTAAGCAGCGGTCGCTTAACGTCCTTATCTGGCTGGCCACACGCCGAGCAGAAATTACCTTGTAGCATGCAGCGGCAGTTGCTGCACAGGCGAGGGGGGGAGAGAGTAGTCTCGGTCATGGCTTTAGCGTCTTCAGATCTCTAAATACTGTAAGAGGCAAAGTACCTGAAAAAGTGACAAAGTAGTATGGCTAGCGCCGGCTGAGGCATAAATTTTGTAAGTGAGGTTCCCAGCCCTCTACAAAGGGGGTGTAGGCCTGTAGAGGGTGGGAGTCTCAAGGAGCACCCAGAAACAGAATGAGGTGCGTAATGGCTGTGCTCTGGGTGTTTAGACACAAGACGACATAAATGGCTCATGCTGTATTGCGAGGAGGAAGATACCACTACATGTAGTGAATCTCAAGAGATAGACGTAAAATATTTGTCGCCAAAGGCTAGATTATTTTGTGCTCGGCCTGTGCTGTCTCAGTGGGTTGGCCATGTCGGATCAATAGTAAAACTACTGCTTTACTATCTGCCTGTACTAGAAGTAGCCAATTTGTTGATTTGACTCAAAATCTTTAAACTAGGTGTGTGGTTTCATGTACTTCAACCTGATAGTAACGGTAGTGAAGTGCCCGCCTCTTTCAGGTTGGTAAAGCTATCCGAGTAACTTCTTTCTCGATAAGCGACCAGGGCTGCCGGCTTGGCCGGTAGCCCTTATTTATTGTTGCACTTATTCATCTCCGGTAACTTCTCTATTCTCAGCCCTTCTCGGTGCAATGAGTCCAGTATCGCGCTCTATTCGTCCATTCACGGGTTTAGTTGAAATGTTTCCATAGCCCCTAGGTCTTGTTTCTCATAGTCTATGTCTATGGAGACAAAACATGAATAAAACTAAAATTATGCACTACCTGCCTTGGGCCTTTGCGATCTTTATCGCCTTTGTATTCGTGCAATCCTTGTTCTTCAAGTTTAGCAACTCGTTTGAAACCCAACACATCTTTGGCACCATTGGCCAATGGATGGAAGGAATCGGGTTTTTACAGTTTGCAGCCAGCGGTTTCGCCGCCTACGGCGGCTACACAATTGGCAGCATCGAACTTGTAGCAGCGGTACTCATACTTATCCGCAAGACACAAATCTTCGGCGCAGCGCTAGCCTTCGGCGTCATCTCCGGTGCAATCTTCTTCCACCTGTTCACCCCCTTAGGCGTTAGCGTAATTATCAATGAGGCAGGCGACAGAGACGGCGGCCAGCTTTTTGCCATGGCCGTATTAGTATGGGTTTTCGCAGCAACCATAGTCGCAATGAGAAAGCAGGACCTGCTAAGCCCCAAAAGCTGAGCATCAAAGCATCAAAGGGGTCATCAAAGGGGTCAGAGTAACTTGAAATGTTCTATGACCCCGGGTAGCTTTTCTGCTCAGTTTTGATAGGTATACAAAGAGGCCTACTGCAGTAATTGATGGTGCCTAATTGAGAGTCACAGCAGTTCCAGAAGTTCTGCAATATAACGTTAGACATTGTCTGGATTTATTGGAACAGGCGTCCAAAGTGGCAACGTAACGCTCGCCGCATTCAGAAACTAGACACAATTTCTTTATGAGTAATTACTTTTTAATTTATTGTTCAGTCCAACTGCAGGACGGTCGAGCACAATCGGTGTGATAGATTAGCTAGAATCTTTTTTACAGAAGCGAATGAGTTCGCATTACTATGAATTCCCAATCTAGTGCCTTCAATTGATGCAGATCAGTAAACCTTGCTTCGCAATCTCGACATCGACTCATTGCATAATTCTTGCGATTCACCGCTCGATTTTTTTGCAAAGCCGTTGTTTTACAATTGGTAGATTTTGCGCAATAGAAGTAGGTATAGAGCAAGTTACTCTGACCCCTTTGATTGCAGTTTATAGTGGTCTGACCCAGATGTTCTTGAAGGATACTACCTGGCCGTGGTCCTGCAGGGTTATGGGCATGTCGCCCGTGCAGTCTTGGGTTTTGCCATCTTGTGAGTAGGGCTCGCACTGAGCGGCGTACTGTGGTGTTGGAGTATACGTGGCACCTTTGATCTCTACGTCGTTTTGTACTAGCACACCGTTTTGAAACACTGTGAGTCTGGCAGGCGACTGTAATTCATTGCCGGCATACACCGGCGCGGTAAAAATAATGTCGTAGCTTTGCCACTGCCCCGGCGGTTTGCTCGCATTTACTAGAGGCGGGTACTGTAAATACACAGAGCCGGCCTGACCGTTGATGTAGGTTGGGTTGTTCCAGCTATCGAGCACCTGCAGTTCAAACAGCGAATGTAAAAACACGCCGCTATTACCGCGGCTTTGGCCCTCACCCTCTATCACAGCCGAAGGCCGCCACTCCACATGCAGCTGCATATCACCAAAGCGTTGTTTGGTTTTTATGGTCCCCACGCCACGCTGGACTGTCATAGCGCCTTCATCAATAACCCAGCGGGCTGGCATATCGTCTGCAGTTCTCTCCCATGCGTCCAAGTTTGTGCCGTCAAACAAAATGATGGCATCAGCAGGCGCTGTGCCATTGACCGATCCTGCAACCATTTTGGGTGCTGGGTCCATTGGTCGCTCTGGGGTCTGCGGGATAGCCTGTGAACAAGCGATTACTGCCGCTGCGGCGCAGGTTACAAACTTCATGGGCTGATCTCTCTGTAGATGCCAAACTTCAATGTGAAAACTGGAT
>CAYGSO010000019.1:23388-27266 GCA_964352445.1 uncultured Pseudohongiella sp. | reverse complement strand
TCAATGTGAAAACTGGATTAAGTAATTAAGTTCATATCGTCGTCCCACTGGGCGGTAACATCCCGGTTCGACTGATCAACGCATTTAGCAACCCACTCGGGGTCATAACTCTTGCCGTGTTTTAGCAGGACTGAATCCGGCACGCCATCCCACACATTGGGTGTATTGCCCTGATAGCCAAGGTCTTTAAAACCTAGCTCGGTGGTGTAATAACCCGTAAGAGTCAAATTTCGCATCAAGGTGAAAAAGCTAATACCCGGCTGCAGCTGTGGGTCTTCGACATCGGGATAGGCAATGCTGTCGCAAATCTCTAAACGCTGGGCTTCAGTGACCCCTATAAAGTTCGCACCAAAGCGCTCTAAAGCATAGTTATCGAGCCAAGCGATGCCGCCGCGAATAGGCAGCTTGTAACGCTCACGGTCTTTTACCATAAATTCCACAAAGTCAGGTAAACCCACGTCCAAGGCGCCACCATTTGGATGGTCTGATGGCAAAATGATATCGCTTAGCACGGCAATAGTGATGAGTTCGTGTTCTCGAAAATAAGTTTCAGCGAATAGCTGGGCATCGTACTGTTTTTCAATGTCCGTTCGGCCATAGGAATAGTCAGCCGGCAGCGCCTTCCATATAGGAGCTTGGGCGGCGCTTGCGGAGCTCGCAATTAGACCAGTCCCTAGGGGCGCAAGCAGCAATGATTTAAGCGTGTCTCTACGATTCAAAACTAGGCTCCTAAAGATTCTGCTGGCTGAGCTGTTCGGCAATGTAGTCGGCTTGTCGCCAAGCCAACGCCAAAATAGTCCAAGTAGGATTCTTGTCTGCTTGCGAGACAAAGGTGCCCGCGTCGGCAACAAAAACATTCTTTGCATCATGCAGTTGACCGTATTCATTAGTCACAGACGTGGCCGGGTTGGCACCCATGCGAGTAGTGCCAACCTCATGGATAATCTCGCCGGGTTTAGCCAAACCATACTGGCGATCCGCGCCGGGCTTGCTACCTAACAACGTGCCGCCGGCATTGGTGAGCAGTTCTTCCATAGTGTCCTGCATATGTTTGGCTTGATTGATCTCATGCTCAGTCCATTGGTAATCAAACCTAAGCACCGGGATACCCCATTCATCAACCACCGTTGGATCGATCTCACAGCGATTAGTAAATTGTGGCACGCTTTCACCTCGGCAAGCGATGCTTAATCTCGAGCCATAAAATTTCCGTATATCATCTCGCAGCTGATTGCCGTAGCCGCCCACCCGCTCGCCTAAAAATTCATTGTATTGATTGGCAGCAAAACCGAAACCATAAGATGGCATAGACATGCCGCCGCCAATTTCCAAATGATAGCCCCGGGTAAAATCCAGTTTTTCGTTTTCGAGCCACCACGGTGTATAGACATGCATGCCACCAACACCGTCTTCGTTATAGATTTCTCGGTCCATTAATTCAGGAATGAAAGCCGCTCGGCTGGCGCCGGTGGAATCATGAAGATAGCGCCCAACATGATCGCTGCTGTTGCCTAGTCCGTTTTCATGGGCAGCGCTTTTGGAATTTAGCAAGATGCGGGCAGAGCTACAGGCTGATGCCGCCAGTACTACAGTGCGGCCTTTCATCTGATACTCCTGCCGGTCATCCTTATTAATATAAGAAACTCCAGTGGCCAAACCTTCACTGTCGGTAGTGACTTCCCGCACCATGCAGTTGGTGTATAAGTCTACCCGTCCACCTTTGAGCGCCGGGTAAACCAACACGGTGCCCGATGAAAAATCCGCATGAATACCACAGGCCCGACTACACTGGCTGCAATAAAAACAAACGCCCCTGTCATCGTTGATGCGTTTAGTAAGAATCGAAAGCCGCGAAGGATAAACCGGCACGTTGGACTTTTTTGCGCCATCAATAAAGTAGAGCTCGTGAAGTCTAGGTTTGGGTGCAGGTAGGAAAAACCCGTCGGGGTCATTGGGCAGGCCTTCATTGCTGCCAAAGACCCCGATCATCTTATCGACTTTGTCGTAGTAAGGTTTGACGTCTTCGTAGCCGATTGGCCAATTGTCGCCCAGCCCATCTATAGCATGACGTTTGAAATCCAGTGGGCCGAAGCGCAGAGAGATTCGCCCCCAGTGGTTAGTTCGCCCGCCCAACATGCGGCCGCGCCACCAGCGGAAATCGGTGTCGCCTTTGTTGGTGTATGGCTCTCCATCCAAATCCCAGCCACCAATACAAGAGTTATAATCACCGAAAGGGCGGCGTCTAGTGCTAGCCCCGCGGCGGGGCGATTCCCAAGGATAACGCAGCTGCGTGCGCTGCTCGTCATCGGCCGGGTCATAGTAATCGCCGGCCTCAATCAAGGCGACTTTAAGGCCCGCATTAGCTAACTGATGGGTCGCCATGCCACCACCGGCTCCCGAGCCGACAACAATGACATCGTATTCTTGATCCGCCATAAAAAGACCCTTACTTTAAAATCGAATTTGATTGAGGCTGTTGTAGCTGTAGGTGATCGAATTAATGCCGTCACTGGGGTTGTCGTGCTCGATAAAGTAATGCTCAAAACCTGCCACCGCGGCCAAGGTAAAAATCTGTGCAAAATCTATCGTGCCCCGGCCCACATCCACCATCTCGCCGTCGGCCGCTCGGTCTTTGACATGGAGCATCGAAAAGCGCCCCGGGTTATTCTTGAAGTACTCAGTGGCATCTACACCGGCCGTGGCCGCCCAATACAAATCCATTTCAAAGAACACTAAATCAGGATCAGTGTCCGCCAATAAGATGTCGTAGCCCCGCTTGCCATCAAGCACATCAAATTCGAAATCATGGTTGTGATAACCCATCTTCAATCCGGCTGCTTTGGCCGCCTCGCCAGAGCGATTCAACAGTTCCGCGATGCGGGGATAGTTATCGATGTCACGATCAGCCCCAACCATATAAGGCAGCACAATGTATTTCTGGCCGATAGTCGCCGCCGTATCAATAACCTGGCTCAAATTATTGGCAATATCGGTCAGAGGAATATGCGCCGCAGGTGAGATCAATCCATTGGCATCGAGAATAGCCCTCACTTCACCCGCAGACTTGCCGAAATAGCCCGCAAATTCCATTTCCTTAAAGCCCAGTTCGGCGAGCGTAGCTAGGGTGCCCTCAAAGTCTTGCCCCATCTCTTTACGCAGCGAGTAGAGTTGAAGTCCAATGGAGTTAACGCGGTTAGATTGCGCTAGGGCGCATTGCAGTGGAGTAGCCATAGCGAGACCAGTAATAGACAGGTTTTTGATGAAGCGACGTCTAGAGATGGGCTGCTGGATGAATTTCTTATTCATTTCTAATATCCTCAGAATCTATCTTCAGAGACTACCAAAACCCCAAGCTATAAAACAGCTCAACCATCTTATTTGGTAATCACCGCTGGGGACTAATAGCTATTCAAGTAGCCGCGACAAAAAACGCAACGCCTAACAGCCGTGCACCTTCTTTTTCGTCAACAAAAACAGAGCTGAGAAATGGGCCGTCAACCACCTTTTAGACCATAGCCAGCAAAGCCGATTTGAAACTGCAGATTGGCAAAGTATTGGAATCCAGATTCAGACAAGTCTTGGGAGTTCGGTCCGTCCTAGCTCTAGAAGGGGTGGCACCTATGACCTTGCTGCTAAGGCTCGCGCCGGGATTACCTTACACCATCGGTGGCCTCAGTCCGCCTTTTTCGCCCGGTGCTAAGTATCACCCCTTCTAGCCCCTTCGATAACCAAGCAAATCCAGTTAGCAAGGAGAGCTCGCTAGGTGAAGCCCTTAATAGGCTTAATTAACTTAGCTTGATCGGACAATATCCTCAAACACAATCCAACAATCCAACAATCCAACAATCCAACAATCCAACAATCCAACAATCCAACAA
>CAYGSO010000019.1:9310-23288 GCA_964352445.1 uncultured Pseudohongiella sp. | reverse complement strand
CCAACAATCCAACAATCCAACAATCCAACAATCCAACAATCCAACAATCCAACAATCCAACAACCCATCAACCAGAAGCCACAAAGCCAACTAATGGGTACCCGCAAGGTCACCTCCAAAACCGAACAGCCCAGTAGTCGAGTCGCTATTTTCAGTGCATTAAACTCAGCGCCGAGTGACTGAAGGAGACCGTTTTTCAGGGCTCCTGAGGGAGAGAGGGGACCCCGGGAGGGGGCGCAAGCTGCACTGAAAATAGCCACTCGGCTCCGGGGCAGGCACATACCAGTAACCTGCCGACCCAAATCAAATCCAAAAATTGCTACGTTCCACGGCTCGCCATTTATAGCCAGTCTTTACTCCAGACAGAGCTTTCAGTTAGTTCAAATAAAGCCATCAAACGACACAATAAAGTTTATTGCGTCATCACTCACAGCCACCTTCTTCCTCCATGAATTGAATAACCAACAGCATGGCATTGCGAGAGGGATTCTCGTTTTGATGAGCCTCCATGAAAGTAATGATCTTGCCGGTATCGAAAAGCTCCCGTGCCGGCACACAGTAAATGGGAGAGAGGTAATCGGTGTCCTCATCAAGAGCCGCCAATAAGTCCAAGGCGCCGCCAACATAGGCTTGAATAAAAGGAATCTCGGCGCAGGGCATTGGCGCCGTTTCGCAGATTTGGGCGAATTCCGAAATTTTCATGGCCTGTGCTGGCTGCGCTGCAACAAGCCCCAGTGGTACAGATAGCAGTAAAGACAGTAGCGCTGAATTTCTCATGATAGTACTCCCTCTTGATTAATTATTGTTTTGCGATACTATATTATCGTAAAACATGAATAACAAGAATTTTTTAAAGCGAGGTTTGACATATGGTGAAGCAGCTATCACAGATCATTTCATGGGGCAGCGCATTGCTAATGCTCTGTATTCCTGGCTATGCCATCTACTTATTGTTGGATATCAGTCGTTTTTCCGCTTCACTCCAAGGGGCTCTAAAGCTGCCAATTCAGTGGCAAACTGTCCAGTTATGGCAGCTACATACACTTTGGTTCGTCACAGTCTGCTTCTGGGCAGTAACCGTGGTAGCGCTATTTTACCTGCGCCGCGCCTTTGCGGCTTTTGCTAAAGGCGAGCTATTCTCAATCGAAAATAGCCGCTCGATCCGCGTGTTTGCCGTTTTGGTGTTTGCTCAAGCGCTGACCAAGCCCTTGCAGGTGGCCATAGCCAGTGTGGTACTGTCAGCCAACCACCCTGAAGGCCAGCGCATGCTTTCAGTTACATTAGGCAGCGACACCGTGCAGACAATCGGCCTTAGCATGATTCTTTGGATTGTGGCTGAACTTCTGCTAGCAGCTCGCCGATTAGAAAATGAAAATCAACAGTTTGTGTAGGACTAAGTCATGCCCATAGTTGTAAATCTAGATTTAGTGCTCGCTAAGCAGCAGATGAAGGGTAAAGCAGTGGCCGAATTAGTGGGTATCTCTCAGCAAAACTTTTCCCTTTTGCGAACGGGTAAAGTAAAGGGAGTACGGTTTTCTACGCTGGAAAAATTATGTGAAGTATTAGAGTGTCAGCCAGGAGACATTCTCGAGTATCAAAGTGACTAGTAAGCTAGAGCTCAATCCATTTGCCATTGGCGGCGCTTGATGTCACCGCGGCATCAATAAACTTCATGCCCCGCAGGCCGTCTTTGAAATTGGGAACCAATGAATCAGCGGCTTTAACATTGCCTGAAATTAGATCTGCTATATCAGAATATAGATTGGCAAAGCCTTCTAAAAAGCCCTCAGGGTGCCCCGATGGAATGCGTGTGGCCGCCTTCGCCGAATCACTCAAGGATTCCATACCGCGAGTTAGGGTTTGAGCCGGCGCGCCAAGCGGCATAAATGCCAGATAGTTTGGGTTTTCCTGCTGCCAAGTTAAGCCCGCCTTGTCACCAAACAGGCAAATCTTTAAGCCATTTTCTTTACCGGCGGCAACCTGACTCACCCACAGCATGCCTTTGGCGCCGCCACTGTAGCGCAGCAAAATATGGGCGTTATCATCCAAGCTTCTATCTGGAACGAATGACTCTAAATCCGCTAATAGCGCTGTAGTTGTCAGGCCGCTAATAAATTCGGCCAAATGAAAGGCATGGGTGCCGATATCGCCGATACTGCCGCCGGCTCCGGCAAGCTTTGGATCGGTGCGCCAGCTTGCCTGTTTCTGGCCGCTGGCTTCAAGGTTAGTCGCAAGCCAATCTTGGGCATACTCCACCTGTATCACTCGCAGCTTACCAAGCTCACCGTTGGCAATCATGTGTTTTGCGTGGCGCACCATGGGATAGCCACTGTAGTTATAGGTCACGGCAAACAGCGCCCTGCTAGCTGCGGCAATACTTTCCAGCGCTTCGGCTTCCGCTAGCGTGCTAGTAAGTGGTTTGTCGCAGATAACATGAATGTTCTCGGCCAAAAAGGCTTTCGCAACTTTGCCATGGAGATGATTGGGCGTGACGATGGCGACGACATCAATACCGTCATCACGGGCAGCCTCAGCCTTGGCCATTGCTTTGAAATCGGCATAACTGCGATCTGCTGCTATGTGCAGTGCTTTGGCTGAGTCTGCCGCTCGCTGTGGGTCGGCGCTCAACGCGGCGGCCACCAAGTCATAGCGGTCATCGAGCCTTGCGGCAATGCGATGCACATCGCCGATGAAAGCGCCTTGGCCACCGCCAACCATGCCCAGGCGAATCCTCGCCATTAGCCTAGCCCCAAAATGCGTTTGTTGGCGGCATCATCGGTGCCGCCGTCGGCAAAATCATCGAAGGCTTTGTCGGTAACTCGAATAATATGATCACTAATAAATTGGGCGCCTTCGCGGGCGCCATCTTCTTGGTGTTTTAAGCAGCATTCCCATTCAAGCACTGCCCAGCCGTCAAAATCATTGGCAGCTAGTTTACTGAAGATGGCTTTAAAATCGACTTGACCGTCGCCAAGCGAGCGGAACCTGCCGGCGCGATCTACCCATGATTGATAGCCGCCGTAGACTCCCTGTTTCGCCGTTGGATTAAACTCCGCATCTTTGATGTGTACCAGTTTAATCCGCTCGCTGTAGTGGTCTAGAAAACCCAGATAATCTAATTGTTGTAACACCAAATGACTAGGGTCGAACAGCATGTTGGCGCGGGGGTGATTATTCACCCGCTCTAAAAACATTTCGAAGCTCACCCCGTCATGCAAATCCTCGCCAGGGTGGATTTCAAATCCAACATCCACACCGGCCTCATCGAACGCATTAAGTAGCGGCAGCCAGCGTTTGGCTAATTCATCGAACGCCGTTTCTACCAGCCCCGTCGGTCGTTGCGGCCAAGGGTAAAAATAAGGCCAGGCTAATGCGCCAGGAAAACTGGCGTGAGCAGTTAGACCTAAATTTCTCGAAGCCTTGGCGGCGAGCAGCACCTGCTCGCTAGCCCAGGCTTGCCTTGCCTTTGGCTTGCCGCGGACGGACTCCGGCGCAAAGCCATCAAACATTTCGTCATAAGCCGGATGCACAGCCACAAGCTGGCCCTGCAGGTGAGTCGACAATTCGGTAATCACAACGCCGTGGGCAGCAAGCGTGCCCTGCACTTCTTCGCAGTAGTCTGTGCTTTCGGCCGCTAAGGGCAAGTTAAACAAACGCACATCCCAGCTGGGAATTTGCACTCCCTTAAATCCAAGGTTGCCGGCCCACGCACCAATTTCATCTAGCGAATTGAAGGGTTCGTCGTCAGCAGCAAACTGCGCGAGAAATATGGCTGGGCCTTTGATAGTTTTCATAAGAATTTCTTAACTGTATTAGTGTTAGAACGGTGAATCTGGAAAATAGTAATCTTCGGCATTGTCTTGAGTAATAAGCGGTGAGCCGAGAATGTATTCGCCGTTAATAGGCGCATTGGATAGAAACTTAAGTGCAGTTAACTCCATGGCTGTTGAAATCATAGACGGTGGATACAAAACATCTACCGGGGTAAGAGCGTCGCCGTCCATAACCCTTTTGACGATGTCTTTCATGCCGCCGCCGCCAACAATAAATAATTCGTCTTGGCGCCTTGCTTGGCGAACCGCTTGAATGACGCCGATGGCAATATCGTCATCCTGTGCCCATACCGCGTCAATGTTTGGAAAGCGGGCAAGAAAATCTTGCATCACGGTGAAGCCGTCGTCGCGGTTCCAGTTGGCGTGCTTGTCATCAAGCACCGTAACGTTGCTGCCCTGAAGTTCAGCCATAAAGCCGTCGAAGCGCTGTTCATCGATTACCGTTGGGATGCCCCGCAGAATTACAATGTTGCCGCCGCCGGATAAACGCTGTTTGATATATTCGGCAGAGACCTGGCCCATCTGAGCGTTGTTGCCAGCCACATAGACATCTTCGATGCCTTCCTCGCTGAGGCCGCGGTCAACAACCGTCACAAAGACGCCGCGGCGTTTGACGTTACGCACCGGCCCAGTTAGGGGAGCCGACTCAAACGGCAATACCACCAAAGCGTCAATATTGTGAATGGCGATTAAGTCTTCCAGATCATTGGCCTGTTCCGAGGCGCTGGTTGCAGTCAGCAGCACCACTTTCAAATTTGGGTTGGCCGCTTCCAGTCTTTTTTTGGTTTCTTCGGCATGAAAGTTCAGCCCACCCGCCCAGCCATGAGTAGCGGCGGGGATAGACACGCCAATGGTTTGCGCGTGAGCGCTGGTTAATAGGCCGAGGATTGATAACAACACCAAAGCCCAGCGGCTGAGGGCATAGCAAAAAGTAGAGATTTTTATCATGAGAAATCCAGTGTTTTATCGGTAAAGAGTTTAGGCTGACTTCTTTTGCCACGCGCCGCGCTGTAAGTAAACCGCAGCAATTACGATTATGCCCTGTACGGCGCCATTGAGGTAGTTGCTTATGGCGTCGGTGAGATTCAGGATATTGCCAATAAGGGTTAAAATGAGCGCGCCAACTACGGTGCCCCAGATACGTCCATAGCCGCCTTTGAGCATAGTGCCGCCGATAATCACCGCAGCAATGGCCTCCAGCTCCCACAGTATACCGGTTTGACCCGAGGCCGAGCCTAGCCTAGGCACGTAGATAATCGTTGCGATAGACACGCAGACACCCTGCAGCACATAGGTAAGGGTTTTTACCCGATCGACATGAATAGCCGAATACAGGGCAACTTTTTCGTTAGAGCCGATGGCGAAACAGTGCCTGCCGAACACGGTTTTATTGAGCAAGATATAGCCAATGATGGCAACCACTAAAAACACCCACACCGGATAAGGGATGCCAAACAGCGCGCCGTAGTAGACTTCGCTATAAACATCGCCCACAGTAAAGTTCAGTGAAAGCGTGCCGCCGTCCGCCATATAGGTGATCAGCGAGCGGTAAATTCCCATAGTTCCCAAGGTGACTATAAATGCTTCAATCTTCGCCTTGGTGGTGAGCAGGCCATTGATAAAACCCGCCGCTGCGCCAATGAAAGCCGAGGCAATGATTGCCAGCACAATGAGCAGTAACAGAGAATCGATACTGTCCATTAAAGAATTCATAATTAGAATCATACAGCCTGAGATAAACGCTGCCATAGAGCCAACAGAGAGATCGATGCCGCCGGCGGTAATCACAAAGGTTGCACCGATGGCAACGATGCCTATAAACGAACTGCGGGCCAAGATGTTGGTAAGATTGCCTGTGCTTAAAAAGGCGTCATTCACAAAGATGCCAATAATAAATAAGGCAATTAAGGCCAAGAACGGGCCAAGGGTTTTTAAGTCGGTTGCTATGGGTAGTTTCATATTAAGCACTAATTTTTTCAGCTTGCTCTGATTGCGTTTTAAGACCTGCGGCATAGCGCATGATCTCTTGTTCGGTTATTGCATCGCCTTCGAGAATGCCGGCTAGTCGGCCTCGGCACATGACCGCCACCCGATGAGAAACCCCAATCACTTCCATCATGTCCGACGACACAACGATAATTGCATGGCCTTGCAGCGCCAGTTCAGAGATAAAATGGTAGATCTGGCTTTTGGTGCCGATGTCGATACCGCGAGTTGGCTCATCGATAATTATTAGGCTTGGTTCGGCGGCTATAATTTTTGCCAACAGCAATTTCTGTTGATTGCCCCCAGACAAATTCCCAGCATTAATCGTTAAATCTTTGGCGCGAATATCGAAGGTATCCACTGCCGCTAAAAACTCACGGTTTTCTTTGCTGCTGTTGATTAGACCTTTGGAAAAGCGGTGCAGGGAAAACAGTGAAAAATTAATCGGCAAACTCATATTTAAAAGCAGGCCACATTCTTTGCGGTCTTTAGTGAGATAGGCCAGCCCCGCGGAGCGAGCGGCGGCAAGGTTTGGGAAAGCAACTCTTTCTCCTCGCAGGCGCAGCTCGGTGGTGGCGGCAAATGTACGCAGCCCAACAATTGCTTCCATCAGCGCAGTGCGCCCCGAGCCCACTAAGCCTGCAAAGCCCAAAATTTCACCGGCTCTGAGGGTGAAGCTAGCATCGGATATAGCCCCCGGTACCTGGCCGTTAACGACTTCTAGAACAACCTCGGCGTCAGCGGTTGGCAAGGGCGTGGCTGGGAAAAAATTGGTTAATTCTCTGCCCACCATGAGCCGGGCCATATCATCTTTAGTGAGCCCCTTGGCTTCATAATCGCCCACTAGCTCACCGTCTCGCAAAATAACCACGCGATCAGCAATGCGCTCAATCTCCTCTAACTTATGGGAGATGTAAACAATTGCGGCGCCTTCGGCTTTTAGTTTGTCGACTAGTTGAAACAACACTTCACTTTCGTTGGCGGTTAGCACGGCGGTTGGCTCATCGAGGATAAGCAACCGAGAATTTTTTGCGTAGGCTTTGGCTATCTCTATCATTTGTTTGGCAGAGACGGGCAACTCATTGATCGCCTGGTTGGGGTCCACATTGCAGTTTAAAGTGTGTAAATAGCCCTGAGCTAATTTCTGCATCTGAGCCTTGTCTAAAAACAAGCCGCGCTTTAATTCGTTGCCGAGAAAAATATTTTCAGTAGCCGTTAGCTGCTCGGCCAAATTGAGTTCTTGATGGATCAGCACTACCCCTTGGTTTTCGGCGCTGCGGTGATTCCAGTGGGCCACGCTTTTGAGCTCGTTATCATCCGCGCCTGCAATTTTAAGACTGCCCGAGGTAGGCTGTTCATAACCCCCCAGCAGTTTAACCAGGGTTGATTTTCCCGCGCCGTTCTCACCCAACAGAGCGAGCACCTCACCTTTATTTACCGTAAGATCAATGTTGTGTAAAACCTGAACTTCACCAAAAGACTTGCATAGGCCGTGGGCAGTTAACAGTGGCGTGTTGGATTGTGCGTCTGACATGAATTCCGTGAGCCCCGGTGCTTGCCCGAGCTGTCTTATTTAGATATCTAAAGGAATCTGACGTGGGCTTTAGCAAGTACTAAAACCCTTGTCTTTCGATTTTAGAAGGTATTACAAAATCCCCAACAATGTAATACCAAAAGCCTGTTTTGCGTGGTCGTAGCGCTAGCGGATGCAGTCAGGACTTAAACCGCGGCCTCTGGCGCTTAGCATGATGGCGGTCGCCTGCGGCATGCGGCTGCGCAGTTCTTGAATGCGCGAGTCGGGGGATGGGTGGGTTGATAAAAATTCTGGCTGCCTGGGGCCGCCATCGACTGACATATTCTCCCACAGCAGAATACTTTGGCTAGGGTCGAAGCCAGCCTCAGCCATGAGCAAAACCCCAATGGAGTCGGCTTCGCTTTCTTGGGTTCGATTAAAAGGCAGGAAAAGCCCCAATTGGGCCCCTAAATCGATCAGCTCTAATGTAGACGCCGAGACCCCTAGGATTTGCGCTGTCGCCACGCCGACGCTGCGAATCGTGGATTGGCTGGCGCGCTCATTGCTATGGTTGGCCAATACATGACCCACCTCGTGAGCCAGCACGGCCGCTAACTGATGCTGATTAACCGCGGTATCAAATAGGCCGTTATAGACGCCAATTTTTCCGCCCGGCAGAGCAAAGGCGTTGGCCTGCTCCTGATCGAACACGGTTACTTCCCATTCCCCTTGGGCCCGCTGGGTGTCGTCCAAGGCCGCTAATATGTGATCAGTCACGCACTGCACATAGCGGATCTCTCGTTGATCTTGGCTGGTAGGTATTTCTTGCTGCATTTGCCGGTAAGAGCGCTCACCTTGCTGGGCCATTTCTGACTCGGAGTAGAGCACCACTTGGCGGCGATCTAGGGGTGAAGAGGCGCAGCTGGCGAGTATGAAAGGGATGAGGATAAACGGCAGTGCTTTGGTCATAGGCTGTAGGCTGCTTTGTTAATTGGGTATTCGCCGATCCTGATCGCTGCGTTTGCTTAAATCCCAAAACTCAGAGACTTGGGTGCATTCAGCTAGGCATATCTGATTTCGGCCGGCGTCTTTCGCATCATAAAGGGCAGAATCGGCATCTTCAATGGCTCGCTGCCAATCGGTGGTATAGCTAGACGCAACTCCGATGCTAACACTCAAGAAGCCCAATTCACTAACCTCATGGGGATAATTGCATGCCGAAATTTTGTCACAAATGCGCTGGGTCGCAATAGCGGCACCTTCAAGGGGGGTTAGGGGCATGAGAAATAGAAATTCTTCCCCGCCATAGCGGAAAATTTTGTCCGAGGCGCGCAAATTGCTGCGCAGTAAATCGGCTATTTTGACGATGGCTTGGTCGCCGGCTTGGTGGCCATAGCGGTCATTGAAAGGTTTGAAAAAATCGATATCTATTAGGGCTATGGAGTAAGGCGCGCCGTGGCGCTGGGCCAAGGCCGCGGCGTGCTTGATGTCAATTTCCATGGCTCTACGGTTAGGCAGGCCGGTAAGCGGGTCTTCAACCGCCAAGATATGCAGCTTCTTGTTTTGTGCTTTCAGCTTGTCGGTGGCTTCAAATGTGGCGGCATGGGCCTTAACCAAATCTGTTTGGGTGATAACACCGATAAGCCGCTGGGTATTGTCCACAACGGGCAGGTGCCGCAGGCTTCTGCTTTTGCACAGATCCAATGCCTCTAACAATTCCGTGTCAGCACTGACACAGATTGGCTCTTTGGTCATGAGCTCGCCCACCGTCACAGTGTCATTGATTCCGCCGCCCGCCGCTATCCGCACTATGTCGCGCTCGGTAATGATTCCTATAGGCTTCTCATACTCGCAGATGATCGCGCAGGAATAGTGCCTATCGGCAATAGCATTCAACACAGAATTGAGCGGTTCAGTGACACAGTGAGTTATGGTTATTGGTGACATCAGTTCGCGCAATTTCATGGTGACTTACTCTTTAGTGATTATGCTTCACTAAAGTATAGAAGCTAATTTGGCGCTCTAAGCTAAATCTGGGATTAAATTACAGCCTTTGGCAGGCCCGCAATTGCCGGCCTTGCGGCACTAGAAACTGCATTCTTGGGGCGCAAGCTCGGTTCGTATTTCATCCCCATTGGGCGCGATGTCTATTTGATAACAATTGCCCTGTAAATCTCGCAGTAGCTTTCTTCGCGGGGCAGCAGTTGTCGCCGGCTGGCGCTGATTCACATAAACCACTTCCTGCCGCACAATCTCTTGTCGAACCACAGGCGCTGAGCGGTAGATCACCTGCTGGGTGACTCTTGGCTGCGAGTAGCTGTTGCTCAACAGCGAGCCCACGACTAAGCCGCCCACGAAGTCGCCTCCGTTCCAGCCTTGGTTACGGCGATGATTGCGGCGGTGATTAAAGCCATTGCCATAGGACAGACCCACAAAGTTGTTCCTGCCAAAGCGTGAATAACCACCGAAGTGATGATTCACTCCGCCGCCATAGAAGTGATTGTTAAAATTGCGGTTAAAGCGGCGATCAAAGCCTCGGCTGTTAAAATTGCCATGGCCATAACCAAATTGGCTGTATCGGTGATCTGCCAAAGCGGATTGAGACAAGACTAGAGAGCCGATAAGGGCCGCGCCTAACACTAACTTTCTCATAAAATACTCCTGAGGCATTTATTCCATGCAACTTTATACCTTTTCCATAATAAGGGTTTTGAATGAATACAAACTGAACAGGGCGCCAGCAGGCTGGCGGGGGGTGCTAAACTCCAGAATTTCGCAGCTGATCGCCGACTAAAGCGGCGAGTGCTTTGGTGGCCGGGCCAGCGCTGTTTTGGTCGGCAAACATTAAATACAGCGGTATTTTGCGCTCGAAACCTTGGCTAAGAGGAATAACCTCAAGCTCTTTTCTCGCGAGTGATGAGGCAGCCCACTGTCTTGGAATGAAGGAAAAGGCCAGCCCAGATTTCATCAGTTCAATGCTGGTTGAAAAATGACTGACGGTCCAGCGCTGTTGAGCTGCCAGCCAGCCTGCATCAATCTTGCGTTTGGTGCCAGTATCTCGCAGCACGATCTGACGGTGGGAGCTAAGTTCAAACTCTGACACTTCATCACGGCCGGCAATCAGCGGGTGAGTAGGGGCGGCAACTGGCACCATGGTGATCTCGCCCAGCGGCCGGCCGTTAAACCCTGGCGGAGTTTGCGAGCCGATAACAATGTCAGCCTGTTTTTCAAGCAGTGCCTCAGAAGTGCCCGATAGACTGGTTTCAAGCACTCGGATGCGGGTATGGGGAAACTCCTGTGAGAACTTCTCAAAACTGCAGACTAGGCTGCTGACCTGCACTAAGACGTCTACCGCGATAACCACCTCTGCCTCAAACCCCATGGCCATTGATTTGGCGACGGCCTCTGCTGCATTGGCTGCGCTGATCAGCTGTTCGGCGTAACGGTAAAGCACCGTGCCCTCGTTGGTGAGCTCGGCTTTTCGGCCCTTTAGCCTTAAGACGGGTTTGGGCAGCTGCTCATTGAGGTTGGCAATGGCGTAGCTGATGGCAGACTGGCTTTTGTTTAAAGCCTCCGCAGCCAAGGCATAAGTACCTGAATCTACGACGGTTTTAAACGCGATCCAATGGTCTAAGGAGATGCGTGGCTGCTGCATAGTTCAAAAAACTTGATCAATAAGATGCGAAAATACTATCAAAACATTCGTTTATTAACACTATTATCTGTTCATTGTTTACTTCAATCCACCACAGGAGTTAGTTATGAGCACTATTTTACGCATTTCCAGCAGTATACTGGGCCCCAACAGTGCCTCAGCGTTATTAACAGAGGAGCTGCTGCAGGCACTTAAAGCCTCAGATAACGCCTTAAAAATCATAGAGCGCAATTTTAGCCTAGTCCCAATTCCTCATGTTGATGAGCAGTGGTTAGGCGCGCTGAGCACGCCACAGGAAGACCGCTCGCCCCAGCAGCAGGCAATGGTGGCGTTCTCCGATGCGCTGATTGCCGAGGTGATGGAGGCGGATACGCTTATTATTGCTCTGCCAATGTATAACTTTACGGTGCCTTCGATGCTAAAGGCATGGATAGATCATGTGGCCCGGGCCGGCGTCACCTTTGCGTACACCGAACAAGGCCCGAAAGGATTGCTAGCGGGCAAGAAAGTCTACTTGGTGACTACCATGGGCGGGGTTCACGAAGCTGGCGTGAGTGATTTTATTCGGCCTTACATGAAATTGGTGATGGGCTTTTTGGGCCTTACCGATGTGGAAGTTATTACGGCAAGTGGGTTGAACCTGGGCCCAGAAGCTAAACAGGCCGGGCTTGTTGCCGCCCGCGAGCAAATTGCAGGCTTAACTGCAAAAGCCGCGGCATAATATTTACCGGGTTTTTATTAATTGAGGCTTAAGCGATGACATTACAGCGAACTATTGAAGAAGTAATTCCAGCTCAGGCGGCCAGTGATGGCGATGGGGTAAAACTTAAGCGGGTGTTTGGCGGGCCTAACTTGGCGCGCTTCGATCCATTTCTTATGCTGGATGAATTTGGTTCGGATCAGCCCAGCGACTATATCGGGGGTTTTCCTGCGCATCCGCATCGGGGTTTTGAAACCATCACCTATATGCTCAATGGCAACATGGAGCATAGAGACCATATGAACAATATCGGCAAACTTGGCCCGGGTGATGTGCAGTGGATGAAGGCGGGTTCTGGGGTGGTGCATTCGGAAATGCCCCAGCAAGAGGAAGGGTTGATGCGCGGGTTCCAGCTGTGGCTAAATCTACCCAGTGCTGAAAAAATGACACCTGCCACCTATAATGATATCAAAGCCAGTAATATTCCAAACTATGCCCTAGCTGGTTTTAGTATCAAAGCCATTGCCGGCGAGCTTACAGTAAATGGCCAGCCAATAACTGGCAGAGTGACCGGGCTTACCACAGACCCAGGCTACCTGGATGTGGCATTCGAGCAAGCAGCTACGCTGACAGCCGACGTTCCAGCCGGTTACAACGCCATGGTTTACTTCTATGAAGGTGAAGGCCGTATTGGCAATCAGGCCACGGTGTTTAAGAAAACTCACCTTGCGCGTTTGTCTCACACAGGTGAGTTGGTTGTCCATGCTACGGCAGGAACAAAACTGCTTGTGATAACGGGCAAGCCTATCAATGAATCTATTGTGCAGCACGGCCCTTTTGTAATGAATTCAGCAGATGAAATTCAGCAGGCGATGCGCCAATATAGCGATGGCACCTTCGTTTAAAACTCATAGTAAATACCGATTATGACTATCTGAATAATCGGTTATACAAGTGTAAACTCGCGGGCTATAGTATTTTTCTAGGCAATTAGGTACTAACAAGGAGAACAACATGACCGACAAAACAGCTCTAATAGTCAAACTCAAAACCCTCTTAGCAAGCAGCTATACATTGTATCTGAAAACCCATAACTACCATTGGAATGTTACAGGCCCAATGTTTACAACCTTGCATACGCTGTTCGAAACGCAGTACACGGAGCTAGCACTCGCGGTCGATGAAATTGCCGAACGTATTCGCGCTCTCGGTGATAAAGCACCAGGCAGCTACTCGGAGTTTGCCGCCTTGTCACTGGTTGAAGAAGCTAGCGGCGAGCCCAATGCTGAAGAGATGATTAGAGACTTAACTGGCGATCAAGAAATTATCGCAAAGCTTTCTCGAGAGGTTGTTGCAACAGCCAGTGAATTAGGCGACGAGGCCTCAGCGGGTATTGCCACTGACAGGCAGGTAATTCATGAAAAAAATGCGTGGATGCTGCGCAGCCATCTAGAGTAAACACTGACCCGCTTATTTTCCTAAAGAGGTAGGCGACTTCCTTCGGTTGCAATATTGTAGCCTTGACTGCGAACGAAAACGCTTTCAGGGCTGTGTGAATCAAGCAAAGGGTTTGTATGATTCATGTGAATAAACCAAACCTTTGCCTTGTCGTCTTCGCTTAAGTGAGCAAACGCGGCCATGCTCTCGGAAACGAAGGGATGGGGTATTTGAGACATATCTCGATTTCCCAGCTCGCCATCGGCATAAAACGTAGCGTCTATTAAGGCATAATCAACCGATTGTACCAATTCAGCGATATCCTCATCCCATGCTGACCACTTATTAATATCGGGAATAAAAATAGCTGTCTTACTTGGCCCGGTTACTCGATAGCCGACAGTTTCGGAATACTCATCTCGATGGGGCACTAAAAACGGGGTCACTGTTATATTGGTGAATGTTTCACCGCGCTGATGGGTTAAGGCGTTCAACGCAATGTTGTTAAGCGAGACCAATTGGCTCCACGGGCCATTGTTTCTCAAAAACTCATTCATGCGCGGCATAGCATACACGGGCATGTTCGATGCACCTTGGGCTTCATGGCCAAAAAACATGAGGCCGGCGTAGTGACCGATATGGGCATGGCTGAGAAACACACCGGATAAACTGTACTCACTATCGGGTGCTTGGGTGTGCAGTTGATAAAGCTGCGCCGGCATGTGCGGCGTCGCTTCAAATAAAAACGTTTGCTTAGCCGCTGGGTCGATTACGGCAATGGCCGTAGCACCGCGCTGCAGTGCAGGGTTTTCCCAGCCCGGCAAACAATGGGCCTGATAGCATCCGCTTTGGGG
>CAYGSO010000019.1:0-9210 GCA_964352445.1 uncultured Pseudohongiella sp. | reverse complement strand
GTGCAGGGTTTTCCCAGCCCGGCAAACAATGGGCCTGATAGCATCCGCTTTGGGGGTAGCCGGCATCTTGCACAACCCCGAGCACGTAAATAAAGGGCGCATCTTGGGCGCTGCTGTGATGACCAAGCAGCATGAGGATAGCGATGCCTAGTTGAACTCTGAGTGCTTTCAGCATGGCTTGTTAGATCTCACTAAATTTGCTGCCTTTGGTGATGGTGCCAGAGCTAATTACCGTTGCCCGCAGGCCGCCGCGATTGATAAGCCCCGGTAGCATGGCACAGTGGACTGACCCGGCTAAAAACGAGCAGGGTTCACATAGCTCGGCGCCAAAGCAAATGGCATCACCCACTTTGAACTGTTTGCCAACCAAAGCGTTGAGATCGATGCCGGCGGTAACAATGCTGCGTCTAAAATCACCGTAGTTTAAATCAGACGAGTTATCCCTTAAAAACTGATCCAGTTCTTCTTTGGCCACAAAGCTAATATGGTTGCTAGGCACGGCACTGTTTTGATCCATGTGCTGCTGGGCCAAGCTGTGATAGCGATCGCCAACGATGCCTTTGCCGGCCTCTAAACTGGCGCTATCGACTTCGCTTATTGGGCCGCGTTTTTTGGCGGTAATATAAATATGTTCGACTGTAGCCATGGCAAATGGGACTCCTAACCTATTCTGATACAAGCGCCATTACCGCGCCCGCCGGATCTTCAATAACGGCGAAGCGGCTCTTGCCCAGACGGCGCGGTCCATCAAGTACTTTGCCGCCGCGGCTTTCGCATTCGTTAACAGATGCCGCAACGCTGGCAACCCGCACGTACATAAGCCATTGGGCAGGCAAGTTTGCATTGCTTCCGCGGGCATGGCAAATGCCGGCGATGGTTTGTTTGCTGCCAGGCAGGTTCATATTAAAATCATCGTAATTGCCCATGGGCACATCGTCAGTGTTCCAGCCTACAACCGAGGCATAAAAATCCCGCAGTTTAGGCGCGTCCTCAACTGTAAGATCCATCCACTCAACTTTGCCTAAGCCGCTGGGCTTTGCAGGTTTATCAATCTCTTCTTCGCTCATTGGGTTTCCTTTTGAATCTCGTCGGCCAAAATGTGTGTCGGCAAGCCGTCCAAACTGACTTGGTTTCTGCGTGCCCAATAGTCTTTGATGGCGGCGTCGTCTTTATTGGCCAACCATTTAGGAAAATTATCCCTAGGCTCAACATAGTCAAAGAAGGGTACACCGAAACCACAAGAGGTTTGGACTAGGTCAAACTCGAAATCCACATACTGCCGAGCACTGGGGTGAGGCTCGAACAGATTGCTCAATTCTTGCCACTGCTCATCACGGGGGTGAACCGGCACGCCACGGCCATACAGGCGCAAAATATTAGGCTCATTGTCAAAGGCACAGAACATCATGGTCATGCGCCCATTCTCCGCCAAGTGAGCCGCTGTTTCATTGCCGCTGCCGGTGATATTCATCCATACGATCCTGTTTGGTGACACGATTCGCAATGAGTCGAAACCTTTCGGCGAGACGTTGATAGTGCCGTCATTGGCGGCAGTGCCTACAAAGAAGAGTTTTTGATGTTGGATAAACTCCATTAGGTGGTCGGATAATTTGTCAAATCGTGCGCCCATTTTGCCTCCTTGGGATTTGCTTGCCCTTAGAATTTTGTAGTGTACCCCTAAACTTGTTCTTGGTGTATTTGTTAGCTTTTGAGCTCCAGCCGGGGTCGAACAATCTGGGCGTTGACTCATATATCAGGCGTAGCTATATTAGTTAAAACTAATACAACTGGACGGTGAATAATATGACAATTGATATTGCGTATCAGCTGGGTGCCGTGAAAAGATCGGTAAGCTCGGTTGAGGTAGATGGCAAGTCGGCAAGGGCTGTGACACTCGTTAGAGATTATCCAACCTCAATGGATGACCTATGGGACGCACTTACCAATGTTGAGCGAATACCGCGTTGGTTTATGCCTATTTCTGGCGACCTGAAATTAGGCGGCCATTATCAATTTGAAGGAAACGCAGGCGGTAAAATCGCGCAGTGTGATGAGCCTAGTTACCTATCTGTCACCTGGGAGTGGCAAGGCGATATCAGCTGGCTGGAACTGCGGCTAAAAATGAGGGGCGAAAACGCCTGTCAGTTGAGTCTTGTGCATACTGCTATGGTCACAGATTTTTGGGCAGAATTTGGGCCAGGCGCCACTGGCATTGGCTGGGAGCTGGGGCTAGTCGGGCTCGAGTTTAATGTGATTGAGCCCAATGCGCCTAAGATGGATGAAGAACAATTTGCATCGTCTTCAACAGGCAAAGCCTATATGACGCAAAGCAGTGAGTTGTGGGGGGAAGCGTCAATCGCTGCTGGAACTAATAAGGCAGACGCCCTAGCCGCGGCCAAAAGAACCACCGCTTTCTATACTGGCGAAGTTCCGGAGAACACTTGATGCACGCATTTGATGTGTTGGGCGATCCAGTTCGCAGGCGCATTCTTGAGCTCATAGCTGAGACTGAACATGGATCTGGTTCAATCGCAGAAATCATCCAAAAAGAATTCTCTATTACTCAGGGCGCGGTGTCGCAACACCTTAGAATTTTACGTGACAGCGGCTTTGCTAATTCCCGTAAGGAAGGTGTGCGACGAATCTACTCCGTTGAAACGGCCGCTTTTCTTGAAGCTGATCACTGGTTGCAGCGCTTTCGACAACTGTGGGAACCGAAACTCGATGGCTTGGCAACTGAAGTGGCTAGAGGCAAAAAACAGCAGAGTCGCAAGAAAACTAGATAAGGGGAGCTCCAAGGACACGCTGATAAAATAGTAAAATAGCTCTGACCCTCGAAGTAGATGAACTCCTAGCAATGGTTAACTTATTATTTGATTAGTCCCGTTGAGCGACGAACGCTTTTCCTGATGCCCTTAGCACAGCGTTTCTCGGCACTCAGATTCAGTTGCGTTTTGCACCCCAAGGTCTGCCCTATTCAGTGGAGCTGGGCGCGATCACTTTGCTCCCATGTTCTTGCCGGAACGCCAGCGGCGCCAAGCCTGTCCATCTGCGAAAGCTTCGCGAAAAGCTATTCGCATCGCTATAGGCAAGGACATTTGCAATCTCTTGAACATTTAAAGTGGTCTTGGTGAGATACCGAATCGCCATGTCCCGCCGCGCCGCGTCCAGCACCGTTTGGTAAGTTAACTCTTCTTCGCGCAATCGTCGCTGTAGCGTGCTGCGACTTAGTGCAAGGGCAGCAGCAACATCTTCTGCACCTGTGCGGCCTGATAGCATTAGGTCGACCAATGCCCCGCGCACCCGGTCGGCCATTGGCAGGCGACCATTCTCAGTGGCCAGTTGCAGCTTGAGGTCCGCCTCTATATCAGCCCAAAGCTTGGGGTTTTCGGAGATAAACCGCCGCTTCGAATCCTCTGGCGAAAAGGTCATAAAGGCGACGTCTGAACGCTCGGGCATTATCCCTAGGTGACCGGCAATCTCTCGCCTTTCCTCTTCAGAACCATCAAATCCTGCTGCAAGCGGTTGAACGTGATGCGCGGTAGCACCTCGGATATTCTCTAGCATGCAAACCATCTGCAGGGCGCCAAGGCTTGGTGGCATCGGAAGTCGATTATCCTCGCAGTCATACTCCACTCGCACGAGTTGCCCATCACGAAAAACGCGCATGCGGCTCGGACCGAGCAAAGCTTTGAATTGCGCCAGACGCATTAGCCCAGTTTCCAGATCTGGTGCACAAGACAGAGTGAAAAAGACCGGTATCACCGGCCCACGTGCGATTGCCACACCTAAATAGGAAACATAATCGCTGCGCGGCGATAGCACTGCCATTGTATTCCACGCGTCGAAATACTGGCTTGCTGTCACCCGCAGCTCGGTTCGACTTTGCGCTAGCTGGGCAAGCCCCGCCGTTTCGAGCATAACCTGAGGATCGACCCCGAGGATTCGGCAACCCACGTCAGTCGCCATGAAAAGAGAATAGGTTTGTGAACTTTCCATAACTGCTGTCCTTAAAAAGTAATCCCTTATGCCACGGGGTCGCGAGCAAGACTAGATTCGGTTAGAAGTCTGACCCAATTTGCATACATCTGACCACATACGCATATTGCTCTGGCGAACCACTTGACCTATTTTCGTTAGCTTTGCAGTCCTAATCATAACCTTAAGATAGGTAGAAAAAAGCTATGGAACTCACGGTTAACGGTCGTATGCATGAAGTGGATTTGCCGCCTGACATGCCCCTGCTTTGGGCGTTGCGTGACGGTTTGAATATAATGAGCGTCAAATACGGTTGCGGCATCGGGCAATGCGGCGCCTGCACAGTCCATCTCGACGGCATCGCCGTGCGCGCCTGTCAGATCCCCTTGGCAAATGTTCAGGCTGAAGTGACCACGATTGAAGGATTAGGGGCACCCGGCACTTTGCATGCGGTGCAGCAAGCTTGGATCGCCCATCAGGTCGCTCAATGTGGCTACTGCCAGTCTGGCCAGATGTTGCAGGCTGCTAATCTTCTAGCCCGCAACGCGCAGCCGTCCGATGCTGATATCAGCGCTGCAATGTCCGGCAATCTCTGTCGCTGCGGAACCTATCCGCGTATCCTCGCTGCCGTGCAAAGTGCTGCGGCGATCCTGCGGGAGGCTTAAAATATGAGCCTTACCAGAACCATTGCCCGCCGCAGCTTCCTGACCGGGTCTGCCGCAATCGTTGGCGGGGTTGCCTTTGGCGCCTATTTTATTGGCCGCTCCACCCCCAACCCTTTGCTGGACAATCTGGGTGACGGCGAGGCCGCGCTAACCCCCTTCGTCAAGATCACGCCCCAGGGCATTACGCTTATCGTGCCTCGGGCTGACGTGGGGCAGGGCATTGCCTCGACCCAGGCCATGTTGATCGCTGAAGAGCTAGACATCGACCCCGCCAGTGCCACACTCGATCCCGGTCAGCCACATCCGGCCTATTTCAACGGGACCGTCGCCGCGGATGGTCTGCCGTTCCCGGCATGGGATAACGGGGTCGTGGCCGGGACTGCGCGCGACCTGATGGTTACCGTGGCACGGCTGTCGGGCACGCAGTTTACCGGCGGGTCGTCATCCACAGCCGACCTGCACGAGACCTTGCGCCTAGCCGGCGCCACCGCGCGGGAAACACTGAAGGCCGCCGCGGCGTCGCGTACGGGGCTGCCCGTGGCTGACCTGCGGACCGCAGATGGCAAAGTCATTCTGCCTGACGGGACCAGCATTGCCTATACCGACCTTGCCGCCGATGCGGCAGCGATCGACCCTGTGACCGACGTAACGCTAAGGCTCCCATCGCAGTGGCGACGGCTTGGTCAGCCTTATCAACGGCTGGATATAGTCGCGAAATCCACTGGCACGCAAACCTATGGCATTGACGTTGTTATGCCTGGCATGTTGCACGCCACAGTACTTGCCAATCCGGGCCGGGGTGGCGGTATGGCTAGCTATAACGCCGATGCAGCGCGCGCGATGCAGGGAGTCAGGTCGGTTATCGAGGTGAACGAGGGCCTTGCTGTTATCGCTGACAACACCTGGTTTGCTTTTCGCGCTGCCAAGGCGCTGGAGGTCGATTGGCTCCCGCCAGACTACCCGGCTAGCAGTGCTGAGATGTGGCAGGCGCTGGATGACGCCCATACCGAGAAATACCGCAATAGTCGCCTGCGCGATGATGGCGATGTCGATGGCACGTTGGAAGGGGCTGCCAATGGGGCGCAGATCATAACCGCGCAGTACCGTTCCCCTTTTTTAGCCCATGCCGCGCTTGAGCCCCTGAGCGCGACCGTTCTGGTTGAGACCGAAAGCATTACGATTTGGACCGCAACCCAGTTGCCTCACGTTGTCCGCGATGCTGCAGTCGAGTTGACAGGGCTGAATGCGGACAAAGTCACACTGCATGTCTTATCCGCAGGTGGCAGCTTTGGCCGCAGGCTGGACCACGACTACGTTGTTCAGGCGATTCAGATTGCAGCGTCCATGCCGGGAACGCCAATCAAAACAACCTGGAGCCGAGAAGAGGACATGACCAACGATTTTCCCAGGCCACTGCACATGGCCAGCGCGCGGGGAGCCGTTGCCGACGGTCGCGTGCTAGCCTGTGATCTCGACACTA
Organism: uncultured Pseudohongiella sp.; assembly: GCA_964352445.1. Classification (GTDB taxonomy): domain Bacteria; phylum Pseudomonadota; class Gammaproteobacteria; order Pseudomonadales; family Pseudohongiellaceae; genus UBA9145. The sequence continues at coordinate 3,087 of CAYGSO010000019.1, read as the reverse complement.
TCAGCCCGTCACTGACTTTGTCTTGGTTCGGCCGCGTCTTCATCGTGCCGCCCGGGCCGGACGCAATGTTGGTTTGGGGGGCCTATGACCAGCCCTACGCCATCCCAAACTATCGTGTGACGGGCTATGCTGCGCCGCAGCTAGTGCCTATTGGCTCGTGGCGCTCGCCCGGAGCCTGTTCCAATAGTTTCTTCCACGAAGGTTTTCTGTCGGAATTGATCTTCGCCGCAGGCGCGGACCCATTGGCGGAGCGGTTGCGCCTGATCGATAACGCCGACTCGCGCCGCGTGCTGGAGGCTGTGGGCGAGATGTCGAACTGGGCGGGTGCCGACATTGGCCCCGGTCGCGGTCGTGGCATCGCCTTTGCCCACACCCATGGCGTGCCAGTCGCTGAGGTCATCGACGTGACCATGACCGAGCGCGGTCTGCGCATCGACGACGTCTGGATTGCCGCCGATTGTGGCACCGTGCTAGACCCAGTCAACGCCGAGGCACAGCTCACCGGGGCCGCCATCTTCGGTCTAGGCCACGCGATGAATTGCGAACTTACCTACGAAAACCACGCAGTGCAGCAAACCAATTTTCACGCTTATCAGGGCATGCGACTTCACCAGTCTCCCCGATTCCACACGCAGTTGCTGGGGCGCGCAGAAAGAGTTCGCGGCCTAGGTGAACCTGCCACCGCGCCAGCAGCACCGGCCCTGGCCGACGCTATCTTTGCCGCCACAGGCCAACGCTTGCGCGAAATGCCGTTCAGCAAATCCATTACATTCGTCTAACACACTTATATCGCCTCAACCGTTAGGTAGGGGCGAATAACGAGTGGGAAATTCCCGCCTGACTTCACCAAACCGGAGCTATTAATGAACCAAACCAACTATCCCAAAGGCAGCACAGCGCTTCTCTTCATCGACCCCTACAACGACTTTTTAGCGGAGGGGGGTAAGATGTGGCCCGCTCTCAGCCAAGTGGCCAAATCCGTGGACCTGCATGCTAACCTTGTTCGAGTCCGCGGGGCAGTGCGCGAGGCGGGGATGCCTATCTTCATTCTGCCCCACCATCGGCATAAGGCTACAGATTTCGAGGGTTGGGCGCACCCAACCCCGTTTCAGCTAGGTGCCCACGACGCTCAGCTGTTCGCAGCAGACAGCTGGGGCGGTGAGTGGTTCGAAGGCTTCGGTCCCGAGCCGGGCGATATCGTTGTCAAGGAACACTGGAGCGGATCCAGCTTCGCTAACACTGACCTTGATGTGCAGCTACGTCAGCACAGTATCAGCCACGTTATTCTTATTGGCCTGATTGCCAACACCTGCATCGAAACTTCAGGACGCTATGCGTCCGAGCTCGGCTATCACGTGACGCTCGTGCGCGATGCAACGGCGGCTTTTTCCGCTGGGGCAATGCATGCCGCACACGAAATTAATGGCCCGACCTACGCCCACGCCGTTCTCACCACGGCAGAACTTGTGAAGGAACTGCTTAGTGAGGAATCTACATGATCCTTGGTCACGCAGCGACTACTCTTGCGGCCAAACGCGCTGCTCCAGAAATGCCTTGGTGGCTTCTTTTTGTCAGCGCCTTTCTTATCGACATTGCGATGTTTATTTTTGTCGCGCTCGGCATTGAGACAATGGCTCCGACAGGAGCCGAAGGGCCAAGCTTAGCGACTCAAATGATCGAGATGACGTTCAGTCATGACCTGATTCCCCAGATTGGCTGGACACTGTTTGCAGGTATATTTGTTTTCGCGGTGACTCAGCGTCGTACGTTTGCGCTTATTGCCATGGTCTTGTCCTTAGGCCACTGGCTGGGCGATTTGATTGCGGGCTACGGGCATTTTATTTTCGGCCCAGATAGCCTGCCGATTGGCACAGACTGGTATCATCTCAACCTGCCGGCGGCGCTGATGTTTGAGGCTGCTCTTGGTGTACTCTGTGTCTTTGTTTTCATCCGCGGTAAAACATTTACGCTAGGCGCGCTAGCGGGACTCTTCAGTCTGTTCGGAGTTTTTCCCTTCGTTTTTCTTGTCGTCTGATCTTAGCTGGAAAAATTATTCGGCGCAGGCAGGACGCGCAGGCTTTCACCGAGGTTGCTCAAATATTCAGGGAAACCCAAGGCATACGCCGCGACCTTCCTAAATTGGCCGTGCCGTTTGAACAGGACCCTGCCATTCAAGGCTTTCAACCTGGAATGCGTTGGTCAGGATCAGAAACTGGGATGGAAGTGTTCAGTCAAATCCCCAGCGCTTTGGATGCGGCTGCACTGTACGAACACTTTGCCGACCAGCTAGCAGCTCAATTTTGGACACAAAGCAATGAGCTTGATCTTAGTTCAGGGGGGTATGCCTTAGGTGAATGGGTTAAGACCGATGAGGCTGGGAAATTGCTATTTGGCGTCCTTAAAGTCGAACGCGGTGATCCCGGTTTATTCAATCTATTTTTTTTCAATAAGCACGTCGAGCGACCTTTACATTCGAGACGATAGAATGTCTGTCTTAGTGCAGTAGTTTGGGAAACAAACCTAGCGGGCTGCCGCTAATATATTTGCCTGCTAACTGACTCAGGTTGATGGGACGAGATTTCCAAGCCACCTGCTCGTTAATACTAAGCTTGATGGGCCGCTGGCTCTATGCGTTCAATATAATCGCAATAACTACTGCCATAAGTAAAATCGTGTAGGGCGCGAATAATAATAGTGCCATAACGGTGCGGCTTGTCTTGATGCACACACCCCCCAACAAAATACCCAAAGGAAACAAAACAGGAACGTAGTACAAAGATGGGTAGCCTCCAACGAAAAAACAACTGGGCGCTGCTAAGGCTGCAGACAGATACGCCCACTTATGCTTACCCGTTCGAGCGGCATAGGAAAAAACAATCACACTTACAATTGTGGCGCCGTAGAACGAAAATAGTACGACAAACTGCATACGTGTCCTTACTCAGCATCATTTTTATAGCACTGCTCAGCTCTCCAGCTACAACCTTTTATTCAATAGAGAACTAATTATCTAAAGATAAATCACGAGAAGAATAGCACTGCCAGTGCACTCCGGCTGATACTTTAAACTGGGCGCTACCAGCCTCG
>CAYGSO010000018.1:46441-68659 GCA_964352445.1 uncultured Pseudohongiella sp. | reverse complement strand
CACAAGATCTACACTGGCGTAAACGTCGAGAACGCCTCCTATAGCCTCACTCAATGTGCTGAGCGCAGCGCTATTTGCACGGCAATTGCCGGCGGTGCCAAGTTTATTTCTGCTATCGTAATTTACACACCGACCCAAAGCCCCACCCCTCCTTGCGGTGCTTGCCGTCAAGTAATACAAGAGTTTGCAGCGAACGTAAAAGTCCATTCGGTTTGTGACTCCCAGCTTAGCCTGAGTTGGAGTATGTCTGATTTGCTGCCCAATTCTTTCAACCAAGAACAGCTAAACAACCCATGAAACATAACGCCATAAAAAATTTGAGCCTGAAGGATTTAGAGTCAGATCGAGAAGGCTTCACCCAAGAGCTTTTTGAAGGCTTGAAAGCCTATGGCTTCGTTGTGCTGCGTGACCACGGTATTACTAGTAAAGAAATTCGCGATGCCTACCAATTAGTTGAGCAGTTGTTTCAACTGCCAATTGAAACTAAGCTGAAATACGACAGTGGCAGCGGCGGTGCGAGGGGTTACACCGCTTTCGGCCGAGAGAATGCCGCGGGCAATCCCCACGCTGACCTCAAAGAATTTTGGCATGTGGGGCAAACCTTGCAGCCCAATAGCCAATACAGTGGCGTTTATCCCGAAAACATCTGGCCCGATGAGATTCCTCAATTCGAAAGCTGCTTAAACGGTATGTATCGCAAACTGGAAAACCTGGGCAAAGTTATGCTCGAAGTTGTGGGCGATGCCCTTGGTCTAGAGCGGGAATTTTTTGATGAGATGGTGACGGATGGCAATTCAATTTATCGCTTATTACACTACCCAGCAGTAAAGGGCATGGACACGGGTCACCGCATGCGTGCGGCGCCCCATGCCGATATCAATCTACTCACTCTTTTGCTTGGCGCCACAGATTCTGGCTTAGAGCTTTTGGATCACCGTGGCCAATGGCTGCCGGTAGCCAGCGGCCCCGATGAAATAGTTTTAGATACTGGGGATATGATGTCCCGGCTAACTAACGATGTACTGCCTTCAACTGTGCATAGAGTGGTTAACCCCAACTCGCAAGATAAGTCTCGCTTTTCAATGCCGTTCTTTTTGCACCCACACAGCCAAGCTGACTTGAGTTGTCTGCCTCAATGCCAGGGGGACACAGGCGCGAAATACGCGGCAATCACTGCTGGGGAGTTTTTACAGCAACGTCTAAAAGAAATAGGCCTGGTTGATCGCTAGAGCAAGCGCTATAGCAAAGTCAGAAAGAATCCGGCAATCGCCGCACTCATCAAATTAGCCAGAAATGCCGCGTAAACTGCTCGTAGACCGAGCTGCGCGATATCACTTCTGCGGCTAGGGGCCATAACACCAAGTCCCCCTAACATAATCCCTATCGATGAAAAATTAGCAAAGCCGCATAACGCGAAAGTAACGACCGCTTGGGTATGCTCGCTCATCACCTCCATCTGATCTGTAAAGGCGACAAACGCAACGAACTCGTTAAAAACCAGTTTTTGTCCAATCAGGCTGCCCGCCAGGTTAGTCTCGCCCCAAGGAATACCCAACAAAAACGCCATAGGCTGAAAGCAGTAACCGAGGATTAGCTGCAGCGACAGCTGATCGAAACCGACCATTGAGCCGAGCCATGCTAGAAGCGTGTTTATAAAAGCGATAAGGCCAACGAAAGCCAAAATCATAGCGCCAACATTGAGGGCCAGAGTCATACCGCTACTGGCGCCCGATGCCGCAGCATCGATAATGTTCACGTGTTCTTCAAATTCCAGCTGAAACTCCTCGCCTTCGTCTTGAAACTGTGCCGTTTCTGGCTGCATCAGTTTTGCCATTAAGAAGCCGCCGGGGGCAGCCATAAAACTTGCGGCCAACAGAAACCGAATCTCCACCCCTAACAAGACATACCCAGCCAAAACAGAGCCAGCCACTGTCGCCATGCCGCCAACCATTACTGCAAACAGCTCTGATTTGGTCATGGTGGCAATATAGGGACGAACCACGAGAGGCGCTTCAGTTTGCCCGACGAAGATGTTTGCAGTGGCAGACATCGACTCTGCCTTTGAAGTCTGCAGCAGTTTCTGCAGGCCGCCGCCAATAATTCGAATCAACCACCCCATGATGCCTAGGTGATAAAACACCGCAACCAATGACGAGAAAAAGACAATAACCGGCAGCACGTGAAAGGCAAAGATAAAGCCGAGCTTAAAGGAACCGATTTCGCCGAAGACAAATTCAATCCCATCTTGGGCGTTATCCACAACGCTGGACACTGTCGCCGAAACCACCTGCAAAGCCGCCACTCCCCAAGGCAGATACAGTGCAATCCCGCCAAGGGCAAACTGCAGCAAAAGTGCAAACCCAACGGTGCGCCAATTCACATCAGCTCTGCTGGCTGAGCTGAAATAGGCCACGCCTAAAAGGACAGCCATACCAATAATACTCATGAAGCCGCTCATGACTGATCGTCGCCAAGGGAATAAGGCTTGGCTAGTGGGCGAACTAACTGCTGTATTTCCGCCAGCATGGTCTGAATGTCTGAATCACCGTTAATCATTAGTTGGGCATACTCTTTATTGGGTTCAATGAATTCAAAGAACATCGGTTTAACAGTGGCTTCAAACTGGCTGCGCACAGACTCTTCAGTCCTGCCCCGATCACGGACATCGCGGGCAAGCCGGCGATTAAAACAAACGTCGAGTGGAGTATCAACAAACAGGGTTAAATCGAACAGCTGCCGCAGCTGAGGGTTGCTGAGAAGCAAAATGCCTTCGAGCAGGATTAAGCTGTGGGGTTGCACTGTCGTAGTGACAGCACGTCGGTTGTGTTGGGAGTAATCATAATCCGGCACCTCGACAGGTTTGCCAGCTTTGAGCTGCCCTAGGTGCGCGGCTAGCAGCTCGTGCTCTAAGCTCTCAGGGTGGTCATAATTTACCCCGTGGCGCTGTGCAAATGGCACATGGGATTGATCTTTGTAATAGGAATCTTCGCGGATAACCGCTAGGTTAACCGTGCCGCGCAGTGACTGGCAAAGGTGATCAGTAAGGTGTGATTTACCTGAGCCTGAGGCACCGGTAATAGCAATTATGTGGACAGACAAAATAGTGTAAAGCTCATAGTCTCAGTGGTATCCAAGCCGTTAGGCATTGGCGCATCCAGCAGCACTAAGCTCTCAGCAAAGCTGCTATCTCGTCCTGCAATGGAAATCGATGGCTAACTGCCTTTGAAAACAGCAGCTGACCATCACAAACGACATCAAACACCCCACCAGAACCGGCCACCAAATTTATAGGAGCCTCCACCACTGTGAGAATTTCAGCAGACACACGGTTTGCTTCAGGTCGGTAGTTTCAAGAGTTGCAATAGGTAATTGTAAACTGCATTAGGATCGCCCCGTCGCTTGATTGGTTAAAACCCCTGCGACCATAGCATGCGCCGCCACCATTTTCCTGTAAACTATCTGGCAAAAGAACCAGTTACTTCATTGCTTGAGCATACACTATGAAACTACCCACTCACACCGCAATTGCCAGTATTATATTCTCTCTTTCTAGCGCCTGTACAACCTTGACGAGCAGCGCCCAAGAGTCGCCTGAAACTTGGTACGCCGAGGGTCAAAATACTGTGCTGCGCAACAAAGCGCTGCGCTTGGCCAACCCCCATGGGGTGGCTAAAAACGTAATTCTGTTTATTGGTGACGGTATGGGTATCTCGACCGTTACTGCGGCCCGTATTCTTGCTGGCCAGCTAAGAGGCGAAAGCGGCGAAGAGAATGAACTCTATTTTGAGCTATTTCCCAATGTCGCGCTCTCGAAAACCTATAACACCAACGGCCAAGTACCCGACTCGGCGGGAACCATGTCGGCCATGGCAACCGGTATAAAGACCGACGTCGGACTTATAAGCGTTAACCAAAATGTCGTTCGGGGTGATTGCTCCTCTCAAGCCGGTAACACGGCCATGACTTTTTTAGAGCGGGCGGAAGTCCGCGGCCTAGCCACCGGCGTGGTATCCACCGCGCGCTTAACCCACGCCACTCCGGCGGCTAATTATGCCCATGCCATGGACAGAGACTTCGAAGATGACCGCGATGGCGCAAATTTAGCAAACCCCGGTGACTGCCCCGACATCGCCCGCCAACTCATTGAACTGACAAGCAATGTCCCCGGTTCAGATGGTTTGGAAGTTGCTCTTGGTGGTGGCCGGCGCAGCTTTTTGCCAAGGCTAGACGGCATCGATCCAGAAACCCAAGGTCCAGGTGAAAGACTCGATGGCCGTAATTTAACACAGGAATGGCTAGCCAATTACCCAAACAGTAGCTACGTCTGGAATCGGGAGCAGTTTATGGCAATCGATCCAAACTCAACCCAGCATTTGCTGGGCCTGTTCGAACCTTCTCACATGCAGTACTCCCTCGACCGCGAGGCGGATCAGGCCGGCGAACCCAGCCTTAGTGAAATGACGGCGAAATCAATAGAAATTCTCAGAAACAATGAAAAAGGGTTCTACCTTACCGTGGAAGCTGGACGTATCGACCATGCCCATCACGCGATTAACCCGCGGCGAGCACTGCTGGATACTATCGAATTAGCGCAGGCAGTGGAGACGGCTGCCGGGATGGTAAATCTGGAAGAAACTTTGATCATAGTGACTGCAGATCACAGCCATGTGTTTACAATCGCAGGCTACCCCGCTAGAGGGAATCCTATTCTCGGCAAAGTGGTCGGAGTCGATAATCAGGGTGAAACACGGGAAGAAGCTAGTCTTGCCGAGGACGGCAAACCTTACACCACACTTGGCTATTCTAACGGCCCGGGCTTTCACTTTATCGAAGACAGCGCATCTGCCGATGACGTCTATGACCTGCCGGTACACACTGATGGCAGAGTGGATCTTACCGGCGTGGATACCGAAGCGGCTGGTTTCCACTCAGAGACAACCGTACCTCTGTCATCTGAAACCCACGGTGGAGAAGATGTCGCAATCTACGCTATCGGCGCTGGGTCCGATTTGATTCGTGGCGTTATGGAACAGAACGTTATCTTTCACGTGATGATGGAGGCAACCCAGCTGGAATCTCGTTAGGCTCCCGGTTACTCAATGTTGAAAGTCGTAGATACTGCCCAGGTTAAGGATGCTCGTTAATTCGTCCAGGGCAGTTCTCACTTCCACTAGCAGCGAGGGATCGGCTAAGTCTTTTGGCCACAGTGCTTCCCGGTAGTGCGCCTTAATCCAGGCTTCAAGCTCTACTTCCAGTGCGTCATCGAGCATTACGCGAGCACCCATACCGGCAATCTGAGACTCGGTCAGAACCACTCGCAGTCGTAAGCAGGCTGGTCCGCCGCCATTGCTCATGCTTTCTCGCAGGTCAAAATAGACTACATTGCTAACCGAGCTAGGCCCTGCTTGGAGCTCATCCAAATAGTGCTTAACACGGTCGTTTTCAGCGCATTCCAACGGCACGACAATCGTAGTTCCGGCAACGCTAGGCAACGAAAGCAGCTGCGAGTTAAACAAATAAGTTTTTACCGCATCCTCAAGAGTGACCTGCGCACTTGGGACTTCTATGTACTCCAGTGGCTGCCCAGCCATAGCTAAGTCTAAGTCGGCTTTGAGCTGTTTAGTGTCTAAAAACGCCTGCTCGTGAAAAAATAGCGTCCCCCGATTACCCACAGCAATGACGTCATTGTGAAACACCCCCGCATCAATAGCTGCAGGATTTTGCTGGGCAAAAACGGCCCTGCCGCTTGCAATGCCATGACTGCGAGCAACGGCTTGAAATGATTCAAGGGTTTGCCGAGCAGGAAATTTAGTTGGTCCAATGGCGGGCGATGCAACAGAGGCCCCATAGACGAAAAGCTCAACCCCTGCTTGGCCGTAACTACCGCAAAGGCGGGTGTGATTCGCCGCACCTTCATCAGAGAATGTAGCGCTGGCCGGCAGCGGCTCGTGGTGGACGAAATTATCGCCGCTAAAAATGCTTTTCAATATCTTTGCAGTTGTAGGTGGTTCGATGGAGCGATGGAACATACTCATTAAATTTGCCGGGGTGAAATGGGTTTTGCCATCGACGCAATCGGCAAATGGTGACACCGTGGCCGCATTAGCCACCCACATGCAGGAAGCGGAGGATGCCGCACTCAATAAATGGGGTGCACTTGACGCTGCTGCCTGCAGTATTTGCGCGTCATCACCGTGAAAACCCAGTCGTCTTAATGTTGGAATATGCGGGCGCTCCTGCGGTGGCAACACCGCTTGGGGCAAACCCATGCGGCGCACAGCTTTCATCTTTTCCAGGCCCTGCAATGCCGCTTGACGAGGAGATGATTTCTGACCGCCGTGTACATGGCTAGCCACATTACCAAAGGACAACCCCGAAAAATTATGGGTTGGGCCTACCAAACCATCAAAATTGACTTCTTTTGCTGTTGCAGCATCGGCCACGCTCAAAGTGTGACTCCAGGCGCTAAAGTAGCAGGCAGTTCAACCTTATCGCTGAGCATGCTAGCAATAGGATAGGCGCTGTAATCAGCTGCATAGTAGGCGCCGGGGCGAAAATTACCGCTGGCTCCAACCCCGCCAAACGGCGCAGAACCACTGGCGCCAGTGAGCGGCCTATTAAAATTAACAATCCCGGCGTTAATTCTGGGGTAAAAGTAATCCCATGCCGATCTATCATCACTGAGTAAGCCTGCCGACAAACCGTATCGAGTATTGTTAGCTTGCACTAAGCCCGCATCGATGTCTTTCACCCATTGGATTTGTAATAGCGGCCCAAAACACTCCTCATCAACAATACCCACAACCCCAGTGACGTCGATAATGCCCGGAGTCACAAGAGGTCTCGCAGAGTCTGGCCTTTGCAAAGACACTAACGGCTTTGCACCCAACCCCACTAATTCATGTTCAAACTTTAGCGCGCCAGAGGCGGCTGCGTTAGAGATCAATGGCCCCATAAAACAGCTGTCATCAGAGCCTACTTTGACTTTTTTAGTGGCTTCACACAGTGACTCGACAAGTTTTCTGTTGTTTTCACTGTCAATAAGAATAAGCCTTCTCGCACAGGTACAGCGCTGACCCGCAGACAGAAACGCCGATTGAATAATTGTATATACCGCACCGGCAATGTCGGCAACCCGGTCTACTAAGAGGGGGTTATTGCCTCCCATTTCGAGCGCCAACATTTTGTCCGGCTGCCCGCCGAGTGCCTTGTGAATGCCGTGGCCGGTCTTTGAGCTTCCGGTAAACAGCACGCCGTTAATATGCTGCGCGTTGACCAAGGCTTCACCGGTTTCTCGCCCGCCCTGCACTAAATTGACTACGCCTTTGGGCAAACCGGCTTGCTCCCAACAGCTGATCATGAGCTCTCCAAACCTGGGGGTGAGCTCCGATGGCTTGAACACCACGGTGTTACCAGCAAGCAGTGCTGGCACAATATGGCCATTGGGCAGATGCCCAGGAAAGTTATAGGGTCCAAGCACGGCGAAAACACCAATGGGGCGATGGGAAAGTTCGGCGACCACGCCGTTGTTTTCAGTGTGGCTAGATCCGGTGCGCCCATGGTATGCAGCAATTGACAGGGCGACCTTGCCAATCATTGCGCCTATTTCCGTTTTACTCTCCCATAGGGGCTTGCCGGTCTCCTCATGGATAGCCAGACTTAATTCCTCCTGCCGCTGCTGCAGGATGTCTTTAAAACGCCCGACTATTGCCTCGCGCTCCGCAAAGTCTAACAGGCGCCATAGGATAAAAGCTGCACCGGCTGCTTTAACCGCCGCCTCTACGGTGGCTTCAGTCGCTGATTTGGTACTCCACAATGATTCTCCAGTGGCTGGGTTTTCCGATTGGATCACATCTCCGTCGGACTCTACCCATTGGGCGTTAATATAGTGGCACTGTTTTAATTCGCTCATAGTTAGGTAATTCCATGAAATCTGATCAAAAATAAATTGTTAGTTTTTTGTCTAAAAGAATTTTCCGAGGCTACCCTGAAGCGGTTTTGCCGCAATCGCTCAAGCATTGGTCACCAACCGGGCTAGCGTATCTGCAATGCCGAAACTTGGGCACCTACATCAACACCCAATGCTGCCGCATCGGCGGCGGAGATTATCAAATCACCGCTGTCAGTGTACTTAACCGAACCTAGCACGAGCCGGTACTGGGTCAGATTACCGTTGCTTAAAATGCATATAGGAGAGTCGGCAGATTCTAAAGAAGCAACGCTAACCTGTGCAATAGAGACGATTTTCGTGTTGCGAATAGAAGCAATATTGCTGCGGTGACACTGCATTACTGGGCCAGCATCGAAGATGTCGATGGTCTTTTCGTAACGAAACCCTTCGCGTTCTAATAACTTCAAAGCAGGTATCGAATCATCGTGAGGCTTACCGATCACTTCAACAGCTTCTTGGGGCAGCAATTCTAAATAGATAGGAAACCTTGGCATTAAGTCTGAAATAAACTGAGAGCCGTTAACCGCGCTGATGAAGTCCGCTTTCGCGAACGGCAGGTTAAAAAACTTGGAACCGAGGTGCTTCCAAAAAGGCGAGCGCTCAGACTCATCAAGCCAACCTCGAATTTCCGCAAACACCATGTCGCTGAAACGTTCCGGAAAGTCACTCATAAAAACATAGCGGCATCGAGACAAAAACTGGCCGGCATACTTCACTCGGCTTTCAGGCATTAGGTAAAGCGAGATTAACTCAGTCTCGCCGGTAAAATCGTTAATCAGATTTAGCAGGTTACTAGTTACTCGAATGTCTAGTTCTTCTGAATGCCTGACGTCTTTTGACAATTTGTAGTTATAAAACGGATTTGTTAAGCCGACACCGGCGACTATTCCGGCGGTTCCCACTATCTGTTGGGTATCTGTATCTTCCATCACTAACAGGTAGACCGATTCCTGATCTGTACGCACGACGCTTTCGGTGCTTTGCTGCACCAGCTCCAGCTTTTTCTCCCATGTCGCCAAATCGAACGGCATCGATGTCATACCAGGTGGCAACAAAGCTGATAGCTTCATCAGCGAACGCAGATCACTGGGTTGTGCTAATCGAATAAGCATTACTTAGCACTCTCTTTTACGCTGAGGAGATCTGCACTGCAGCTGGAAATTTTATTAAGCAGCAAATAACTCAGGCTGGCTCTCTCGGTGAAACTGTCAACAACCATGTATTCTTTATCCGTATGAATATGATCACCGAGCACCCCTAGAGTATCTATATTTGGCAAGCCCGCTGCCGCCAGATTGTTGCCGTCACAGCAACCTCCTGTCGCCTTAAAACGCAGGTCGATATTTAACGCCTGACCACATTCTTGGGTCCAGTTCATCAACAAACTATTAGCCGGCGAGATTACTTTCGGAGGTCGAGAAAAAGACCCGCTTAACTTGAGCCCGTAGCCTTCTCGGCCATTATACTTCGCTTCAATTTCATCGAGCTTAGTCGCGAGGGCCTGTTGATCTTCGGTTGTTTCACAGCGAATATTAAACTGACAGACGGCCTGATCTGGCACGGCATTAAAAACAGTACCACCGCTTATCCTGGCAATATTAACGGTGATACCTTTGTCGATATCGGTCAAGCTCGCTAATGTCTGCGCCACTTCTGCAAGCAACAAAATTGCGTTGCGGCCTTTGCTAAATTCGCGACCGGCATGGGCACTTAGTCCAGTGGCGACAAAAGTAAAGTTACCCGACCCCTTTCTAGCCCCTGCTAAAGTTCCGTCAGGCAAGGCTGGCTCATAAATCATGCCTACATGGGCTTTCTCAGCAGCGCTAGCAAGCAGGGAGGCTGAACCGTGTGAGCCTGTTTCTTCATCGGCATTGAGAATGACACGCCAGCCCAGTGCATTGTCCGTTTGGCTGCTTTCGAAAGCCTTGAGTGCGGTGAGCATAGTTAAAATACCCGCTTTCATGTCTGCCGTGCCCGGACCATTGATCACGCCGCTGTTTAATGTCGGCGACTGAAAATGGTGGGTTTTAGGAAACACCGTATCCATATGGCCAACCAGCAGCACCTGCACTGGCGCGTCTGGCCGTTTAACGAAACTTAGTATATCGCCGTAATTCTCGGTTAAAGTTTCGCCGAGAAAGTTTACTCTTTCCGTTGGGGTGGATTGAATAAGCTGCTGGGCATCGCACAGGGGAGAAAAAAGTGCTGCAAATTCATCTCTCACCGCAGCCAAGCCTTCGAGATTACCAGTACCGGAGTTTATTGCAGAAAGCTCTAATACTGTTTTCACCAAGCCATCTTGCTGCGCGGCAATCCATTTTTGGGCATCCGAATTCATGGCTGTTTCCTAAAACTCTGACAGCACAGTTCTAAGAATAGAAATACCTTTGTGTATGTGTTCGTCGGAAATGTTCACCGGCGGCAGCAAACGAATCATATTGCTGCCGGACTTTCCCACAACCATGTGGTGATCCCGAAGCTTAGTCAGCAGGTCAGTGTTGGGTATCACACACTTAAGGCCAATCATAAGGCCAAGCCCGTGCACGGATTCAACCAGCTGCGGAAACTCCTCGGTTAGCTTGCGCAGTTCTGACTGCAACAGCTCACCTTTCCTCGTGACTTCATCTAACAGCCCTGGCTCCAGCAGCAAATCCATGATGGCGTTGCCAACCGCCATTGCCATGGGGCCACCACCAAAGGTGCTGCCGTGGCTGCCAACGACCATGGCGTTACCCACTTTTGCTGTAGTTAGACAGGCACCCACAGGGAAACCACCGCCCAAGCCTTTCGCCAGCGCCATTACATCGGGGTTTACGCCGAAATGCTCATAGGCGAACAGCTTGCCTGTTCTGCCCACACCGCACTGGACCTCATCAAACATCAGCACCAATCCTTGCTCGTCACACAGTGCTCTGATCTGTTTCAGCAGCGCTTCGGTAACGGGTCGGATGCCGCCCTCACCCTGCACCGTTTCAAGGACAATACCCGCAGTTTGATCGGTAATCGCAGCCCTGAGTGCATCCATATCGCCCCAAGCCACGTGATCAAAACCGTAATCCCCAGGAATAAAGCCCTGCATATGGCTGGCGTTTCCTGCCACAGCCAGTGCCCCGAGGGTGCGGCCATGAAAACTTTCAGTGAAGCCGATCACTCGCGTACGCTGTTTTTGGCCAATACTGGCCTGATAGCCGCGAATAGCTTTTATGCCAGCCTCCACCGCCTCGGTGCCGGAGTTGGCAAAGAACACGCTGTCCGCAAAGCTATGCTTTACTAAACGGGCCGCCAGCTCCTCACCTTCAGGGACTCTAAATACATTGGATAGATGCCATAGCTTATGGCTTTGCTGCTCTAAAGCAGCAACTAGGTGGGGATGGGCGTGACCAAAGCTGGTGACGGCAATCCCGGACAAAAAGTCTAGATAAGGCTGATTATTCTCGTCGAATAACTCACTGCCAATACCGTGGGTAAACACAATGTCCTTGGGTGGGCTATAGTTTGGCCACAAAGCCCCCCTAGGGTCGACTTCAATACTATTTTCGATAACTGTTTGATCAGCAAATACAGACACGGATATCTCCAACGAATTTTATTTAGTACCATAGCTTATCAGGAAACTCACAGAAGGATTATCTTATCTTTTTATAATTAATAAACAACATGTTACCAAGCAATCCCAATTCCGAATTAAATTCGGAATTTATCCATGAGCCGCCTCCTATAACTCAATATAGCAAAAGAAAACTTTCTTATGAGCCAAGTTAAACTGGATAAAATAGACCTGAAAATCTTAGATACCCTGCAGAAAAAAGGCCGGGTTACCAATCAAGATCTCGCCGAAAGAGTCTGCCTTTCCCCTAGCTCTTGTTTGCAGCGGGTGCGGCGGCTAGAAAACGAAGGCGTGATTAAGTCCTACCATGCCAAAATCAATTTGGCCGCTGTCGCACGCCACATCATGTGCATCGCCACGGTATCCTTGAAAAACTATACCCAGGAAGAGTTTAAGGCGTTTGAAAATCGTATCGATGGCATACCCGAGGTGGTTGAATTTTTTACTGTGAGCGGTGAGTCAGACTTCATTATTCGGATAATCTGCGCTGATATGAACCGCTATCTCGAGATCAACGACGAGTTGGTAAGCACCAGCAGCAATCAGATAAATATTAATTCGTATGTGGTGATGAAAGAGAACAAGTCATTTGAGAGGGTCGCTTTGGACACGCTAAAAGGCGGGGGCTCTCAGGAGATAAGCTAAACTCAGCCCTGGGGGGGCAAAAAAAAGCCCGCGCAGAAAACCCACGCGGGCATCAATACCCATATACATAAAAACCTGGTTTGTAACGCCTAGATCAATGAACGAGGGAGAGTTCGTTCAACGGACAAGCGTTAGATTCAATGTACGTTACTTAGTTATTTGCATAAGCCGTGCCAACTAGTTAAACACCCTATTATTCGCTGCCTCGATCGGGCTTTTACAGTAAACCTTGCTCAAATCGACCCAGTTTAAAGCTATCACGCCCTATATTGGTGCTTAAAAACTAGGAGAAACAGAAATACCCCCTCGCCGAGGTAATGACTTCGACCCTACTCACATCACGCCCCCTGCAGCTAAGCATCGAAGTAATGATTCCGGCGCCGCTCTCAACCGCTCAAACTGCACCCCACACCTAAGCGGCCCACCTCTCTAATTTTCCCAATAACTCAACTTTCAAGAAAGGCTTGGTTAAAAAGTCATCCATGCCGGCTTGTTTGCAGGCCAGCTTCTCGTGCTCCGAGTTAGAGGCAGTTAAGGCGATGATTGGCGTGATGCAGCCACTTTCGCGCAGGACGGCAGTTGCCTCAATGCCATTCATCTCGGGCATCTGAATATCCATGAATATCAGATCGTAGTTATTGGCTTTGGCCTTATCGACGGCAGCCTTACCATTGCTTGCCTGATCCACTGCCACCCCTTGCTTGCTCAATATCGTGCTGGCCAGCAGTAGATTCACCGAATTATCCTCAACCAGCAGAACATTTAACCCGGTGAAATCAAATGTATCGATCTCTTTGTTCGCAGGCACAACCCCACTAGCCACCTCATAGGGGACTTGCAAAGTGAATACACTACCAACTCCCACTTTGCTCTTAACTTCGATGGTACCGCCGATTAATTCAGCAAACTGCTTGGCAATGCTAAGCCCCAGTCCGGTGCCACCAAAAACCGCCGCGGTATCAGCGCTGACTTGTTTGTAAGGATCAAACAGCAAATCTAACGCTGCCTTTGGAATCCCTATTCCATTGTCGCTGACTTGAAACACGAGGCGGCCAAATTCATGGTACACATTCACGTCGACCCGCCCATTTTCGGAGAACTTGATAGCGTTGCTCAACAGGTTCATCAAAATCTGAGTACAGCGATTCGGGTCTGTAATCACGTAAGGGGCAACCGTATCCGCCACGTTTACAGCTACCTTTACATTATTGGCCCTGGCGGCAGGGCTTAGCGTTTCGACTAGATTTTCCAAACTCTCTTGCACCGACATAGGGGTAAGCTGAACCACCACAGCGTTGGCTTCTAACTTAGAGAAATCCAACACCTCGTTGACTACATTTAGCAATAGCTTTGACGAACGCTGTATCTGAGCCACATAGGAAGCGACCTCGCCGGTTAATGGCTCAGCCGAACACAATTCACTGAACCCAATGACTCCGTTGAGAGGCGTGCGTATTTCATGACTCATGGCGGCAAGAAACTGCGCACGACTTGCCACAACTTCAGCCTGAATTTTTTGATTTTGGATTTTTGCCGCTAGCCGACTCATCACTGCAACCACGACAGCAATCAGGGAAAGCGTTCCTGTAATAGAATAATAGTGCTGCGCCGCGGGAAATATAGGGACCAAAGCAATTGGAACTGCGGCCAAAAGCGCGGCAACAACCAAGTATCGGGATGCCCTGTCCCCTCTAATCATTCCCACTATGGCTGTGCAGATCACGGGCACACTCAATGCCAGCATATTGTATCGCGCTAAGGCGTCAGCGAAGTCAAATACAAGCACCAGAAATAGAGCAGCAATACTAAGCCAAAGCAAAATTCTAATGCCGCTAAGAAAGGGACTGCCCTGCGCTGCCACTTGGAAAAAATGCCAGGAGAACCACGCCGAAGCAATGCTCGATAAACTTACCGCAACCGGTAGCAAAGTCATCATTAACTGCGGGCTGTCTGGCCAAATCAGTAGGTTGCCGTAGCCGGAGCCAGTCACCATAGTAAACAGCCATGCTAATATCGTCAGTGCCAAACGGCCGGCATGATCACCGCGCTTAAACGCAGCAACGCAAACGGCAAAAATAAACATTAAAAGCATCGCACCGTAGTACATGCCATCGCCCAAAAACCGGATTGCGTTAAGACGACTGACTTCATTCGTCGTTAAAAAATTGATTGGCACCTGATACCCCGGCCTAGACTCAATTCGAAGCAGTAACCGCTCGCCCATAGCAGAACCCATGGGCAGCAAAAACTCTGGATGAAAGATTACCCGTGACTCCTTTTCAGCGTAAAGCCCACCGTGATAAAGCGCCGCTGGGGAATCCAAAGGGTAAAGCTTATAGTCAAAAACAAACGGGCTGCCTAGGTGCAAAATACGAAAGCTGCTTTGAGACAAGTCGAGGTACACCCACGATGTCCCGCTGGCGGTCGGGATTGTGTTGCTCAATGGCTGCCACTGCTGGCGCTCGACCGCAGCAACAGCTGATTGCCAGTCTACCGCATCTGGGAGCAGAAACAGGGATTCCGAACCGCGGGAAACACTCGCCGCAGTACTGAAAAGCAGCCCTAAGATCAGGCAGAGGGTTCGTAGAGTTAACACTGGATCATCATCGATTTATAGATGCCTATAGGCGTGAGTTTAAGTATAGGCAACAAATGTATTTACTGCCCCCTGAACCAGTTAGTTAAGTACTGTCGTTTTAAAGTATGTGCCCCTAGTTGGGCCCAGTTAAATTGGCAGGAAATTGATCGAAGTCGTGATTTTTTGCACCAAAATCGTGTAATCTCTGCCCTGCTCGCACTTAAGCAGACTAGTATTTCGCGGCAATGGAGTGGTAACAATCTGTTACTTTTCCAAGCTATTGATTTTGCTAGACTAGTGTTGTGCATGGCACAACTAATGCTTGACGTAAGTGTGGCGCTCTCGAAACCAAAATTCAGTTAGCAGGTGAAAAATGAAAAAGTTTGTATCTAGACGTGAACTTCTGAGCTTAATTGCGAAAACAGGAGCGAGTGCGGCAGTTCTAAAGGCAAGCTCTGCGATGGGTCTAGTACCCGATACTCAAGTCAATAATCTCGATATTCCAAGCGTTAATCCTGTAAACAAACCCACCGTGGTGATTTTGGGCGCTGGCATCTCCGGCCTAACTGTCGCCTACGAGCTAGACAAAGCTGGCTACGACTGTGTGATCTTAGAGGCCGCCCCAAAAGCCGGTGGCCGCTGTATGACAGTTCGCTCGGGCGATCTAATCGACGAAGTGGGCAACCCCCAAATTTGTGAGTTTGACGATGAGCCCCATATGTACTTCAATGCGGGGCCTGCGCGTATTCCAAGTGCCCACCGCAATCTCATGAGCTACTGCCGAGAACTTGGAGTAGAGCTCGAAATTTTTATTAATGAGAATAAAGAAGCCTATATCCAAGACGATGCCATGATGAAGGGTAAGCCAATCAAAAATGGCACGTTCACGACTAACGCTCGCGGCTTTATGGCCGAGATCATGGCAAAAAACTTCACCGGACATGAGCTAGATCAGCCGCTGGATCAGTATGAAGCGGAAAGCTTGCTGGGGGCCATCCGCTCGTTCGGTGACTTAAGAGAAGGCCATCTTTACAAAGGCAGCACTCGGGGTGGTTATGCCCACGGCGGCTTCATTGAACACGGCGTGCAAAAAGACGTGGTGAAATTTGCAGAACTCTTAAAAACCGACTTCATGCGTTCAATCTTAAGCGCCAACGAAGGCGAAACCGGCCCTGTTCTATTCCAGCCTGTAGGCGGCATGGACAAAATTGCACAGGGCTTCACGAAGAAATTGCCCAACAAGATTTTTTATGACGTGATGGTCTCCAGCGTTAACTTAAACAATGGCGAAGGCGTTGTTGTGGACTATGAACACAGAGGTATGAAATACAAGATCGAAGCTGACTATTGCTTCAACTGTATTCCTTCTCACTTAATGACGGGCATCGAAAACAATTTCGATCAAGACTATATCGAAGCCATGCGCTACATACGTCGCGGCGAAGCCTATAAGTCTGCGTTTCAAACCAAGACTCGATTTTGGGAAAAAGACGATATTTATGGCGGCATAACTTGGACAAAACAGCCCATCCAACAAATTTGGTACCCGCCCCACGGTATTTTTAAACAGAAGGGCGTGATACTTGCTGCCTACGATTTTGGCGGCGGCATGCACTTCACTAAGCTGTCCCAAGAAGAGCGCTTAGAAACTGCAATCAAGCAAGGGCAAAAAGTGCACCCTGAGTACCGCGATCAGGTCGAAAAAGGCATCACTATTGCTTGGCACCGCATGAATCACATGCTCGGCTGTGCAGCCCGCTGGCAGCGAGACCGCAGCGGTATGACGGCAGAAGAAGAACGTCTCTACCACACCCTGCAGCAACCCGCTGGTGGCCGTCATTATATGATAGGCGATCAGGTATCAGTTCACTCTGCATGGCAGGAAAGTGCCATTCTCTCTGCGCATTGGGCTATAAAAGACATGGTGAAGCGCCAGTCTACGGTTAAAACACTGCCTGGGCAGAAGGTTTCTTGATCTAGCAATCACACTTTGACGGAATTACATGAGAAATTTAATTAGTAGGTTTTCGCTCGCCCTTGTATTCACAATCCCGATGCAAGTCTCAACTGTATTGGCCCAGCAGTACGATAAGCTAGACTTGAGCTCTCAGCCCCTGAGCAACAAAGTTTGCGCTACCTGCCACGGCGCCTATGGCGTTGGCAACCCAATAGTTGGTGGGCCAAGCCTTGCTGGACTGGAGCCTTGGTATCTAAAGCGCCAGCTGGAAGGCTTTCGCGCCAAATACCGGGGCAAAGAAGAAGATTATATTCCTGGACGAGAAATGCAGGCATCCGTGGCTCGGCTCAGTGATGCCGAAATCGAAACTCTAGTCGCTTACATCGAAACATGGCCAGCGGTTAAGCCGGAACAAACTATAGCCGGTGACACGAATAAAGGCTCGGTGCTGTATGCCAGCTGCGCCGCTTGTCACGGCATTAATGCTGAAGGAAACGAATTGCTAGGGGCGCCGGCATTGGTAAATAGAGATGATTGGTATATGTTGAGGCAGCTTAACCTATTCAAGTCTGGATACCGCGGCGGTCATCCTGAAGATATGGTCGGCAAGCAGATGCGCGCGGGGGTCCAAGCCCTACAAACTAGCCAAGACATCAACGACGTCTTGGCTTATATCAATACCTTAAACTAACCTTTATTGTATTTATCGAACCCCAATTACTATAAATAAGTTCATCTAACCGATCTGAGATGGGCTTGCAAAACAACTGAGGACCCCATGCATGGCTAATAACAAAGAGAACAATCAAACTGAAGAGACTGTGGAAGCAGAAGAAGCGGCGGCTGATACAGGTCAGTTTATACCCGCAATCAGCAACTTTAATATGGTGCTGATTACTGGTTTCGGCATGGCAATCGTTATCATTATCGTGATGCTGGCAAGCGGCGGCCAACCCCAAGAGCAGGTCGCATCAACTTCAGCGCCCATGGTGACTACTAGCTCCACCACCTCAACTACAACCTCCGCGCCCCCAAGCAGTGCTGGGCCAGCGACAGCTGTCGCAGCGGGCGATGTCAACGTGGGCGGCATTGAAAGAAAAGGCGAAGGTCGTCATTTCTACACCACAATTAAGATCCCGGCGGATGCGGAAACCCTTTATTTGAGCGGTTCTGGCGCGTCGCGCAACGAAGACGGTACTTGGGGCGATATGGAAGCTCAAACAGTCGATACTTTTAATAGTTTCAAAGCCACCTTGGAGGCCGAAGGCTGGTCTATGTCCGATATCGTTCAAGTGCGCGCGTTTGCGGTTGCCGGAGAATATGGCCTGCTGGACTTCGACGGTTTCAACCGCGGTTACCGCCAGTTCTTTGGCACTGAAGAGAACCCAATGAAACCGGTGCGCTCGTTTGTAGAGATTGCTGGATTGGTAGTTCCCGGCTGGCTGGTTGAAATCGAAATTAGAGCGGCTCGGGTGCAGTAACAAATCTACACTAGAGCGTTTTCAATCAAGGCGGTCAACAGACCGCCTTTTTTGTGTGCTAAAACTTATACCCAAACAGCCCAAAAACTGATCTGCTCTTGCTGCAGGTCAATCAGGCACTCTAATTTGGAGCAGTCTTGGCAACATATGCACTATAATAATGCGTTTACAATAGACTAAGAATGCCTGCCTGCAAGAAAGCTCCTTTTTAATGCTTATTCCTAATAAAATGCCCCGAAAAGAAAATATAAATTCATAACGCTAAATCAAGGCGAGTCTTTTTGGTCAATTACGGCTGAGACTGCATCTTTAGTGCGCCTTAAACTTGCAATGCAAGACAAAATCCAAGAATTTGCGTCTTTATAAGAATATTATTTGTTTTATAGCTAATAAATTAAAATATAATTCTGTTTTTCTATTAATAATCGTAACTTTATAGGGCGTATTCAGAAAGATTCCGAATAACCGATTAAATAATTGGCCTATTTCTAGGTTGTAAAGGGCACTAAGCCCTCTCTTAGAACATTCTATATGCCAAATTATTGTGCAGAATCCGCTTTAACTCCCCTTTATCGACCATCACTTGGTATTGATATTGCAGTACTACAGTTAGTACCTATAATGCGACCCATAATCGCGCATTTATAGCGATTTCTAAAAAATACCTACTATCAAGGGGATCCACATGAAAACTAAAACATTACGCCACCACATTAATGGTAGCGCTGTACTTCTATTAGCTGCCACTACACTGCCGCTATCGGGGTTTGTCGTCGCTCAAAGCGATGACCTGATCGAAGAGGTTGTTGTTACGGGCTCTAGGATCTCGCGAGATGCTAATTTGACTGGCACATCGCCAGTGCAATCGGTGTCAGCAGAAGACATTCGTTCATCCGGAGAGTTTTCCCTGACTGACGTTGTCAACGACATCCCATCGCTGCTGCAGTCAGTAAGCTCAGAGCAGTCAATCGATGCTGGCGCTGACTTTTCCGACGGCGCTAATGTATTGAACCTGCGCGGTCTCGGCGCTGAAAGAACGTTAGTTCTGGTAGACGGCCGCCGCCATGTCGGGGGCGTTCAAGGCTCCGGTGCGGTTGATATTGGCTCCATTCCCCAAGGGCTGGTTGAGCGAGTTGAAGTATTAACCGGCGGCGCTTCGGCTGTGTATGGCGCCGACGCTGTTACCGGTGTTGTAAACTTCGTGCTGAAGGACGATTTTGAAGGCTTGGAATTCGGCGGTAATTTTGGCATGTCGGAATACGCCGACGCTGAGCAAAGCTCCTTGTCTGTGCTATTCGGCCGCAACTTTGCCGACGGGCGCGGTAATTTTACCGCCGCTCTAGACGTTAGAAACGACGAAGGTTTAAAAGTCTCTGACCGCGCTGACGGCGCTCGCATTGGTTCTGGTGGCAACTGGACTAACCCAGCGCAACGTTTTCAAACTGGTGAAATCTCCGGCAATACCCCAAACTTTGCTAGATACTATGATTTTGCCGCAACCGGCCTGATCCCGGTAGGTCAACGAATTCCTGATGCTGCCACGTTTACTGCAGACTTCACCAACCAATTCGGGCTGGCTCCCGGCCTGACCCCACAAGAAACTGCACTGATCAATAGAGCCGCTAACGCACCCCAGCGGGCTGTTGGGGCATTTAGAACATTTCCCTTTACATCAGGCTATGGCCAAATCCTGCCGGCCAATCCGTTCACATTTGTCGATCAGGGCCGCGATGTGGACATCGATTTAGATGGCAACGGCAACCCTGACTGCCTGGATTCATTTACTGGATTTAATTCTATCTCCGGCATTATCGGTGGCTGCTGGTCTATAGGTGAGGACGGCAGCTATGCACCGGTGCGTGAAGGCTTGATTGCATCGGGCACACAGGGTTTTGGTGGCGATGCGTTTACTCAAAACACCAACAATAAATCGGATGTGTTGCTGCCTGATCAAAAAGTAACCCTGAATTTTCTGGGCCATTATGACCTGAGCGATCAGCTTACTGCCTTTGGCGAAGTTAAGTACGTGACTCAAGGCACCAGCACCGAAGCTCGTCCGAGCTCATTTTGGGATTTGCTGTTCGGCGCCCCCGACAACCCATTTCTACCTGCGTTTATTCAAGATGTGGCCAATGCCACTGGCGGCGTTGCCACCACTATTGACCCAATATTGTTTGATGCAACCCGTTCCACAGAGCGTGACACATACCGAGTTGTTGCCGGCCTAGAAGGCGAATTGGACAACGGCTGGACCTTTGAATTCAGCGTAAACTACGGCAATTTCCAGCAAGACATAAACCGTACCGGCTCTGTGATCAATGACCGTTTTCTCGCCGCTATTGACGTCACCACCGATGCCGCCGGCCAGCCTGCTTGCCGCTCAACGGTTGACCCAACGACGCCTATTGTAGACACCCCTTTCGATATCCCCTCTAACGACGAAGGTTACTATACCTTCACCCCCGGCGACGGCTCCTGCGTGCCTTTAAACATCTGGGCCGGCCAACCTGGAGTCACGCAAGAAGCAGCCAATTTTGTGACAGCGAATACCTGGGACAAACTGGAAATTGAACAAACAGTTTTCTTAGCAACTCTTGCCGGCGACACCACAGACATCTTTGAATTACCTGGTGGGCCAGTAGGTTTTGCAACGGGCATCGAGTACCGAGAAGAAAAGTCTACTGCCACGTTTGATTCGCTCCAGCTAGGCATTATTCCTGCCGGCGCGCCGTTCCCTGCCGGCACTAATGTGAGAGACGTCTCTGACAATTCAAACCTGGTGTTCAGACCTCAGATCGGCAACAGCAATGAGTCCGGTCGATACGATACGACGGATGTATTCTTGGAAGCCTCGCTACCGATCATCAATGGCGTCACTGGCATCGAAGAACTCACCATGAACCTTGCCGGTCGTGCCTCTGATTACTCAACTATTGGCGACGCCATTGCTTGGGAAGCACGCCTAATTTGGTCACCGATCGAAGACCTGTCACTTCGCGGCGGTATTTCTGAAGCCGTGCGGGCCCCAAATATCACCGAGCTTTTTGGCCCACAGGTTGGCACTAACTTCCGACCCAATGATCCGTGTGATGCCGCGCAAATCAATGCGATTGCTAGTGATAACCCCGCCTTGGCAGCTTCTACTCAAAGCAACTGTGTCGCAGACCTGCAGCGCATTGGCTTAGATCCGTTTGATGCCAACGGTGCGTATGTCTTTGCCGACCCACTCACTGCTTCCTTTGGCGGCTTAACCGGCGGCAACCCCAATCTAAGCGAAGAAACCGCGAACACGGTGACTTATGGCTTTGTTTATCAACCGTCGTTCCTCGAAGGCTTCAACATTACAGTTGATTACTGGGATATCGAAATTGAAAACGCCATTGAGTCGGTCACTGGGCAAAACATCGTTGATGGCTGCTACCAAGCTGCATCCTTGAACCCTGCCTTCTGTGGCGCGTTGGGTAGAAACACCGATGCCAACTCACCTTCGTTCGGTGGCTTTAATTTCTTGCGCTCGTCTGACATTAACTTTGCTCAGCTAAAAACTGACGGCTATGACATTACGGCCAACTACACCTTCGATATTAGTGACCATAATTTCGAAGTCTCGGTAACTGGCACTAAAGTGAACGATATTAACTTTTTCACTAACCCAACTGACCTAAGCGTAGTTGATCCTGAGTTAACCGAGGTTAACCGTCCTGAGATCGCTGGCAATGTTTTCCTAGGCTGGAACTGGGGAGCTTTGAGCGTTGGCTGGCAGTCACAGTACTTAGGCGAAATGCTAGAGTCTGGACTTGAAGTAGAGACTGCAAACTCTCTCTACGGTCCAACGGTTCTTAACGAAGAAGTGTGGATTCACGATATCAATGCAACCTATCTTTGGAGTGATCAGCTTCAGATCTTTGGTGGTATTAATAACTTAACCCAAGAAGTTCCATTCATCACGACTAACGCATTCCCTGCCAGCCCTCGTGGCCGCATGATGTTTCTTGGTGG
>CAYGSO010000018.1:0-46341 GCA_964352445.1 uncultured Pseudohongiella sp. | reverse complement strand
CGCCAGTTCTGCACTGCGCTCACTTGACTGCGCCGCCGCCCGCAGGGCATTCACTTTTAACCTAGACTCTGCGAAAGCCACTAGCTGCGATTCAACATCTCCAAGCGCAACCAACACGGTCTGTTGGAAGTCAGCGTAGGCAGATTGCAGTCTTATTTCGGTGGCAGCCTGGTTTGCCCGCAGCGCGCCGCCTTGAAAAATTGGCCATTGGATAAGTGGACCAAATGTCCATGCCTGGCTGGCCGCTTCATATAGATCAGTAAACCGAATGCCTTCTTGGCTGAGGCTGCCGGTTAGAAAAAACTTCGGATACAGTGCGGCATTAGCAACCCCAACATCCGCTGTTGCGCCTCGCAGCCGCTGCTCGGCTGCCAGCACGTCGGTTCTACGCCAGACCAATTCTGCGGGCAACCCAGTAGGCACAAAGTCCGGCGCGACCGGTAGCTGTGATGGTTGCAGGAGTTCAGTCATAGCCTCACTGCCTGGCTGTTCGCCAATTAGCACCGCCAGCTGATAGTAAGCTCTATACACTTCTATGCGAAAATCCGGCAGCTGAGCTTGAATACTTTGCAACTGCGCTCGGGCACGTGACACATCTAAATTAGAGCTTAAACCGGCGGACAACTTATTTTCAATAAGGTTTAAGGTATCCTGCTGGATACGAATGTTTCCCTCTAGTATTGCCATGCGGCGCTGAGCACTGCGCAGCTCGGTGTAGCTGCGAGCCACTTCGGCAATAGTCGAGACCAAGGCGGAGCGTTCGAGCTGCTTTAGTTGTTCCAGCGCGGCATCGGCCGAATCGATGGCGCTGCGGTTGCCGCCAAACAGATCTATCTCCCAACTAGCGTCAAAGCCTGCATCAAACAGTTCTCCATCTAAGTCAGCCAAGCCCTGCTGGGCAAGTGCCGGCAACGGGCCAAATGCGTTCTCACTGAGGCTAAAGCGCTGCCCGGTTCCAGAAGCTACCACTGCAGGCAACAGGCTGGCTTTGCTAACCTGCCGCAGCGCTCTTGCCTCTCTTACCCTATTGCGAGCTACTTGAAGTGGCAGGTTTTGAGCAACGGCTTTGTTGACCAAGTCGTTCATAACCGGATCTTTAAACGCCCGCCACCAGGCTTCTTCCGGCCCTATGACATTAGTCGATTGCGTCACCGGACTTGTTATACTACTTGCACTAACAAATTCATTCGCTAGGTTTAACCGGGGTCTTTCGTAGTCGGGGGAAACTGCACAGGAGACTAAGGTTAACCCAAGAACAGGTGCGAGACGCTTCATGCTAGGCCTCCCGCTAAGTCTTTCGATCCTTGGCTTTGATCACGGCGATACAGCAAAGCATAGGCCGAAGGCACCAACACTAGGGCTAGAATCATTGAACCGCCCACTCCCCCCGCCAATACGATGGAAAGTGAAGGCCAAAAATCGCCGCCAACGAAAAGCAGCAGCGGCAGAAACCCACCAATAGTTGTCATGGTAGTAGACAAAATATGCCGTGTTGTCGACATGACAGCGTCGACAATACTCTCTATGTCGCCGGCCGCAGCGCTGCTATCAGCGCGGATCGCGGCGATGACCACGATACTGTTATTGAACGCTAAGCCTATTAAACCCAGCATGCCTAAGATTGTATTAAAGCTAATAGGGAACCCCATAACCCAGGTAGAGAACAAGCCCAAGCCAATGGATAGAAAAGCCACTACGCCCAGCAACAAGGCCAAGATCCCGCTGCGAAACAGCAAGATCAATATGGCGACAGTGAACGTTAGCAATAAAGGCGCATAGATTAATAGATCTCCAGTGGCTTCACCTTCCTGTTCGGCGGCACCACCAAGCTCTAAGCGATAACCAGCTGGCATTTGAAACCCGCTGGCATCTAAGTTCTCTAGCACTTCGGATGTCACATCCAGCGGCAGCGCACCGCTTCGAGTGTAGGCTTGGATACGGTTCGTGCGCTGGGCGTTAAACCGGGTAATGCCCCCTATGGCGGGACGTAGCTCAAGCTCGCCTAAAGAGTGCATGGACACCCAGCCGTCATTGCCGCTGCTCACAAACTGCATACTGCCGAGTTCATCAATGTTGCTGCGGTAAGCATCTTCATAGCGCACGCGCACCGGCAAGCGTTCAAGGTTCTCTATGACACTGCCACCGATTGCCCCCTCCAGATTAGTTTGCAGCTGATTGGACAGCTCGGTTAGATTCAAACCGGCAAGCCGAGTCTCGTCCTCATCAGCCTTAAACCATAGTTTCGGCTCACCTCTTGGCAAGGAGACTCTTGTATGCAGGACATCCCGATGGGATTGCAGCGCAAGCCGCACTTGTTCACCCAGCTGCTGCAGCTGTTCCATATTGGGGCCGTAGAGGCGGTATTCGATATCTGTGGTGACAGGTGGCCCTTGGCCGAATTGGCGCAGCACAATTTGCGCTGCAGGAAAGCGCAAATCCAACTCGCGCTGCAAGGGTTCTATCATCGCTTTTGCTGTGTAGGTTGAATCTGCAGTAACTATGGCATGGGCGTAATAGGCCGCGTTGTCTTTATTCATTATTAGGTTGTAGTACACAGTGGGAAAGCTGCCGCCGGCCAACCAATAGACATGGCGGGTGGCATCGAACTCACGGATTACTGCTTCGATAGCTAGCGCCTGTGCCAAGGTGTTTTCCACACTCGAGTCGTTGGGCAAAGACACCTGCAGCTCAAACATGTCTCTGTCTACCGGCGGAAAGAATTCGTTACCTAGGCCAGATGCGGCAATAAACCCTGACAGCGGCCAGAGCGTAGCAAGGGTAATGGCGATGAGTGGATGTCTAAGGGCACTGGCCATCACTGCGCGATAAGCCGAGATGATTTTGAGCGGCCGAATGCCGGTGACCCACCAATGGGATACATTACCTTCTATCGGTTTAAAAAATGTCCCAGCCAACGCCGCGATGACAGTAATAGCGATAAAAAATGACGCACAAACGGCCATTATCACGCTACTACCAATGGAGCCGACGAAATCACCGGCACCGCCTGGCAGCAGTAAAATCGGTGCGAACGCAAGCGCTGTTGTCAGGGTAGACGCTAACAGCGGTAGAAACAGATGTTTGATTGATTTCTCTACCGAGGCGATTGGAGAGTAGCCACGGTTGCGATACTGGGCAATTTCGTCGGCCACAACAATGGCGTTATCGATTAACAGACCTAAAGCAATGATCATTCCGAACACGGACATTTGATGAATCGCATTGCCACTCATCTGCCAACCAAACATAACCACTGCGGTGACCAGGGGTAGCGCGCTGCCAACTATAAGGGCCAAGCGCCACCCCATCATGACAAAAATAACCGCCATGACGACCGCGGCCCCCGCGACTAAATTGTTAACAAGGTTAGTTAACTGCTCAGTGGTGTAGCGTTCCTGTTCAAAAATTCTATCCAATGCAATAGTGCTGCCCAATTCTTCATCGAGGGCTTCGATTACCCCATTAGCTAACGGTGCCCACTTGTCGACCCGCTGATCCCCCTCCATACGGGTTGCGACAAACAGCACACGTTCTCCATCGGCGATGGCAATCTCGCCTAAGGGCTGTTGCCAAGAACGCTCGACACTGGCCACATCGCCCACTCTAACGATCCCCAGCGGGCCATTGTCGATCAAAGGCACTTGGGCTATGCGGGCCACAGAGTCTAACTCACCGGTCACTTCCAAATTTATATTAGAGCTGGCACCTCTAAATGTCCCAGCAGGCATTTTCGTGTCTGCGTTACTCAGAAGCCCCGCCATGGACTGAACCGACATTCCCAAATCTGCCAGTGATTGGGGATCAACCTGCACCAAAATTTCTTCATCGGGATTGCCGTAGAGCCTAACCAACTCCGTGCCAGGCACTGTCCGTAAACGGTTAGCCAACTCCTCGGCAATACGGTTCATCACCGTCAGGTTTATGGCTTCAGCAGAGTTCCATCTGACCGCAGTGATTATTGTAAAAGCCACCGGGTCACGTTTGTCATCGATAAAAGGGTCCGATGCCTCGGCTGGGAAAAGCGGTTGAACCTCTGCTACTTTGTCTCGCACCTCTGAAAAAATATCTTTGTTTTTGTCGCCAGTTATCGCGGCTTTTAACTCCACTGAGAGCAGCGACACACCGGCGGTGGAGGTAGATTCAATGTCTTTAAGTGAGGTTATTTCTTGCAAAGATCTCTCTAGGGGTTCTGTGATCAGGGTTTCTACTCGCTCCGCCGACGCCCCCTGCAAAGTAGTAA
The DNA here is from genome assembly GCA_964352445.1 of uncultured Pseudohongiella sp. Lineage (GTDB taxonomy): Bacteria > Pseudomonadota > Gammaproteobacteria > Pseudomonadales > Pseudohongiellaceae > UBA9145. The sequence continues at coordinate 42,101 of CAYGSO010000018.1, read as the reverse complement.
TAATGGTGATGTTGCGATTGACAATGCGGGGGTCCTCAAGCCTTGGCAAAGAGTTCATGGCGGAAAAGCCACCCACCAATATAACCACTATAGTTAGGGCCAAAAGATACTTGTTGCGCAAAAATGCACTGGCGATAGTCGTCGGCTCGCTCATAGCCGAGCACCCGATGCGGTTTGTCCACTGGTCTGATCAATTGGCCTCACAAGCTGGCCCGGCATTAACCGGTGCAAGCCTTCAGTCACAACGCTGTCGCCTTCGGCCAAGGTTCCTCTAACTATGACGTGCCCACCATCATGATGCAGTAGCTCCACTTGGCGTCGATCCAAGCGGAAGCCGTCTGCGCCCTGCACTGCCGCGTATACCGCCCAAATGCCCCGGGCGCTTTCAGTCAGTGCGGTCACCGGCAACCGGAACCCACGTCGGTTAATCGCCTCGCTCAAAACTATTTCAGCAGTGTCTCCGCTGCGAAATTCAATGAAGCTTGCGTTGATATCAAACAACACTTCAACCCCTCGAGTTTCAGCTTGCCGTTCCTTTAAAATTGCAGCCAAAGTACCAACCACCTTGTTGCCACCAATGCTTATTGGATAATCCTTGCCTACCGCAAGCTGATCAGCCGTTTGGCTTGATACCGCCAGTCGAACCTGTGGCCTTGCACTTTCTAGCAGACGCACAATCGGTTCACCAGGACTGATAACCTGACCCTCATCGAGGTAACGGCGCGAGATGGTCCCGGCAAACGGTGCCAGTATTTGACTGCGCTGTATTTGAACTGACAGGGTGTTAACGGCAGATTCGGCGGCGTTGAATATGGCCTGAGCATTGGCGTAGCCGGTTTCCGACTCATCAAAAATTTGACCTGACACAGCGTCCAGAGAGTTAGCCTCGCGCACCCGAGTTCTGGTGGATTGAGCTAGTGATAGAGCCGCCGCCGCTTGTTCTGAGGCCGCAATTAGTTCCTGCTTTCTAGCCTCCAGCAACTGAGTGTCGAGCCGTGCAATCAGCGCGCCCGCTTTGACCTCGCTGCCATCTTCAACGGCGACAAGCTCAATGGTTCCCGGCAATTCAAAACCCAATCGACTCTCTCGACGGGCTTCTATTCGACCGACGAAGCGCCGTTCGACGGAATAAGAATCAAGAGGCCGAGCTACCAGGGTTTGCACAACCATCGGTGTCGAGTCGGGCTGCGCACCATCATCTAAACTGCCATCTTCACTTGTCACCAACAAAAAGCTCACTAGCACTGCCAAAACAATAAAACCGGTGAGAAATGCCGATCGGGAGGGAAAGGAAAAGCGCATTCGATAGCTCCTTAGACGGGTTGCTGTTTGCAACCTTGATAACGTGTATATACACTACATCAGATCAATAGGTGTGTAAACACAGGTTTCTGAGCTAAACTGTGTCGGGTATTCTTCTCGTGGGGTGAACGTAAATGACAATAAAACCGCTTTTAAGCAACCCGCTGTCTGATCCGTGTAATTGTTTTTATCTGCGCCGCGCCGCTCGTGCCACCAGTCGGCAATACGCCAAGATCATGGGGACTTCTGGCCTTAAAGCGACTCAATTCTCAGCGTTAGCAATTCTCGCAGAAATTGAATCAGAATCGATAACAGACCTTGCCGACAAGCTCGGCCTAGAACGCACGTCAATGAGTAGGACGCTGCGGCCACTGGCCCGTGAGGATTTGATTAGCGTGTCAGACGAAGGCTCACGCCGCAGCAAAGAAGTAAAAATTACCAAGGCCGGGCGGCAACGTCTGCAAGAGTGTCTTCCCCTTTGGCGCAAAGCCCAGGCTCAATTTACAGAATCCTTAGGCCCCGAGGAAGCAGCGACGCTGCGCTCTTTGCTGCGAAAAATTGCCAGTGCTGAGAAGACAGTCGACTACTAGTCGGCTGCTGTTTAGGCTTCTATCTATAGTCGGCTTTTAATAACTTAGTCGTCAGGGGATAGGTTTGAGCAAAGCAGTGAAATTATCAGGGCCGGACGGCAACCCCCACAAGAGTGTCTTTCGCTTTGGCACAAAGCCCAGGCTCAACTTACAGAATCCTTAGGGCCCGAGAAGCAGCGATGCTGCCTCATTGCTGCGAAAAATTGCCAGTGCAGAGAGGGCAGTCGGCTTCTAATTGCTCAGTCGTCAGAAGATAGGCTTGTAATAATACAGCGGCAGCGCCACACTCCCTAAGCTTAAGACCAACGTTAAAACTGAGGTTAATGTGCGTCTGCTTAAAATTGTGCTAAGTGCCACGCTGCTAGTAGTTCTGACGCTTGTAGTCACAGCATGCTGCTTGATTTACCTCCCAAGTCAGTCACTGAATTTTCTTGCTAAGCATGTCTTAAATTCCCCGCAAGTTAACGTCAGCAATATTCAACAGGCAACGCTTAATTTAACTAATCTGCACATTGCATCACTGGACTTAACCGGGGCGGAATACACCGCTAGCCTAGCTGGCCTATCTATCAGCTATGACCTGCCTTCCCTATTAAGCGGCAAAATGCATACTGTTACTATTGAACGACTCAATGTAATAGTCGATGCCAAACCTGAGGGGGCGCAGCCTGAGCCATCAAGCCCAGCAGAGACCTTTGATAGCATAATCTCTTTACTCACTAATCCACCCTTGGATGAATTCGCAGTAGTCCAGCTAAAGGCTGCACTTGCAACCGAAGAGGTTAATGGATCCTTGAGACTTTCCAGCAGTCCCGCGGCTATTGCCGGGCAATTCAGTCTGTTGAGCCAGCCGGGTTTAGATTTTTCAATTAGCAGCTCCATTAGCACTAGTGAGCCATTAGTCTTAAACGGGAAACTTAGTAAAGACAGTAATCCGTTGCTGCAAATTCAGGCGACTCTCACACCCCGCCAAAACAGCCTAGATGTCGATGCAGTTAGCCAAGTAAGTGCTCAAGAGATTATTGCGCTGGGGCAGCAGTTCGACTTACTGCCCGGATTGAGCAGCACGACATCCAGTCTGCAGCTGAGCTCAACCCTCACCCTAGAAAACTTGTTCACTGCGCCGGAGTTAAACAACATCAAGGTAACTCTGAGCAGTCTAGATGACGCAGCTCAATTCATTTTTAAAAACGAAACCACGTCGGTTGGAGTTGAGGCTGCCTTGCCGATGAGAATACAGTCAACTAACTCCGATCCCCAAGACTGGTTTGCAATTGAAATGCAGCCATTAAATTTTGCGCTAACAGGGGCACTAAACGAGCTAGAATTTACCGCTCAGTTAAATTCCAGCATTGTGCGAACCAACTGCCAACAGTCTTTCCGCTGCAAAGTCAGCACAGCGATTTCAGCAACCAGTCAGAACACCAAAGCACCGACTTGGTCGGCTGACGAAATAACGGCAACAGGCCCTGCCGTTGTCAGTTTCAATGGCACCGATGTAGACCTAACGGGAAACGACTTGCGCCTGACTGTCGCTAATGGCGTGTTTTCCGAAATCACAACCTCGTTTGCGGCCACAGTTAATCAATGGCAGGTTCAAAGCAAGGAGTCTGAACTACTAACAGCACAAGCTCGGGTCGAACTGAGTGACTGGAACTTAAGTTACGGCGCTTACACGTTTAATAAACCCCTAGCGAAGGGAGATTTTAGTTTCAGCAACAATGAGCTGCAGGCTTCGGTAGAAGGCAGCCTCAATACAGACCTCAAACTAACCAGCCAAATTAACGCTAAGCTAATCGATGGCAGCGGCAGCGCTAGTTTTAGCCTGCCTGCCCTGACTTTAAACCAAGGCCGTACCTTAAGCTCTTATTTATTGGGGGTTAAGCCTGAGATAGACATTGTGGCTGGCGAGCTTTCAGCAGCCGGCAGCATCGACTGGCGCTTGGGCAGTGATGACACGCTTTTGATTTCTGGACCACTGCGGTTTGATGCTGTGGATGTATCAGGCGCCTTTGAGGATTCTTATTTTCTTGGCCTGACCACGACCCTCACAACGCAGTTCGCCAACCCATTAGGACTGCGAACCGACAAGATACAAACGGCCCGCATCGGCACCGCCGAACTAGGACTGGCCATCAGTGACATCTCTTGGGGGTATGAGTTTGATAGCACCAATAGCACTATGGCAATCTACGACTTAACGGGTAATCTATTGGGGGGCAGCGTCGCTATTCCCCAAGCCAAGTTTCAAAATTTTTCCAGCGACACGCAGCTCACTGTTGTCATTAGCGATCTAGACCTTGCCCAAATCACGGCTTTGGCTGAGTACCCCGAACTGCAGGTCCAGGGTTTTGTCAGTGGTTATCTACCAGTCAGACTAACCGACGGCGAAATTACCATGCAAGAAGGTCTGGTAAGCGCGCTCAATCAAGGTGGCAGCATTCGATATAACCCCCTTAACCCGAGCACCAACGCCAGTATTAAACTAGTTAACGAGGCTCTTTCAAACTACCAATTCAAATCATTAGACTCTGAGCTAATCTATGACGAGCTGGGCGATCTCAACATGCAGGTTCAGCTTCGCGGCGGCAACCCAGATATGGCCGGTGGCCAACAGATTAATCTTAATCTTGGTATTGTGAACAATGTGCCAAAAATGCTTGAAAGTCTGCGGGCCAGCCGGTCTATCTCCGATGCCCTTGAAAGAAGTTTGCAGCGGCGCCAATAAAACGCGCTTTATTGTCCCAGTTCTAGCGAAACAAATATTCAGCAGGGGTTAATCTGGATACACTAGACTTGCACAAAGCCCTACTAGGAGCACGCACTTGAAATCACTATTTTTACTCCTATGCCTAACCAGCATAAGCTTCGCAGCCTGCACCCCGACCGTTCAGGTTGCGGTTCCCAATGAACCGATTACGATTAACTTGAACGTGCGTATCGAACACGAAATCAGGGTTAAAGTGGACAAACAGCTAGATGATATTTTTGCCGCCGACAGCGGACTATTTTAGAGGGTAAGACCAATGAAAAGACGAATAATGCTGCTAACTTCACTGCTTTTTTGCGCTTATTTAACTCAGCCCGCCTTTGCCTTAACCTTAGCCGAAGCGAAGGAACAGGGTCTGGTAGGGGAGCAAAGAGATGGTTACCTGGGCTTGGTAACTGCGTCGGTCTCAGCCGAGGTAAGAGCAATGGTGGAAAGTGTGAACAACCAGCGCCGCGAACGCTATCAACAAATAGCGCAGCAAAATGGCATAGAGGTAAGGCAGGTGGCTGCGCTCGCCTACGGCAAAGCGGTTGAAGCAACCCAGCCGGGGCATTTTATACAGGACTCCGGCGGCGCTTGGGTTCGAAAGTGACGCCAATCTCAAACGCCTAGTCACTTCCTCGGATACAAAAAAGCCAGCACAATGCTGGCTTTTTTTATTTCGCTGATAAAGCCTCTTAATGGGTGTCGTTTAAACTGCTCTTATAGGTTTCAGTTAACATCACCACCGACAACAGTGACAGCAGCGAGGCCAAAGCAATATAGACCGAGACCCAGAAGATATCATATTCTTTCCATAACAACGTTGCTATGGTCGGGGCGAAAGCGCCTCCTAAGATAGCACCTATTTGATAACCCAATGATGCTCCTGAGTATCTTACTTCCGTGCTAAACAGCTCGGTAAAAAATGCCGCTTGGGGGCCATACATCATGCCCAGAAAAACTAGGCCGCCGCCGATCCCCAGCACGATTAGAAAAAAGTTGCCGGTATCAATTAACGGAAACAGGACAAAGGCCCAAACGGCGGTTAGCACGGCGCCCAGCATAAATATTCCCTTGCGGCCATTACGGTCTGAATAGGATGCCGCCCAGAACTGGGTTGGGATTTGTAAGGCTGAGGCTATCAGCACCGCAATCAGCATGGTATCTCTCGACAGCGCTGCCCCACTGGGATCGCCGCCATAAGCCAAAACGAAGCCGATTAAAATATAGAACGTCACCTGAATAGAAAGAAAGGCACCTGCTGCCAAGGCAATGCGCTTGGGGTATTTCACCAGCGCTTCTAACACCGGTGAACGGGCGATAGTCTTAACTGTGGACTCAGCCTGACGCTTGTTCTTTAAGGCCTGGAGCTCCTTGAACGCTTCCGTGTCTTCCATGTGCAGCTGCACGTACATACTGATACCAATAAGCGCGATACTGGCGATAAAAGGAATACGCCAGCCCCACTCTAGGAAAAACTCGTTAGACACTGTTGAGCTGATGAGTATGAAAGCAAGATTGGCTAAAATCACTCCCACCGGTGCGCCGGCCTGAGCAAATGCGCCGTAATAGCCTCGTTGATCATGGGGCGCGCTTTCAGTCACCAGCAACATAGCCCCGCCCCACTGCCCGCCAATGGCTAGGCCCTGAGCGAATCGCAATACACTTAGCAGAACCGGAGCGGCAATGCCGATAGTGCTGTAGGTAGGAAGCAAGCCTATAAGGGTTGATGCAATACCCATCATAACCAAGGCGATTACCAGCGTCTTCTTGCGCCCTACCCGGTCACCCCAATGACCAAAAATAATACCGCCTAAAGGCCTGGCGATGAAGCCAAAGGCAAAGGTGCCAAAAGAAAGGATCAAACCCATTGTAGGGGTGCTTTCCGGGAAAAAAGCAGCGGGAAAGACTAATGCCGCCGCTGTTGCATAGAGAAAAAAGTCATACCACTCGATACTAGTTCCAGCCAATGCGGTCATGGCGACTTTTCGCATGCTGCTCTTAATGTGACTAGGGTCTATTACGGGTTCAATTGCATCTGCTGTCATTGTCGCTCCACGGTCGGGTAATAGACCTATTATTTTTATTAATCACTTGTTTTTAATAAGGTTTTCACGCTAACTGGACAAGAGCATAGCAGGAAAAGAACCACTATCGCAGCAAATTACGCCCAATGGGCATTTTTGCAGTACCATTGGTTATGACCTACGCAATTATCAGACTGCTACACCTCGGCGCCATATTAGTTTTAGCTGGTGCAGTGATTATTGAGAACATCGCGATTAAACCCCTGATCAACACGGAAGACGCCCACAATTTGGCCACCGTTGACCGAGTAGCAGGACTTGGCGCGGCACTCACCTTTGGCCTTGGAATGGTGCTTTGGTTGGTGGTTGGAAAACCGGCAGCGTTTTATTCCAGCAACCCTTTGTTCCATGCAAAGCTTGCCGTGTTTATTCTGTTAATTGCAGTGGCTAGTTATCCTGCTGTGTTTTTCAACAGGCACCGCGCAACTACTGAGATAGAAATCGCTGTGCCAAAAATCATACTTGTGCTGTTAAAATTCGAGCTCCTGCTGCTGCTAGCACTCCCGATCATGGCTTATCTCATGGCTCGCGGCGTGGGGTTAAACTAATGAGAATCAGCTCAGTAACCAGCGCCAACACACAGTGAAACTAATCCAGCCTGCTCAAAAACGCGCAATCTATAGACTCGCAATTACCGTGATTGCCTGTTGCGGTTCGCTGCTAGTTAATCTTCAGCCAAGCCTCGGCCAAGGATTTGACAAGGCGGCTCTGAGAGCTGCCATCTCAAGCCCAGAAAGAGAAGTCACTGATTTTGTTCGGGACGATGTTCGCAAGCCCATTGAAGTACTGGAATTTCTTGGCTTGAGCGAAGGCATGACTGTGCTCGATCTTTATGCTGCCGGAGGCTACTACACCTTTATCTTAGCAAAAGCGGTGGGCCCTGAAGGTGTGGTGTATGCGCAAAACACCCCTAGAGGCCGGCAGTTTATCGAAGACCGCCAGGAAATTACTCAGGGTGAAGCCCTCGATCAGAAGATTGCCAAGGGCAAACTCAATAACGTACAGCAGATTATTGCGCCGTTAGAAGAGATCGGCATTCGCGCCGAATCACTAGATCTTATCCTTGTCGCTCAAACGCTGCACGACTACTACAACCCAAATCCAGCCAGGGCGTTGGACATGCTGCTCAGTTTGCGGCGACTGCTCAAACCGGGCGGTGTAATAGGAATTACAGACCATGTAGGTCTGCCTGAGTTTAATAACAATGATCTGCATCGATTAGAGATAGATTTGGCGGTGCAGGTCGCGACCCAAGCTGGATTTGACGTCCAGCAAAGCCCGATTTTACGGGTTAACAATGACGATCATAGCCGTAGTATTTTCGATCCACGGTTAAACCGAGCGACAGACCGGTTTTTGCTTAAACTCAGCAAGCCTAGGTAACCTGGTTATAGCGGCACAAACCAATACTGCACGTTCAGCCTTGGATATAATTAGACAGATTTGATAATCTGATCCGACGTTTGAGCACCGGAAAGCGTGAGCCTAATACAAACCGACACAGCGGCATGAAGCCACTAGGACAACCCAATGAAAGACAAGTCTGAGTTACGCCTTAACAGCCTTTACGCAAGGGATCCAATCGCTGCAGACAATCTCGTCTGGGGTCGGCAAAGTCACTTGTCCAGGCGCGGCTTTCTCAGCAAAAGCGCTCTTTTTACCATGGGCTCGGCGCTGGGTATGTCTATCCCGTTTGCTAAAAACATGCCCGCCGGGCTCATACCTGCAGCTTTCGCAGCAGCCAATGCGCCTGAAACACTGCAGGGCAAGGACGGGCTCATCATTCTCAACGATAGACCGCTGAATGCGGAAACTCCCGCCCATCTGTTAGATGATGAGGTTACTCCCAATAATAGAATGTTTGTGCGCAACAACGGTGTGCCTCCAACGACTATCGATGTTGACAACTGGACCTTGGAAATTGACGGCGAGTCCTGCGTCAATGCTACCAGCTTCACAATTGCTGAACTAAAACAACGCTTCGAAACCGTCACCGCCCAGCTGCAAATAGAATGCGGAGGCAACGGCCGCAGTGAGTTCACCCCTGCCGCTAGCGGCAATCAATGGACAACCGGCGCCGTTGGCTGCCCCAGTTTTACCGGCGTCCGCCTGCGAGATGTGTTGAATTACTGCGGCATCAGCGGTGACGCAGAATATATTGGTTACTATGGTGCTGACAGCCACCTTAGCGGCGATCCTGATTTGGTGCCCATTTCAAGAGGGGTTCCTATAGACAAAGCGATGGAGCGCGAAACGCTCATCGCCTGGCAAATGAATGGCGAGGATATTCCACTACAAAACGGCTACCCCTTGAGGCTTGTCTGCGCCGGCTGGCCCGGCTCGGTATCGGGCAAATGGCTGAAACGCATTTTAGTGCGCGATCGAGTTCATGATGGCGAAAAAATGAAAGCCCCCTCCTACACGGTGCCAATACAGCCAGTTGCTCCTGGTTCCAAAGTGCCTGATGAAGCAATGACAATTATTGAGTCAATGCCGGTGAAGTCTTTGATCACTTTTCCTCAGTCGGGCATTAGCATTGACGCAAGAGAGCGCCTTACCGTTCGCGGGCACGCTTGGGCCGGCGATAATCAAATTAGCGCGGTATTCATTTCGATTGATTTTGGCGCCACTTGGCTACCAACAGCGGTGCAGCCAGCAGCCAATAGGCTGGCATGGCAAAACTTTGAAACGTGGGTACAATTTCCACAGTCAGGCTACTATGAGGTATGGGCGCGAGCCATGGATGATCGCGGCCGCTCGCAGCCTATGGTTGTGCCAGGCTGGAACCCACGTGGCTATCTCAACAATGCCTGTCACCGAGTTGCTGTACAGGCAGTTTAAGAGGTAAACCGTTATGGCTAAATACTCCATTGGATTCACGGCAGCAGTTTTGCTTGCAGCTAGCTTCGGCGCCGCAACAACAGCCGCGCAATCGACCAAAACCCTCGACACTGCCACCGGTTTGATTGAGGCCGCCGGCTGGCTTGAGGTAAAAGCAACCTGCACCGAATGCCATTCCGCGCAAATGATTGTGCAAAATTCAGGCAGTCGTTCTGTGTGGAAGAGCCGAATTATTTGGATGCAGGAAACTCAGGGCCTAGGGCCACTAAGCGAATTGCAGGAAGACTCAATCCTCAGTTATCTGGCGCTGCATTACGGCCAGAAAGAAGCCACTCGAAGGCCTGCAATTCCAAGCCAGTTAATGCCTGCCAATCCTTTAGGGAGTGTTGATTAAAATGACAACGGAACAAATTTCAATGTTCGGCGAACCTGCCCCCAACACTCCAACCGAAAAACCGGCGTCATTCACACTCACAAAAACCATCAATGGCAGCAACCAAAAAGTGTTTGATCAGTGGTTAATTCCAGTGGTTATTGGCACTTGGATGTTCAACCAAGAGATTGCCGGTGAAAAAATAATCAGCCTTGATAATACGGTGCGCAAAGGCGGCAGTTTTTGTTTTAAGGTTCAAAAACGGGACAAGCAAATTCAATACAGCGGAGAGTATCTTGAGCTGCGTATCCCCGATCAGCTCAGTTTTAGCTGGATCAAAGACGGCCGTGCAGACCGCTGCAGTCAAATCAAACTTCGATTTGAAAGCGACGGCGACAAAACCAGATTGAAGTTCAGCATGACTCTAGACCCCGCACTAAATCCAGAGCGGGAGGCCATAAAAACAATCTGGACTGCACGTTTAGCAGCCCTTGCTGGCCGTTTTAAGTAAGACGCTAAGCCAGCCTATCAATGCCTAAGAATCAGAATCCGTTCTGAGCTGCCTCGAGTGTCTGGGCTGCTGCCTCAGGCAAAATAAAACCATCCGCCAAATTTTGCTCAACCACCTGCCTAACCTTTTCTATGTAGTCTGCTTGGTCAGAGTAGAGCCGGTTTAGCTCGCTGGCAGCAAATGGCTGGTGGGAGCCATAGAGAAAACAGAATCGATTGTCACCGATGTTCATCCCGGTATTAGTTGCTGTGGGCACTGCATGGGCTGCCAAGCGAATACCCCCAAGAACATTGCCCCGCTCATCTCTAGCAAATTCAAGCTCAGGCATCATTCTCGCTACCTGCAGCGGCTGGGCAATTGGCGGTGCTACACCGTCTCTTACCCACACGACCAAATGCTCAAATGCGGCATTCATGACATCTCGAAATGGCACCTGGGAATAAGCTGGCAGCTCACATCCAGATTCGCGAGGTGCCACGTTATCTATTGATATACCCGCTGCTAGGTTTCGCACCTTGGCGTATTCAATTTCAAACGGCACATCGACATGGGAGGTGCCAGCGACTTCCCATTGACGAAACCAATCCGACGCCGGCTGCGGGGTGGCGGCTCTGCGTGGCATATCGGTCTCCGCCATAATTTTAAAAATCTTAACGTCTTGATCATCCCTGATGCGGCCGCCCCCGCCATGCACCATCACGCCGTCATAAATCGGCTCAAGGGGATGGATGGTGTTGAGATAGTTTGCAAGCCGAGAGGCCGATTGAGAATGGCCGGTGGCTAGTATCATTTCGGCTTTTAGGCCGCCAAGAATATCCGGCTGCCCTTGCTGCTGGGTTTCGCCAGTGCGATTTATAGCTTTGCCAACAGCGGCAAAGATGTCATAGGAAGCTTCATCTCTTGCCAACATGCCGTCGTGGGTGATGTCTAAATTTTGATAGCGCTGCGGGCTGGCTTGCTTCATCGTGTCGATTCCCATTTGTTGAGCTGACACAAACACATAGGCATAACCGTTTTTTATAAAATGTTCACCTGATTGCCACCAATCGATATCTTTATCAGGGCCACCTGTCACGTTAATCCATTCAACTACAGCGACGCCGTTAAACCGGGCCGGATTGGTCGGGCGCCGAACCACGAGGCGGGTGCGGTAGCGATGACCCGAATCTAGTACTTCGGCATTCTCCATTTCTGGTGTTGAGTAACGATTAGCATCCCCTTCGATAAAGTACTCCTCCTCAACATAGCCTCTTGATTCAAGCTCAATTGCTGAGGCGCTGTAGATGAAATCCTTAGAGGGGTGGCCAGGGGCCTGCGCAACTATTGGGCCGGTTATTTGAAAGTCGGGCACCGCTGCCATAGCGCTGGCAGCAAGCCCGAGGCCGATGCTGGCAACGACGGCGCTTATTTGACGTACCGATAGTTGACGTACCGAAAAGCGCGAATTATTCATTAGCAATTACCCCCTTAAACCCTAAAATTTTGCGCCCTCAACTTACTGCCAGCTGCGCACCAGCTCATCGTAGTCAATGGTGATAGGCGCAGGCTTTTCATTTGCCAACCGCTCTTTCGGTGCACCCGGCTGCGCAAACCAGTATTCACGAGACTGTCTGTCATTGAGCTTAGGACCGCAGTCACCCAGCACGCCGGCCCGCTCCAGTCTTTGCATTAAACGTTCTTGAGCCACGGCTAATGCTGTCATCGCCTCTTGGGGAGTTTTAGCGCCAGAAGCCGCATCGCCGATGTTCTGCCACCACAATTGGGCGAGCCTTGGATAGTCTGGCACGTTGGTGCCAGTTGGTGTCCATTGCACTCGTGCTGGCGAGCGATAAAACTCAACCAACCCACCCAGCTCAGCTGCCCGCTCGGTAAAACTTTCATGGCGTATATCTGAATCACGAATCACAGTGAGGCCAACATGGCTCTTCTTTAGCGATACAGTTTTGGAGGTGACGAATTGTGCATATAGCCAAGCCGCTTGGGCTCTCTCGGTTGGCGTTGACTTCATCAGTGTCCAAGACCCAGTATCTTGATAGCCTAATTTTTGACCTTCTTCCCAGTAGGCGCCATGGGGTGACGGTGCCATCCGCCATTTGGGCGTGCCGTCATCGTTCATCACCGGCAAACCGGGCTTAACCATGTCGGCGGTAAAGGTTGTGTACCAAAAAATTTGCTGGGCGATGTTGCCCTGCGCAGGAACCGGGCCTGCTTCACTGAAAACCATACCGGCCGCCTCAGGGGGCGCGTATTTTTGCAGCCAGTCTATATACTTAGTCACCGAGTAAACCGCAGCAGGGCCATCGGTTGCGCCGCCCCTTTCAACCGTTGAACCCACGGGCCTGCAGCCCTCCACTCGAATGCCCCATTCATCTACTGGTAAACCGTTAGGAATTCCTGCATCACCGGCGCCAGCCATTGACAGCCAAGCGTCGGTAAAGCGCCAGCCCAACGACGGATCCTTTTTGCCATAGTCCATGTGGCCATAGACTTTTTGGCCGTTAATCTCACCCACCTCATTGGTGAAAAAATCAGCGATATCTTCGTAGGCAGACCAATTCACCGGCACTCCAAGCTCGTAACCATACTTCGCTTGGAACTGTTGCTTGATCTGAGGATCAGTGAACCAGTCGTAGCGAAACCAATACAAATTGGCAAACTGCTGACTCGGCAGCTGATAAAGCTTGCCGTCGGGGCCAGTAGTAAATGAAAGTCCTATAAAATCATCGAGGTCTAGAGTTGGCGAGGTGCCGGCCGCCCCTTCTCCTGCCATCCAGTCGGTTAGGTTACGAACCTGCTGATAGCGAAAATGGGTGCCGATTAAATCTGAGTCGTTCACATAAGCGTCGTAGATGTTTTCACCGGACTGCATTTGGGTCTGCAGTTTTTCCACCACATCACCCTCACCAATCAGGTCGTGGGTTACTTCAATGCCAGTGATTTCAGTGAAGGCTTTGGCGAGAGTTTGCGCCTCGTATTCATGGGTGGTGATGGTTTCCGACACAACTTTGATAGACATACCGGCGAACGGCTTAGCGGCCTCAATAAACCAGGCGAGTTCGTCCAGCTGCTGCTGTTGGCTAAGTGTCGAGGGTTGAAATTCTGGCAGCCACTGCTGGGCGTCTTCAATGTCTGCTACAGAACTGCTCGCAAATGCGATCGCTGCGGCTAGCGTCGCTACTTTCAAACCCGTTTTATTATTCGTCATAAACCTCTCCCACACGCGTTGGCCTGAATGCCACTCGCTTATTTTTAGACATCTTTTAACTACACAAACAAAAATACAGCCAGACCGAACACCAAACAAAGTGCCAGCCCCCACCACAAACTCGCGGCCGCTAACCCTAGCCATGCCAAATTGATAAACGCACTGCCAAGCAGAGTGATGAAAAGCCTGTCGCCGCGGGTGGTTTCGAAGCGCAAAACACCGACTCTAGGGCTGCCCCCAGGGCTGAAAAATTCCCAGATAGACATCAGTAAGAGTAAGCCGGCAATGACCGCAAAGAAGATTGCTGTTGGCTGTGTCCAAGCCATCCAAGATAGATCCATAGCCTTTCCTAGTTATTGGTTGGTGAAACTTTATCACCTCGGGAGCTTAGCAAAGTTTTACACACACCCCAATTGTTTATATGCTGGCGCTTCATGACTGAGACCTCAGACCCACATCAGCAAACGCCTTCGTTTGCCCAAGCCCTGCTTTGCTTCAGCCTAGTGATCGTAATCATCGCTGGCGGCCTTTATTGGCTAGAAGTGAGTTTGCACAGCCTAATGTTCACCTGTTTGATATGGAGCTCTCTGCATGCTTATTGGCTGGGCTATGACTATCCTCAAATTCGAGATCTAATGGGAACGGCCCTAACTCGGGCGCTGCCAGCAATCTATATCTTCGTGCTTATTGGCATGGTGATTTCTAGCTTCATGCACAGCGGCACCATTGCAGCGCTAATCCACCTAGGCCTGCAGTGGCTTAGCCCAAGCTTTTTTCTCGCTGTTGGCATGGTGCTGTGCGCCGTCATGTCTTTGGCTACCGGCACTTCTTGGGGAACTGTAGGCACGTTGGGCGTGGTGTTCATCGGCATTGGCACAGCCATGGACATACCTCTGCCCTTGGTCGCCGGGATGGTAGTTTGCGGGGCTACCTTTGGCGACAAAATGTCCCCCATATCTGACACAACCAATCTAGCCGCAATGAGTGCTGAAACTAACCTTTATCGACACATTTACGCCATGCTGTTTACCACGGTCCCAAGCTTTGTGCTGACATTCGTCATCTTTTTGTTAATGGGCAGTATGTATTCAAATCAAACCATGAACTACGACTCTATCGCAGAAATACAGGACGCACTGGCACTTAGTTACGGCCTAAACCCAATCCCGACCTTATTGCCACTTGTGGTCTTGGCGACGCTGAGTATCCGTAAAGCAGCCCCAGAGGTTGCCATGGTAGCGAGTATTGTTACCGCTGCAATAATTGCCTGCCTGTACCAAGGTGATTCGGTGGCAGAGATTTTAAATGCCCTTTGGCTCAATACTTCAGGCGAAACTGGCCTGGCTAGCCTAGATAGTCTGCTAGGCCGTGGCGGCATTAGCTCCATGAGCTGGACGCTTATACTGGCATTAATGGCTATTGCCTTGGGCGGCATCCTCCACGGCACTGGAATTTTGGCTGAACTACTGGCTGGCATTATTGCCAAAGTTCAAAGCATCCCCGCTCTAATCGCAACCACAATAGGCACTAGCTTTATGGGTAACCTAGCCATGGGTGAAGCCTATATCTCCATCATCTTGAACTGCCAATTGTTCAAGACTAAGTATGAAGAAAAACAGCTAGATAGTGCCGTGCTTTCGCGCTCGGTAGAAGAAGGCGCCACGATGACCACGGCGTTAATCCCATGGACAACCGCCGGCGCATTCTACGCAGCCACTTTAGGCGTAAGTGTTTTAGATTACGCCCCCTACGCCTTTTTTAACTACCTCAATGCAATAGTCTCTGTCGCTTTGGCCGCCGCAGGTATTGGTCTGCTAAAAAAGAAACCCTGAGAGAAACGCAGTAGTTACTCCGGCGCTCTCGAACTCACTGCGCGCCTGCACCTTGGCATCAAGTTACTCTGACCCCTTTGCTTGGTTAGGGCTGCATTTTTTGGCGATAGACTTCGCGGGCTTGTTCAAACTGGCCGAATACGTGGGCCTGCTCTCGCTCGGATCTCCAGCCTGGCCAGGCTTCGGCTAATTCTTGCAGCCGGTCTATCCAGCGGATGCCGTAGCTGGCGGATTCTGGACTTTGAATTGGTGCGCCGCCAACCTCAAACCAGATCGGGTTGGTAAAGGCCTGAACGTAAGCCATGTCCATGGGAAAGCGGAACTCAGGCTCGCCTTCAGTACGCAGGTGGCACCAACCGCTGCGGTCTATATTGAACGAGTAGCTGATATCCAAATTGCCGGTGTTTCGGCGCAGAGGGAATCGCTCTACTTCTAGCCCATTGCACACCAGCGCCACGTCTTCCAAATTAGTGACTGAGCGGAGCCGACCTGTTAATTCTACCCGCCCGCCACCGGTGGGCAGTTGCACGGTATCTCCTGGCAACAGACCATTAACTTCAAGCTCCAGCAAAGGCCCGGAACTGACAAACGCCCTGCCCTTTTTCATGCTATCAAACCATGCCTCCATACTAAGACCTTGGTTACCGGTATACACGTAGGTGCGAAACGAGCCGACTAACTTGCTGCTATGGAGCGAGCTTATCGAGTCTTCACCGCCGGTCGCGGTAATTTTTAGGCCGTTGTTCCATACCGCATAGAGAGGGAAAAACCCGGCGGTGCTCGCATCCGACCACTCTAAGGCGTCAGTTGTCTCCAGCGCGGCGTCAACCATAAAGCCTTTGCCGCCGCCAAGATTACCAAGCAACGGATCTGTTTCACCACCAAAGGGATGCACGTATCCAACCACGGCGCCTTGGGCTTTGGCTTTTAGAAACATATCGGTGTTACTGGGGTAGAGGCTTTCTATTGCGGTGCCCTCATACCCGGTAACGAAAGGCGAAATTAAGTGCTCTCTTAAACCAAACATAAATACATGGCCGTAAAAGGGCGGTCGATATTCCTGCCCCACTACCACAATCTGGTCCGGTTCGGATATTGGGTGAGCGCCCCCGCCGGGGACGAAGTAATGGTAGTCCAAGATGCGATTGTCTTTATTAGCAACCTGTTCCAGCACTAGATCTTGGTCTTCGGCTCGCGACATCATCATCAAATTTTCAAGGGTATTATGCAGGTTGCCACCGTAGTTGGCGTGGACATGGGTCGACGCGCTATACCAGCCTTTTGCGCCCATATCCGTCAGCCGCTCTAGCTCAACCGTTATAGGGGCCACTTCACCTTCTTTAATTTGAACGGTAACTGTTTGAGGAAAAAACTCGAAGCCTTTAACTACAGTGAAAGTCGCCTCTCCCAATGGCAGCTTCACTTCGAATTCGCCTGGGTTATGGAATATCAGATCGCCTTGACCAGAGGATCTAGCATAGGCAGTATTTGGCACGTAAAATTTATTATCACTAGCGCTTAAATGAACTCTGTTAGGGGTGACGCTAGCTAAGCCTTGCTCCACAACCCTCACTTTCAAAGTGCCCATGGGTCTTTTATAACGCTGCTCTTTGATCACAATCTCTGTCAGTTTACCGCCGTAGGTTTCAAGCAGCATGAGCGCAGAGACGCCACGCTCATTAGAGATAAAGGCGATGTGCTCGCCATCAGGAGACCAGCGAGGGTGAAACGCATCATGCTGGAAAAAAGTCAGCTTATAAGGCTCACCGCCAACCGTAGGCTGAACGTACAAATTATTATACTGATCCGCTGCGCCCCGGGTGGATGTATAAACGAAACGTTTGCCGTCGAGAGAAACATCCGGTCTGGTGCGATAAAGGGTTTGCTCATTGAGCACTGTCATAGCTTGCGCAATACCGTCCTCAATGGCTGGAATTCTGAGCACATTGCCCGAACCCAAGGGCACACCTCTGTTAGAGACTAAAAGCAGCTCATCGCCGCTTGGAAACCAACTCGGGGTAATGTGCATATCCCAGTTACCGAAATACAGCCGACTGCGACCAAAATCATTGTCGCGGCTTACGGCAATCGGCTCCCCTGCCCACTGCCCGTTCTCAATGGCCCGAATATATAAGTTGAAATAGCCGCTGGGGTTGGTCGAAACATAGGCGACTTTTGAGCCATCCGGGGAAAACACCGGATCGGCATAGATAGCCTGATCATCTGTCAGCTGCCGCACAGCGCCAGTTTCAACATTAACGATTTCAAGCTGGATACGTTGCTGTTCATAATCCGCCGTATAAATGATCCACCTGCCGTCAGGCGACCAATCTGGCGATGAGTGGTAGGCATTTGAGTAGGTTAATTCACTCGCCACTCCCGTGGTCGGCACCACCTTCCAGATTGAGCCCTGCATCGCTACCGCAAGGGCTTGGCTATCAGGCGACCAAGCCGGTGCCCAAGGGGTTGCACTGGGCGCCGGTGGAAAGTAGAAATTATGCATGTAATTGCCGCCGCTGCGAGCAGCTGGGTAGGCAGCTTGGGAATAGGCATGAGTGCTTAGCAGCAGGCACAGCACAGTGAGAACTGCGGTGTCACGAATAACGCGTAATCGAAGCATAATTGATCCCTAGTGTTGAAACGGACGCGCCCCTTAAGGCGAGCATAAAACAGTAACTAGGAAGATAGCCTAATTTAGACGGCGGCTGAAGCCATTTAAACCCGCCCTAAAGCAAACCCTTTGGCAATATGATGGCGCACAAAATAAATAACTAGCGCGCCGGGTATAATGGTCAAGATTCCTGCGGCTGCCAATACCCCCCAATCCAAACCGGAAGCGGACACTGTACGCGTCATCACTGCACTGATTGGTTTCGCGTCGGTGACGGTCAAGGTGCGTGCTATCAGCAGCTCCACCCAAGAAAACATAAAGCAGAAAAACGCCGCCACGCCGATGCCAGAGGCGATCATCGGCGAGAATATTTTGACGAAGAAGCGAGGAAACGAATAGCCGTCAATGTAGGCCGTTTCGTCTATTTCTTTGGGCACCGACGACATAAAGCCCTCTAATATCCAAACCGCCAACGGCACGTTGAACAGACAGTGGGCCAAGGCCACTGCAATATGCGTGTCGATCAGGCCAAACGCCGAATAGAGCTGGAAAAACGGCAAAACAAACACCGCTGGAGGTGCCATTCGATTTGTGAGCAGCCAGAAAAATAAGTGCTTATCACCCAAGAAACGATAGCGGGAAAACGCATAGGCCGCCGGCAAGGCAACGCTCAGGGCAATCACCATATTCATCACGACATAGGTCATTGAATTAAAGTAGCCGGAGTACCAGCTGGGGTCCGTGAAGATAGTGATATAGTTATCTAGAGTAAAATCCTGTGGCCACAAACTAAAGGTCGATAGAATTTCTTGGTTGGTTTTGAAACTCATGTTCAGCAACCAGTAAATTGGCAGCAGAAGAAACCCAATGTAACTGATAAGTGTAAGCTTCTTGCCAAGCCCAAGTTTATCCTGCATCGGAGCCTCCCGCTTTTGCTTTCAATTCCTTCTCATCAAAGCTTGTCATTACCGTATAAAAGATCCAACACAGCAGCAGGATAATTAAAAAGTACACCAACGACATGGCCGCCGCCGGGCCTAAATCAAACTGACCCACAGCCATCTGCACTAAATCGATGGACAAGAAGGTGGTGGCATTGCCAGGCCCGCCTCCGGTTACCACGAAAGGCTCGGTGTAGATCATGAATGAATCCATAAAGCGTAATAACACCGCGATAAGCAGCACACGTTTAATTTTAGGTAGCTGAATGTAGCGAAAAATAGACCAGCGCGACGCGCCATCAATACGGGCCGCTTGGTAATAGACCTCCGGAATTGACACCAACCCGGAATAACACAGCAGCACCACCAAACTGGTCCAATGCCACACGTCCATGACGATTAGAGTTACCCAAGCATCGACAACATTCTGAGTATAGTTGTAATCAATGCCTAAATTGGCCAAGCCATAACCAAGTAGGCCAATATCCACTCGCCCAAAGACCTGCCAAATAGTGCCGACCACATTCCACGGAATAAGCAGAGGCAGGGCCATCAGCACCAAGCAAAACGACACTGCAATGCCTCGCTTTGGCATGGCCAGAGCAATGGCAATGCCAAGTGGAATTTCTATGGCTAAAATTAGCGCAGAAAACAGCAGGGTTCGCTGCAGGGCATTAGAGAAACGCTCGGAATTCAGCACTTCTTGAAACCATTCTGTGCCAACCCAAAAAAATTCGTTGTTGCCAAAAGTATCTTGAACGGAGTAATTCACCACGGTCATCAGCGGGATAATGGCGCTAATTGCCACCAGTATCAGTACCGGTAGCACTAGAAACCACGCTTTATTATTTTGAGTTTTCATGGGCCGAGGCTTCCACTAGCACTGAGTTTTGATAGACATTAATTTTAGCTGGGTCGAAGACTAACTTGGCTGTTGCTGGAATCTGAGCTTTCTCAGAAACAATGACACACAGGGCTTCTCCCCAAAGACTGCAGCGCACGATCTGCTGTTTGCCGACATCTTCTACCTTGGTAATTTGAACCTCGATGCCTTCGTTTTCAGACAAAGTGATGTACTCTGGCCGCACCCCTATTTTAACAGCCCCCGCAATGCCTCTGACATTAAGCTGCACCGGAAACTCGACCCCGCCAATCAGTACCTTGCCGTCTTGGATGACACCGTCAATAAAGTTCATCCCCGGCGAGCCAATAAATTCACCCACAAAGGTATGGGCCGGCTTTTCAAATAGTTCTTGGGGGGTGCCAATCTGAACCACGGCACCTTCATACATCACTATCACCTTGTCGGCAAAAGTCAGCGCCTCGGTTTGGTCATGGGTGACATAAATCATGGTGTGCTGAAATTCTTGATGGATCTTTTTTAGCTCTGTGCGCAGCTGCCATTTCAAATGCGGGTCGATCACGGTGAGCGGCTCGTCGAATAAAATCGCCCGCACGTCGGTCCTCACTAGGCCACGCCCTAAAGAAATCTTTTGTTTGTCATCAGCGCTAAGACTGTGGGCTTTTTCATGGCCGCGATCGCTTAAACCCAGCAACTGTAAAACCTCTGATACCCGCGCCGCAATCTTGTCTTTGGGAAGGCGTCTGTTGCGCAGGGGAAACGCTAAATTGTCAGCAACCGAGAGCGTGTCGTAGACCACTGGGAACTGAAACACTTGGGCAATATTACGTGCCTCAGGGCTGAGGTCGGTGACGTCGACGCCATCGAATAAAACCCGCCCTTCACTGGGAGTTAGCAAACCAGAAATAATATTTAAAAGAGTTGTCTTGCCGCAACCTGACGGCCCCAACAAGGCATAGGCACCACCATCGGCCCAAAGCTCATTCAGCGGACGCAGTGCATAACTTGCCTGATCATTGCTTGCACCGGGGTACTGATGGGCGATATTTTTAAGTTCTATACTAGCCATAATTATTCTTTTTTTAGTTTGCTTACCTAGACCAGCGCGCCCGCTTGATCAAACATAAAGCAGTCTTGTCGGTCCACATAGAACCGCACAGAGTCCCCTGCTTTAAAGCCATGGATACCGTGCAGAAGGGCGACCCATGGCTGAGAGTGACAATCGAAATGAATAAAGCTCTCGGACCCAGATAATTCAGTCACGGTAACCGAGCCAGAAAATTCCAAATCATTGTCACTCTCGCGCGTTTGTCTGAGTTGATAAGGCCTTACTCCCAAGGTGTAGCTGCCTTGGGCTAAAACGCTGTCCTGACAAAGCATTGCATCAGATGAATCAAGCAAGCTCAATTGATCTTGGGTTTTCTTAAGCTCGATACAGTTAAGCGGCGGATCAGAGAAAGTTTTTGCGGCCTGCAGGGTATTGGGCTGTCTAAACAGTTCGAGCGTGGGGCCCAATTGCTGGAGTCGGCCTTGGTGTAAACAGGCAGTTTTGCCGCCTAATATTAGCGCCTCTGCTGGCTCTGTTGTCGCATAGACCAGCACTGCGCCTAGCTGGGCAAACAGCGCAGGCAGTTCACTACGCAGCTCCTCCCGCAGCTTGTAATCTAGGTTGGCCAAGGGCTCGTCTAACAGCACCAGCCCTGCCCGCTTAATAATAGCCCGTGCTAGTGCCACACGCTGCTGCTGGCCACCGGACAACTCCGCCGGCGACCTGCTCAAGTAGTCTCCCAGGCGCAGTAAATCGGCCACTTCCGCAACCCGAGCGGTGATCTCGGCGTCAGCAACCTTAGCCACCCGCAGGGGCGATGCGATATTTTCGAACACGGATAGATTGGGGTAATTGATAAACTGCTGATAGACCATCGCGATGTTACGCTTTTGCACCGGCACGCCAATGGTGGACTCGCCGTCAAACTTGATCTCACCTGAATCTGGCTTATCCAACCCGGCCATCAGCCGCATCAATGAGGTTTTGCCAGCAAGGGTCGGCCCTAGCAGAATGTTAATGGTGCCGCGCTCCAACGTCAGGGAGACATCTTCAACGAATACCTCGCCGTCTACCTGTCGTGACACATTGATTAATTCAAGCATTGCGAAGCCCCAAGCCTATCTTGATCTCAGCGATTGCTGAATATAATTGTCTAAGGATTGAGACTGCTTGTCGGTAAACACCAAACCTAATTTAGTTCGTCGCCATAAAATATCCTCAGCCGAGAGCGCCCACTCTTCCCGGCACAGGTAATCAACTTCCCGCTGATATAAGTTTTGACCAAAGCAAACTCCCATCTCACTCATGCTGCTTGCCTTGCCCACTATGGCAAAGGCTAAAGACCCATAGCTGCGGCGCCAGCGGTCGATCAAATCCGGGCCTAACCAAGCATATTTAGAGGCCAACTCAGCAAATAGACTCTCACCCATTTCAAAGTCGCCGCCAGGTAAGATAGCGCTGCGAGTCCAAGGCCCACCCATATGTAAAAAGTAAGGCCGCAGCTTATTGACCACATCTTCTGCCAACACCCGGTAGGTAGTCACTTTGCCACCGTAGACAGAAATCAGGGGGTAAGGGCTCGCGTGCAAATCTAAAAAGTAGTCTCGTGATACCTTACTGGCCGCTTTACCCTCCTCTTCCATCAGGGGCCTAACCCCTGCATAAGTGGAGACAATATCACCGCGGCTAATTTGCTTTTTAAAATACAGATTAGTAATCGAGAGCAGATACTCTATCTCCGCGTTACTTATTTCAGGCTTGTCTAAGTTACCGGTAAACTCCTCTTCTGTGGTCCCTATGAGCGTGTATTTACCCAAATAGGGCAACACGAAAATGACTCGGCCATCGTGGTGCTGCAGCATATACGCATTACCCTTGGGATCAACCTTGGGAACAATAATATGACTGCCTTTGACTAGGCGCAGATCTCCCGCCAATGATTCCGGCTGCAGGTTTTTCAGTAAATCACTTACCCAGGGGCCAGATGCATTCACTATAGACTTGGCGATTAATTCAAGAGTGGAGCCGGTATTGGTATCTTTGAGAGTCACCAGCCAACCTTCTGGGTTTTTCTTGATGCCAACGCATTCGGTACGGGTAAGAATTTCAGCAGACCGAGCCTTTGCCTGCAGCGCATTAATAACCACCAAGCGGCTGTCGTCCACTTGAGCATCCCAGTACTCAAAGCCTTTCTTAATGGTTGAATTCAAGACGCCGCCATCTTCAAAGCGCACTGAGCGCGACGATTTAAACAGCTTACGCCGAGCCAAATTGTCATACAGAAATAGCCCCGCTCGAATTAACAGTGGGTGCCGAGAATGGGGCAGCTGAGGGATCAGGATAGGAATTGGCTGGATAATATGCTTCGCGGCTTTGGTAAGCACCTCACGCTCTTGCAGCGCCTTGCGCACCAAACCAAACTCATAGAATTCTAGGTAGCGCAGCCCACCATGGATTAACTTAGAACTCCAAGAAGACGTTGCGCCGGCAAGATCTGCTTTTTCGCACAGGACGACACTGAGTCCACGACCGGCAGCGTCAGCTGCGATTCCTGCACCATTAATACCGCCCCCGATAACGAGGACATCGTGAATAGAATGAGTTTCGGACACCGAGTAAAATCAACCTTTAGATAACAGCATAGGCTTGCGGCTTAGTGTACCATGCACAATCCGATGAAGCCTTTTTTGTTTTCAGTTGATTAGCCAAGAGATTTGCCGAGGTTTCAAGATCATCACGGACATTCAAGCCACAATGAGCACACATATACTAGCGATAGATCAAGGTACTACAAGCAGCAGAGCGGTAGTTTTCACCCAGGCGGGCAAACCCATCGGGATTGGCCAGTTGGAGTTCACTCAACACTTCCCCCACAGTGGTTGGGTAGAACACGATGCCATGGAAATCTGGCAAACCACTCTGCAAAGCTGCCAGCAGGCCATCAGTACCTCGGGCATAGACGCTAAGGAAATCCGCTGTATTGGCATTACCAATCAGCGGGAAACCACAGTTGTATGGGACAAAGTTACTGGGCAACCAATTTATAGGGCCATTGTTTGGCAAGATCGCCGCACTAGCAGTTACTGCGACGAACTCAACGACCAAGGCTTAGGCCCAAAAATTCAGGCGAAAACGGGGCTTCTAATCGACTCTTATTTTTCCGCCACCAAACTGAAGTGGATTTTAGATAATGTTGACAACGCCAGAGCTCGGGCGGAAAACGGTGAGCTGGCGTTCGGCACGGTGGATAGCTTTTTGCTGTGGCACCTGACCCATGGCGAAAGCCATTTCACTGATGCAACTAATGCCTCAAGAACCATGCTGTTTAATATTCATGAACAGATGTGGGACGACGAACTGCTGCAGCTGTTTGATATTCCAAAATCCATGCTGCCTCAGGTCAAAGACTGTGCTGATGACTTTGGCGCCAGCAAGCCAGAGTTATTGGGGGTCGAGATTCCCATTACCGGCATCATAGGCGATCAACAGGCCGCCGCCTTTGGCCAAGGCTGTTTTCAGGCGGGGATGGCCAAGAGCACTTATGGCACGGGTTGTTTTGTCCTTGCCAATACCGGCCACCAAGCCGTTACTTCTGAGCATCAGCTCCTAACCACCGTCGCCTACCGGCTCAATGGCAAAACTAGCTATGCAGTCGAAGGCAGTATCTTCATGGCGGGCGCCACCCTGCAGTGGATCCGCGACGGCGTAGGCCTTATTACCGATGCCTCCCAGTCCGAACAGCTAGCTCAAAGTGCCGACCCCGACTCAAAGGTCTATTTAGTCCCTGCGTTTACTGGACTCGGCGCGCCCTACTGGGACGCCGATGCGAGAGGTGCATTGTTTGGCTTGACTCGTGGTACCGGTATTGCAGAAATTGTATCTGCCGCGCTGATGTCGGTGTGTTTCCAAACCAAAGACCTGCTGCTAGCCATAGAGAAGGACGGCGCCAAACTAAATGAGCTGCGGGTTGATGGCGGCATGGTAAGCAATAATTATTTCGCCCAGAGGCTTGCCGACATGCTCGATTGCACGGTGTTGAGACCCGTAGTTATCGAAACCACCGCTTTAGGTGCGGCCTACGCCGCCGGGTTGCAGGCAGGTTTATATGAGTCCACCGCAGCGATTGCACAGCAATGGCAGCTGGACAAAAAGTTTACGCCGCAATGTAAAGCCCAGTGGCGAGAGCAGCAATACAGCGGCTGGTTAGAGGCAGTAAAACGCACCCGCTCTAATCTCTTCGATCAAGAGTCTCAGTAAAATACAACCCAGTAAGGCGACACTATGGAACTGCATTTAATACGACACGGGCAAACTAACTGGAACCAAGAACGCCGCGCTCAAGGTCAGAGCGAATCTATACTGACTGAGCTAGGTATAAGTCAGGCCCAAGAACTCGGCAAACGCCTCCATAGCCACGACTACGATGCCATCTTTTGTAGCAGCTCTCAGCGCACTCGCCAAACCGCCGAGCACGCGTTTAATCACAAACCTGACGCCTTAGCCAATATCGTCTACCTGGACACCTTTCGAGAAATATTCCTCGGCCCCTGGGAAGGTATTCTTTACGATGAGATAGAAAAGTCCCAGCCCGATTCCTATCGCCATTTTTGGCATGAGCCTCACCTTTTCGCCGTTAACGGCGCCGAGTCATTTTTAGAGCTACAGAACAGGGCTATCAATCAAATACACGAAATAGCGCAGGCACATCACGGCAAAAAAATTGCCGTTGTTAGTCATGGGGCACTGATAAAGTCAGTAATCTGCCATGCTCTTAACAAGCCGATTGAAGAGCTTTGGTCACCGCCTAGTATGCACAATTGCGCCCACAGTGTTATTCAATACAGCAGCGATTTAAAACCCACCATCACTCTTTTAGCTGACAAGCCATTTACGTAAAATATTTGGGTTTTCCAAGCTAAATTTTTCAGACCATCGAGTTAGGACCAACCATTGAAATCGAAAACGATCAACTTAAGCCTTTTTTTTGCTATCGCTCTGGCCGCTTTAACTCTATCCCAGCTTATTGGGCTATGGATTAACAGCAATATTGAAATAGGCTCAACACTCGAGATTTCTTCGCTGCTGCACTTTACCCACGTACGCAACTTCGGCGGGGTATTTGGGATGTTTCAGGGCTCAGGCTGGATTTTTGCCGTGGTCAGTATCGGGCTGCTGACAGCTGTGGCGGTGTATCTGAGTTTAAGTGATTCAATTGCACGCTACGAATACATCTGCTTTGGTTTTATTGTGGGCGGGGGTGCCAGCAATATTTTAGACCGTTTGATTTATGGCAGCGTTATCGACTTTGTCGACATACAGCATATTCCTATGTGGAACTACGTATTCAACACCGCTGATGTATTCGTTCATATTGGAATTTGGCCCATGCTGGCCTTGAGCTTGTTCCTAAAACCCCACGAAAACCAGTGAAAACCAGTGTTTGAAAAACAAAAAAAAGCCCGGCTGCAACACAGCCGGGCTTTTCGCTTAGTACTAGGAACTACTTACATGCGGTAGCACAGTGAGTAGATATTGTCTTCTGAGTAGTTACCACCACCCGCCAGAGCAGTATTGGTTGGCGCAGTATTGGCACCAGCAACACCCACTGTGGCGCGCACTCGGCCTGTTGCACCGCTGCCATCATCAATTTGATTGTCGATAGCAATCGCTGCTGAACCTGGAACTTGGCTCATACATACTTTAGTACCAGCTAGACCACCACCCATTAAACCGGTAGTTACACCCAATCGACCGCCCCAAGGATTGTTAGGCAATGCTAAGGCATTTTGGTCGGCTGGATCGCCAGACAAAAAGCCCGCAGCCATCAATTGACGCCAAAAATTATCGTTCTCGCCGGCGCCGGTAAATGTTTGTCCAAGTGTTGATTCAAGGATGCCATCGGCATCGCCACCTAGGTTAGCACTTCCCCAGCTCGCGCCGCGAGTTGCCAAAGCAGCGGTATTACCGTCATCACCAGGGGTGCGACCATAGCGATCTTGATAGGCAAACATAGCCGCTGCAGTGCCGTTAAGATCTTTAACCGCTTGCTTCACCCGCGAGTTTTCAATCAGTTCTTGTCCTTGCAATACACCGCCAACCAAGAGGCCAATAATTACCAGTACGATGGCGATTTCGATCAGCGTAAAACCGCCTTGTTTTTGCATGCCCTTAAACGAGTCTTTCATTTTCATTCCCCCTGAGGAATTATGTGTTAACGGGTATCTTTTACCCGAGCTTACGAATACATCTGCCGACACTATAGTTATTCGACTCAAACCCTGCAATATGTAGGTTTTTTTTACAAACTAACGAGGCAGCACTAAGACAAACTTTAATGGCTCGGCTAGAGGGGTTATTGCAGTGAGCGTACCCCCGGCCTCCGTCACCAGCTGCCGCGCATGATAGAGCCCGATGCCCAAACCATCGCCCTTCTCGCTCCAAAACGGCTCGAACAAACGCTCGGGCCATAAGCACGGCTTGCCAAATGTATCGGTGATTTCGATAGTGAGATGTTCATCACATTCTTCAATGTTAATACTAATATTCGCCGGCGCATCGGGATCGCGCCGCTTTTGGTCCACGTAGTTACCAAAAATATTGTCAAAAATACTGTCCATCGCTCTTTGCCCGACTTTTGGCATCCCTTTGCCTGCAACCGTCAATGACAGCTCATGTATTTCTGCAGTTTTCTTAAGAGCTAGATTCAAATCCACTTTATCGGTGACTTTAGTATCCTTTTGGCTCGACAAACTGCTAAGGAATCTTTCCGAGCGGTCTCTAAGGGTTGGCATTACTGTTTTTAAGCCGGTAATAATTTTCTCTTCAGAGCCGGCCGGTGCCGATTCTAATTGCTCTGTCATCAGGCTAACTAACTGCACAATATTTTTCATGTCGTGCTGCAAAAAGACACTCATTTTTGCAGTTTGTGCGAACGCGCCTTGCACTGTGCCCAACTTGACCCACATGTCGGTGTACAGCAGCAGGAAAAAACTTTCCGATATCACGGTGCTAAAATAGCGCTGTTCAAATCTGCGCTTGCCGTCATAGAGTTTAATTGTGAGCTTAATGTCCTGCACTTCTAACACGCGCTGCACAACCATCTCGCCCGTGCTGCCTTCATCAAATGCCAGAGCCGAGCCAAACCAATCCAGCTGCCAACTGATCCCTCTAAAACCGGCTTTTTTGAGGGGCCTCCAGCAATGGCGCAAGAAATTGGGCAGGTCAAAGTTTAGGGACTGATTGAGCTGAACTAACTCATTGGTTATTTCAACTCGGGCCCGGGCCTGAATCAGCAACAGGCTAGTTGCCAAAATAATGCTCAGACCGATCAGGATAAAATAGGGGTATAAACTAGCTATCGTCACGTTTTATGCCAAATTTCTTCAGAAAGTAATACACGCTTTCACGCTTTAGGCCGAGCTTTGCCGCACTTTGATAGACGTTAAACTCAGTATCTTTCAGCACCTGTCTTACCAGTTTTTCCTCCGCCTCTTCCCGGACGGCTTTTAAGCCATCCGCCACTCTCGCATTAATCTGTAGGCGAGTAAGGCCTTCTTCTTTGGATAAATAACGTTCTTTCTTGAAAAAAAGCATGGCACGTTTTACGGCGCTTAAAATGTCTTCGGATTTTGACGGTTTTGCCAGAAAATCAAATGCCCCGGCTTTGATAGCAGCAAGCGCGGAGCTCTCCTCGTCTTGTCCAGTGAGTACCACAATTTTAGCCCCGTACATCTTCTCACTCACCAGTTTAATAGTTGCCAGCCCTTCGACAGTAGTGTGGGCAGAGGGAGGCAAACCTAAATCGAGAATGATCACCGCAATGTCATCATTACAGCTTAGAACAGCCTCGGCACTGGACTTGCTGTCGGCTTCTTCGACGCAAAAGCCGTGAATTTCCAACACGCTGCGCAGCATAAGCCGCAGCCCCGGATCGTCTTCCACCAAAAGAACCGTCAGCTGATCTGCAGCAGGCTTTTCTAAGGCGGCCTTAGTCTGACTTTGGGTTTG
Organism: uncultured Pseudohongiella sp.; assembly: GCA_964352445.1. Classification (GTDB taxonomy): domain Bacteria; phylum Pseudomonadota; class Gammaproteobacteria; order Pseudomonadales; family Pseudohongiellaceae; genus UBA9145. The sequence continues at coordinate 13,139 of CAYGSO010000018.1, read as the reverse complement.
ATCATTGTCCTGTTGCAAAACAACCTCTTTAGCAGGGTATTCGTCAGTTTCTTGCAGTGACCATTACTCTAGATTAAGGTAACTGCCCGGCTGCTACTAGTTTACTGACAAGCAAATTTGGGGATACCCAATTGAGCATGTCATCGAAGACGTCCTCAGCATAACCGGACGTCACAAAACTAACGTCAGCGGGCATTCTGTAGCCAGAAACCGTGGCCTCGCCTGAATTTTCAACCTCGTCGGCGCCGCTGAATGCCCCCCAATTGGCCCCCATGGACAACACTACAGCAGGTATATTATTTGCTACCACCACCGTGCAAGAAGCTGAATCACATATTTGCAGTGTGCCTGCAGTAGCCAAGGTATTAATGGTGGCGTTTCCCATATTGGCAGAGGTAAAAGCATTGGTCGCCGCGTTGGAGACCACATAGCGATAAGGGTTGCCCCAGGCATCGCTCAATAAATTGTTCGCATTCAGTGGCCCGCTCAGCCCTAAGGTTCCTGATGGCACAAAGCCTGCAGTTACAGGGGCAGTACCGGGACATGGGCCCGCTCCAGCCGGCACTGCAAAGCCATTGCTGGCCGCTGTTGCCGGACACGGCAATCGATCATTGGCCTGAGCAAACCCGTACAGGGCATCGACAATTTCCTGCAAAGTAGCTTCGGTAGTATTTCGGTTGCCGACCTCTCTTGTCGTGCCGACAGAAACCAGCAGCCCGCCTAATAAGGCAGAGATGATGAGCAACACGACCGCCATCTCGATAAGGCTAAAGCCAAGTGCTTTTTTTACTTTCATACGGTTGAGCGTTAACACTGATTAGTGGACCTCGTAATGCCGGTATTGAAGACAAGAGTATAGGTAATCCCGCAGCCATTAAATACTACAGTTGCCGAGTCTGTGTTTAAGCGCACATAATTTGCGTTCACCTGATTAAGCCAATTGTTGGCGGCAAACCAGCCCGGGGCTGTACCCGTCGGCCCCATGACGGTGGTAAAATCTAGCAATAAAGGGTCGTCGAATGAAGCATCGTCCGGGTAGCTACCGCTGATTCCATGATAAGTATCAAGGGTTGCTCTAATTGTTTCAGCCACTCTCGCTGTCACCCCAGGCATGATTTCTGCGCGCCTTATGCCTAATAACCGGTCAGTAAAATTCGCAGGTGCTAGAGCATCCGAGGTCACGAATGTCGGGCTGGCCGCGTTGCCTCCCTCTAAGTAGTTAGCGGCAATGTTGTTTGGCCGTGCCTGCAAACTATTCGCTTCACCTGGTGCAATTAGCACGGCGACATAGCCGGTGGCACCATCAACAGTGAGAGTTGGCACCGTCGAGGAATTGAATACCGCTGCCGGATTGCTGCGCAGCGAATTGTCCAAGGCGAACCAAAACTCTTGGTCAAGTCCGACACCGAACTCGGTGAATCTCTGTGTGCCTAACAGCGTAGTCACCGAGCGCGGTAGCCGCCCTAATGGATCGGCAAGGCAAGGGTTTACAAGGCCATTGCCGTTGGTATCTGGACAAAACAAATGTCCAGGCCCGGCGCCTGTTGCCCCAAAATGCTCCGGACCCATGATGGCAAAGGCAATCAGCTGCTCTTTCACGGCACTCAGTGCAGCGGCGGCGTTAAGATCGCGATCCTGTTTGGCCTGATTATTGTTAAGCGCTGTTAGAAACAACGACGAGCTAACGATAAACAGCCCAATAACAAATAGCAGCAATACGACCCCCGACTGCCAAGACGGCGCGTTTTGCTGACTGCCAAGCTGAGGATTTTTTTGTGTCGGGTTTTTCATAGCCACAGCGTTAGGGTGCTTGCTCTGAAACAGTTTCGGCAACTTCTTCGATTTGGCCTGCCGCTGCATCGGCAATCTCTGCCAGACGCTGCAGCTCAAGCTGCTGCTGCCATTGATAGGCCTCATAGACAACGCCGGTAGTGGCGTTAAGCACTTGCCCCGGTTTGATAATATATTCTTGATCGTTGCTATTGATACTCAACTTACCCATTGCGGCGGGTTTAGGGATGCTTATTCCATCCGGCAGGTCTGTTTCGTTAACTGCAGCGCCGTTGAGCCAAACCATTGCAGTTCCATCGGTCTTTGTCATTGAGCCGCCTAAGGCAAATACGACTTCGGCTTCCGGTTCTTGGTCCGCCAAGTTGACTAACGGTTCAACCGGTGCTGCTACCACCGGCCCGATATCGACTATACCAAGCCGGCGTCGTTCCAGCTCAAGGCGAACCTGGGGGGTTAAAAACAATCTAACGCCAGTCTGTGCAACACTGATGGGGCTGTGGCCGCATAGGGTGGTAACCGCTAGCAAAGTCATCGCAAGCCTATTCACTGTAGTATTCCTCTTGCACAAAGGCCTCTCGCTGCAATGTATACCAATAAAATTCACAATTAGCCCGCTGGTGAGGCACTACTGCCAGCAGCTCTTCGTCTGCAATATTAAGCTGCACCAATTCGCAGCGACTAGTAACGAGCATACGCTGCGGTGCCAAAAAGTCTGCTAAAAACCGAGTTAGATCTTCCTCATGGAGCAGGGGTAGGCTAATTTGTAGGCGGCTGCCGCGAAGCGAAATTCGTTCCTCTGGGTTTTCTACAGAAGCGGGATAGTCTAACAGTCGCCTTTCCTGTTCGGACACAGTAACACTAATTGGAAATAGCCGATATGAGTCCCTAATGCGGCCGATTTCCGCCAGCAGTGCAACTCGGTCTTCTTCGTCGAGCACACCGTTAGCTACCATTTCGTTAAAACGGTCGATGTTTTCGATAAATATCTGTTCGGCCTCTTCAATAGCTGACACTTGCGAGGACACATAGTTAAGCTCACTGTAGATATTGCTTTCATCCCGCAAAATATCATTCCAAAAATACTGTGTGCTTAGATAAAACCCTACCGTTGCAGCAATAGAGAGTGCGAACAAGCCCAATTGCCATTTCAGGGCCTTCACGTCAGCCTGCAGTGATCTTCGTTTCAACGCCACTGTTAGCTTCTCCTAGTCAGGCTAAGGGAAAAACTAGCATCAGACGCTTGGTCGGTAAGCACTGTGCTGATCTCTGAGTTGGTGGAGGTCGCAACTGGTTGTTCAATAATTGATACTTCTACACCTTCAATTTCTTCCAGTGATTCAATAAGCCGTTTCAATCGAGCGTCAGAATCCTGTACGTCGCGAGCTGCACTTAGCACGCCAAATAATCTAACATCCAGTATCAAATCTTCTGCAAGAACGAAATCAGTAAAGTCAGCACCTTCTTCGCTTGGCATCAAATTCCAGTCAATGGTTGAAAGAGTAACCAACGGAAAGCGAGACATAACTCGGCCGATTTGAACCAGAATTTCTGTGGGGCTTTCTATTTGAGCGCGAACCGTATTGAAGGTGCCTACCGCTAAAGCCATCGCATCAGAAGGAATCGGTGTTTGGGGAAACGCCGCTGTTAGCTCATCATAGTTGCTCTGTATTGGGCTTATCTCAGCGCTTATGCGCTCTATATTCCTGACCCTATCGTAGGCGCCTAATAGAACTGGCGCAGAAACAATGACCCCTAAAACCATCATAGCAATAGAAAATGCAGATATCAGACGCCGTGCCTGTTTCAGATGGTAGAAGCGCATGGCGGCAGAAGGTGCGTAAATATTTTTTAGCAGACCGGTGCGTATGCCCCAATCTAAACAAAGCAATACCGCAGTAATTTCTTTCTGCGCACCGCTGAATTTATCTATCTGCAGCATGTCCACTGAATTATGATGTGCGATCAAATCGAAGCTGCGGTGGCCATTAAACCGCTCGAAATCTTGGTCATCTAAATCGGGAGTTATAATATGAACATCGAGTTTGGTGTCGAAAGGCACTAAACCAATTCGCTCCAGATATTCTTTAGACTGTTGGCAGGTTTCAATAATTAGTTCAGCCGGCTCAGCGCTTTGGTAAGTAGGTAGCGGAGTCAAACGGCTAAACATTACTTTTTCACCGGTTATTAACGTTTGCCGAATTCCAGATTGCTCCCAGTTAACCAGTAGGATGGTGTCACTGGTCATCAGGTTGTAGTGCTTAGCTACTTTACAGAGGGCAAATGCGGGGGTTGTTATAGACTGAATTGGCACCTCTTCAGCAAGTAATGCATGCACCCATGGGTCTACGCCTTTTGCTTTAGTGAGTGCGCTGAACAACACCTTATCATCTTTTCTGCCTCCCTCGGCGCGGCCTACCACCCGCGCAGAACGATACTCAGTGCCTCTAAAATGCTGATCAATTTTGCGCTTCAAAAGCGCCGGCCGATCGAGTGAATTGGTATGGGCGACGGTCTCAACAACAAAGTCTTCGGACACCGAGTCGACTAAAATTGTAACGGGGGTTTTCTTGCTGTCTGCCAAATAGAATTGAAAATTCTCAACCCCCTCATCGCCTTGGCTGAATCTAGCGACATGGATCAGACGTGCACCCTCTAAGGTATAGACACTCATGCCTTCAAAGTTAATTAACAGAATGCGTTTAGTTGAAGGTTGAAACGGAGATTTCATTAAAGTTACCTAGAACTGCATTTTACTAATGGAGTCGTAAACAGGGCCCATCACAGACATCATCACCCAGCCCAATATGCCACCCATTATGATAGTCATCAGCGGTTGAATCAGTGCCTGCACTTTTTCAATTGACTCTTTAATGTCGCGATCATAAAAATAACTCACGTTCAGCAGCGCCTGATCTAGTTGACCAGTAGTCTCACCCACTCTAATCATTCTCACCACTAGCGGCGGAAACAAGCCGGTGTTTTGAAAGCTAGCCGACACGCCTTTACCCTCTTGGATGTCTTCACGGGCTCTGGTCAGTGCCAGCCTTATGGCTTCGTTGCCCGCTATTCTCTCGGTAATCTCGATACACTGCAGCACCGGAATGCCGGCTTTGTACATCATGGCAAAAAAGTTAGCAAAGCGAGAAAGAATGATTTTTTTCAAAACTGGGCCTATTTGCCAAACCTTGAGTTTGAAAGAATCAATTTGATAGCGAACGTTAGGACTTATGCTGGCCAAAACTTTGATCGTAACGAAGATAATCACTGGAAAAATTGTAAAAAGATACCAATAGTTAACCATGAAATTTGAGGTGGCTATCAGCGCCAGGGTATGAGGAGGTAATTCTTGCCCAATACTCTCAATAAAGTCTGTGAGCTGGGGCACAAGATAGACCATAAGAAAGCCCACCACAGCAAAGATTACCGAGCCAACGAATAGTGGAAATATCAACAGTTTTTTCGTGGTTGATATCAACTCGTCCTGCCATTTAATCATATTGCTCAGTGACAGAAACACATCGGGCAATTGGCCACTCGCCTCGCCAGCGGCAATCAAATTGACAAACATCTCGTCAAAGACTTTAGGGTGCTCTGCGACAGCTTCCGACATTTTTTTCCCGTTCTCAATGTCCTCTACCACCTGGGCTATAATGCTGCGGAATGCTGCTACATCAACGGAGTCTCTTAAATCCTGTAAACCGTCAATAATGGAAACCCCAGAACGGGTCAGCTGCTCCATATGAAAACAAAAGTTAATCAGATCGATTCGGCGAACAGCGCCACCGCCGCCAAACGAACTCTTTTCTTCAACGTATTTTGCTTTTATTAGATCCATGCCCATGCGCCTAAGCCGAGATTCTAAGGCTTGCTCGTTTGCCGCATCGATTTTGCCGGTGTGTTTTCGACCGTTGGCATCAATCGCTTTGTAATTAAATAGTGCCATGCTAATACTCAGCGGCTAACCCGACTGGTAAGGTCTACCACTCGCGTAATTTCGTCTAGGCTTGTCGTGCCCTCTAACACTCTGCGGCAGGCATCATCGGCCAATGTTTTAAAGCCAGTGGCAATAGCCGCCTTAGATAGCTCATGGGCAGAGGTGTTCTGTGAAATCAATTTTTTCATATAGTCGTTGATCATTAGAATCTCAAGGATTGAGGTGCGCCCTTTATAGCCGGCATGGTTGCACTCTTTGCAGCCTACAGCCCCATAGAGCTCTATTTCGGGCGCTGAATCATCTAGCCCCAAGAGTTTACGCTCTAGCTCTCCTACTGGTTGCAGAGTTTTGCAGTGAAGGCAAAGCCGTCTTACCAAGCGTTGGGCAATAATACCGATTAAGTTACTGGCCATAATATCTGGCAAAACGCCTAAATCGTGGAGCCGTGGTATGGAACCAACCGCAGAATTGGTATGAAGAGTCGAAAATACCTGATGCCCTGTCATGGACGCCCTGAATGCCATTTCTGAGGTAACGCTGTCTCGTATCTCACCGACCAAAATTACATCCGGGTCTTGCCGCATCATAGAGCGAATGCCTTCGGCAAAGCCCATCTTGGCCGCTTCGTTAATTGAAGTTTGACGAATCATTGGCATGGGATATTCGACTGGGTCCTCCATGGTCATGATATTGATAGCAGCAGTGTTGATATGGTTGAGAATGGAATACAGAGTGGTTGTCTTACCGCTACCTGTTGGACCGGTGACCAAAATAACCCCTTCAGGTTTCGCTAGCATCATTTTGATAGAGTGCAGATTGTCATCGCTCATGCCTAGCTTCTCGAGCTTGACAATGCCTTTGCGTCGATCCAACACCCGAAGCACAACGTTCTCGCCATAAGACGTCGGCTGGGAGGCGACACGAAAATCTATTTGGCGACCAACCAGCGACATCGATATGCGGCCATCTTGCGGCGCTCGCGACTCTGCGATGTTCATGTTGCTAATAACTTTAAGTCTTACCACCATGGCTGGCCAGTAGCTTTTGTGCAGGCTGCGCACTTGTTTCAACACACCGTCAATGCGATAGCGAATTCGCAAAAAGCCTTCTTCAGGCTCGAAGTGAATATCTGACGAATCGTTTTGCACCGCATCGGCAAGCAATGCGTTGATCAAACGCACCATCGGGTGATGGTACTGATCGTCTTCAGCTTGAGGTGCATTGAGGTCAACTTCTCCGGTCTCAATTTCTTGCAAAATACCGTCAATAGAGAGCTCAAAGCCGTATATTTCTTCGGTAATTCTAGCGATGTCGGCATCGCCGCCCAGCACTGGCTTAATTTCGATGTCGCCGCCATGAACCGCTTTGACTTGATCCAAAGCGACAATATCGAAAGTGTCTGCCATGGCCAGTGTGAGTAGCTTTCTATCCTTGGCATAAGAGATTGGCAAAATCTTAAACCGTCTGGCTAAATCCTGCGGGACCATCTTGATGGTTTCGGCGTCGATCACCGCACCGCTTAGATCAATACTTTCATAGCCGGTGTTCTCACTCAAGGCGTCACGAATAATAGAGTCAGTAACAAACCCTAGCTGAATCAATACGGCGCCAATGCGCTTGCCTAAGGTTTTTTGTTCCAGCAACGCGATGGTGAGCTGATCATTGGTGATCATGCCCTTCTCTATAAGCACCTCGCCAATACGCTTTTTAGGCGTGGCTTCTATCTCTATACTCATGGCGTTTCAGGTCCAGTTAGCTTAGCGATACGATCCCGCGCCGTGTTCAGGTCGAAAGTCGGGGGAAACTGCGATGCTCCCGAAAGAGCTTCCTGATAGTAGCTTATCGCCGGCTGCGACTGATTCAAGCGATCTAAACTTACCGCAAGATTAAACGCATAATCTGGGCTCACCCCAGCGCCAGACGCACTATCGGCCTTGGCCAGACTCAAGGCGTTAAAATAACTTCTCTGAGCGTCGGTCCAGCGCGATTGCCCAGCATAAAAATTACCCATGGCAAAAGCCAATGGCGCAACCGATGGAAAGTCATTAATCAGTTGGCGCAGCTGGCGCTCTTTCTCTGCTGGATTAACCGAAGGCACCAGATTAAGTAACCCTGAACGCGCTATGGCTTGAGATGGGTTGAGCGCTAAAACGTTGGAATACAAATTCATCGCCTCGGCAATTTCACCATTGGCGCTGCTGATTGCAGCCAACCCTAACAAAGCATCAATGTTCCGCGGCTCAGCTTCCAGAACCTGCTCATAAAAAGTAACGGCAGCCGCAAAATCTCCGGCCTGATAGGCTGAATAGGCAGTGGTTAACAGTGGCGATACAGTAGCCCTTGACGCCTTCTTACGAAACGAAATAAGTTCAACCCTGGGCTCGCTAGTAGCCTGCTCTGGACCATTCCCTAGATTGAAGCCATCCTCGGCCGCCGTCAGCTCGGATTCACGCCTTGGAGCCGCTGTAGGACTAACCGTTGGCGCTGCTACTAAACTTGACGCAGTGCCTAAGCTAGCGTTGGGTGCTTGATTCTCAATGATCACTTCGTCAGGATCCGGATTGCTTAACTGTGCGTTCACTGCCTGGGAAGCAGGCTCTGCCATGGGGGTAACAATTAATCCGGAGAGTCGTTGGCTCAGAGCCTGAGTATCGGCCTGTTCGAGCAAGCCCGCGTTCTGAAGCTGCTCAATCGCGGCGCTAGCTATAAAACCCTCAACCGTTGGTTCTAAAACCTCATCTGCTACTGAACCTGATTCTACTTCAGAAAACGTCGACGTTAAGCCGTTACGCTCGATATCCCCACTGATTTCGTCAGCAAAGCCAGACTCACTTGTTCTGACATAGTTAGTTTCCGGGATAGTGAAACCCGTGTTAGACGAACCGGAAGATAACAAGAAATAGCCAACCCCTAAAATCAAGGCAGCGGTAATTCCGGCGCCGCCATAAAGATAGGCCTGACGCTTATTTGCACCGATTTTTTTAGCCGCAAAAACCGATTTTGCCGACTGCCGACTCTGCGCCGTTCTCTGGCTAATACTACCCCGACCTTGCTGGGGTTCTGCATCGCGACCCACTTTCGATGAGCCCGAAGGGGCCGCCTCAGGAGTTGTCTTAGGGGCTATCTTGGGGTTCGTCTGCTCCGACGGTGTTGTGGTGTAGTTGATTGACTCTACCGGGCTTTGCTGTGGGCTTTGCGCAGGTGCGGCACTGTCTTGATCTGCCGCAGGCGTCACTGGTAACTCAACTTCTGTAGAGTCTGCAGTTGACTTTATAGAGCTCGCGCTGGCCTCGGCAGCGAAGAAGGCGTCTAGTTCATTCACATTATCTGATTTTTCCGGCGCTCTGGCAGCATCTACACTTTTAACTAACGGCGCTTGAGGGACTGGGACGTAGGCGGATTTGGCATCAAGGGATAGGCTGACAGACTCGATAGCCGCATCAAGATCTGCCGAAAGTACCCCAGCGCTAGATCTACCAGCGACTTGCGAGTCACGCGGTTCTTCTTCAAATTCCACCATGATGTCTAGATCAGGTGGAATGCTTTCTTGCCGCGTCGGCGCCGGCGGGCTCAGGCTTTCATCAGTCGGTGCAGGCGCAGGCGCAGCAACTTGAGGAGACTTATCTCCAGTGGTTTTCTCCTGCTCAGCCTGTTTCTTAGCTTCTTCGGCTTTGCGCAGAGCATCCATTAATAGGCTCATGGTCTATCTCTTCGCTTGATCGCACACCTAAAAAGGCGCTGCTGAATTTTGGCTAGAATTGTTAAAACTGGCACTGGTTGGCAGGAATTGTCGGTAATCCTGCAGATCACCATCAATACTGTTCTGCCGGATAACTACTGGTCTAATGAAAACAATAAGCTCAGTTTTTACGGTAGACTCATCTCGGTAGTTAAACAGATTTCCTACTACGGGCAGTCGATTTAAACCGGGCAGGCCTTGAGTCTGTAAATCCAGAGTGTCCTGCATTAAGCCCCCCAATATCGCAATTTGACCGCTGTCTATTTGCAAAATAGATTCTATCTCACGAATCTGAATCTCAGGGATCGAATTGACAACGCCGGCTTGCCGAAATAACGGGTTGGGATCTTCGACAAAGCCTAGTATTCGAGAAATCGTAGGGCGAACATTCAGGGTTACCCGATCATCCTCACTAATTTGCGGAGTGACCGCCATAGTAAACCCAACCGGTACGGAATTTATAGTACTCATAAACGTAGGCTGGATTGCTGGGCTTGTCGCAGTCCCAGGAATACCCGGCTCGACTTCCAAAGTGAAGTATATTCTGCTGTCGACAACTCTCAGCATTGCCGTTTGGTTATTCAATGCCATTAATTTAGGGCTCGAAAGTATCTGTGTATCACCAAATCGGTTGAGCAAACTAATGGTTGAAGTTATCGCATCAGGGCCAGCAGACTTATCAATTGTTAAAACATTGGTTGGCGCATTGGTAAGATTGAGCCCGGTAAGACTCTGCACAAAACTTACCTGCCCATTGTCCCGATTCAGTAGATTCCAATCGACCCCAGATTGAAATTGGTCGTTAAGCGTCACTTCGACCACAGTAGCTTCTATTAACACTTGATACAGTGCTCTAGTGCGCACGGTTTCTAAAAAACTGTAGATTTCTGCATGTTCTCTCTCCGTCGCTCTGACGGAAACTAGGCCGCTTTCCGGGCTGACGATAATTGCGCCGCTGTTAGCAGCATCTTCGGGGTCACCTCCCAACACTGTGGCTAAATTAGCCGCCAAGGTACCCCAGAAATCATTGGTCGTGTCTTGGCTCAGTGTAGTAGAAGAATTATTAGGCGACTCGGACTCAGCGCCAACTCCCGAGGAAACACTAACAGTGGATTGGGCGGCTCTTGCTATGTTGACATAATCAATACGGTAGTTGCGCATATAGGGCGCATCGGGCTCAACCACCAAATAATCTTCTTTTTCAAAAGCCCAGCGAATATTTACCTGCCTGGATATCCTTTGCAAAATTTGCGGTAAGGATTGATCGATAGCATTGATGCTCACTGAACCTTCAATCGCTGAATTCACATCGATATTAATTTCAGCATCCCGAGCCATTGCAAACAGCAGCTCTCGCACTGGCACATCCTGCACCACCACTGAATACAGCTCAATCGGCGCTTGGGCTTGAGGCGCTGGCAAGATTGGTGGCGGCGTCACTATTTGCGGGATACCAGTTTGCTCGGCAGGAGCTGCAGAAGACAGATGCCTATCACCAATGCCTGCACGCTCTGCATCAAGCGGTGAAGGCAGAGAATCGCATCCTGCCAGAAGTATTCCTACCAAAAGTAAGGAATTGCTTTTTTTGCTTGGCCAAAGGCTCATCGCAGTTACTCCGTTATTAAGGAAACGATTGAGTCGTTAGAATTACACTCAATGCCGCTAATATTTTGTACAAAGGGTTTAAAATCTCGAATTTGCTGGGGCAGATTTTCAATAAAGTCGGTTGCCAAACTTAGACCCAAAAAACTGCCATGCTTGATAGTCCAGTAGGTTTCATCCGCTATAGTCGAAACACAGACAATTGAGTCAGTGTCCAGCCCTTGACTAGCCATTAGCTGCAAGAATGATTCGGCAAACCTCAAATCGCTGCTGGCGCCGGATAAGAACTGGATCGTATAGCCCTGAGAGTTAGTTTTAGCCAGCCAATCTCGCGTTGCCTGCAGCCGCTCCCTAGTTAAACGTTCGTTTAACAAAGAGTTTCGAAACGACCTTAAGGCCGGCAAGTCCAGGTCGGTGTCGACCACAGCTATTGCCTCGACGCTCATCTTCTGCGCCGGTATTATCGGCACTAGCTCGATAGGTGCTTTTGCCGCGGGCAATGTTGAAACCATATTATCCATGGTTAGCGGCATTGCCAGTGGCTCGATGTTTTTCACTAGCGCCGCAGCAGCCGGCTTGCTCGCTGAGTCTCGAGGTTGTTCTATACTGCTTGAGGGTAGCATACTGGCAATTCCTACCGAGCGCGGCCACAGCATTAAGGTAAATAGCAGAGTAACCGCGACCAAGCCTGCTCCAGCAATTCGCAGTGGCGAAAATAATTGCTCGATTAAAGACAGCGAATACTCACTGTCTTTAATCGCAGCGATCACGTGTCTTGCGGTTATCACAGGAGGAACATCCGGCCCTAGTTTTTCAGGTAAGCGCAATACATTTTCAGAAAAAGCAGCGAGCATCGCTTTGTCAGCGAGAATGTTTATACGCCGAGTTAAGCCGCCGGATGCTTTTGCAATCAACCATTCTGCCTGACCGGAAAATAATTGCGGACAAGGACAACCTGCGGCACCCAATCGAAAGCGGATATACTGGGCAGTTTCTTCAACCCCTAATGGCGTCAAATAGAAACTGTGAGTAATACGCTCACGTAACTGCCGGATATGGCGAACGCTTAAATTTTTATCAAGCTCTGGCTGCCCAAATAAAATTATTTGCATCAGCTTGTCACGGTGGGTTTCCAAATTGCTGAAAAGGCGTATTTCTTCCAAGGTTGCCACCGGCATGCCCTGGGCTTCTTCGATTATGACCAGCACTTTCTTATTGGCCCCATGCTGCTTTAGCAGATGGTTTTGCAGTTGCTGCATGACTAGCAGCTTAGAGGTATCTCGACGCACCGGGAGCTTTAGCTCAAATGCAACCGCGTAGAGAATGTCCTCCGGGCTTAAATTTGGGTTGGCAATATAAACAACTTCTGTGGTCTCAGGCAGCTGCTCTTCCAACATCCGACACAGCATGGTTTTACCACTTCCCACTTCGCCAACCACCTTCAAGATACCCTCGCCGCTTTCAATGGCGTAAAGCATCGCATCCAACACAACCCCTCTCCCTTGGTCTCCGCCAGAGAAGAATAATGAGGTATCGGGAGTGATACGGAACGGGTGGCGCTGTAGCGAGAAATAATCTTGATACATGTTTAACTAACTCCCACCTTCGAAAAAAATTCCACGGCATAAATTCAGATTGAGCGAACCCGCCGAGAACTAACACCAGTGCTAGTTATTAATATCGTTAAGTATCTGAAAAAATTAACTAAAAAGAGCAATTTAACTGAATAAACTAAGACCCAGAGCTAGAATTCACAGCCAAACTTAAATCTACTGCAAAATGTCCAATCTTTGTCACATTTCTGAAAACTCACACGATCATGACTCATTGGTTGACACTCCTCATAGCCGCTGGCAGTAGCTTCCTGCCCGAAACTCAACTCGAAGCCATAGCCAACTACAAATCGACCCATATGCGTCTATATAATTTCAAATAGGAAAGTCTGAGATTATTGAGTCATTGATATCTTTGTTATCTTTGATAAAAGCAGGCCTCACTGCATTTATAGATCAAGCACGCCCTGAAAGACCGCACTGGGCTGCTGGCGCTGTATTATTCCGGCCGCTCGCACCC
>CAYGSO010000017.1:0-70076 GCA_964352445.1 uncultured Pseudohongiella sp. | reverse complement strand
CTCTTTTTCTTCCTGCAGTAAAAAATAATATTTCACAATAAAGTACAGCGCACTCCACAGCAAAAGCAAAGGAAAAGAGATACTGAGGGTGCCGTCGAACAAATCCTCGGCTGAGGCATTGGAGAGATCTAGAATATCCCCGTAAGGAAGCAGAGCAATGTAATTGCGAAACGGTTGCCACAGAAAAGCCGCTGAAAGAGAGCCAAACCATGCCACCAGAAAGCGTATTACGAAGCCGCTCTCCCAAACCAATCGATAAAAATAACGCAAAACAAAGGTAATCGACATGCCTGCCAGTGCCGACACACCTGTCACCACTGCGCGTGGCGCAATGTACTCAACCGGAATAGCGATTAAATCCCGCAGAATTAGCAGCGCTACCCACAGCGACCAACCAGTAAGCTGAAACAGCCAAAATTGCCGGCTCTTAGCTAGGGAGAGAGAGTCAGTCGCCATAGGGTTGACCCAGCCTCGACGCAGGCGCCGAGGCTGTCAGATCTCGGTTAAGGTAGCAAAGCTGCGACTGCGTCTCTTTCTTCGCTGAGTTCTTTTGCCGTCGCGTCCATCAGAGTTTGGCTGAAGTCATTCACAGCTAGACCTTGAACTATTGTGTACTCGCCGTTTTCGCAGGTTACCGGAAATGAGTAAATCAATCCTTTCTCTATGCCGTAACTGCCGTCGCTATGAATGCCCATGCTGACGGTTTCTCCAGCCGTGCCCAAGGCCCAATCGCGCATGTGTTCGATTGCAGCATTGGCAGCAGATGCCGCACTAGACAAGCCGCGCGCCTTAATAATTGCTGCGCCGCGCTGTTGCACGGTCGGAATAAAGTCTTCTTCAACCCACTGTTGGTCCACTAAACCAGAAGCTGCAGCACCAGCAACACTGCAGTGATGAATGTCAGGATACTGGGTGGCTGAATGATTGCCCCAGATGATCATACCTTTGATGTCCGTGCTGTGAGTGCTGGTCTTGTTGGCCAGCTGTGCGATCGCACGGTTGTGATCCAGACGGGTCATGGCAGTGAACTGGCCTGGGTCTAAATCTGGTGCATTGCGATAAGCAATCAGCGCATTCGTGTTGGCTGGGTTACCCACCACTAAAACTTTGACAGCGCGGCTAGCATGATCGTTGATTGCCTTGCCTTGAGCCGAGAATATGGCGGCGTTGGCTTCCAGCAAGTCTTTTCTCTCCATGCCTGGGCCTCGAGGTCGAGCGCCCACTAGCATGCAATAATCCGCGTCTTTAAACGCCACACTGGCATCGTCTGTTTGCACAATACCTGCCACCAACGGAAACGCACAGTCTTCGATTTCCATGACTGTTCCCCGCAGGGCTTCCAAAGCTGGAGTGATTTCTAACAACTGTAAAATTACCGGTTGATCAGGACCAAGCATTTCCCCTGCGGCAATTCGAAATAACAGTGAATAACTAATTTGTCCAGCTGCTCCGGTAACAGCGACTCGCACAGGTGCTTTCATAATAAGTCGTAATCCTTTGTATTGGTTGAGAAAATGGTATTCGAAAAACAAGCTGGCCAGTATACCAGAATTACTTGAAAGTAGTGAGTTTGGGAACTTCCAGACCCATTTATAGCAATTCTTGGCCGGCGTTTAACGAGTTATCAGCATGGCATCTCCATAGCTGAAAAATCGGTACTCTTGGGCAACGGCTTCAGCATAAGCGCCCAACGTTGCCTCTCGAGAGGCAAATGCACTCACCAGCATGACCAAACTTGAGCCCGGCAGGTGAAAATTGGTCACCATACCATCCACCACTTTGAAATCGAAACCGGGATAAATGAATATATCTGTTTCCCCTTGGTAAGACGACAAGGGCCGGTCCAAGGCGCAGGTTTCTAGACTTCTCACCGACGTTGTACCAACGGCAATGACCCGGCCGCCGCGCTCTTTGCACTGCGCGATTTTATCGACCACCGCTTGGCTAACATCTATCCACTCACTGTGCATCTTATGGTCAGTCACAGTATCAACTCTAATGGGCTGAAAAGTGCCCGACCCTACATGCAGGGTGATAAAGGCTTGTTCTACACCTTTTTGAGCAAGTGCTTCCAACAGAGCTTGGTCGAAGTGCAGCCCTGCTGTAGGCGCAGCCACCGCGCCGTCGTGACGGGCATAGACGGTCTGATAGCGCTCGGTATCTACTGCTTTGTCTTTGCGTTTGATGTAAGGCGGCAGCGGAATATGGCCAATTCGGGCAAATATCTCGCCAAGGTTGGCATCCGCCGGGAATTTAATTCGATAAAAATCGCCTTCACGGCCTACAACCTCAGCTGTTACTGGGTCAGCATCATCACCATCTTTCGACTCAAATAGTAACAGGGTGCCCGGTTTAGCCGCCTTGCTGAGCTTGATTTGAGTGATCAGCTGATTGCCGTCTGCGACCCGCTCAATCAACGCCTCGAACCTGCCACCACTTTCTTTGCGGCCGAAAAGCCGTGCGGGTATCACCTTTGTATCATTGAAGATCAGTAAATCTCCGGGGTTGAGCAAATCGACTAGCTCCTTAAAAACATAATGCTGCAACGCGCCCGTGGATAGGTCCAGGTGCAGCAACTTGCTGCCACTTCTTGACTCGGCGGGATAGTGCGCAATGAGCCTTGATGGCAGGTGGTATTCAAAATCGGAGACTTTCATAGGTTTCTATCCAGTGATTCTAAAGAGTAAATAATGAGGTCGGCAAGCCTATCTGACTTTAGAATCTAGCGAAAGACGGATTAACTGCAAATAATCACTAAAACTAAGGCCCGCAAATGCATCAGTTAAGTTGATTGCCAGTGGCTTCTCAATTGGTATAATACTGCCCCCGCACGATCTAGGATCTTGGTGGGCGGGGTCGACGAACTCAGTGTTTGCCGAAAGCAGCAAAATGAAGCAATGCCAGTGTGGTGAAATTGGTAGACACGCCGGATTCAAAATCCGGTTCCTTTGCGGGAGTGGCGGTTCAAGTCCGCCCACTGGTACCAAACTTAGGCTTCGTTTAAACTCAAATCATTGAAGAGCCGATGTATATGGCCGATATGCCTAGTAAGCTAAGGCAGACATGAACCATATTAGCGTCAAAAGCCATACCAAGGAGTCTCAGTCGATATGAGTTTCGACGACGAAGATCACAATGAAAGCAGCGATGATAATGGCAAGCCGAAAACGTTTTTTGGCTTTGAGATTGGTGATGGCGTCGTTTATGCCATCGTTATAGTGCTGGCCCTGATATTTATCCGTCAGGTCTCTGTGGTTCTAGCCGCCCTGTAATCGCACCCCGCTCGTTTTGAACAATCACTAACACCCCCAGCAGCCCAAGATGGCGACCTTTTAATCTAAGGCGATCTGCTTGTGTTGTGAATAAATTGTCTTGCATGCTAAATTGTGCAGCCTAAATTTCAGGCTAAGCCGAAGTATTCATTTTCTGTATTAATCAAAAGGAATTTTTATGTCTAACTACAAAATAGCCCTTCTCGATGGCGACGGTATAGGCCCTGAAATTATGGCCGAGGCTGTCAAGGTGCTTGAATTAGTTGGTACTCGCAACGGCATTAGCTTCGATCTAGTCCACGGCGCATTCGGAGCCAGCGCCTATTTCGAGCATGGCCACTCCTTTCCTGACGAAACCAAAACCCTCTGCGACTCAGCAGACGCTATCCTCAAAGGACCTATCGGGCTCAGCCATGAAGAATCTAAGAAAATACCTGTAGATATGCAGCCAGAACGGGGGGCACTTTTACCCTTGCGCCGCCGCTACAATACCTTTGCCAATATACGGCCGGTATTTCTGCCAAAAAGTTTGGCCCATTTCTCGCCCCTAAAACCGGAAATCATCGGTGATGGGATCGACTTCATTATAATCCGCGAATTAGTTGGCGGGCTATATTTCGGCAAAAAAGAAACCGGAATTAATGCCCAGGGCAAACGCTACGTCACCGAAGCTTTAGAATATGATGAGGATCAAATCGCCAATATCGCCCGCGTCGCGTTTGAGACCGCGCAAAAGCGCAAGAAGGTTCTGCACAATATTCACAAAAGCAACGTGCTTAAATCTAGCGTGCTGTGGAATGAAGTCATGGCTGAAGTTGCAGTGGATTACCCCGAGGTTAAGGTAGTCCCAATTTTAGTAGACGCGGCAGCCACCTACTTATGCCTCAACCCGGGCCAGTTCGACGTCATGGTGATGGAAAATATGTTCGGCGATATTCTCAGCGATCAAGGCGGTGGCATACTTGGCTCACTCGGACTAATGCCTTCTGCCTGCCTAGGCCCGGACAAATCCTACTACGAACCCTCCCATGGTTCCGCCCCGGATATAGCCGGCCAGGGTATAGCAAATCCGTACTCTATGATTGGCTCTGTGGCAATGATGTTGGAAATGAGTTTCGACATGGAAGCCGAAGCACGCAATGTGTGGCAAGCCATGCAAAGTGTTTTTGCTCAAGGGTACTCGACGCCAGACTTATCCAAGCCCGGGCCAGCGGTAAAAATGATTAGCACCGAGGGCTTTGGCGACTTAGTCGTAGAAGAGCTCGCCAAGCTTTAAGAGCAGGCTTAGTTCACTTCTCCATTAGGGCAACAAAGTTAGCGCCGCCAGTCGGCGGCGCTAGCTCAATTAGCTTAGCTGCGCATGCCGTGCAAGCGGATATTAATCATCCGCATAGTCGCCTTGACTGCCGCTAACACCTGATTCGAATCTACGCCCCGGGTTTTGAACTCCCGCTCGCCTGCATTCCAGCTAATCACACATTCAGTTAACGCACTGGTCTTGCCGCCGCGAGGAATATGCACCTCATAGTCTGTCAGTGCCGGCATCACAAACTGCTTCTGTGCCAACAATGTTGTGATCGCGTTAATAAACGCATCAAAGCCGCCGTTGCCAGCGCCAGAACCCTGCAGCTCATCACCCTCTATATCCACTCGAATACTGGCGGTGCTATCCACATCTAAACCGCTGTTGATATAGCAGTTAAGCAAAGTAATGTAGTGAACCTCCTTGCTCTGCATGACATCTGCAATGATGAACGGCAAATCTTCGGCGGTAATAATCTGCTTGGAATCACCCAGCTTAACAATCCTAGCCAGCACTTTTGCCTGATCTTCCTCAGACAGACTAATACCTAGCTCATCCAAATTGTTGATGAGCGAGGCCTTGCCACTCATTTTACCCAGCGCATAACTACGCTTTCGCGCGAAGCGTTCTGGACTAAGATTGGTGACATACAGATCGCCTTTCAAATCACCGTCGGCGTGAATACCGGCTGTTTGCGTAAACACATCGGCACCAACAATTGGGGTATTGGATGCAATCCATTTGCCAGAGAAGTTTTCAACCATTCGACTTAAAACAGCGATGCGAGTCTCGTCTATGGACAACTCCATGTGCAGCTTATCGCGAAGCGCAACAGCAACTTCTGCCAATGATGCGTTACCCGCTCTCTCGCCCAAACAGTTTACCGTGCAATGAATGGTATCAATTCCCGACGCTACGGCAGCTAGGACATTGGCTGTGGCCAGGCCATAGTCGTTGTGGGGATGAAAATCAAAAGTCAATTCAGGAAAGCGCGTCATCATATCGGTGAGTGACGCAGTCACTTCAGCTGGCGCCATCAGTCCCAAAGTATCAGGCAACAAATAGTGCCCGATGCCAAGATGCTTGGTTTTTTCCACTAAGCCAAAAACATAATCGGGGCTGTCCACATAGCCGTTGGACCAGTCTTCAAGGTACATATTAACTTTCAAACCCTGCGAGTGAGCGTACTCCACGGTTCGGCCAATATCTTGGGCATGGCTATCTAAAGTTTTACCCAACTGTTCTCTACAGTGCTTCTCGCTACCTTTCGCCAGTAGGTTGATGACCTTGCCACCAGCCTTCACTATCCAGTCCACGCTTCTTTTGTGGTCGACGAAACCCAAGACCTCTACCCGCTCCAGCAAACCCTGGCTGCTGGCCCACTTAGTAATTTCGCCGACAGCTAACTGTTCCCCTAGGGAAACACAGGCCGATGCCACCTCAATGCGATCCACCTTCAGCGACTGCAACAGCGCGCGGGCAATGTTTACTTTCTCATTTGCGGAGAAAGAGACACCCTGCGTTTGCTCGCCGTCCCTTAGGGTGGTGTCGAGCAATCTTATATGTCGCGCTTGGGGCTTAGTCATACCAGTTCCTTAAAAATCACAATACGTTATCGCCTCAATCAGCGCTGTAAGTCTAGCCGCCTGATTGTTCGAGCATTCTAGCAAAATCTCTATAAATACCCATAGCAGAAGGTTTTTTAGGCGGCGGCTATATATAAACGGTCGATATCAGGCTCAGTGTAGTCTCACCAGCCCAATTACACTACAATACCCAGCCAGCGCTGACGGGCTGAAGCCTCTGGCCAAACCCGCTTGAGTTGGCCCCAACAGGAATCATAAAACCACGGGTCTAGGCCTCAAAAAACCACCTATGACAGACACTAATTACGCAGATTACCCAAGAGCAGGCCTGCTTCGCAGGTTAGCGGCGCTGCTTTACGACGGCTTTTTAGTCGCCGCCATTTGGATGCTAATTGGCTTGTGTATACAGCTGATTGTGGGACCTGACGCTAACAAGTTAGTCGATGGTGTAGTCGAGACCAACCCCGTAGTGGATGCCGTGACATTCGTTTTAATGGTAACAAGTGCCGCAGGCTTTTATACCTGGTTTTGGATTCGCAGCGGGCAAACTCTAGGCATGGTTTCCTGGCGCCTAAAGCTACTCAGCACCGAAAATCAATTGATCACAGTGCCGCAAGCCCTTGTGCGGTTTTTCGCTGCTTGGCCTGCCTTTTTTTTGTTCGGTATTGGCTTTTTGTGGATGTATATAGCTAAGGACAAGGGCACACTGCACGGCCGTCTGTCTAACACCAAAGTTGTTCTAGTGCCGAAATCTCACCGCCCCTTCAACTAAGTACTGGCCGCAGAAAACTCCTGTCATAGCGCACAATACAGGCAGTCGCGTCTGCATAAGCAAAGGCGGCTCGGCATTGTTCATCTTGAAATGACTGCTTTCGGTACCTCTCGTACTCGCCTAAACTCGGGAAGCTGAACAGCGCATAGGCTTTGTCGTTAGCGCCTTCACAAGGCAAGAAGTAGCCATGATGCTGGCCGCCGAAACGCTGGACCAAGGGAATCCACATTTTTGCGTAGACTTCAAATTCTTTAATCTTAGCCGGGTCTAAGGTGTAATCTAAATAGCAGGTAATCACAGTGTGATCCTATTAGTGTTGAACACTGTAGTTAATGGCGGTTACTTTTTAGCGCACTTTCGCGAGTAAAAAATAGCCTATTGCACCGCAAACCAAGATGGGGGCTGCCACCGCCGCCAATGGATAAAATCCATAGATTAGGCTTGCCGGCTCCATCATACGCTGCACAATTGTAAAAACTAGACCAACACCGATGGCAACAAAAACCCGGGAACCCATAGTGGCTTCCCGTAGTGGCCCAAAAACAAATGAGATTGCCAGCAGCACTAAGGCCAACGTTGCTAAAGGTTGCAGCAGCTTCTTCCAAAACGCCAAGTAGTAAATACGGCTATCCAAGCCTTCAGATTCAAAAAACTGTCCCAGCCGGTAGAGACCAGAGATCGATTGTTCGTCAGGGTCTACCAAAAGAACGCTTAATAGTTCTGGCGAAAGCTCTACCACCCAGTCTTCTTGGAGGTATTGGTTGGTCACTATTGCCTGCGGCGTAAAAATTGATTGCTCAACATTTTCCAATCGCCAATAATTACCGGCTGCACTTTCTTTATAGCTAGCCGATTGGGCAAAACTTGCGGACACCAAACGCCGGTTGCCATCGGTGGCAAACCGAGACACCCCAATCAACCTAGTGCCACCTGGCGCTATCGCGTTAATGTGAATGAACTCACGACCGATTCGCTGCCAATTACCCTGATCGGAACTTATCGACTCGCCGCCTGTCTTTTGTACAGCACGATTGCTTTGTGCGAGCTGCTCCAGAGGCGGCGATACAAACTCACCAAACACTAGACTTAACAGCATCACCAGCGATGTCGGTTTGACTACCGCTAAAACTATACGAAAAACAGAAACACCGGCAGCTTGAATAACCACTAACTCGTTGTTGGAGGCCAAAATTCCCAAGCCTATCAATGCACCCCCTAAAGCGGTGAAGGGCAGTAGTTCGTATAAACTGGTTGGGGTGGTCATGAGCACGAATACAATAGCTTCCAATAAGCTATAGTTTTCATCGGTATCGGCGAGCTCTTCCAGCAAAGAAAAAATAAGGTCCAGTGTTCCAAGTAGCGCAATCACTACTGCCATCGACAGCAGCACGGTAACACCAATGTGTCTATCTAGACGGCTCAAGCTCGCAGGCCCATTAAAGTAATGTTAGGAAACCGATACATAATTAGGCCCAGCCCTAAGAACACTAGATGCACCCACCAAAGCCCAAGCGAAGGCGAAATATCTCCATCAGCTACCCCATCGCGGGCGAACTGCAGCAAAAGAAAGTAAGCGGCATAAATGAGCACCGCTGGCAACAATTTGCCATAGCGCCCTTGTCTTGGATTAACTTTAGCAAACGGCACTGCGATCAGCGTAATAATAGGAATCAACAGGATAATCGAAAAGCGCCACTGCAACTCTGCTTGCCTTGCCACAGAATCAGAACCAAACAGCTCAAGGGTGCGCAAAGTGGCTTCTTCCAAAACCTCTTCAAACTCGGCAGCATCAGGCAGTAGAATAGACTGAACAGCAAACTGCCCTACTGAGTAATCACCCCTCCCAGCTACGCCCTCGTATTGCGTCACGTTGTCGAGTCGCATAAACCGAGCACCTGAATCAGGGTCAATCTCCGGACGTGCCGATTCTGCAAAAATTAGTCTTATAGCTTCGGTGCTATTTGTGGTTTGGGACGCATTCACAGCCACAAAGACTTGGCGCAATTCCCTTACCCCGTCTGCGGTTGCAATATCCTCGGCGTAGGTAACTCTCGCTCCCCCTGCAAATGATTGGAACTGGCCTTCGGCGATTAAATCTATTTCGGTTAGCTGATCCTGATTTTGTTTCAATAGCTCGGTATTGCGCACCCCCCAAGGGGCCAGCGTAAGGCTGACAACGGCGATGAGAACTAACACCAGCGACGACGTGGCTTGAGTCAACAACATCAGCCGCATTGGGCTCAAACCAGAAGACAATAAGACTACCATCTCGTTGTCGGCATACATCCGCCCCAAAGCGATTAAAATACCGAGAAATAAAGCGAGAGGAACAATGACCAGAAGAAAGTCAGGCAAGCGATAGAACATAAGCAAAAACAGGACATCCGAGGCGATATCGCCAGCCACTGCTTGGCTCAAATATTGGATAAAACGGCTGGTTAGCGCCACCACAAGCAGAATCAAGGTGACCCCAAGCACAACCTGAAGAATTTGCTTGTTGAGATAACGAAAGAGGATCAAAGGTGGCGTTTTCCCAAGCTAAAGCGGAAGGCCCGCTAAGCCCAGTGTACTAGAACCTAGCCTGAGAAGTCATCTTAGCTAGACTATGCCACCTGAGCATTGGAGTAACCTAAAAGTGCATGCAGCACCTTTGGCACTTCACTGATTTGGTGTCTATCGAAATCGAACAGCACAATGCCAAACTTCGCACTGCAGACGACTGAATCTACGGCATCGTTGGTGACCTGCATGCCAATATCGAAGCCATAACGATTAAAATCGCTCACACCCACATCAATAACCAAGCGGTCATTGGCAAATGACTCGGCTCGATAATCAATGGCCAGATCTGTGACCATCATACCCAGACCATAAATATTGCTTTCTGTGAATCCAAGGCTAGCTAAAAACTGCAGCCTTGCTTCATGCAGTATTTTTACCATGGCCACACTGTCAAGATGCTTGGCAAAATTCAGATCGCTTAAACCAACCTGACGCTCCATGGAGTATAAAAAATTTGCTGGGGGATGAACTTTAATTCTGGGCATACCACCTCCTACAACGCGTGCGGCGCGGATCTAAATTTGCACTTATCTTATGACAAGCTGAGCTAAAATTGGTTCAACAAACAAGCCTCGAAATTACCGTATTTTCCCATTGAAAAATATGAACAGTGGCCAGCAGGGCGATAGCGTCTGGGCGGCTATTGCTTAACTCATTGAATATCTTTACGATTGTCCGTCTTAGACATCGCCATTCGTACCGCCCAAACAAACCAACAGACCAAAGTTAAAGGAGTCATTGACGCTGATGAAATATTCGATCAAAGCTGGTGCTGTAACCAACATCAATTCCGACTGTGTTGTCGTCCTCATCTGGAGTACTGGAGGCCTGACCGAAGAAGCAGCAAGCATTGACGCAGCCAGCGGCAAAATCATTAGCAAACTCAAAAAGTCAGGGGACTTCCACGGCAAGCTTGGCGAAACAACCTTGCTTCATGGGGTTACGGGCGTTTCTGCGAAACGAGTTTTAATGCTTGGAGGTGGTGAAAAATCAAAATTTGATGCAAAAGCCGCTATTAAGTTACTGCAGGCCGTATACAAAAACACACAGTCGCAACCCTCCAGTACAGTGCATTTTGCGCTGGCTAGCGTCGGCCTGACAGATCGAGACGGCTGTTGGTTTACGTCTCGTATCGCCCAGCAAGGCGAAGAATCCTACTACCGCTACACAGTAACAAAAAGCAAACCGGCAAAAGCGCCAGCAACTAAAAGTATCTCGGTCTCACCTATGGCGGGCAGTAACCGCAAAGCCTTAGAGAGCGCGTTAAAATCCGGTCTCGCCATTGGCTTAGGCATCAACATCGCTCGAGAGCTAGGTAATTTACCGGGGAATATTTGCACTCCAACCTACCTTGCTGAGCAGGCGAAAAGTTTGGCTGGCAAAAAGAGCAGCATAACAACCCAGATTCTGAGCGAAAAACAAATGTTAAAGCTGGGCATGGGTTCCCTGCTGTCGGTTTCAGCTGGGTCACCCCAAGAAGCTAAGATGATAATCATGCAGTACAAGGGCGCCAAAGCAGACAGCAAACCTTACGTATTGGTCGGTAAAGGCATTACCTTCGACACCGGCGGTGTCAGCTTAAAGCAAGGCCTTGCCATGGATGAAATGAAGTTCGATATGTGCGGAGCTGCAAGTGTACTGGGAACCCTGAGCGCGGTTGCCGATATGAAGCTGCCTATCAATGTTATCGGTATGGTCGCGGCGGCTGAAAACGCAATCAGCGGCAAAGCCACCAAGCCTGGCGACATTGTGACCAGTATGTCCGGCAAAACCATCGAAATTCTAAACACAGATGCGGAAGGCCGCTTGGTACTGTGCGATGCCCTCACCTATG
The DNA here is from genome assembly GCA_964352445.1 of uncultured Pseudohongiella sp. Classification (GTDB taxonomy): domain Bacteria; phylum Pseudomonadota; class Gammaproteobacteria; order Pseudomonadales; family Pseudohongiellaceae; genus UBA9145. The sequence goes on along the minus strand of CAYGSO010000017.1, from coordinate 58,747 downwards.
CCGAACGCTTTAAACCACGCAGCGTCATTGATATCGCCACCCTGACAGGGGCCGCCGTAGCAACCTTTGGCTCCCACGTTAGTGCGCTTTTAAGCAATAATCGCGAGCTTGCTCAAACGCTTTTAGATAATGGCCAAACCTGCGTTGATAGGGCTTGGGAACTGCCCCTATGGGACGAGTACCAAAGCCTGCTTGACAGCAATTTCGCCGACATGCAAAACATTGGCGGACCCCGTGGCGGAACAATCACCGCCGCATGCTTTCTTGCCCGTTTCACAGAAAGCTACCCTTGGGCACATCTAGACATCGCTGGTAGTGCCTGGCACTCGGGCGCGGAAAAAGGCGCTACAGGGCGACCGGTTGGGCTTTTGGTGGAGTATCTCAGAAACCAAAAGGCATAGACCGAGGCTTTTCAGACACCATGGCGCAAGTGAATTTCTACGCTCTGTCCGAAGACCGGACTGGCAGCGATGACGAAAGGCTGACCCTGGTTTGCCGTATTGCCGACAAAGCCTACCGCTTAGGCCACCGCATCTATATTTATGCCGCATCCGAGGCGCAAGCTCGGCGACTGGATAGCCTGCTGTGGGACTTTAAGGCCAGCAGCTTTCTGCCGCATGAGCTTTGCACCGATACTGCTCTCAGTAAGATTTGTATTAGCCATGTTGAACCGGCCCCCCAATTCGCTGAGGTCGTCATAAACCTCAGCGAGAATGCAATAAGCTCTCCCGCACGCCTCATTAGATTAAACGAGTTAGTTGGCCCGGATAAAGCCTCCCTGCAGGCTGGGCGGGATCACTTTCGAACCTATAAAGCACAAGGTCTTGAGATCGAGACCCACAGAATCTAAAGTCGACTCATTCAAAGATAATCTGGAGCCATAAGAATCAGAGTTTGATCCTTCTTCATGTATACTTGGCGGTTTTTCAGCTCCCTCATTAGTAATTAAGTGTGCCGTAAATTATGGAAAAGACCTACCAACCCAATCAATTGGAACAGCATTGGTATAAGACTTGGGAAGAACGAGGCTACTTCGCCGCCCAAGGCGATGGAGAGCCCTACTGCATCGTCATTCCGCCACCCAATGTCACGGGTCGCCTGCACATGGGCCATGGCTTCCAAGACGCGATAATGGATGCCCTCATCCGCTACCACCGCATGCTAGGCAAACAAACTCTGTGGCAGGTAGGGACAGACCATGCCGGCATCGCGACCCAAATGGTTGTGGAGCGGCAGCTAAACGCCGCTGGCACGTCGCGACTCGAACTAGGCCGCGAAGAATTTGTGCGTAAAGTTTGGGATTGGAAAGAACAGTCTGGCGGCATTATTACTCAACAAATTAGACGCTTAGGTGCGTCTATAGATTGGAACCGTGAACGCTTCACCATGGACGATCAGCTCTCAGGCGTCGTTGAGAAAGCTTTTATTCAACTCTATGACGAGGGTTTGATCTATCGCGGCAACCGGCTGGTAAATTGGGATCCGCAGCTACTAACTGCAATCTCAGATTTGGAAGTAGTCGCCGAAGAAGAAAGCGGATCACTGTGGCATTTCCGCTATCCCATTACCGGCAGCGATGAACATCTAGTTATTGCCACCACTCGACCTGAAACTCTGCTAGGCGATAGCGCCGTTGCCGTCCATCCCGAAGATCAGCGCTACACCCATTTGGTAGGCAAGTTTATTACCCTGCCCCTGTGCGATCGACAGATACCAATCATTGCGGATGAGTATGTTGATCCTGCTTTCGGCACTGGCTGCGTGAAAATAACCCCGGCCCACGATTTCAATGACTATGAAGTTGGCAAGCGCCATGATTTAGAAATCATCAACGTGTTGACTAAAAACGCCAGCATCAATGACGAGGCTCCAGCGGCTTACGTTGGCTTAGACCGCTTTGCTGCGAGAAAGCAAATAGTCGCCGATTTGGACGCTCTTGGTTTGGTCGAAAAAATAGAGCCCCACACCCTAAAAATTCCTCGCGGCGATCGCAGCGGCGTAGTTATTGAGCCTTATCTTACCCATCAATGGTATGTGGCAATTCAGGATCTCGCTGACCCTGCCATTAAAGCAGTAGAGGACGGCGACATTCAGTTTGTGCCAAAAAACTGGGAGAACACCTATTTTGCCTGGATGCGCAATATTCAAGATTGGTGCATCAGTCGACAGCTTTGGTGGGGCCACAGAATTCCTGCTTGGTATGACGAAGACGGCAAGGTGTATGTCGCGCCTACTGCGGCACAGGCCTGTGAAAAGTATGATCTGCCAGCAGGCACCAAACTCCAGCAAGACCCCGATGTATTGGACACTTGGTTCTCATCTGGGTTATGGACTTTCTCCACCTTAGGCTGGCCTGATGACACCGAGTACTTCGACAAATTCCACCCTACCTCGGTGCTGGTAACGGGCTTCGATATTATTTTCTTCTGGGTTGCCAGAATGATTATGATGACACTTAAATTTACCGGACAGATTCCGTTTAAGAAAGTCTATATCACCGGCTTAGTGCGTGATGAACATGGCCAGAAAATGTCCAAATCTAAGGGCAATATTCTTGACCCCATCGACCTCATTGATGGCATCGAGCTAGAAACCTTGGTCACTAAACGCACGGCTGACATGATGCAGCCGCAGCTAAAGCAGAAAATCGAAGCAGTGACGCGTGAGTCTTTCCCCAATGGCATAGAGGCCTATGGCACCGATGCCCTGCGATTCACTTTTTACTCGCTGGCCTCCACTGGGCGAGACATTAAGTTTGATCTTGGGCGTACTGAAGGGTTTAGAAATTTCTGCAATAAAATATGGAATGCAGCGCGTTATGTGTTGATGAACACAGAAGACAAGGCAGTCGCTAGCGACATGAATAGCAACAAGCTATCTATCGCCGACCGCTGGATCTTAAGCCGTTTCGATCGCACCAGTGCAGCTGTCGCCGCAGCGATGGAGGAATACCGCTTCGATCTGGCATCCCAAGCGCTGTTTGAATTTATCTGGAACGAGTATTGCGATTGGTATGTAGAACTGTCCAAGCCAGTACTGTGGAATGAAGAGGAGGATGCAGAAGCAGCCGCCACCACTAGACTAGTTTTATTGTCGGTGTTGGAGAAAAGTCTGCGCTTATTGCATCCATTTATGCCTTTTATTACGGAAGAAATTTGGCAAAAAATCAATCCGCTGTTGGGCGCTAATAAGCAACCGGCTCAAAGCATTATGCTGGCACAGTATCCGGTGCCGACAGACACCGTGGACCAGGATGCTGAAGCAGATGTTGAATGGATCAAAGGCGTCATTTTAGCCATTCGCAACATCCGCGGTGAGATGGATATTTCTCCTGCAAAAAACATTTCAGTATTTCTCAGCAGCAGCAATCCCCTCGATCAAAAGCGCCTAGAGAGTTACCGGCGTTTTCTCGAAAAGCTTGCTAAATTATCCAGCATCCAATGGCTAGAGACTGACCAACAGGCGCCTGCTGCGGCAACCGGCATTCACGGCGACATGGAAATTTTAGTGCCGCTGGCGGGCCTAATTGACGTGGCAGCCGAGCGCAGTCGCCTTGGCAAAGAAATAGCAAAACTAGAATCGGGATTAACCGCAGTCGCAAGCAAACTTGGCAATGCAAAGTTTGTCAACAATGCGCCTGATGCTGTGGTGCATAAGGAAAAAGAAAAGTTAGAACAACTTAGCACAACGTTGAATGCGCTACAGGAAAAACTGAGGGAATTAGATAATCTATAGCCAAGGATTTAGCTGCGCTTGACTCAGAGTTTTAGCGTAGCTCTTTCGGCATGCTAAACACAATATTCTCTTTCACGCCGCCAAGCTCTAAAGCATCAACTTTGGTCAAGTCTTTTAGCCGCTCTACCACCTGCTGAACCAGTACTTCTGGAGCTGATGCACCCGCCGTAACGCCAAACCTTGATTTTCCGGTGAGCCAGTTTTCATTAATATCTTTGACGCTGTCAATGAGGTAGGCCTCACAGCCTAGACGCTCGGCCAACTCTTTCAATCGGTTTGAATTTGAGCTATTGGGTGAGCCAACAACAAGCAACAGCTCACACTCTAAAGCCATTTGCTTTACAGCGTCCTGCCTGTTTTGAGTCGCGTAACAAATATCTTTTTTTCTAGGCCCTTCTATCTGCGGAAACCTGGCAATTAAAGCATCAATCACTTTCGACGTGTCGTCCATCGAAAGAGTTGTTTGAGTTACATAGGAAAGACTTTCAGGGCGCTGGACCTGCAGCTGAGCCACGTCTTCAACCGACTCAACGAGATAGATTTCGCCGCCTTTGGACCGATCATACTGCCCCATGGTGCCATCAACTTCTGGGTGGTTCTGATGGCCAATCAGAACGCACTCGCGACCATCTTGGCTAAATTTTAATACTTCCAAATGCACTTTCGTCACTAAAGGACAAGTGGCATCAAATACTCTAAAACCTTTATCTGCCGCCTCGTCTTTAACCGTTTGGGCAACACCGTGGGCACTGAAGACAACGATAGACTGCCGCCCGGTTTTATCCACTAAAGGAATATCCACCAGTTCATCGACGAAAACTGCACCGCGTTTACGGAGGGTTTGAACCACATACTTGTTATGGACAACTTCATGACGAACATAAACCGGCTCGCCAAAAATATCCAAGGCTCGGTTGACGATATCAATAGCTCGGTCAACTCCGGCGCAAAACCCGCGAGGATTAGCCAGTGAAATTGACGCAGTGCCGTTGATTTCTTTTAGCATGGACTAAGCCTCAAAGTTTAACTTCTATCACGTCCACGTTAGACGGCATTACCGCTCGAATTATCGCTTTGAAAACGATATCTTTGCCAGCCAAGGGATGGTTAAAATCGATCACAATAGTCTTATCATTGAGCGCCGCTACCACCCCCGGAATATCAAAGCCGCCAGCATCTTTAAACGAGACCACGCTACCAACTTCCGTGGGCACCAGGTCATCTTCAAGCACATGCTGAAATTTTTCCAAAGGGAAGGTTTGCTTGTTGCGCTCGTTAACCTCGCCAAATCCCTGCTCGGCGGGTACAGTCACCTCAAGCTCACTGCCTGGCTGCAGGCCAAGCAAGTATTCTTCAAACCCAGGCAGCATACTGCCGTCGCCAATACGAAAACTGGCGGCCGGGCCGCTAAAATTTGAGTCTATTTCTTCACCGTTAGCTAAGGCGAGAGCAAAGTGTAAACTTACCCTGGAGCCTTCTTGAATTATGTTTTCTGATTCAGACTGCATAAATACTCAACTATTAGGCAAAATGCCTTGTTTCACCGACTCCATCAATATTATCGACGCAGCGCTGGCACAGCGTTGCGTGACTAGCGATTGTGCCCACGTCCGGCCGATAGTGCCAACAGCGTTCACATTTATCATAGGTCGATGGCTCTATCACTATTTTTAGGCCGACAAGGTCTGTCTCTACCGCATTTGCTGGCGCCTGGGACAGTGGCGCGAGGCTCGCTCGCGAGACTATAAGCGCGAAACGCAGCTCTTCCTCAAGTTTAGCTAATGACCCGAACAGTTCTTCATCACAGTAGAGGCTAACCTCAGCGCTCAAACTCGCGCCGATGACTTTTTCCGCCCGCTTCGCTTCCAACTGCTTGTTCACTGCCGTCTTCACGCTAAGTATTTGCTGCCAAAAGTCATCAGGAAAAGCTGGCATTTCGGCAAGCTCACTGGCCTCGCCAGAAAAATTACCCAAAAACACAGACTCTTCTCGCTCCCCCGGAATGTACTGCCATAATTCATCGGCGGTAAAACTTAAGATTGGGGCAATCATCAGGCTCAGTGTTTCAACTATTTGCAGCATGGCGGTCTGGGTCGAGCGGCGGGCTAGGCTATCGGCCGCCGTTGTATATTGGCGATCCTTGATCACGTCGAGATAAAAACCGCCCAACTCAACGACGCAAAAACTGTGAATTTTTTGATACACATTTAAAAATTCATAGGCATGGTAGTGACCTATTACTTCTTTTTGCAATAGCTGGCTTTGTCTGACTATCCAATAGTCCAACGCCAGCAGATCGGAGTTATTCACTTTATCGCTGTTTGGATCAAACCCGTTCAAATTGGATAACATGAAGCGAGCGGTGTTTCGAATTCGGCGATACGCGTCTGCCACTCGCTTAAAAATTTCGTCCGACACTGTCATTTCGCCACGGAAGTCCGTAGCGGCTACCCATAGCCGTAAAATGTCCGCCCCGTACTGCTTGTATATTTGCGCCGGCGCCACCGTGTTGCCAACAGACTTTGACATCTTGCGGCCTTCGGCATCGACAAAAAAACCGTGGGTCAGGACCTGACGGTACGGCGCTGTGCCATTCATTGCTACAGCGGTCTTTAAGGATGATTGAAACCAGCCTCGATGCTGATCGGAGCCTTCTAAATAAAGGTCTGCCGGGTACTCAAGCTCTTCGCGCTTTGCAACCACAGAGTAATGGGTTACGCCTGAGTCAAACCAAACATCCAAGGTGTCAGTCACTTTTTCATACAGGTCTGCCTCGTCACCGAGGAGCTGGGCAGGATCTAGCGCGAACCAGGCTTCGATACCGTCCTTCTCGATCATTTTTGCAACCGCCTCAACTAATTCAGCGGTTGCCGGATGTAGAGCTTGAGTTTCTTTGTTCACAAACAAAATAATGGGCACACCCCAAGTGCGCTGTCTTGAAACACACCAGTCAGGGCTGCCTTTCAACATCAATTCGATGCGCGCTTTGCCCCAATCAGGAATCCATTTCACTCCCGCTACTGCCTCAAGACACGAACCGAGAAGGTCTTTCTCGGTCATGCTAATAAACCACTGTGGTGTCGCGCGATAGATCAACGGAGTCTTGGTCCGCCAGCAATGGGCGTAGCTGTGCGTAATTGTCTCGAAGGCCACTAGGGCCTTGTGCTGTTTCAGCGCCGCTAAAACCTGTTCGTCAACTTTGTAAACATGACTACCGGCAAACTCACCCGCAGCGCCGGTAAAGACCCCGTTCTCGTCTACTAAATTCAGCGTGCCTAAACCGTACTGCTTACCCACCACAAAGTCATCCACACCGTGGTCAGGGGCAGTATGAACCGCGCCGGTGCCCGCGTCCGTGGTGACATGATCACCCAAGATGAGAGGCACCTGCTTATGGATGAAAGGGTGTTTAAGATGCAGATTTTCTAAACGCTCACCCGGAGTAACAGCTAGGGTCTGGTAATCTTTGCACTTATAGCGAGCCATGACTGACTCAACCATATCAGCGGCAATTACTAGTATTTCTGTGCCCTCGCCCAAATCACACTGCAGCAACGCGTAATCCAGCTTCGCGTTAATCGATACCGCTTGATTAGAGGGTAAGGTCCAAGGGGTTGTAGTCCAGATAACTACCGACAGCCGCGAAGTAGGATCAATCTTATCGGCGTCAGCAAACGCGCCTAAAAACTCAGTTGGATTCACCACAGAAAATCTTACGTCAATCGCAGACGATTGTTTGTCTTGATACTCCACTTCGGCTTCGGCTAGGGCGGAAGCGCCAACAACACTCCAGTAAACCGGCTTATAGCCTTTAACCAAATGACCATTGGCTACAATTTTTCCGAGAGCACGCACGATGTCGGCTTCAGTTTCGAAATTCATAGTTAGGTAAGGGTTTTCCCAATCACCCAGCACGCCAAGCCGGATAAAGCCCGCTTTCTGAATTTCCACTTGCTGCATCGCATACTTGCGACAGGCCGCTCTAAACTCGGCATGGGTTACTTTCTGGCCGGCCTTTCCTATTTTTTTCTCAACATTGTGTTCAATCGGTAAACCGTGGCAGTCCCAGCCTGGAATATAAGGCGCATCGAAACCGCTAAGCTGGCGAGACTTCACTACAATGTCTTTCAGTGTTTTGTTAATCGCATGACCAAGGTGCAGATCGCCGTTGGCATAAGGCGGGCCATCATGAAGAATGAATTTTGGCTTGCCGGCATTTTTTTCGCCTATTTTCTTATACAGGCCAATCTCATTCCATTTCGCGAGTATTTCTGGCTCGCGCTGGGCCAAATTCGCCTTCATAGGAAAATCAGTGAGTGGCAGGTTTAGTGTGTCTTTATAGTCAGTCATAAGTCATCGCTCACGCAGTTTTCTGCTCTTTACTTAACACTTCTCTAACTTGGGCAACATCAATCGCTAGCTGCGCTTTAAGCTCCTCAAGAGACTCAAATTTTACTTCGCCTCGAATCTTTTGCTTAAAAATGACCTCAATGGGTTTGCCATAAAGGTCCTCATGAAAATCCAGCAAATGTGCTTCTATTAGTGCCTCACCGCTGGCCGTAACAGTAGGTCGAAACCCAATATTGACCGCGGCAGGCACAAACACATCCGCTAAGCGAACTTCACAGGCAAAAACCCCATGCAGCGGAATTTTACGCCGATGAGGATTCACATTGCAGGTTGGAAATCCTATCTCAGTGCCAAGCTGCTGCCCCTGCACCACCTCGCCTTTTATGGAATAGGGGCGACCCAACAGCTGTTCAACTAGAAAAAAATTGTCGTTTTCTAACTGCTCGCGAATAAAGGTACTGCTGATGCGCTGGCCATTGCGTTCATAGGCCGCTGTCTCAATGACTTCGAAACCATGGTCGGCGCCCCACTGTTGTAGCATGGCAAAATCACCGCCCCGCTTATGTCCAAAGCGCCAGTCATTGCCAACAATAAAACTCGCAATGCCTAAACCATCAATTAGGATTTCCTGGATATAGTCTTCTGGCGATTGCTGGGCTAGCTTTTGATCAAACTTAAGCTGGAACACAAAGTCCACGCCAAAGCTTTCTAACAGCTCGAACTTTTCTCGGATCGACGTGAGTCTGGCGGGGCACTGTTGAATGTCTAAGGCAAAAAATTCTTCAGGGTGTGGCTCCAACAAAATAACCAGTGACGGCAGATTGAATTCCCGCGCCTTGTCTTTGAGCTGATCTAGGATCAGCTGATGACCTAGGTGAACCCCATCAAATTTGCCGATTGTAGCCACGCAGCTCTGCTGAAATTGCGAAAAACGAGTAGTGTCTTCGAAAATGATCATTAGTATTGGCAGGTCAGATCAGTAAAAGCGCGAGATTATACTCTGTTCTGCACAAAGATTGCAGAAAACCGCGGTGAAAGCCCTAATCGGCTGAAATTAGTTCATCGCGGCTAGGTTGATGTTCCCAGTACTGCTTCTAGCAGCCCCCGACAAGCGGCAGTTTATTCAGCGTTAGAACGTTTATCGCTTGCTTTTAGACCCTTCAAACCTTTAGAAAACAGTATCTTAGAAATCGCTGTGAAGGCTATTATCAAGACGCCCTGACCAATAATGGTATTCACCACAGAGATGGTCTCGGGTCTTTGGCTTATGTATATCAGATTGATCAGTGTGGTCGCGGCGATAATAAAGCACAGTGCCGCGCCGATTAATTGCAGTATAGAGGCTAGTCGATTCATGGGAGGATTATACGTCAAGTTTGCTCTGTTTGGACCTCTACGAACCAGCAAATTGACTAGAGTTTGGGTAAACTATGCGGTGTCTTTGAGGGTGTGGAACGACATAAAATGGTCGTAACCGGCATTGCCTAGAAACCGCGACAGAGTTTTTTTATCGGTCAGCCGTGCATCCACAATAATTAGACCTTCTAAGGAGTCATTGAATTTAGAGTGAATGTTAAAGCAAACCATCTTGCCGTTTAAGGACAAATAGTGGCGCAGCAAAACCGGCACCGCTTTGCCTGGATCACAGCGACCAATTAATTTGCCGAGCACTTTAATGTTGGTGAGTTCCGACAGCATATCGGTACTCCACACCCTGTTACTGACCTGGTGAGGAGTAAGGGGCTTTACCAGAGGAGCAAAGTCATTGGCTCGAAAATTAGTTAGCAGGGTGTCGGCAATTAGAGAGCGCGCTAGGTCACTGTACTCCCGCGAAATACTTACCGACCCAAACAGGGTATGGTATTGCGGCCGCGCCACCAAAATAGCGCCAATCCCGCGCCACAATAAATTCAAAGACACAGGTCTGCGCTGATAGTCCGGATGTATAAACGACCTGCCCATTTCTATGGCGCTGCCAAGCCTGTTTATGAAGGCTTCGTCATATTCATACAGGGATCGGCTATACAAGCCTTTGATTCCATACTTGGCAACGATTTCGTCTACCAAGCCAACCCGGTACGCCCCAGCGATGCGGCTTTGGGCCTTATCCCACAAAAACAAATGCAGGTAGTTGGGGTCAAATTCATCTGAGTCTTTGGCCAGCCCAGTGCCCTCTCCCACCGCTCGGAATGAAAACTCCCGCGCGATTGCGATTAATTCCATCATCGGCCCTAGTGCGTTATAGGGGGCGCAATAAACATCAAACTCTTCATGCTCTAACAATCGATACTGGGCTAGGGCAGCTAGGTTTTCGGACAGCAAAGTTGCCGTAGACGCCGTATCAATTTCTTCAATAGTGGCGTGGCAGGCAGCCCGCGTTTGCGGCACTGCTTTAGCCAAAGCATCTGTACTCACGCGCAAATAATCGGTGATAGCCTTAGGGCTGCTCAGCAATCGAAGTTCAGGGGCGGGAATGTATTTTCCAAACGTCAGAGGTAATTCAAAGTCTTGTTTGTTTGCTAACTGCCTAGGCAAAAGTATGGTCCGCAGTCGTGGATGCAACCGCCCTGCAGTATAAAAATAGTCACTGTTGCGCCCGCCAACATAGACCGGGACACAGGGGCATTCATAGCGCTTGATTAGCTGGCCTACTAATCTAGACCACGCTCTGTCCTGCACCCTCTTAAACTCGGGCTCATAAGCCGACACCATACCGGCAGGAAAAATAAGCACCGCGCCGCCGCGCTTAAGATGTTGATGAACTTGCTTAATGCCGCCGACATTGCCGTTGGCGGCATTGCTTGAAAGCACGTCAACCCCAATAAAGATGTCGGCTAACTCAGGAATTCGGCGCAGCAAGGCGTTGGTAAGCACCTGAATGTCTGGCCGAATTTCGGCGATGACTTTGGCGATTGCAACGCCTTCTAAACCCCCTAACGGGTGATTTGAGACAATTAAAAGCGGGCCCTGTTTAGGGATATCCTGCAAATTCTCCGACCCATTAATGGTTAGAGTCACGCCCAGTGCCGACAGGGTGTAATCTAGAAACTCATAGGGGGTGGAGTCGCTGGGGCGGCCATCATAGATGTCAGCTAGGCGGTCGAGGCCAAGTGCTCGCTCGAGCGCACTGGCTAAAAATTTTGGCTTAATGGCAAGCCTGCAGGGATTAGTCATTTTCTGGGTATTGTTTTACTAATTTACTTTCACGGCGCCACGCTTGCAGCAGCGCCAACATGCCGGGCGGCTTGTAGCCTCGAGCTCTATTTCTGGCGCCCAGTTTAAACAGGGTGCCATATTGGCGCAATAGAGTTTTTATGGCGTCGCCAAATTTCGCCCGACGATCCCATATATTAATGGATTCGGAGCTGGCGCCATTGATCTCAATGATTTCAAAATCTTCGCCATTGCTCAGCGCCGCGGCGTTTCTAAATTTAATGTCTAAGCGTCCGTAATAGAATTCAGGGATGTCATCGAATATCTTATCCAAGGATTGTGTCAGTTTTATGTTAATGAGGGGCTGGGCATCTCTAAATATAGCGCCGCGGCAATGACTGGCAGAAAATACTAGCCGATAGGGCTCGCCCCGTTCTACCACCTTGTCCCAACTCATTTGGTGGCGCTGTTTATAAAGATGTTTAAGATCCCCGGCCCTGGGGTCTGCGCTAACCAGCTGGGCCAAGGTACTCGCGCCGTCCCCAACCACGTACGGAGTATATTTGAGCGTCAACGACGTCACTTCACCACGGCCGCTGTCGGGGTCGCGCACATAAAAAACCCCCGCTTCAGCGTCCCACTGACTCAATTGCTGAAATTGAACTGAGCCAGAGACCGGAAAACCCTCCACATAAGCCAACAATTCAGCCTCCGTGGATAATAGTTTAACTCCAGCGCCGCGGCAGCCGATGTTTGGCTTACCTACCACAGGCAGACTCAAACCTGCCTGCTGCAAACAAGCAAAAACCGCATCTCTTTGCTGCAATGGGGAGGCGGCGCTAACTTCATACAGTGCCCATGGTAAAATCCACTGCCGCGCATAAGACCCCGCGCCTTCAAACACTGTCGATTTAGCCACACCCACCATGCCAGACAAAGGCACGGAAGGATTGGCTAGCAATGGCAAACTTAAGCTGCGGTAGCGAATGGACAGCAGGGCCCACTGCAGGACAACCGGCAAATACATTAGCCAAGTTGGCCAAAATTCGAAAAAGGAGGTGGCTTCACCGCGCAAATCCAGTGGCGGCATACCCGCAGGCACATAGATGGCAGCGCCTTCTTTACTGTGGTCGATTGAATCTTTTGGACCGTTGCTCAATTGATTTTGCTTCCTGTTCATGACTAGAAGACCGATGTCATGAACTTTTCTTGCGGGCCCATTGCATGAATCAGATATTGCGAGATTATCGCATTAGTTTCCTGTGCAGCTCAATTTTCAGCTAAGGCTGCCAAAAAGAGTGCGCACCTGATCAAGGGTATTAGGCAAGTTCGTCTAATTTTTGCCGTTATAGAGTTATGCTAAGCAAACTACTAGTCACCATTATTGTCATAGCCCTCGCTATTTTTGCGCTTAAGCGTCGGCAAGTAGAGCGTAACCGCTCCAGCACACCATCCCTTGCCTCGCCCAAAGCCAACCCAGCGTCCGCCGCCGCCGACGCTCAGCTCAACAAAGACCTAAAAGTGGGAGCCTATTTGTTTGTCGCATTCATTGCCGGCATTGGGGGACTAATGTATTACTTTGATTGGCAGGACGACCATACGGTGCTCTCGGTTCACCTCATTCGCGATGGCAACACGGCGCCGGTGACATACTTAGTCTATAAGTATCAGCTTCAGGACAAATCCTTTGTGACTATAGATGGCAAAACTGTAACTGTCGCAAGCGATGAACGCATGGAAATCGAAGGCTTAATAAACTAGCTCAGAGCTAACAGAAAGAATGGCTAACCCGCGCGCCTTTGCTCACTGCGGCGCCCTTTACCTGGCGCTAGAGCGTGTTCTAGCATTTTATTCATTTCACCCTCGACGCTAATTACTGTAACAGTATCGTCTTCCATCACAAATACTGAGATGCTCTCAAGAGTATTGCTGGTGCGATTCATTCCAGCGAAAACCCACACCTGTTCGCGGTCCTGCCGGACCCTAACAATGCGCTCCCAGTAGAGCGCCGAGTTTTGTTCAAATAAGGTGGAGGCGAAAGAAATGCCATCAAAGTCAGGGTTGTGAGAATCACCGTGGACATTGTAGACAGCAACATTAAGGTTATCGAGATAGCTGAGATTGGCATCATTTAAAGTGACTAGCTTGATCATGCTCAGTAGAGCGCCACCAAAGTTCAACCCTAGCTCTTTCTCCAAGGTAACTTCAGGCATCTGCTGGATCAAATCGTGCTCAAGCGCGTGAGTTGACGGCCCTGACGTTGACATACAGCCTAGCAATCCTGAAAGCGGTAATAAAAGTAAAAGCTTGTACATGGAGTTACCTTCTAGCGGCTAATTAATCTATGTCTAGATTTGCGAGCTCGTCGATGTCGAAACGTTGGCCTAAAGCACTAATGTCCTCAACACTGATGTCGCCAACGATATTCACCAGTACCGTATCGCCTTTTGGCTCAGCCACCATAATCGCTATGCCTTGAACGCGGTCAGCATCGTCGGAAAATCGAAAGTAAATATCAACATGCTCGTCCTGATCGCGCACTCTAACCACGCGGTCCCAGCCCTTACTGTCCAGATCTTGGGAAATCGAATTCATCGAATCGGCAACCGCTGCCACATCAATAGCATCGCTTTCAAACACATTAACAGTGACGCGAAAAAGTTTTGACATAAACTCAGCTGCCTGCGCATCTTCGTTGCGCACTAAGTTCGTCATCATATTTAACAACGGCGCCTTCAGACTGATCTCCACAATAGGCTCCACATTGGCCATCGCTCTTAATTGTGAGAAATCTACAAACCCCGGCAAATTCTCCACGCTGCTATCTGCCGCTGTAGCAAGACTTGCCAACGTACTCAGCAGTAAAACAAGGGAAAGTCTATTTAGATTCTTCATGGGTACACCTCTCATTGATGACACTAGATACTCTAGTTCACACACTTTAAATAGGATTGTTTTGAATCGTTGTAGGCTGCCCAACACGATCTGGCCTAGAGGGTCTTGCCCTGTCAAACGATGCGTTAATCGAGTCTTGCAAAGGATCTATTAGGAACCTTTCGCCAATCATCACTTCCGTGCGCTGGCTTACTTCATTCAAGTAATCGATTGCCAGATTAAGGTCTTTTAAAGCCTGCTGAATCTCTTCAGGGCTATATTGCGCAGACTCTTCGACCGCGATTTGCGGGGGTGGTGCGTCAGGGCTAAAATCGAAATTTAAAACAATGGCAATTAACAGGGCTGCAAAGGCAGGTGCTGCAAATCGCAGCGAAGGTGGCGCTGAATTGATCCAGCTCCATAAAGCCGACCACCAAGGTTGAGCAATCCTGTCTGCGCTTGCAATCCTGTAGACCGGTTCCAGCACCGAATCGGGACAATCCAATAGAGGCAGGTCAAGAACTGCGTCATGCAGGCTACGGGCAAACTGTAACTGAGCGGCGCAACCTCCACAGGACTGCACATGCCCTAAAAACACTTGCTGCTGAGTCTCCGGCAGTTCTCCATCAAGAAAACTATCCACCTGAAGCTGCACAAAATAGCATTGAGAGTTATTAGACGATTGCATGATTCATTTTCCTATACCAATTCATTCACTAGCCTATAAAGTTATAGTTCGCTGCCCGCCGCCGCTTTTCCAGTTTTTTCAACCGCCGCAGCAAACAGCTTTTGCAGCTGGCTGCTCTCCCGCAGCTTCCTTCTTGCCCTATGCAGGTATACCTTCACCTGGCTCTCGCTAATGTCGAGGCTCGCTTGAATATCGGTGTAACTCAAACCTTGAATATCTCGCATAATTAAAATGCTTTTAAATGGCTCGTCTAGCTCTCGAATAGCCCGCATTAGACCTTGCTTTACTTTTGCCTGATCAATTTCCTGCCCATCTACAGCTTCACTCGCCTGCAGCTCAACGTCTGCATAGTGATCGACGCCGTCTATCGATGGTTTTTGCTTGCGCACATGGTCGACAACCGAATTGCGAGCTACCCGCATTAGCCAACCACCTACTTTTAAGTGGTCAATTGTCTGCCAATGCTGCCAAAGCTTAATAAAAACCTCTTGAGTCACATCCTCGGCATCTTCCTTGGCGCGCAGGCTGTAAAAAGCAAACGAATAAATTCGCTGCCTTTGTTCCTTTATGGTCTGTTGGTATTGACTAAGCATTTGGATATAAAGACGGCAGCTGAGAAAAAAGGTTACACATGCTCTAGAAATTAAATATCTGAACCCCCAAGAGTTAAAGTCAACGGGTTCTAGCGGTATTCTATCTCATTACGGCAAGACGCTCTGCAAGTGGTTGCTATACTCTAGAGTGAACTATAACGAGCCTTAACTTCCGGCCTAAACGGTCAAGTCGCCACTATGCGTTTTTCAAGAGTATTAACCCTAACAGCCCTTCTATTTGGGCTGATGAACGCGCTACAGGCTGCTGAAGAGAGAGTATTCCTGAACGACGGGGATGCTATAAAGCTGCTTTTTTTCACGCCAGAGCCTTCAATCGAGCCACCCAGATTAGCAATTCTGATCTCCGGCGGGTCAAACGATGAGTATATGGCCCAGGTGCAATACTGGATAGGCAAAGAAATGGTGAATCGAGGTTGGGCGATAGCGGTGCCTATCTCGCCAAAGGGGGGTGACTATTTTGTCGAACAGACAGACGTATTTCCAAAACTATTGGAGTTCATAGCTTCAACCCACCGTCTGCACTCCAGCAAACCACTGCTTTTGGGTGTCTCTCAAGGAGGCAGTGCCGCCCTAGCAATTGCCGCACAAAACCCCAACCTCTACTCTGGCGTTATTGCGACCCCCGGCAGATTGTCTAAAAAAGCAGATTTCAAAAATTTGGACGGCTTACCGATTTACCTGCGTATTGGTGAAAAAGACAGTTTTCACTGGCACAAGCAGTTGCCAGAAATAGTTAACACGCTTTACAGTGCAGGCGCGAATATTGATGCCGGATTGATAGTAAACGGCAAGCACCTGTTTCAATTAGACTGGGCGGACTTTGATAGCTGGCTAGAAAAACTCAAGCAGTCGACTCGTCCATAGCAATCGACTGCTTGCTAACCCTAGCTAGTAGCGATCTTCTTCAACCCAATAGTTGCTAACCACACCATCGAGAAATTCTATCGACAGAGTCTCGATTCTTTCTGATTCTACATCCACAGAAAAGACTAAGAACAAACCGACTTCAGTATCCTTCTCTGAACGGTTGCGATACTTCCAAATCTCGGTGCCGTCAGCATAGCTTAGCTTAGTAATTGGCTCACCAAAAGATGTTCGCACCCATTCTTGATCACTCTTGCCCATCTCCAGACGGGACACATCGCCATCATCCCACGCCGTATGAATAGGCCGCGAGTCCGAATCAACCGTGACCAGACAGCCTGTGAGAAGTAGTACTAGTGCCCCTGCCATTGCAGCTTTAATCATGCTTGGATCCCTCTATTGTTTGTGTGTGACAGTATTACGCCGCCTCATTTCTACGGCAGCATTTATTATCAGACGCAGTTACCAACTAATAGTTACAACATCGTCTTGTTACAATGCCAAAACGTCACTGAATCAAACCTTAACGAATTTGGAGTTTTGCCGAATACTCTATATTCACTCTTGGTTTCCTGCTGGGATGTTAGCGCTTAGCGGCTAAGCTCCCAGCTGCTATCTGCGAAGCAGCTAGCTTCCAAGCAACTACAGGCTAAACACACATTCTAAACAACTACAGGCTATTGCTCGATGCTAAACAAGTTCAATCAACTTTTCCCACTTTGGGCCATCCTTCTGTCTTTTTGCGCATTCTATTTTCAGACTGCGCTGCAGCCCATGGCGTCTGCAATAGTGCCGCTGCTGGGGGGGATTATGTTTATCATGGGGCTAAATCTTCGCAAGGAAGATTTCCTGCGCATTATTGAAGAGCCGCTTCCGGTGGTGGTTGGGGTTTTTATTCAATTTCTTCTTATGCCTATTCTTGCGCTCACACTATCTTTGATGTTGCAACTATCAAATCAGCTCACAGCTGGCATGGTGTTGGTCGGCAGCTGCGCCGGGGGCACTGCATCCAATGTAATCTGCTACTTAGCGAAAGGCGAGCTTGCTCTGTCTATAAGCATGACCCTGGCAACCACCTTGTTAGGGGTGGTGATAACTCCGGCGCTGTGCACATTCTACCTTGCCGAGACGGTTTCGGTGGATACTCAAGGGATGATTCTAAGCATGCTACAAATCGTGCTGCTGCCGGTTTTGACAGGCAGCTTAATCGCTCATTTTATGCCCCAAGTAGTCACCACGATTGAATGGGTGCTCCCCAGCATCGCCATCGGCCTAATTCTGTTGGTCATCATGATTATCGTGTCACTCAATGCCTCCTCGATGATCGGTATTGGTCCGCTAGTGCTGGTGGCGGTAATTTTTCACAATCTTGGAGGGCTTGCCGGTGGCTTTTTCATTAGCCGATTATTCGGTTTCAGTATCAGGCGCTCTCAGACTATTGCTATTGAAGTTGGCATGCAAAACTCCGGCTTGGCGGTGGCGCTAGCAACCCAATACTTTTCTGCCACAGCTGCTTTGCCCGGAGCTTTATTTAGCATTTGGCATAACATAAGCGGCTCTTTGCTTGCCTCGTACTGGAGTCGAAATCGCAGTTCATTAGAATATGTCATACGCGATGAAGAACTTAAAAAAACTGAACGGTAAATAAATACAAATTGATTTTGAATCTAACGCTATTTCTAGTTGACTATTTTTTTTAGGACGCTAAAATGCCGGCTTCTAAATCGACTGCCATTTTTAGGCGATAGAACAATGAGTACTTTTATCCAACTAACCATAACATCCCTCACGATGACCGACACCGGCCACTTGTTTTGTCCGCGCGTGGTCAGCACTTGGGAGACTTGTTTGAATTGAGATTTTAACTCATAGACGATTAACACCGTTTAACAGAAAAGACCTCTATGCAGACAAGCCTAGAGGTCTTTTTTTTTGCATTGAAATTATGAATTGGTGGCTTATACCAGCCTCCAACAGGGGAACTATTGTGCGCGCAAAACTGCACAGAAATATTTACTTAATCTACGGTTTAGCTTTCTTCCATAGCTTCATGATTATCGTGCCGGTAATCGTGCCTTTTTTCTTATCCAAGGGGCTAAGCCTTGCTGAAGTTTTTTACCTACAGGCTGCCTATGCAACCACTATCGTTTTACTGGAAGCGCCATCGGGTTATTTTGCAGACATGTTTGGTCGTCGCCGACTTTTAATTATTGGCAGTGCGGTTCATGGTGTTAGCTATTTCCTGCTCAACTTTGCTGAAAATTTTGAAGCGCTATTGCTGTTTGAGTTAGTGCTTGGGGTTGCCTCAAGCCTGCTGTCAGGTGCAGATCTTGCTCTGCTTTATGATTCTCAAAAAGCTTTAGGTGAAGAGGAAAATGCCCAGCACAGTAAAGGCATCGCTAACCTTGGATTCTTTAGATCAAGTGCCGAAGGCTTAGGTGCGCTGTGTGGCGGATTATTGGCTATGTGGTCATTCGAACTGATGGTGTTGGCTCAGTCTGCTTTCGCGTGGGTCTGCATTGTTTTAGCAGTCATGTTGATAGAGCCAGCGAGTAAAGCCGACGGCTATCAGCTTAGTGAACTGAGAATTGGCTACATTCTGCGGTATATGTTGGCGGGTGATCCAATGCTCAGGCGGATTGTTATAGCGATTCCCCTGTATAACTTAACCACATTTCTTGCCGCTTGGCTTATTCAGCCCTATTGGGAAGAACAAGGCTTATCCCTAGGTGTGTTCGGTCTGCTGTGGTTTCTGCAAAGCTTGACCATGGCGTCCGCCAACAAATTTGGCTTCAGCCTAGAGCGCAAGTGCGGCGCCGCGGCGGCATTAGTTTGTATTGGGCTGCTGCCGATTGCGGGCCATCTGGGTTTGGCATTTTTTGATGGCTGGCTCGGAATTGGGTTTGGACTTCTGCTATTTCTGTGCCGAGGGCTGAATCAAGTGATTCTGGTGAATGCGCTTAATAGGAGAGTACCCAGTGAATTCAGAGCAACTGCAAACTCTCTAACAAGCTTTATATTTAGGTTCGCATTTATTACTACCGGCCCGCTCGTTGGCTACATTGCTCAAGACCTTAGCATCACAGCAGCCTTCACTACGCTCGCAGGGGCAACACTTGGCTTGTTTATAGTCGTCATGCTACCCCTACTGCGACATGTGCAAAGAGCGCAGCTAGCTATTTGATTTTCCCGCCCTTTGCAGGCGATCGCTTCATCCTCCCTCCCGAAGCGATTGCCTGAATTTTTAACCGCCCCTGTGCTTAGTTTAACCCCGCCCTATCAACCATCGGCCGTGGTGCTTTCTTGGGTGACGTGATAAAGTTTTCTCGGTAATCGTCCGCAGTTTGCATAGGTTACACCAGATGGGATGCAGGCAGTGCGCCCCGCCCTCTCGATCGCGAGCCTTCATGTGGCAGGAGAATAAAAAATGAAACTTATAACCGCTATTATTAAACCCTTTAAATCTGATGATGTGCGCCAAGCACTTTCAGAAGTGGGTGTAAATGGAGTAACCATGACAGAGGTAAAAGGCTTTGGTCGACAAAAGGGACATACTGAGCTTTACCGTGGCGCTGAATATGTCATCGACTTTCTGCCCAAGACTAAACTTGAAGTAGCAGTGCCTGACAGCATTTTGGAGCAAGCAGTAGAGGCTATATGTGCCGCCGCCAACACGGGAAAAATTGGTGACGGTAAAATTTTTATTACCAACCTTGAGCAAACCATTCGAATTAGAACGGGTGAAACTGGCGACGACGCACTTTAACAAGGAATTTAATGTGACCAATAACAAAAAGACAATACAACTAGGCCTAGCCTCATTTATTCTGCTTACCCTGCCTTCTTTTGCCCTAGCGCAAGAAAGCGTCAATGGGGCTAACACTGCATGGATTCTAACTGCTACCGCCCTAGTACTGTTCATGACACTGCCCGGCTTATCGCTATTTTATGCCGGCTTGGTAAGAACCAAAAACGTTCTATCTGTATTAATGCAGTGTTTTTCACTGGCGGTGGTAATTTCTATCTTATGGTTTGCCGTTGGCTACAGCATAGCCTTCGGCCCTTCCGAATCAGCCTATTGGGGCGGTCTGTCGAATGCATTGTTCGCCGGCATTACCGTAGATTCCATGTCAGGTGATATTCCAGAAACCGTGTTTGCTTCCTTCCAAATGACTTTTGCAATTATCACTCCTGCCTTAATAGTCGGCGCCTTTGTCGAACGCATCAAATTCTCAGCCATGCTGATATTCAGCATCTTGTGGACTTTAGTGGTGTATTTCCCGGTTGCCAACTGGGTTTGGGGCGGTGGTTGGCTAGCTCAGATGGGCTTGATCGATTTCGCCGGGGGGGTTGTTGTCCATATTACAGCGGGTGTTGCCGCACTGGTTTTTGCCATAGTCATCGGGCCGCGGGATGGCTTCCTCACCGCGCCGATGATGCCCCACAATTTGACCATGAGTTTCACCGGCGCGGCGATGCTGTGGGTTGGCTGGTTCGGCTTTAACGCGGGCAGCGCTTTAGCTGCCGATGGCAGCGCAGGAATGGCCCTTTTGGTCACCCATCTATCTGCTGCAACAGGCGCATTAACCTGGATGATTATCGAATGGCGTAAATACGGCAAACCCAGCGGTCTTGGCGCAATCACAGGCATGGTAGCCGGCCTTGCGACAATCACTCCGGCCTCGGGTTCGGTTGGCCCAGCTGGCGCACTATTAGTTGGCCTAACCGGAGGCATTGTTTGCTACGGCTGCACCAACTTCCTTAAACTGACTTTGCGGATTGATGACTCATTGGATGTATTCCCTGTCCACGGCATCGGCGGTATCGTCGGCACTTTGCTAGCGGCAATCTTGGTGTCATCAGACTTAGGAATTTTTAGCGGAAATGGCTACGCCGAAGGGATGACGATGATGTCTCAGCTTGGCGTGCAAACAATCGGCATTTTAGTAACTGCACTCTACACCGCAATTGTCACTTTTTGGCTGATCAAATTGGTCTCTTTGATGACAAAAGGCATTCGTGTTAACCAAGACCAAGAGCAGGTTGGTTTGGATATTACTGATCACGAAGAGAAAGGCTATTCAATGTAGCGTGAGCCTTGGCAAAAAGAGCCGGCGCTTAGACTTAAGCTGCCGGCTTTTTTTGCGTTGTCTGTTATGGCGTCTTCTTTAGTGTTGTTATCGCATAAACCAGCTTATTACCGTCCATATCGGTAAAGTGGGTAGCTATGAGACAGGTACTCTTGCTATCCCTAATGAGCTCTCCTTTTAGCAGAAAGCGCGGCCCGAGCACTGGCGCAAAATAGTCTATTCGCATATTAACAGTGGCAGACCATTTGAACTGAGACTGCTCGGTGAACAAAGTTCGCACAGTGTAGATTGAGATCATGTCGACATAGGTGCCGGTAAACCCACCAAAAAGCTGATCCCGAGGGTTTAGAAGGTGCGCTGGCAAATGCGCATCAACTTCTACTAAACCAGGCTGCTGCGTTAAAACTATCCACTTTGCAGCTTCCACCAAATCCCCAGCATTATGGCCAGGCTGCATAAAAATAGGTCGACTATCACTCGGTGCTGATATTTCGCTCACTTCGCTACCCCCACAGGCAAAATTCGCAGGCACAGTAACCCATGGCTTCTATCCTGTAAAGGTGACCCATGCCCCCACTGGCTCAACCAAACAGCCATCCGCGCGCTTTTAAAAGGGCTTACCTCAGTTACCCCCTAAAGGCCTACGACAGAGCTCCACCTCCCCTAACTCAAGCTCCATTGATATTAGCCTTTTTGACCAATCGAGCTGGCGAATTTGCGCAATCACGCACTAAAGCACACTCAATATAACCATAACTCATTGTTTTTTATTTGAAAATAATTCTGGCACAGCATTTGCAAAACAACTACAAAGGGGTGAAAAACTCTGTGATTTGAGCCGCAGCCTCACTAAATTAAACCAAAACACCTAGAGGGAATATCATGCAAACAGTTGACCACACAGTTAGATTAGGCGCTGCCTCAGTCCTAGCCCTATTTCTCGCAGGGTACGTTAGCACGGCTCATGTTCAAGCTAATGAAGTGCAAGACATATCAAAAGTAAACAGTGCCATCCGTATCGATGCAAACGAACACGTGGGCGATGTTTCATCGGTTAATGGCGGCATTAGAATCAGATCCGGTGCAAAAGCTGCAGACGTCGACACAGTCAATGGTGGTATTGAGATCGAAGACGGAGCCACAATACACACTGCTGGCACGGTCAATGGGGGCATCAGTGTGGGCGAAAATGTCAACGTAGGAGGCTCGTTAGAAACGGTAAATGGCGGTATAAGTGTTGGCGAAGGCAGCGATGTTGGCGACACTGTCAGCACGGTCAACGGCACAATCAGACTCAGCCATGTCCACGTGGGTGAGGACGTAAAAACAGCGAACGGTGATATAGAAATCAAAGATGGCTCGGTCATTGATGGCGATGTGATCATCAGGGCTAGTTCATCCTGGCTAAGCCGAGTACTCTCCATAAATACCAAAACGTCAGACTTGCTAATAGATGAAACCTCGCAAGTCAAAGGCGACATCCATCTCTACAAAGAAGTGAACTTAAGGATTAAAGAAGGTGCCAAGGTAGGTCGAATAATCGAGCACTTCTAAGCAAACGTTATTTAACACAACCCACAGAACAACCAAGCGCGGGAAACACAGCTGAATTTAGCAATGAGTTTTCGATCACGCTAAACACCTCACCCCCTATCGGCAGGTGAGGTGTTTAGTGGGATTGTCCGTCCAGAAGGTTTTAGTTAAATCTTATAAAGCCTGCAGCAAGTTCAATTGAACCGACTTAGTCTTGTTTCCGCTCGTAGTGACCCATTAGCATGCCAGTAGCCAAAACGTGGCCATCGATAGCCTCGAGTAACTGCTCTTTGTTCAAGCCTTGCTCTAGATTTAGCGCCGCATCTAATGCATAGATTCGGTAGTGGTAGGCATGCAGTTTACCGTCCACTGGCGGGCGCGGGCCAAAATACCCAGTGCGGCGCAAGCCGTTAACCCCGTTGATCATACCTTCTAAGCCGGGCACGCCCTCAACAACCGGTTCAGTGCTCATGCCTGCAGGCAAGCCCGCGGCGGTTGCTGGAATGTTATAGGCCACCCAATGCACAAACGGGCTGGGCATGGGCACAACAGGGTCATCCCCCACGAGGGCCAGCTGCACCGTGCCGGCGGGTAAGTTGCTCCAGCTCAAATCTATCGACACATTGTCGCCATAGGCCGTATTCACCTCAGGCACAGTGCCGTGGTGATCAAAGGCTGAGCTTGCTACGGTAATGGTGTCTTCCATTTCAGCAGCCAATACTAAGTTACCCAGTATTGCTAGCGTCATACCAGCGACACCTACTATGGCGCGTATCTGTAAGCTTTTAGTCATTATGATGATCCTCAGTTGATGGGTTACGGGTAATTTATTTAACGTTATTCAGAAACTCTTTTAAGAGCCCGACTTGGCGTAGGGAGCAGTCTCTGCCCTCTCTCGCAATAGAAATTTTTGCACTTTACCGGTAGAGGTTTTATCAATCGGCCCGAATACTACTTTCTTCGGTATTTTGAAACCAGCGAGCTCCGCGCGGCAATAAGCTAGTAGCTCAGGCACACCAAGCTCGACACCCTGTTTTAGACTGACAAAGGCGCAGGGCACTTCACCCCACTTTTCGTCAGAACTCGCCACCACAGCCGCCTCAAGAATCTTGGGGTGCTTGAACAAAACAGACTCTACCTCTAAAGACGATATGTTTTCCCCACCAGAGATAATAATATCCTTTGAACGATCTTTAATCTGTACATAGCCGTCAGCGTGCCACACCGCCAAATCACCGGAATGAAACCAACCGCCGGCAAACGACGCTGCCGTGGTTTTGGGATTTTTAAGATACCCTTTCATGACAAGATTGCCACGCATAAATATCTCACCCATGGTGACTCCGTCTTTAGCAACCGGCACCATGGTCTCGGGGTCGGCAACCATAAGCTCATCCTGCAAAGGCGCCCTCACGCCCTGCCGCGCCAACAGTTCGGAGCGCTCACCAACTTCAAGACTAGCCCAACTTTCTTGTGGCGCGCAGACCACACAAGGACCATAAGTCTCCGTCAATCCGTAGACATGGGAGACCGTAAACCCCATGTTCTCCATACCCGCAATAACCGCTGCCGGTGGCGCCGCCCCCGCAGTCATGGCACTGACCTGATGTTCAATCCCCTGCTTTAGCTCATCGACTGCATTGATCAACGTGTTCAATACAACTGGTGCGCCACAGAAATGTGTGACCTGGTGCTTTTTAATTGCTGCATAAATAGCCTCATCCCTAACATGACGCAGACACACGCTAGTGCCTACCATGGCTGCCAGACTCCAAGGGAAGCACCAGCCATTGCAGTGGAACATCGGCAACGTCCACAAATAGATTGGGTGCG
This sequence comes from uncultured Pseudohongiella sp., assembly GCA_964352445.1. Classification (GTDB taxonomy): domain Bacteria; phylum Pseudomonadota; class Gammaproteobacteria; order Pseudomonadales; family Pseudohongiellaceae; genus UBA9145. The sequence goes on along the minus strand of CAYGSO010000017.1, from coordinate 34,013 downwards.
CAGTCATTCCCCAACAAAGCACGTTCGAAATTGCATTGAGATAGGCCCCGCGGTGATGAAACACCACACCCTTAGGATCACCTGTGGTTCCTGAGGTATAGTTTAGTGAAATCGCCTGCCACTCATCTGCGATCTTAAAGCACGAGTAGCTTTCGTCGCCACTAACCAATACTTCTTCGTAGTTTTTACTTCCCAACAGTTCACCGCCAGTGAACGTTGGGTCATCAATATCAATAACAACAATGTCATGGGCAAGCAATGGCAGTGCCGCTTTTATGGTGTCGCTAAACTCGCGATCCGTGAACAGCACCTTGGTTTCTGCGTGCTCCAAAATAAACGCGATAGCTTTTGCATCCAAACGAACATTGAGGGCATTTAACACGGCGCCGGTCATCGGCACAGCAAAATGTGCTTCGAAGGTTTCTGGGGTATTTGCCCCCATAAAAGACACGGTATCGCCCTCGCCTATGCCCATTTTTATTAGCGCCGACGCAAGCAGACAGCACCTTTTATAGGTTTGCGACCACGTATACCGAGTCTCACCGTGGATTAAGGAAACCTTATTGGGATAGACGCTAGCTGCTCTTTCTAAAAAGCTTAGCGGAGTTAATGCAGCAAAGTTTGCTTGGTTTTTATCCAGTGCCTGCTCGTAAATATTATTATTTGTCATTGCTATTGTGCTTCTCTGAATTGAGGCTGTGTTAGCCCTTGAGTTGGCTTGGCTACAATGCCTACTATAAAAAATCCATGTCCCCTGCAGTCAGCCACCATTTGCCATAAAGCGACTTCGCGCTAGGTCCCGGATTCCAGCTATTGCAGGGTATCTCAATTCCTAAGTTGTTCTCAATAGCACTGGTGAGCTGCAGTCTTGAGACCCAGGCTTTGGTAATCCACAATTTTAACGAGCCAGAAATCTCACTGTTTGCATCGCAACTCAGCAGCTGATCTAGCCGTTGCGCTACGGCGCTGGGCGCGCACACTAAATCCATCAGCAGCGTATCCCCGCCATGGGCTTTCCAAACCATGGCGGCGAGAACCTTGTTAGCCTTGGTATCCATTAAAAAAAATCGTTGGTACTCTCCACGCATTCCGGCTGGGTGCTGAAAATAACGGTAGTGAAAATACTCCCAATCACGCACCCCCACAATATAGTCGGTGCATTGAGCCTGCATATCCTGCCATAAGGCATCAATGGCAGTTTTATGCCGATGGTTTTGGGGATCAATAGCTACTAGATGGGTTTCCTGTGAATCACTCTGCGGCGGTGCAGCAAAGACCAATTCTACAAAATCGTCGGTTTTCTCATACAGCCCTAGTCTAATGGCTATGTTCATCGCCTTTTGGTTAGGAAAACCAAAACCAAGCAGGTGACCGACTGTATTACCAATTTCCCGCTCCAAAAAAGTTGCCGCCGATTTAAAAAACAGACTGCTTTTCCCGTAGTATTTTCTAAGCCTGGGTACAACCATAACATCACAGACTTGGATCGCTTTATTCAATTCGCCGAAGAAATGGATATCTCTAGGCGCACCGCCATAGTGAGAAACTATTTCGCCGTCTTCATGCTCTTTAGCTACAATACTTTTGCCCTTCCCAAGAATATATTTCCAGCGCCAAAGCTCCACATCAAAAGCATGGCCAAAACTCGACTCGAAAAGCTGACTGATTTCTTGCCCTGCGAACTCTCCGTTAGCTAAAAACTCTGCGGTAGGAAACTCAGTTATTTGCTCAGGCGAAAAAGTAAATTGAAAAACTGAAAAACACCGGCGGCCAGAAACGAACTCGGCTTTAATAGACTCGATGATTGCTCTCAAGCTGTCACTATCAATTTGCTGCGGTGCCTGCGCCAACTTTAGGCCCAACGCATTCAGAGACCTAATAGCATCTTGAGTACACTTTGTTTCTGTTTTCAGCGCGAAACCCAAGCGCTGACACAACTGACTTAGAGAACTAAGATTAGGTATATTTGCAGGGGCTATGCACGAGTCATCGCCGAGAAATTCACCAAATAGAATGAGTGTGCCGCCCTTACGCAAATAACTTTTTGCCAGCCTCAGCAAAGGCAATTGATCAAGGTAATGGAAAGACCCCTCTAAAACCATAGCGGCAACATGTGTAGAGAGGCTCCTGGTAAAGTCATTTCCAGAACCCACAACAACTGGTTTACGTTCTGCGAGTCTAAGACTTGCCGCGACCGGTTCGAGACTTGCACCGATGAGTAAGACTTCATCTGCTACATCTGTAGAGCGCGAAATCGCGTCGGCTATCAATTGGCTAAACCTAGCCTGTGCCGCCAGCAAATCATTCTTGTCTTCATCACCATTGCCAAACAAACCATAGTGACGATACTGAGTGTCTTCAACATTCACGCCAATGGCTGACAATGCGATATCAATCGGGAGAATTTGCGAATGTGCTGGCATCAATAGGCTGCGGAAAATGGGCTAAGCGATCACGATTTGGGCCGTGTTGAACTACCCGCACTATAACCCGCAGCATCGCTTTTGCCCAGCTCAGGAAAGCGGCTTGATTGCTGCGGCATATTGCCTCAGCAGGCTAAAAACCCACCTGTCACAGCAACAATCCTGTAAAATGTCCGATTATAACTTTACCAATGGCATCGCTTTGATAACCACATTGCTTGAAAGCACATCGGCGAGTAGCAGCCCTCTGCGCCTTGGTCTAGCGCGTTTACTGCTGCTTAGAGCGTTTATCACCGCGGCTTCCCTAGTCACTCTGGTTATAGTCCAATTTTACTCAAACCTTGAGATACCCCTACAGTTCATAGTCTTTGTGGTTTTGGCAATTGCGATTTCTTTAGCTTTGGGGGCTTGGCGACTACTAAAACTTCAAACAATGAGCCATAGCGAGCTGTTCGGCCATTTGCTAGTGGATTTACTGTTCCTATTCGTCGTGCTGCTTAATACCGGTGGCGCAAGCAACCCCTTAATCTCTTACCTGCTGGTACTGCTAGCGGTAACCGCAACCATTTTACCTCGCACATTCGTGAATAGCTTTGCTGTGCTCAGCATTGCCTTCTACACCTTCTTCATCCTGCTAGATTTAGACGTCGGAGGTGGCGCAGGGCACGAGTCCATGTCACAAGAAGTGACTTTTCAGCTCCACCTTGTTGGCATGTGGGTAATCTTCGTAGTCAGTGCAATTCTTATTAGTGTGTTTATCACCAGAATGGCTAGCGCCATTAAAATACGGGAAGCAAATCTCGCCAAGGCGAGGGAAAACGAAATCCGCAATGAACAGCTGGTCGCAATTGGTACTTTAGCGGCAGGTACTGCCCATGCTCTTGGCACCCCGCTATCCACCATGTCAGTTTTGCTCACAGAGCTGGATAAACTAAAGGCAGAAGATTTTGATGTGCACGAAGTAAAAGAAGACATTACCCTGCTTAAACAGCAGGTCATTCGCTGCAAGCAATCTTTGTCCGACCTCACAAGCTACTACAACAACAGTGGCAGCGACATCGAGAGGAGCGTTGCGCTTACCAAGTTTGCTCAAGCCATTAAAGACTATATTGTCAATGTGCACCCCACTGCCAATGTTGAATTTAAAACGGAAACAGCCGTAACTGGTGTTCTATCGGGAGACCTGAGTCTTAAGCATGCAGTAATAAATATCATCGAAAACGCCATTAAAGCTGCTAAAGACAAAGTGATAGTGGAATTTAGCCTAGCCGCCAAACAAGACCAGCTGCAAATTGTCATCAGCGATGATGGCCCCGGTATCCCGCCGCAGGTCATCGAAAATTTTGGCGAGCCTTTTATTTCACTGCAAAAAGAAAGCATGGGGATTGGGATTTTTCTAGCTAATGCTGCAATTGCTAAACTTAACGGCAGCATCACGCTAGTCAACATGAAAACCGGTGGCGCCCAAACCTTAATCACGCTGCCAATTGATGTTGCTTCCTAGTGTTTCTTAAAAAGGAAAAAGCTAACTAAATATGTCTGAAGAAACCACAAATATCCTACTGGTAGAAGATGACGATGTCTTTGCTAGGGTAATGAGCCGCGCACTCGGTCAGCGCGGGTTTACGGTTGCCCTTGCCCACGACGCCCCGACCGCAACTGCGTTAATCGCTATTGACCACTATGCCTACGCCATATTGGATTTGAATTTGGCTGGGCACACATCACTCGGCTTGATACCCAATTTAAAACAACGCAACCCGAGCATTAAAATTTTGATCCTCACGGGCTACGCCAGTATTGCCACTGCGGTGGAGGCCATAAAGCTTGGTGCTGACAATTACCTCGCGAAACCTGCTGATGCCGATGAAATTTTAACGGCGTTGACAGGAGAGCCTTCCAGCGAGAAGGATGATGCTATGTCGCTGGCTAGTTTAGAGCCTATGTCGGTCAGGCGTTTAGAGTGGGAACATATTCAGAAAGTGCTGATGGAAAACCATGGCAATATCTCTGAAACTGCAAGGCAATTAAAAATGCATCGCCGCACACTTCAGCGCAAGCTACAAAAGCGCCCTGTCGCTAAATAAGTGGCCTGTTTATTAATTGCTATACAGCCCAGCTGCGCGAGCGCAGAAACAAATACACACAAAGCCACGCTAGTAGCAAACTTACTAGCTCGGTGTAGAACAAGCTCAGCGTAAAATCATCGTATAGCTGCTCTACAAAGATGCCATAGCTGCGAACCCCCGCCAGTGCAGAGTAACTCAGCGCAGCAAAAACTAAGCTACTCAGGCGCATTGATTGTTGCCATGCGCCAAGCAAAAAAAACACCGCCATGGAGCCCATTAACCCCACATACATCGTTTTAAGCTCGGTGTATCCCACAGGCTCCTGTAACTGAATCCCTAACTTGGCAAACCACTCAATGGGCTCGAACACAAAAAGCGCAGCAAGCACTAGATACAACAAACCATTGATGAGTAGATAGCTGATAGGCAGCAATATAGAGAATGATCTGACTTTGTTATCGCTCATCTGGCTACTCCTAAAATGCTGTTAGCGACGGCCTAGAGGCGCCATTGCCAGATGGCGACCACCATCCAAAATCATAGTTTCCCCTGTTACAATTTGCGGCCCAGTAATGAAGTATAAGATGCCGTCAGCAACACTTTCAGGAGTTGCTGTTTTACCCAAAGGCGCATTGCGGCGATTAAACTCTAACAGCTTGTGATATTTTTCTTCCCCCAGACCTTCTAGCAACCAATCTCCTTCAATAAAACCAGGGCACACTGCATTGATCCTAAGAGCAGGGCCCAAGGCTCTGGCGAGGGATAGCGTCATGGTTACCATGGCGCCTTTGGACGCGGCATAGGCCACCGAGCTGCCGATTCCTGTAACCCCGGCGGTTGACGCCACATTAACCACTACACCGCCTTCTTCAAGCTTGGCCATATGTGGCTCGACTGCCCTTATCATTTGATAGGCACCAATGACGTTCACCGCGTAAATTCGCTGAAAGTCATCGCTGCTCAGACCAGCAAGATCATTGTGCTCGACAAACTTGGTGGTACCGGCATTATTAACCAGTATATCTAGCCTGCCCCACTTTTGGACCGCCGCCGCCACCATCGCCTGACAGTCACTGTCGTTGGCCACATTGCCGTGACAGACCAAACTTTCACCGCCGGCTTCAACACAGGCCTTGGCGACTTTCTCAGCACCCTGAGCATTCGAATTGTAGTTAATAACAACCCGAGCGCCGAGGCTGGCCAAAAGGATTGCTGTCGCCGCACCGACGCCGCTGCTGGATCCGGTCACAATAGCGACCCTGTTTTGTAATTGTTTCACGCTACACTCCTGACGTATGAGCCAAAATAATGGGTTCAAAAATAACACAGATCTAAGTAAATGGGTCCTAGTCGATAGATTGCCTTAACTTGGGATAAACCGCAGAGAAACTGTGGATATAGCCATTGCAATTGGACGCTTGATGGTTACAATACGTAACACTTTACTGCCGGGCAGCAGACTAGAATACGCTGGCTAAAAATACACTAACTCAAACTTGCCACGGTAAGACCGTTGGCTAGAGAGGAATGCGGCCGAATCGGCAACCGCATCCAGTGTTTATACGTATAAAACCCGTGCCTCTCGAAATTAGACCAACGCATCAAGCAATAAGAAACAGCAGAAAACCTAGGGATCACAAGGAGTACAGGCGTGAAAAAGCAGCAATTAGTAGCCGCGGCCATTTTTTTGGTCGTTGTAGTATGGATGATTGTGCCGCGCACAACCGAAACTCCAGAAGTAGAGCAATATAGCTCTGGCCGCACCGTCGAGGCTATTGCCGACGGCCAAACCGCCAGCGAAAACCCTGAAGTGATCACCGTGCGTGCCATACGAGTTAGCCCACAAAGCTACAATGAACAGATCCGCGTCCGCGGCAGAACCCAAGCCTTTAGAAATGTTGAAGTGAGAGCAGAGCAGGCTGGCCGAATCATTAGCGAACCGGTTGCCCGCGGCGCCAAAGTGGCCAAAGGGGATGTGCTGTGCGAAATCGCAGTCGATAACCGCACGGCCGACTTGCTGGAAAACCAAGCCCGACTGGAACAGGCTGAGTTCGAGTACAAAGGCGCTGTAGATCTGCAAAAGCGATCACTGCAATCAGACGTCGCTGTCGCCCAGCTTAAAGCAGCAAGAGAGTCTGCGAAGGCTGCGGTAGCCCGGACAGAGCTAGCCCTTGCCAACACCAAAGTAAGAGCCCCGTTTGACGGCATTGTCGAATCCAGAGTTGTTGAGCTTGGGGACTACCTCAATATTGGCACGGTCTGCGCGTCGGTTATCGACGTTAATCCCATGTTGTTGGTAGGCTTGATTCCAGAACAAGAAGTTGGCTCGCTAAGCGTTGGCTCGACAGTCAACGCCGAAGTATTGTCGGGCGAGCAAGTTACCGCCACTGTGACATTCCTCTCCAGAAATGCAGACGATATCTCTCGAAGCTACCGACTTGAAGCCGAGGTTGATACCAACGGCGAGCTATTGCGCTCCGGCATAACCGCCGACCTCATGGTTAGCGCATCAAACCTGGTCGCCCACATGATACCGGCATCGGCCTTAACTTTAGACGACAACGGTGTTATTGGCGTTAAGTTAATTGATGATGCTGGCAACGTTAGTTTTGAAAATGTCACTATAGTCGGTGATAACACCAATCAGCTAAACCCTGGCATCTGGGTCACTGGACTGTCCGGCAATGTGAATGTTGTAACCCTCGGTCAAGAAATCGTCTTCCCGGGGCAAGTTGTAAACAGCAATTTTGAGTGGTCTAAGTAAATTGAGTCAGGAGTTCTTTACCAATGAGTAATTATATCGACGCTGCAATTTCTCGAGCGCGCACCACTCTGAGTGTCTTTGTCGCGATTATGCTGACTGGATTTGTGTCTTATCTATCCATTCCGGTTGAGCTTAACCCAGACGTCGAAGTGCCGATCATTATCTCCACCATTATTCACGACGGTATTTCTCCAGAAGATGCTGAGCGGCTGCTAGCAAAGCCTGCTGAGCTTGAACTCAAGACCTTAGACGGTATAACGTCGATTAGTTCATTTTCAAGCGAGAATGCGGCTACTATTATTACAGAGTTCGATATCGATTTTGATTCTCAGTTTGCTTTGGCCGAAGTCAGGGAAGCTGTAAATCGAGCGAAAGCGCGTTTTCCGCAAAATACTGAAGAACCCCTCTTTCAAGAAGTCTCAGCCGCATCGGTTCCGGTGGTCACCATCGCCATTGGTGGCGCTGGCGTTGACGAGCGCACTCTGCTGCGCATTGCCGAGAATTTGCAGCGAGAAATAGAGATACTACCGTCGGTCTTAGAAGCGACAATGGTAGGCAACCGAGAAGAATTACTTGAGGCCGTAATCGACCCGGCGAAATTAGAAACCTATGGCATTCCAAGCAGCGCCATCGTCCAAGCGGTAACCAGCAACAACCGTCTAATCCCTGCCGGCCAGGTAGACACTGGACAAGGCTCTTTCTCAGTTAAAGTGCCAGGTTTAATTGAAAACGCCAACGACCTATTCGATTTACCACTTGCATCGACTAGTTTTGGCGTACTCACTGTCAGCGACATCGCAGACGTAAGACGCACCTTCAAAGACGCCACCCGATACTCCTACGCGAACGGTTCAGCCTCAATATCGCTTAACGTTCAAAAACGCAAAGGCGCTAACCTAGTAGAAACTATGGAGCAAGTTGATGCGGTGGTGCAGGAGATACGGCCCAACCTGCCACCTGCTGTCACCTTGTCCTATATCAACAATACCGCCCCGTTAGTGATCGAACAAAACCTTGGCCTGCAGGGCAACATGGCTACAGCTATGGTACTGGTTCTTATCGTGGTGATCGCCGCTGTCGGCGTGCGTTCCGGACTGATTGTTACGCTGGCTGTGCCCTTTTCATTTTTCTTTGCCTTTATCATTATCAGTCTGTTGGGCTTTACCTATAATTTCATGGTGATTTTCGGCCTTCTGCTGGGGCTTGGCATGTTAATCGACGGCGCCATCGTCATGGTGGAATATGCCGACCGAAAAATGGCTGAAGGTATGGACGCTCACGCAGCTTATCGGGACGCGGTTAATCGCATGTTCTGGCCTATCATGGCATCTACTGCCACCACCCTTGCCGCCTTCCTGCCGATTATGTTTTGGCCCGGCGTAGCCGGCCAGTTTATGAGTTACCTGCCAATAACTGTGTTTGCGGTATTAATCGGTTCGCTATTTTACGCCCTATTGTTTGCACCAACCATTGGCGCCTTAATCGGCCGCTCGACTGATGCTGCCAAGGCCCACCAGCAGAAACTAATCAGCCAAGGCGAAGTCGAGCCTACCGGTATTACAGGTCTCTATGCGCGTATTCTTACCTTTGCCGTGCGAATCCCAATCACTGTGTTTTTCATGAGCATTGTGACACTGGTCAGTATCGTTTGGGCCTACGGCCAGTGGGGCAAAGGTGTTGAGTTTTTTACTGGGGTAGAGCCGAGTCAAACGCAGGTGCAGGTTTTCGCTAGAGGAAATTTTTCCGCCTCAGAAACTCGCGACATCATGCTCGACGTCGAACGTCGAATCCGTGAAGTGGGCAACTTCAAAGGTATCGTCACTCAATCGGGTGCAGGCCAGCAATTAGGCGGCGACCAGCAAACTGCACCGGATATCATTGGCAGCATATTTATCGAAATGACAGACCGTCGCAACAGAGATGTTGACGGCTTTGAAGTCGAAGATATGTACCGGCAAGCGATTGCCAATATTCCTGGCGCAAGAGCTGAGGTGGCATCGATAGAACAGGGCCCGCCGACTGGTAAAGAAATCCAGGTGGAGCTCTCAGGCGATGATCTAGATGCTTTGTTTGCCGAAGCATCGCGCATCCGCCAGCACATGGAAACCGAGATGAACAATGAGCTCATCGATATCGACGATACGGCTCCGGTGCCTGGAATTGAATGGGAGATTGTCGTCGATAGAGCCCAAGCAGCAATGCTCGGTGCCAATATGGCGGAAATTGGCAGCGCCATTCAGCTTATGACCAATGGCATTTTTATGGGTGACTATCGCCCCAACGACAGCGAAGAAGAAGTTGATATTCGAGTGCGCTACCCCGCCGAGTTCCGCGGCCTGTCGCAAATGGACAACATCAGAATAAGCACAGCCAATGGTCCGGTGCCTATTAGCAGCTTTGTTACTCGAATCGCGAAGCCAAAAGTGAGCTCTATTCAGCGCGTCGATGGCAGCCGAGTGGTCTATGTCCGCGCCAATCCAGCGCCGGGTATCGTCGCCGATAACAAGCTTCGCGAATTGGCCGCGTACATGGAAGAAAACCCAACGAGGCCAGGTGTCTTCTATCAATTTAGAGGCGCTAACGAAGAGCAAGCTGAGTCTGCGGCATTTTTAGGCCAAGCATTCTCGTTAGCCATGGCGCTAATGGCTATTTTATTGGTGACCCAGTTTAATAGTTACTATCAGGCGCTGTTAATTCTTTCGTCAGTTTTGTTGTCTACGGCGGGAGTGTTGCTAGGTCTGTTAACTACTGGCCAAACCTTCAGTGTGATCCTAACGGGGATAGGCATCGTGGCGCTGGCCGGGATTATTGTGAACAACAATATTGTACTGATCGATACCTTTAATGTATTGAAAATCGAGAACCCCGACTGGACTATAGAAAAGCTGGTGGTCACTACCGGTGTGCAGCGCTTGAGGCCCGTATTTTTAACAACATTTACAACAGGTTTTGGACTCTTGCCGTTGGCCGCTCATGTCTCTGTTGATCTGATTGGCGCTGAAATTGAGGTGGGTGGACCAATCACCTCGCAGTGGGTTAGCTTAGCTTCAGCGATTGTGTTTGGGCTCTCATTCGGCACGATCTTAACGTTGGTAGTTACCCCAGCAATGCTAGCTCTGCCTGACCGCTTACGTGAGCTATTGGGTAACATCCCGAAGCTTGCAGGTCGCGCACAGGCCAACCTGAATACTTAAAATTCTACCCAAGCTAGAGCCGCTCTTCTGCTTGTCTGATAACTGAATTTCGCGCTAGCTAGAATCGCAAAACTCTAGCTCAGTGCGGGCGTTTCAAGCAACATCTCCCACCCCGTTCAAGGCCTCCTTGGGCGGGCCCATGGCTTGGATTACCTGAGTCACCTGAGTCAATACCCTATCCAAAGCCCTACTGACCCAAGCCATGCAGGCCGCTGCTCCATAATTTAAGGACACCCTGAATCGCAGCCTTTAGATTTTTCTATCTAAGTCAGACCGATACCCAGAGACTGTTTTGGAGATTGCGACCACTTGATACCCAGTGGCCGCTGGAACTTAACGCAGAATTTTGATTGGCCCGACTCGGGTGGCAATGAGTTACTGGTGACCCTTGCCGCTAGTAGGAGTCAGCCAATAGGGAAGAACCGGCGATAGATGGCTGCCAGATTACACCGTTGTCTTTTTGAGCAATCAGACGCAGTCGCTGCTCGGTAATTTTTATACTTTCCTTCAGATAGCCAAATTTGGGATCGGCAGGGTCTAACTGCCCTTCAGCCATTTCTAAACGGTCCTTAAACAAATGGTACGCCTTACGCAGATGCGCCACATGCTTCGAGGAATCTCTGATGGATAAGGCATGAACATGCCAAGCTGAGACTTTTTGCAGGCCAAGCTCAAGGCGCGGATCGTTTAAATCGTAGACTCGTCTATGGAGGAGTTCTAAATAAGCGTAGTGATTATCAACTGAATCCCAACGCTGCAGCTCCATCTCACTGTAGATAATCAACTCTAAGGTTGGAACTTGGTCTTCGCTATAGATGCCGTGGTTCACCTTGCTGATCTGCCAGGCGTCTTTCAGAAATTCTAATGCCAGCTCATGCTGCCCTGCTTCTTGATAGCCGCGACCAAACTGACGTAAGGTCTCGGACAGGCTCTCATGATAAGGGCCAAACTCCTCTTGCAGAGCGCGGAGGATAGCTTTGGATTCTGAATGTAACGGCTTTACTGCGTCTGCCGCAACCGATGCAGATGGCGCTAACTGCTGGCCGTGGACCGCTGAAGAGATCAATAATAAGGAGATAATAAAAACAGCCAAAGCCGGTTGGGCGGCTTGACTGCTATGGAATTTCAAGGTTTTAAATGGGCTATATGTCATGGTTCTCTACTCAAGTTGTAATAACTATGGAGCAAAAAACCGGCTTTTTCAATGTAAAATTACACTAATTTTTCATTTATGTGACAATACGATTACAGAATAAAAATTTAACTTGTTATATATCAGCGGCTTATATTTTTGTGCTCTTTTTTAGTGCGTCTAATATGACAGTGTCTATTCGTAGCAGTGACACACGGTTTGAGGCCGAAATGCCTATCGGTAGGTCCTGTTGGCAATCACCGCCTCTGCAAAAATCAGCAATGCCACCAAACACAGTAACCACCACCAGACTCTTTGCGGCCCCTCAATCTCGCGAATCATTTGAGCAGTTTGCACTGCTCTGGATTGGATAGGACTAGTATCAGGGTTAATCACTCGGTCATACAGATTGGTGACAGGCAGTTTGCCAAAATTGGACTCCCGAGCCAGTACGTTAATCGCGTAATTGGCCCGCTGATTATTAGATTGAGCAACCAAAATGCCAGGCTTAGCTGCTGTTACCGTAAAGTCTCCTGAATCCAGTAAGGTTTCGCTACCGTCGACATCAGTAATCGTTACCCTTTGATTGCGATCAGGCTCGCCCACTGTAAAACTATCACCCACCGCAAAGGACCGCTCGCCGCTGTCAGCCTGCACCAAATGACGCAGGGTCTCGTGGACAAATGGCAGGTACAAACCCTGCAGCGCAAGGTTGTTCCATTCTAAATCTAAACTGGACGCAAACAGCATGGCCCGCCCGGCCCCTACTTTTCGTTCGACAAATGCCGGCTCGGTAGAGTCAAACTGCATTATTACTTCCGCATCTGGATAGGGTTGTAGCGACCAATACTCTTGAAATCTTGCACTCCAGTCAGTATTCAGCGGCTGAAGAATCGGGTGGCGACGATCGAAATCGGCGATGACCAAGTAGTCGTCCACACTACTAGATGGCTGAATCAGCGCAGGAGAAACCTCAGCAAACAGCGAGTTAAAGGCGTTAGCCTCAACCCTATCACCCGGTGCAAACAACACACTGCCACCGTCGACTACATACGCAGTTAAACTGTTTGCTTGCGCCGAGCTCAAACTGCCCACATTGAGAAGCACCGCCACGTCGTTTTGTCTTAGCGCGCGTTCTGTCAGCTGCGCCGGCTCCAGCACTGTAAGCTGAAATGGCGACTGTGCTGTGCCACTAACCGCCAGCCCAAACCAATGGCCTTCATCGTCAAACCAATTGTCAGACGCCTCGCCGTTAATCACTAACACATTGATTTTAGGCAGCACATCAACCGTAAAATAGTATGAATTGTCGGCGCTAAACGTATCACCGGCCACTCGAATTTCACCCACATAGCTTCCCGCCGCAGCGAAATTCGCACTAAAATTAATCACTTCTTCCGACTTGTCCGCTAAATCGACAGCCTGCCGATCAATCACTTCGCCATTGATGATGAGGCTGACGTCGCCTTGATCAAGGTAGGCATTACCAGTAGAGCGTATGCGCACTAAAATGTTTTGAGTAGGATTGTCCTCCAACAGTTGATCGGGCGAACGTACGTCAGTAATCGATAGGTTTTCACTTCGCTCGTTGCCAATATCGATGCCCGTGAATGCAACGCCCGGCGCAAATTTCCAGTTATCGCGAAGGTCGTCATCACCAGCCGCTTGAAAGTCAGAAATTAAATACACGGCTCTGTTTTCAAAGCGAGAATCTTCTAACAGCTGATCAGCCAGTCTCAAATTGGGCAGATAGCGAGTCGATTGATAGCCCGGCTCAGCAATGCCACTTATGCTACTTCTAACACTTGCGATGTCAGTATCGAGCTCTTTCACATACTCCGCCGATTCCGAAAAAAGGATCAGAGCAACTTCATCGCCTGCGGTCATGGAATCCAAAAGGTCTAGTGCCGCTTCTTTTGCTAGTTCGAATGTCTCGCCGTATCGCATACTCATGGAAACATCTAATAAGATAACTGCCGATTGTGGGTCCGAATCCACCAGTCGTGCTAGCGCCTGATCGATAATTGGTCTGGCGAAGGCAAACACTAGCAGCATTAATACACCGGCCCGCAGCATTAATAACAGCAGCTGCTGCAGCTGTTGAAACAGGACTAGTTTCTTCGAGGTCTTTTTCATAAACCGAATAGTGCTAAACAAATGCTTCGGTGGTTTTTCTTTACGAATTAGATGTATGGCAACAGGGATTAGCGCCGCCAATAAACCGAACAAAAACAGTGGAGTTAAAAAGACCATTAGAAGCTCTTAGCCCTCTTCGCCATATAGGCAGACAATGCGGCGTCCAATGGCTGCGATGTATTCATCAGGCAGTAATCAACGCCGCTGCGCTGGCACTGCTTCTTACAAAACGTAAGATATTCATTCAGGTTTTCAAGGTAGGCTGAGCGAATTGCCGCAGGCGAGGTGATGTAGCTTTCGTCGCTCTCCATATCAATGAATTCAGACGCTTCATTGAATGGAAAATTAAGTTCAGCATCGTCCATCAAATGAAAGGCGATAACGTCATTGCCCATAGCCCGCAAGTTTTGCAGTGTCGCAATCACTTTATCTTCATCATCAAGCATGTCGGTAATTAAAATTACCATGCTCTTTTTATTAAGCGATGCCGCCAGGTCCATCAGCGGCTTTACCGCGTTGGTTTTGTTGGAGGCTTTGGTCTGCGCTAATGCTCGTAAAATTCGCATTAGGTGTGGCTGTCGACATTTGGGCGGTATGTAGTCTTTGAGCGCTTCATCATAGGTAACAAGGCCAACGGCGTCGCGCTGCTGCATAATAAAATAGGCCAGCGCCGATGCCAAGGTCACGCCATAGTCTAGCTTGGTCATACTCGCTGAACTGTAGGCCATTGAAGCACTGGCATCCAGCACGATCATACAGCGAACATTGGTTTCGTCTTCGTATTGCTTAACGTAAAACTTCTCACTGCGCGCGTAGAGTTTCCAGTCAACGTGACGCATATCGTCACCGGGATAATAATTGCGGTAATCGTTAAACTCTACGCTGAACCCACGATGGGGACTTTTATGTAAACCAGAAACAAAGCCCTCAACCGCGATTCTTGCTCGCAGCTCAAGATTGTCCAGCCCCGCTAGCACTGTAGGGTCTAAAAAATTGGCTCTTTCCGACATAGCGTGGCTAGCCTTTAGATTTCTGACGTGGGTTCGGGAACAGTTTCCAGCAATCGTCTGATAACTTCGTCTGTGGTAATTCGTTCTGCTTCGGCATGGAAGTTAAGTAATACTCGATGCCTAAGCACCGAAGGTGCTAGCGCCCTAACATCGCCAAAGGACACGTTATATCGGCCGCGCAGTAGGGCTCTCACTTTGCCGCCTAGGATAAGGTTCTGGGAGGCGCGAATACCCGCGCCCCAGCTCACCCAGTCTTTAACAAAATCTGGCGCATTGGGGCTTTGTGGCCGCGAGGCATGCACTAGCCGCACGGCATACTTTATTACCGCCTCTGCCGCTGGCACCTGTCTAGCAATGCGTTGAAACTCCAATATATCTTCACCGCTCAAAGGATGTGATAGCTGGGTATCATTGGTTTGGGTCGTGTTGGCCACCACAGTAACTTCATCTTCCTCAGACAAATACTTAAGTTCAATTTTAAACATAAACCGGTCAAGCTGGGCTTCAGGCAGCGGATAGGTACCTTCTAGCTCAATGGGGTTTTGAGTAGCCAGCACGAAAAACGGCTTCGACATAGGGTAAGTCACACCCGCTGCCGTAACCTGTCTTTCTTCCATCGCCTCTAACAACGAAGACTGCGTTTTAGGCGGGGTTCGGTTGATCTCGTCGGCAAGTAAGATATTAGTAAAGATGGGGCCTTTAACAAATTTAAGATTGCGCTGACCGTCTTTTTCTTCGACGATTTCTGAACCCACAACGTCGGAAGGCATTAAATCCGGAGTAAACTGAATTCGGCTAAAGTCCACTTGGAGAATATCTGCAACAGTTTTAATCAAAAGAGTTTTCGCAAGCCCTGGCACGCCCGTCACCAAACAGTGTCCCCCGGCGAATAGCGCGATCAATAATTCATCAACAATGTCGTTTTGACCAATAATGACTTTTTTGATCTCAGCAACAATTTGATCTCGGCCGTCTTGCATGCGTTTTACAAGTGCCAAGTCATCTTGGTTGTCCACAGCTAGGACTTCTTCTATTTCTTCCATCTTCGTTATCCTGTCTTCTAGTGACTAAATGCGTAAATTAAATAGTTAATGCCAATCTTGTAAGCTTCATTTGTGTACTTTGTGGGATAGCCTTCGTAAAAAGTATGCTCCCAGCCGTCACCCAAATCAGTATTGTAGTTTGCCACCATCATTACCCTGCCATCATCGTCTAGCACTGCATAAACTTCCGGCGGGTAGCTGGGATCATCCAGCTTCATAAATCCGCCAAAATCCCAAGTAACCATCCGCCCTGGCACCTGTGCTATTTCATCAATATCAAAAAAGGTATGAAATATTTCATGGGAGGTTTCAAGCTTTACTATCTCACGGTCTGGGAAAATTTTACCCATCTCGGCAAACATATCATCAAGATGTGGCGGCCCCCAAAAATCATCGACCAGGACAAAGCCCCCTCGAAACATGAATTCTCTTAAGGCTTCTACCTCTTCGGGACTAAAATCAGGCCCGCTGAAAGAAGAGCCAATTGGTACTCGCTTCCAATTCATGTAGAGAAATATATTTTCGAAAAGGGTGGGGTCCGTGATATTGATGGTTTCATGATTACGTGGATTGGTATCAATGTTGGTATAGCGCTGCACTCCACGCAAAAAATTTTCATCCGAGTCTGGGTAGTCGGTGTCCCACCAACCACCGCGCCGGCGGTAGCTGAACCCGCCATTGTGATTCGTATAGATACCTCTTACCCAGCGAAAATCAGTAAGCTCCACTCCGTACATTGAGATGTCTTCGTCTAAACCAAATTGGCTAACTTGGGCCATGCCGCCGCTGCAAAGCAGTAGCCCAAACACCATAGCTGACAAAGACTGCCGCATTAATCAGAGCCTCCGTCAACGGCCCGAATTAGAACTTGTTGGGCGCGCTGAAACGAAGGAGCAATCTCCAATGCGTATAGTATGTTGCGCTTCGCTTCTTCGTTTTGACCATTGTCCAAGTAGGCCTGAGCCAAATTGGTCCTTGCTTCAACCGGATCGGTAACGTTTAGATTCATCAGCACCTCAAACTCAGTAACCGCTAGCTGAGTGTCGCCTATGGTCTGTGCGTAGCGCGCTTTTAACTCATGAACATCGTTACGATAAGGGTCTACCTGCAAGGCTCGGTCTAAGTAATATTCAGTTTTCTCGACGTCACCCGCCTCCAGTGCCGACTCGGCAAGCAGCATTGCAGAGCTAAAATCGTGCTGTAAGTTTTCCAACAGCACTTCCAGCCAACGTAATTGCAGCGGCTGATTGCCTTCTTTTTCATAGATCTGGGAAAGCACTAGAGCCGGACTTGGGTAGCCTGTGTAGTTTGGTAGAAGGTTATGGGCGAATTCCAGAGATGTTTTCGCCTCAGTAAAATTCTCTTCTTTAAAGAGCACGATACCTAGCTGCAGGTGAGCTTGAAAATCCCTAACATTTTCTTCGATTCGGTTACTCATATGTTGTTTAAGAGAAATATTATTGTAAAGCTCTGCCAAGATTGCGCTGGAATTTTCCCGCACGCCGTGGCCATGGCCATCACCTTCATCTGGGGTATCTTCAGAATGGACATAGACATTGATCTCTTCAACTCGCTGCTCCACCCACGATCGAAAGCCTGAATCAAATTCGTTCAGGCTTAGATTAAACACTTCTTCAAATCGATCCGCCTCTTCTTTGACCACTGCATATTGGTCTACCAATTCAACCAGTTTGTTGAAGCCATAGGCTTGGGCAATATAGTCGACCACCAGATAGGACTGAAAATAAGCGAAGCCTAGGTCTGCGTTAGATCTAGCGCCAGAGAAACCGTCGTTTAGGTCTGCCACATGCAGAAGTTTGTCTTGCTGCGCCGCGCGCACAAGATCCAGGCCTTGACTGCGACCCCAGTAAGAACGCCCTTCACGTTCTTCCCACACGGAAATACCTTCCGACAGCCAACGGGGCATTCTATTGCCGGTCATTTGTAAGGTAATCACGTGCATGAATTCATGCCAGACAATTTCTTGCCAATTTGCGGAAAGCGTATCTGGAGAAATCAGGGTAATGACTTTGCCAAAGCAAATTCCAACCAGCGGCCCAATATCAGGTAGCCCGACAGAACGTACGGCAAAGTCTTCGGTCTTTTCAAACACTTCGATAAGCACTGGGCCTTCCGGCTCAAAGCCGTATTTCGCAGTAAGGGTATCCCACCCTTCTTCCAACAGGGGCTCAAGGTAAGGCCATAAAATGCTGGCATCTCGCTCGCTCATATGGACTTTAAAATGTTCGCTTTCTAAGGTGGCGTAGGTATCCAAAGTATCAAATACTTTAAGCATGTTTGAGGTCATCACATTGAAGGGGTCGTTCTCATAACCGATTTCCAAATTGGCCTTGCCTTCGACTTCTTCACCCAGGCGAATCAAATTACCGCCTAGCACGGTGTAGCCCTGCCAGTACTCTGGATCAGCTTCGATTGATGCTCTTGCATAAGCCACGGCTTCAGTGAACAAATAGTTTTTGCCAAGAGAGTCTGCAATATCACCTAAAAAATATGGGTTTTTAGGGCTGAAGGATTCAACCCGCTGCTGATACCCGGTCAAGTCGGCCTGACGGTCTTCTAACGCCGCCTTGGCTGCCAGCGTGCTGAGTGACTTTAAAGATTCAGGGTTTAAAGCCAAGGCCTGGGCAAAATATTCTTCGGCATCACTCTCTCGGCCATTCAGTAGCGCTAATTGACCGTAGGTTTCCAGCGCCACTACATTGTTGGGGTTTATGGTCAACGCTTGTTGCAGCGCTCTTTCATCTCCCACTACCTGAGCAATGCCTACCAATGCAGGGCCATACCTACTATTGATATCCAGCGCTTCTTGATAGGAGCGCTCGGCGTCCACCGCATTAAATTTTTCTAGAAACAAATCACCCCACAGCACATGAGCTTCGAGATTGTTCGGGTTCGCTCGTGTAGCTTCGCTGAATAAGCTATTGGCATCGTGAAAATTATTGGTTAGCCAACTCGCCAAAGCCACCATAGCCACATCTTCTGAGCTAAACACTAGGCCGTTGTTGTAGCGATCAATCGCTTGATACAACACGTCACTGGCTTTTTCGCGCTCGCCAACAAAACTGAGCAGGCTACCGTATTGGACTAAAGTCCTCACCGGAGGCTCAAACATATCAGTGACGAGCGCTTCGAGTATGGCAAGTGCTTGCTTGGACTGACCGATCGTTCTTTTGACTTCAGCGAGCTGTGTGCTCACTAAGGGGAATTCGCTATTAGCGGCGCTACCAATTACAGCTTCGCACAAACGAATAGCCTCTTGATAGTTGCCCATCATCGCCAGTGCGCGGCTTGCCCCAACAATACCTTCGTTCCGATCGAGACCATCAGCCATCTGAAATACGTCGCTGGCTGCTGCGTAGGAGCCAACTAAAAACAGCTGCTCGCCTCTAAACAAAGGCGTTTCGTTGACACTGTTGGTTTGCACGTCAGTGGGAGGATTAAAACTCGTCACTTGTGCATTGATGGCTACACTGCTAACTAGCAGACTGCCTGCAACTGCATACTGCAAAAGACCCTTAAGGTTGAGTTTGTTCATTGAACTGACCTGTAGTCCTGGCTAGATCTAAAAGCAACACTTCCATTTGCTGCCAATAATCTGCCTCAATAAAATCGGCCTTGCGGCCCCGCAAAATGAAAATAGATCTTTCTACTTCTTGCATCCGAGATTTCAGCGCTAAGGCTGCACTCGACAAATCGGCTGCGTCATCAACCAGCGAATCAATATAGGCAATTTCCGCTAGCCGGCCATCAGCGTCTGCAACCACTGGACTAAGAGAAAAAAGCGAATCACCGTTGTCATCCAGCCCTGCATGCTCGGACGCTAGCCGTCCTTGTTCTTCGTACCAATTATCAACGCTGACTTTGGCGTAGTTAAACGCTTCCAGCATTGATACCCTGTTGTTCTTATCACGATCACCATTGCGAGAATCAAGCGCTTCTATGAAATAGCGAGAGAAAATTGGGTCAAATTTTTCAGAGGGCGAACGCGTAGCAGAAATGACCACTCTGCCTTCGCCAGACAATGCGGCTGAGAAACCGTAGCTGGCGCTTGTAGAATTCACCACCACAATATTCTGCTGCTTAAACTGATCGAGGATTGCCGCAAACTGCGCACCTGTCATGTCCGGCCCCACAATATTAAACTTGGCCTCCTCATCCGCTCCCGACCCGTGGCCGATCAAGAACACAGTGACCTGGTCTCCAGTTTTTACTGTCGCTGCCAGAGTGCTAAAGGCAGCGGTAATGCCCGCTTGGGTTGTGGCACCATCCACCCTTTCGTAGCCAGCCCCTAAATTCTCCCCTTTATCGTGCAGCAAAGTGATCGCTTGGGAGCTATAGCCGTAATCCCTGCCTAAAATATCGTGCAGCGAGAAAGCCCATTGCCTAAAGCGCTGCTTGTTTTCATCCCCAACGGTGGGGCCAACTAAAATCACGGCGTACTTGTCGGCGTTTGGCGCATTTACAAAATACTGACCGTAATTTTCTGGTTCTTGTGCAAAACTGAACTGGTACAGCCCCAGCAATGCAATTAGCAGAGTCTTGAGGTGTTTGATTGAAGTTCTTAAATGTTTCATGACAAACCTTTAAGCCGGCGCATTATCCAATCTGCGCAGAGTAAAAATACAAGTAGCGCCAACAGCCATGGCGTATCCCACAAATCAATTTGGACTTCACGGGAATAAGCGTTAGGCGTGAATGCTACGGCGTCGGCAAGGGCTGAAACCTGACTTATTGGAAAATAAGCGCCGCCACTTTGATCGGCAATTCTAGCCAATAGGCCGCTGTCCATTTGCGCGTTGGTGTATTCTCTTAGGGACGGTGTTACAACGAATGCAGTGGTATGGGCCAAGCCACCGGCTTCTGATTCCCCGGCTGCACTGGAAACGTCCACTAATAGATTGAAGACGCCTTCTTCCTCCACAATAAAACTAGATCTATAGACGCCATCATTTGCAATGTCCCATTCCATAGGGGTATCTGTAGCCCGGTCTAAGGGGTCCGTAGTTTGCAGCCAAAGGGTGGCATTATTGTCAGGCTGATACTCCTCATTGAGCACAGTCGCAGTGACATTTACCTCATCACCGACATTGTAAAATTCACGGTCAAAATCAATTGTTATGCGCTGGGGGGCAGACACTGCAAGCCACCTTAGTAGCTGGCGCCATAGGGTCTCATGGGTTTGGTCAGCAGCGCTTTGCATCATCTGCCAACGCCAGGTACTAGCCGTTGTGATCGCCATGCTTCTGCCGCTGCCATAGCGCTGGTAGGCAATGACCGGCAAGGCTTGGTTTTGGTATTGCAGTAGTGGGTGTTCTAGTAAAACAGTCGCTCCCGGCTTGGCCCTGCCAGTGACATAGACACCCTGTAACGCAGGAAGCTCACTCCAAACTAAGTCATTCTCTAAATCTGACCCGGCCAATTTTAGCAGCGGCGAAAAACGCCCGGCATCACTCTTGCGCGGGAAAAACTCTTCGCCGGTGGGCTGATTGCCGCGTTTGATGCCGCCACGCAGCTGAGGCGGCAAAAAGCCTTCCTCCACCAAGGTTATTGGCAGCAAATCTGCAACGCCCGTCCCTATAAATTCTTCATCGACCATACCTGTCATGAGAAAGCCGCCGCCACGCTCTGCAACAAAGTCTTCTATCATCTGGAGTTGGTCGGAGTTAAAAAATGAAGCCTCAATATCGCCTAAAACTAACGCTTCGTATTGAAACAGTTCTTCCTTGCTTACTGGGAAACCACGGCTTAATTCGGTGGGCGACTCAATGCCTTGGCGATAATATTTTTCTGGCCCAGTTTGTAGATAGGTTGCCAGCCGCAGGGAATCGTCACCATTGACTGCTCGACGTATGAATTTGTATTCGTTACGTGGATGACCTTCCAAATACAAGATATCCAAGGCATCTTTTTCGCTGTTGTCGACTAAAAAGCTGTACTGATTATTCTGTGTTATTAGCTCTCCAGGCTGCAGCTCAACCTCTAAGTCGTAGACTATTCTCTCTTGTCTATCGGGCGACACCTCTAATTCAAACCTAGCCGTTACCCCCTGCGCACCAAGGGTGACAGTTTTAGCAACGACTTCGTTTTCGCCATCTTTTATTGCCAGTTTTACTTCTTGGCCGGCGTAGCCTTGATGCAGCAAAGACACCTGTACGCTAAACACAGAGCCTTCCAATACAGTTTTAGCGGCGCTGACATCGACGATCCCGATGTCTTCAGGAATGTCTTCGCTGCCAACTCCGACAGTAAAGACCGGTATTTTTCTAACGCCTAAGTTTTGAGCGAGAGCAAGTGGATTGGCATCGCTATTGTCAGCGCCATCAGTGACCAAGACTATGCCCCCCAAAGGCAAACCACTGAGCTGATCATCAACATAGGACAACGCCTGTTCAAGTGACGATGTCGTGCCGCTTTGCATCAGAGAATCAAGGCTGGCAATTCGCGAGGTAGTCTTGTCGAAGCGAAAACTGCGCAGCTGAAAAGATTCCCCCAACTGCTCAAGCACGCCGTCTTCGAAAAAAGCCTCTGTTACAGCCTCTTGCCGAGTGCGACCCGACTCAAGATCTGCAATGGCCATACTGGCGGAGTCATCGAAGAGAACTCCTAGATAAGTTTCTTGGGGCGACACTTCCACGGTGTTCATTACAGGCCTTAGCAAACAAAATAGCAGCAGGACTAATATGCCGGAGCGATTGGCTACCAAAAGCCCTTTCCAAAATGGGCTAATCTCACGAGTTGTTTTCAAGTAGGTCAGCCAAACGCCAACGACAATCATCGCCACTAAGATGACGAACACCCAGATAGGCACTGAATAGGCGAAACTAAAGTTTCCCGAGCTTAGAGCGGAGACAAGGCTAGGTTGTGTGTATGGCATGGTTACTGACTGGATTCTTCTGACTCTCGATTTTCCGAGAGGACACGGTAATACTCTTCGACAAGCTCGCGATAGGCTTCTGGAATATCTTCATCAGTAGCCGCATATAACTTTGAGTTAATGCTGTTGAGTTCTGCTTGCGCACGAAGAGCGCCTTCAAGCTCTATGATTGGCTGGAGCAACTGGCTAAATAGCTCAGGTTGGTTTAAGAAATCTTCGATACCCTGCGCAGACAGCTGCTGGCGAATTGAGCGAGCATTACCAATGGCCGAGTTATTGCCTTGGTTTTGCGCCTGCCCCACTCTGCCGCCTTGCTGCTGCCCTTCACGGGCACCGCCAATTTGTGGTCGGCCGCCGCCTGGCTGGGCCCCGGACTGATTTTCTTGAACCTGCTGTGATAATTGCTGCGCCAATTGCTGTGTTTGCTGCAGCTGCTCTCGCAGCTCACGAATAGATGGTCCACCTGCCCCTTGTTGGGCGCCTTGGCCATCCTCGCCAAAGGCGGCAGCCTGCTCCTGCAGTTGTTCTACTTGCTCTCTCAGCGCTTCGGCAGCGTTAGCCGCTTGCTGCACTCTGTCTGAAGCAGACCCTGAGGCGGCTGGGTTTAGCGCCTGCAGAGATTGCACCAAGTCCTCTAAGGGCGTTTGTAATTCCTGCTCTATATCAACCGAGAGGTTCAACATGCCGTTGCGTAGGACACGGTTGCTGGTTTGCATTTCCTCTTTGATGGGACGCAATTCGCGGGTTGCTGCCTGAGCACCAGACATGAGGCGTTGATCTTCACTGTCGCCTCTGGCAATAATTGCTCTGAGCATATCCTCAATTTCATCTAATCCGCGCTGCTGTTGCTGCTGTTGTTCAACTAAATCTTGCAGCGCTTGAGCCCCTCGCATTTCCTGCCTAGTTTGGCCGAGGCCTTGCTCCTGAATAGTGTCTTGCAGAGCGTCCTGCAGCGCGCGCTGCTGATTTAGCAGCTGCTGGCCCCGCTGACCAAGCGCCTGAGCCAGTTGATTAAGAGATCGCTCAGACTGATTGCCTAATTCTTTTTGCTGCTCACGCAAATTTTCTAAGGCTTTTTGGCTTCTAGCGGCGGCAATGGAGGCGCTATCGCTGTCAGCTGCCTGCTGCATTTGTTCGGCCGCGCGCTGCAGCGGGGATTGCTGCTGTGTTCCGGCAGAACCGCCTGAGGCTTGGGACTGGCTTTGGCTTTGGCTTTGACTTTGGCTTTGGCTTTGGCTCTGGCTTTGTTGGCCAGGCTGTTGTTGGGATTGCTGACTGCGAGAAAGTTGCTGTGCTAGCTGGGCTACTTCCTGGCTTAATTGTTCTTGTTGGCGCTGCAGGCGCTCTAGCTCGCGGCGCTTTTGTTCTTCAGTCATCTGCTCTTCACGGCGCGCTAAGTTGCGCTGGGCTGCGGTTAAGCCCTCTTGACGGCGAGCCAACTCTTCTAATTTGTCAGCTTCTTCTGAGGCTTGCTGGGAGCCCCCACCAGAGCGACTATTAGGTGTTTCATAGCGGTTTTCTAGCTGCCCCATCTCCATTTCGAACAGCTCTCGCAAATCTTCGCGCTCT
This sequence comes from uncultured Pseudohongiella sp., assembly GCA_964352445.1. Classification (GTDB taxonomy): domain Bacteria; phylum Pseudomonadota; class Gammaproteobacteria; order Pseudomonadales; family Pseudohongiellaceae; genus UBA9145. Next base: position 9,778 of record CAYGSO010000017.1, on the reverse strand, counting down.
TGCTGGGCTGAACCACCACCGCCACCACCACCGCCTTGCTGCATGCTAATGTCGGTGCGATTAATGTTGGCTTCGGCTTTAAGGATAAACTGCAGGGCTGCTTGTTCGGGGCGCAGCGCGCTAGTCACTTGCTCCATGGTGAGGTCTGCCGCTGCTAGATTCATTTGCTCAATGGCAAGGGACAGATTTTCAACCGCGTTGTCATAGGTATCGTCTGAGAAATTCAATCGTTCCGCTAAGCGCTCGATGGACTTTCTAGCCCTGTCAGTGGCTTCACGCTGGGATTCAGCGATTATTTCTGCATCATTGGTAAACTCCTGCGCGGATACTTTAGCCTGTCGATTCTTTAGCTTCCAAGTTGCCGCAATGATGTCTTTTTGTACCGAAACTAGGGCGCTGCTGTCGCCACCACCTTGGCCGCCACCAGCACCCTGACCGCTTGGGCCCTGTGAGCGACGAAATTCTTGATCCGTTGGAATTACCTGAAGAAAGTAAATATCTGACACAACCTGAGCGGGCCCATCGATGGCATTGTTGTCAGCTAGGGTAAGGTAATAGCTAACAAAGTCACCTGGCTCTACTGCAAGATCTTCTAAATAAATAAGCTCATCGCCAACTACCTGCTTAGTGAGTTGGTTAGGCAAAAAATCCACCCCGACCTCATCGGCGCCAACCACACTATAGTTCAGTGAAAATTGACTTAGGCCATAATCATCGGACGCCTCGACTTGAATCACAACTTCTTCAAGGGGCATCACTTCTTGATCGTTACCAGGCCGGCGTAAAGTAAGCTCTGGTGGCTGATCTTCGATAGCACGGATAAAATAGTCCAATGGGTTAAGACTAACCATCCCCGCCGCGTCAGTCGCATTGATGCGATAGACACCGTCTTGGGTCACAGTAAATTGGCCTCTGCCGATGTTTCCGGAGGTAATAGAAAGCTGAATGTCAGCGTAGGGCTCAGGTGAGTTTTGCTCGGCTTCGCTGTCGTCATAAGCCTGATCAAATTCTACGACGGCGCGTGTGACTGCTTTATTGAACGTAACTTCGAAATCAACCACTGTGCCAACAGGCACAACCATGTCACCCACAGCGTCTTCGCGAACGTCATCTAGACCGGTATATTGTGGGTAGTCAAACAGCAAATCTATCTGCTCAACTTGGGGTAAATCAAACAGACTAACGGTGTATTGGGGAGAGGACTCTTCGCCCGGGTTATCAAAACTTACATAGTATGTAGTGTCTTCGACAACGGATGGCATGAAATAGCTGTAACTGGCACCCTCGGCGTCGCTGCCGTCACGATTCATAGTGAGATCGCGCCAGTTAAGATTGTCATCTTGTAGTCTAAGGTTAATTGTTGCGGGGATGGCGTTTTTTACCCGAGCTATGATGGTGAGACTCTCACCGCGCTGCATTTCAATCGTACCCGGCTCCACTGCGATCTCTACTTGCGGGCGAACTTCTATGACGTCAATAGATTCTGAAATAGCAAACGGCCAAGCTAGTCGGCTGGCGGCTGAAAACAAAGACTCTGTGCTGCCAACTATTATGCCTAACAGCAAAACCAAGCTGAGAGCGGAAGCCAATGAAACCCATGTGCCCCGCGCTGGCGCTACCGTGCGAACTTCGGCCTGCTGCTGTGTAACATGGGACTTAGCGTCTTCCCATAACTGCCTTATAAACTGTTGCGAGACGCCTTTCTTACCATTCTCGAGGTCTTCCTCAGTAAATTCTAACGAGGTCAGCAATCTCTGTTCGAGATCCGGAATATGATCTTCAACATAGTGAGCTAAACGCTTATCGTCGGAGTTCTGCCGCCCTATTGTCTTGACAAGCCAGACTGCGAATCCCGCAATTGCAACCGTCATAGAGCCGAACAGCGCGAGGCTTCCGGATTTACTTGGCTCTAGCAACACCTCACCGCCCAAGGCGACAAGGAACACAGCGCTTGCGGCGATTACGAAGTAGCTTATTTGCTGTAACAGAAAAAGATTGCGCCTGCGGCGTCGAAGCTGACTTAGGGTCTGGCGTAAGCTGTCAAAAGTAGACGAGGACATAGAGACTCTAACCGTTGAAAATCGAGTTTGCGACTAGCCCTTAGTTAGCTTGCAGGCCAACTGAAGGGGAGTCAGTGTAATTTGACATGGCGAGCCTCCCAGCGGGGAATCAATCCTGTAAAAATCAGCAAAGCCAGTTTAAATTGGCAGGCTGACCTTGCAAGAGGATTGGAATAGGCGAATTACAAAGTTGACGTATTCACTGTATTCCTACCGCACCTGAAAGCACTGTGTTTCAGCCCTATCGAGCTTAACTATCCCACTAACTAACCACAGAAAGCAAGGACTTCGCCGAGGCATTGGGGACAAACCCACATTGACATCGGATAGTCGGAGTAAGCCATCATTGCGCCCCTTTTTTGACCTTATGTTGCCGAAATTCCACCGCTTATTTGAGCAGCAGCCCCATCTCGCTGGGATTGTAATATGGCGAGGCATCGGGAAAAATTCGGATCTTGCCTTGGGCCAAATAGGCGTCCAACGCCGAGCGCGTTTTATACGGTTCAATATCTTTTAAGGTCACAAGCGTTGGCCTTGGCAATACAAAGTTAGAGGTGTTGACCGCATCCAGCGCCGCTGCCGGGGTCAGCCAGCGGTGGTCTAGAATTTCAGCAAAATCCACATTCACCGGCACCGAATCACGCAAGGTGCAGACAAAAAACCAAGTACAAAAACGGCGCGGCAAATTCGGCGGGGTCGTCCAATGAGCCGTATGAACTAAATCAGATTCGTTGATCTCAATACCGGTTTCTTCAAAAGTCTCCCTTACCGCGGCTCGCTTAGCGGCCTGATACTCTAGCCCGCCATCACAATCAAAATCCCCTTGATCGATTCGCCCACCTGGAAACACCCAATGCCCGCCATGAAATGCCAGCTTTGAATTGCGCAGTAACAGCAACGCTTCAAGCTCTTGAGTTTTTGCCGCTTCTCGCAGCAACACAACGGTGGCTGCCGGCACTGGTTTCAATTGGGTCATACGCTGGGAACACTCTGATTAGTTCTTCAGCCTCGATAATAGCTGACTTGAACCACAAGACCTAGTTAGCTCACCGCCACTTGGCGCGCCGCCACAATAAGTCTGGGTTTGCAGCCAGCACAGGCAAGGCTTAGAATCCGCGATCAAGCGCAATTTCGCAGTATCTGACATTAATGAGGATTACCAATGACAATAAGTTTTGAAAACCGCGTCGCAATCGTTACCGGTGCCGGTGGCGGGCTAGGCAAGCAACATGCATTAGAGCTCGGCCGGCGAGGCGCCAAAGTCGTCGTCAATGACCTTGGCGGCGGCGTTGATGGCGTTGGTGGGTCTGTATCGGCGGCAGAGCAAGTCGCTGAGGAAATTCGCGCGGCAGGCGGCACTGCGATAAGCAATGGCGCGTCTGTGACTGACCTAGCCTCAGTTCAAGCTATGGTTGCCGAGGTAATGGCAAAATGGGGCCGCATTGATATCGTAGTCAATAATGCCGGCATATTGCGCGATAAGACGTTTTCTAAGCTAGAGCTTGAAAATTGGCATGCCGTTATAGATGTCCACCTTACCGGCAGCCTCAATGTGACCAAATGCGTGTGGCCCATCATGGTTGAACAAGCCTACGGCCGCATTGTAATGACCACATCGACATCAGGCCTATTCGGAAACTTTGGCCAAAGCAACTACGGCGCTGCCAAACTTGGCCTAGTGGGATTTATGAACACTCTGCGTTTTGAAGGCGCGAAGTACAATGTCTTCACCAATGCCATCGCCCCTATCGCCGCAACCCGTATGACCGTTGATTTGCCGGGCTTCGAGGACAGCGCCGAGCGCTTGGCGCCCGAACTTGTAACCCCTGCCGTGGTGTTTTTATGTAGCGACAAAGCGCCGAATGGCCGCATTATTCAGGCCGCAGGTGGCCGTTACTACTCGGCCGATGTGCGAGAAAATGTCGGTGTCGATTTAGGCTTGGGCGCCTCGGTAGAAGACATCGAAGCAAATATCGACACGATTCTGGATATGAGCGCCAACAAAGGTATCCTAGAGCGAACTAATCATCGCTAGTCACTCTCTCGTGGAGTAATTCTCGAATCTAGCAACTACCCTCAGTAGACAGGCCAAAACAGCTTAGGCTTTTTGGTCTGCAACTACTTTGATGATCGATGGCCGCTGATCTAGCAGGGTCATCAACCGCTTTGTTTCAGGGTACTCTCCCTGAGCATCCCAATTCAGCGCTTTCTTGCAAACTAAGGTTGCTAAATTAAAGCTAAATCGGAAATAGAAATCGGCGTAAGTCGGCTCTGAACCGGCAATATAAGGCTCATACTTGGCGATGCGCGCCAAGGCTTTGAAGCCTTTTTCAAGCGCCGCTCGGGTGGCTTCTTTGTCAGCGTCACTGGCTGGACGGCCAAAAAACACATCGCCGTATAAACGCCGCGCCGGTAGTTCGATGTACAGCTCCAAGTAGCGAATAATTTCTTGCACCTTGGCTCGGGCAAAGGCGTCGGTTGGATAAAAACTAGGGCCTTCACCCAGCGCATCTAAGTAATCGATGATCACTCCCGTTTCAGTTAAAAAACCATGCTCGGTTTCAATAGCAGGCACCTTACCCATTGGGCTGGTGGCCAAGTAGTCACTGTCTTGACTGGATTTTGCCAGCACTTCTTCAAACACCATGCCTTTTTCGATTAGCACGGTTTTAACCATATTGTAGTAGTTACTGATCGGGAATCCGTATAGCTTGATACTCATAGTGACCTCTGGAGTGAATCAATGGCGGCTGTTACAGTTGCGGCTCTCAACTTAATGACAAGCCTCACCATGCGCCACCGAAGGTTAAGCGAAACCACAAATTACCTGCTTGCGCTAGGCATTGCAAAGCCCATTGAATGAAACCAACTACCCGCCGGATACTTCTCCTGTCAGCCTATGACGCTGTTAGCCACCGGCTCTGGCGGGAACGCCTCGCGCGCCTGTTTGACCAAGACAGCTGGACCCAGTTGACCCTATCGCCGAGGCATTTTTCTTGGCGGATTCGTGGCAACAGTTTGCTGTGGGCCCTGACAGAAAAACCAACGCTGGAGCAAGACTATGACCTGCTAATCGCCACATCCATGGTTGACCTTAGCGCTTTGCGAGGGATGGTCCCATCGCTGGCGCAAATACCCACGTTGGTCTACTTTCATGAGAACCAATTTGCCTACCCGGGCAACCGTCAAACCAGGCCCAATGTTGAACATCAGTTAGTGCCGCTTTACGCCGCGCTGTGCGCGGATCACATCGCTTTCAATAGTCACTACAACCGCCGCACATTTCTAGCTGGCGCTGCAGCACTGATCAAAAAACTTCCCGACAAAATTCCGGCCAGCTGCTATCAACAGCTTCTGCAAAGCACCGTGTTACCAGTTCCACTAGCGCAAGCTGCGCCAAGTCTTGCTGGGAAAACTCTAGGGCCTCTCCAAGTGGTGTGGAATCATCGCTGGGAATATGACAAGGGACCAGAACTTTTATACCAGGTGGTGATTGCGCTGATCGAGGCCAAACTGCCTATCAGGCTGCATGTGGTTGGCGAGAAATTCAAACAAATTCCAGCTCAGTTTCCCAAACTAATCGAACGCCTTGGGAACTACAGCGAGCTCAGCGGAATCCCCTTAGGGCGCATAGGCTATATCGAGTCAAAAGCGGACTATGCCGATCTATTGGCTAGCTGCGATGTGGTCTTATCCACCGCGCTGCATGATTTTCAAGGCTTGGCGGTTCAGGAGGCATGTTTGGCTGGCTGCATTCCCTTGGCACCTAACAACCTGGCCTACCCAGACTATCTGCCCCAGGGCTATCTCTACTCACTGCAGGCAGATGATCAAAAAACGGCTCAAGTGATTTTGCAACACCTTAACCGGCTGATTGCCGCTAAACGCCAAAACGCTATGCCGCCGTTGGTTGATTTAAGCGCTTATCTGGGCGTTGCAATCACGACCCAGTACGATGAGGTATTTAGCAGATTGCTGGCGAAGGAAAAAAACTGAGACCAGTTGGCGGGTCTATTCGCCAACGGCTTCCAAAATGGGAAAGTCTATCTCCTGCCCAATTTGAATTCGGTTGAAATCCAGCTCAGGGTTGTACTGCCTTAACAGCCAGATTGGCGTCGAATAACGGTTGCGGGCAATCTTACCGATATTGTCGTTGCGGCGTATTTTATAGGTTTCAACCTGGACGATTCGATAGTTGCTAAAAAACCGCTGCTGCAGAGTCGAATGAAACTCTCTGCGACGACGTTCAAACTCTTGCGCACTTACACTGGCAAAACTAAGCCTCAATCTGTCGCCAATAATGACCGGATCTCGGTACTGCATCGAGTTAAGCCGGCGAATGTCCCAGGCTTTGATCTCTAACCAATCAGCATAGTGGCCCAAGGTTTCAGACGCTTGAATTTCGACCGTATTATTACTGGCCACCGAATAGTCTGAAGGATCGGCGGCAAGAGATTCACTTAACTCTTCACTAGTAAGACTTTCAACCGCATCCGGATCCACCGCCACAGCAACTTGCTCACTAGGAGTTACAGCTGATTCCAACTCCTCCTCACCATCTAGCACCCCTGCCGGCGAAATTTCGTCTTCGATAGGGTTTGCAGCCAGTTCGATCTGGGGCTCTACTGGAGTTTCAATAGGCTCCGGCGTCTGCGTGACAGCTGGCCTAGGCGCCGCACTCTGCACTAGTGGTTCCTCGGAAAACTGCATCTCAGTGGGCGGTACCGGGGTAGAATTGGTATTTATTGCGGCTATCTGGACGCCGCTGCCCTCATAACCGGGCAAGCGCAATTCCTGCCCTGGGTAGATGCGATTGCGATCAGCGATACCGTTAGCAGCAAGCAATTGGGCTTCAGTGGTGCGGAATTGGGCAGCGATAAGTGACACGGTGTCGCCTCGTCTTACTGTGTAACGACCATCGCTTGTGGCTACTACGCTGCTATCAAATGCCAACTGACCCGAGTCCGTGGTTTGTGGCAGCAACAGGCGCTGACCTATCTGAATTCGGTGACTACTGGCCAACTGGTTTAACGAGGTTAGTTGAGCAACAGTAGTATTAAATCGGCGGGCTATAACCGATAGGCTATCGCCGCGCACAATCTCATAAGCTACATCAGGTGTTTGTACGGCAAATTTATAGTCGTTGGCGACTAAGGCCAGCAAATCACCGCTGCCAACAGTGCCCTCGCGCATTTTTACTCTGAAGCCTTTGGGAATACGCTTACTGCCTTCCCACACGACTGGGCGCAGGCCTGGGTTGTCCGCTCGAAGCTGTTCTAGTGAAATCCCTACCGATTGGGCCAACACTTGAGCATCAATAAACGAATCCATCTCAACCTCAACAAATGTTGGCGCTGGGTTTAATCGGATATCACCAAAGTACTGCTTGGCATTATTTTCGACGTCCAGCACAGCCAAGAATTGAGCGTAGAAATTTCTAGACGCAAAGCCAAACGCCCGGCCCTTATACTTGGCAACAATGGTTTCAATGTTCGTGGTGCCAGTCTCCCGCACAGCTCGAGCTATGCCTCCGGCACCGTGATTATAGGCAGTAAGTGCCAATGGCCACTCGCCCAATACAGAATAATTGTACTCAAGCAAACTCATGGCCGCATTCGCCGCCGTATAGGGGTCCATGCGCTCGTCAACAATATGATCGATACGCATAAAGCGCTGACCCGTTGCCCGAGTAAATTGCCACATTCCTGCTGCGGCGGCGCTTGAATAAGCGCCAGGGTTAAACGAAGATTCTACATGGGGCAGCGCACCTAAGGCCAAAGGCAAATTGCGCTCTCGAATTACCTGATTGATATAGCTGCGGTAAGCCCCTGAACGCTGCAGCCCAGCCAAGAATCGATCTGACTGACCCAACTGCCAGCGCACTGTGCTGGACGCCTGGCGCAGTGTCTCGTTGCTAACATCGGCTGGCCACAGGGCTAAGATCTCTTTCTGACTGCGAGTGAGCAGAGTCCGTTTGCCTGCTCCGAGCTCCCGCAGGTCTTCTTGAATCTGCCTACGGCGATCTTCTATAATTTTAGTATCACGGGGCAGCGCGGCATAAATTACTGACAGATTTTGGGAGTCGTGCAGAAAGCCACTTTGGGTATCGACTTCAGTGTAGACTTTTGTCCAAAACGCGACCGCTGGCAGCAAGCCAGCAGGGCGAGGAAATAGCTCAGCAGTTTGAGCCTTGGCTGTGGCGCTAATAATAGCCAAGCCGGTGATTAGGAATATCACTAGCGAGCGAGGCCAGCGAGCTTTGAGCGGTTTTTGTCGGTCTAGCAAACCCACTTCACTTTGTCCTTAATTAACTAGGGCACTTCAGGCTGCTGAACATAGCAATAAAGGCCTGTTTCGCCAAGCGCAATTTATTAGGCGAAGTAACAAAAGCGACAGGGCGAGAGCCATGACCCTTGAATTTATGGCGTGCTCTCGAGATCTGCTCCTTCTTTAATCGGAATCATCAGATCTTCTTTGGTGACATTCATGTAGAGAATGACACTGGAGGCGATATAAATTGAAGAATAGGTACCAACTACAACACCGATGATCAGTGCGATAGCAAAGCCTTGCGTGGACTCACCGCCAATTAGCAAAATGGACACCAGCACCAACAAGGTAGTCAATGAAGTAATTAGCGTTCTACCCAGAGTTTGATTAAGCGCTACGTTAACCATCTCTATTGGGGACCCTTTGCGAAGGCGGCGAAAGTTTTCTCTGATTCGATCCGATACCACAATCGTATCATTCAATGAGTAACCAACAATCGCCAGCAGCGCCGCGAGTGTATTCAAATTAAACTCAATCCCAAACACGGAAAAAATACCCAAGGTGATCACTATGTCATGGGCCAGTGCCGCAACCGCGCCAACTGAAAACTTAAACTGAAAGCGCACAGCGATGTACACCATGATAATACCTAAAGCCACTAACATACCTAGACCGCCCTGCTCCGCAAGCTCCTCGCCAACTTTGGCGCTGACATAGTCTGAGCCCAGCAGACTAATTTGCGATTGGCTGGTTTGCTGCAGCAATGCGGCGATGGTTTCACCCACCTCAATCGCCGCGGCGGCCTGGCCTTCGGCGGCGATTTCTGCATCAACCGGCAAAATGATTCGAATGTCTCGGTCTGAGCCAAACCGAACTACCACTGCATCGACATAGCCATTTTCTTGCAGTGCCGAATTCACTGCCTGAATTTCAACCGGCTCTGAATAACTTAACCTTACGGATGTGCCGCTGGTAAAGTCCAAACCAAATTGCAAAGAGTTAAAAAGTAGCGAGACGATTGAAACAATAATTAGGATGCCAGAACCAATCGCTGCAATCTTGCGATAGGCCATAAAGTCGAATTCTGTGCTGTGTACCATGTGAACGCCTTTTATTTTTTATGCTTGCGCAGCAGGTTCTGGCTGTCTGCCGCCTATGGAAAGAGTCTTAACTTTGCGCCCACCGTAGATAAAGTTAATTATTGCACGGGTTCCAACGATGGCCGTGAACATTGAAGTGACAATCCCTATCATTAAGGTAACGGCGAAGCCTTTTACGGGCCCAGTACCGATCGTGAACAAAACCACTGCTACCAAAAACGTCGTCAGATTGGCATCAAAAATTGTCGTAAACGCACGGTTATAGCCTGCATCAATAGCCTGTTGTGGCGACACGCCTTCTGCCAGCTCCTCCCGGATACGAGAGAAAATAAGTACGTTGGCATCGAC
>CAYGSO010000016.1:0-76823 GCA_964352445.1 uncultured Pseudohongiella sp. | reverse complement strand
CGCTGCTCCAAATCATGCCTATAACAGGCCAATCGCGCAGGTTGGTGCGCGATCGGTCCGATCCTATGCATTATGTCAAGATAGTCAAAAACGCAAAAAGACTAATCAGTTAAGTTATTAAATTATAGGTGTCCCTTAGTCCCTCAGTAGTTGCGACTTAGTTTCCCAGATACGTATAACTTCCAAGCGCCGCCTCGTAGAAATCGGAAAGCTTCACACCTTCACGGGAGCCCATGTTGCCTGCCGCGACTTCTTTATCAATCAGGGTTTTAACCCCGGCGGCCATGGCTGGCGGGTTATACTGCATAACCCCTAGCACCTGTGACGCCGTCGAGCCCGGCACGTATTCTTCGATATAGAATCCGCCAGGTTCTTGGGTGTCGCAAAAAACATGAACCTCATTAACCCGGCCGAACAAATTGTGAGTATCACCCATAACATCTTGATAAGCCCCGGTGAGAAACATGCCGATAAAATAGGGCTCACCTGATACTAGTGGATGCAGTGGCAAGGTTGGGTTCTTGGCGTGAGCACCGATAAAATCAACAATCCGCCCGTCGCTGTCGCAGGTGATATCAGCTAGGGTGCAGTTCTGGGTAGGCTCTTCATTCAATCGTGCTATTGGCACCAAGGGCAGAACCTGTTGGATTGCCCAGATGTCTGCTGCTGATTGGAACAACGAAAAATTGCACAGATACTGTGACGTGGTGGTTGATTGCAGCTCTAGAAGATCTTCCGAGCCACGCTCATCGGGCTCGAGCTCCCGCGCTATAGCATTCATTATGCGCCAATATAAAGTTTCCGAGCGCGCCAGTTCTTCAATGCCGAGAATCCCCAGCTTGAATGCGCTCAAAATATCCACCAGCAGCAATGACGCATCGTTATAGATATCTTGGTGGTTTTTCTTATCGCCCAAGCTAACTAGCAGGCTGTGCATGTTAGTGACCAAGATATGTTCGTCTTCCACCGGTTCGGTAGATACAGGGTTGGCGCTGTTTGAAACTTCGCCAATGGCCTGCATAACAACGCAGGAGTGGTGAGCCGTGATAGCGCGCCCACTCTCACTGACTAGCGCTGGGTGAGGCACCTCTTCCACATCGCAGATCTGTTTAATTTCGAAAACCACACCGGAGGCATAATCCGCCATCGTGTAGTTCATCGACGAATGGTTCTGTGACTGGCTGCCGTCATAGTCCACGGCAAGGCCGCCACCGATGTCCAGGTAGCGCAAAGGCACATCCCGCTTATATAAACGCGCATAGACACGGGCAGCTTCCTGCACCGCTTCTTTGACATAACGAATATCAGAAAGCTGACTGCCCACATGGAAGTGCAGCAGGCAAATACAGTCGCCGTAACCGCGCTCGCGAATCAAGCTGATAGCGTTAAGAATAGCCGATATGGTTAGGCCAAATTTCGCCCCACCCCCGCTAGACTCACTCCACCGGCCCTCGGTTTTAACCCGCATTTTTATGCGCAAACCAATGAGAGGGCGAACATTCATTTCTGTCGCCAGACGCAGCAGGGTTTCTATTTCACTAAACTTTTCGATGACAACCACAACCTGACGGTGAAGCTTGCGCCCAAGCAAAGCCAAGCGCATGTAGTCTTCATCCTTATAGCCGTTGCACACAATCAGCGACTCTAAGGTTGTGTTGCACGACAGCACGGCCATAAGCTCCGGCTTTGAGCCTGCTTCCAAGCCATAGTGATAAGGCCGCCCCGCTTCCACAACTTCGTCCACGACCTCGCGCATTTGATTTACTTTAATCGGGAACACGCCGCGATAGGGCGCGTTATATTCGTGGGCGCTGATTGCCTCGTTAAAGGTTTCATTAAGCTGGCGAACTCGGTTTCGCAGGATGTCGTGGAAGCGCATAACAACGGGAAACTGAATGTTTTTTTCCTGCAGTTCCTCCACTACGTCTTGCAGCGCGATAGGAAATTCACGCTTACCCACATCGGGTAGAACACGTAGCTTGCCGTCTTCGCTCACGCCAAAATAGCCATCGCCCCAGTAGGGAATACCATACAACTCTTCTGCATCTTTTATGGTCCAGTTACTCATGGGCTAGATCCTTTTTGCGATATGCTGCTGCCAGCAAATAAAGAAATTCCAATGCTAAAGTTGCGCCGGCTAGCGCCGTGACTTCGGCATGGTCATAGGCCGGTGCAACTTCCACTACGTCAAAACCGCAAATCGGAAGCCCAGCCAAGCCGCGCACAATCTGCAGCGCTCGGTCAGAGCTCAGACCTCCAACCACAGGGGTGCCTGTACCCGGCGCGTAAGCTGGGTCTAAGCAGTCGATGTCGAAGCTCAAATAGGCCTTGGCGCCTCCTACTCGCTCAACCACCCGAGCAACGCACTCTGCCGCAGAGTGCTCATTGATCCAAGCGGCATCCATTACTTCGAACGGGTGACCTTCGGCTGTGTAAGCGGTGCGTATGCCTATTTGAATCGACCGGTCAGCCACCAGCAGCCCTTCATCCAGCGCCCGTTTAAACATAGTGCCGTGATCGAATTCTCCGCCCTCGCCATAGGTGTCGGTGTGGGCATCAAAATGGATCAGCGCTAGCGGCCCGTGCTTTTGAACGTGAGCCCGCAGCAAAGGCAATGATATATAGTGGTCGCCGCCCAAGGTGATCAGGTGTTTGCCTGCATTCACCACCTCAGCGGCCCTGCTTTGCAAGGCTTCAACAAAGGCCCGAGGATCCCCTACTGCTGGGTTCACATCACCCAGATCAACGACATTTAAGAAGTGCGCCGCATCGAAATCCCAAGGCCAGCGGGACTCTTCCCATGCTAGGTTAGCCGAGGCTTGGCGAATCGCCGCCGGCCCAGACCGGGCACCTGCACGCCCTGTGGTTGCCAAATCAAATGGAGCACCAAGAATCATTGCCTGAGCCGGAGACGCTGCAACGTCCTCGCAGGCTGGCCGGCGCAGAAAGGTCGCGCTGCCGGTAAATAATGGAAGATCAGAAGCCATGGATGTTTCCCGAAGTGAAAGATTGGGCCACAAAAAAAGAGCGCGAAGGATATAGGTTTTTTCGGGGAAATCAAGATATTGGTGAGCCCTTGCCAATCTTTTTAGTGATAGTTAATTCAGGCCTAAATTGAATACAAGAGGTGCAGTAGCGAGCTCCACCCACGAAAACCTCAACAACGCTATTTAGATTACCACAACCTGCTGCCTCAGTGGATTGACGCGAAGTCAAACAACGATAACTCGTGGATAGTCCTCTAAAAAGAGGCGGGGGCGTAGGGTGACAGAGGTATCAAAGTGATTACTCCGATGCCGTAGACACTTCAGCCTGCTACAACGCACCAGACTACCAAGGAAAACAACAGCAACGTTGTAGAGTTGACCCAACACAGACAAAGGAAAACTAGCCCAGTTCTCTAAAGTACCACTAAACACAGTTTGACGTTGATATACCGAACATTTTTAACAAGAACTCGGCCCTCTGTTGCTCGGTGTTATTATTCTTGCTGTTGCATAGTTTGCCAACAACAGTTACCCCGATACCGTCGGCTAAGTTTCTCTTGCCACAGCTTTGACGGGCTAGTATGTCAGCAATAACGTCGCATTGAAGAAGTAAGTGTGCGGGGGAGCTGATGGGATAATTTCTTTGACACCTTAGTTGCACAGTAGCTGCAAATTAGGATAGTTAGGGAATTCTTTCCAAGAGAATTCTAGCAATCTGCGCTCAACATCCCCAATGCTGCTGCCAGCATGAGCTGCCACTATAAAGCCAATGCTTGCAATAGCTCTAGGTACAACGATTTAAATGGCTTTGTAATAGGGTCCAAGATTGGCACTTTTTATCCTACTTTCTCAGGAACTCGATTGTCCATTCCTGCCGTCCATTTCGTCACCGTATTGTGAAGGTACTTCTTTTAAACAGTCTTAGAAATTACCGTAACGGCCCCAATTTTTGAGTGTAGGATGGTATATTTTCCAAGGCTGTCGAGAGTTTTGAGCCAGGAGACTACTCGACCTTTTCTTCCAGCAGAAGTGCGCTATGCATTCCTAAAGTACGGATTGGAGATGATCTATATAAGATTCTGATGCAGCTAAAGCAGGACTCAGACACTGCAGTATTCCAACTATCGAATGCAGAAGAGATCAAGGCTCAGGAAACCTAATATTCCAGGATCTTCAACCTGGCTAGAGTGTCGTAAAATGACAATAAGAAAAGTACAAATCCGTCATCTAGAAAAGCTAATTGAAAATAAGACAACGGCTTTTTCTTGGCTCATGATACAGAACGCTCCGCGTAAAATCCTACAATAGCGTAGATTAATGATTAGCTGATAAGGAGCAAGACGTATCAGCCTACCTTGACGATGGATATTTCAACCTTAACGCTATCAGCACTACTAGGAAGGCGAACTTGCGCTGCCTTAAAGTCTTTTTCGATAACTGGTACAGTGGCAACTAATTGGCCTGCATCAAACACGAATACCGCCTTATCTTTCAAACCTTTGTTTGCTAAGCTGGAGAAATCGAGCTTGTCTAATACCGGATAGTTAAGCGCTAAATAATCGATTACCAGCTTAGCTAGTACCTTTGCACCTTGGGTATGAATATCAATATGGGAATTGGCTTTCACTTTCACCGTCATCGTGACGCTGGCAATTCTTGAGCATTTGGTAACGATCTTCCATCTAGTGCACCACCTGTAACACTTTGGCCATTTGTAAGAAGCCCACAATTCACCCGTTGCTTTCGCTTCTACTTCGATATCGTTTAGAACTATTTTGGGCGATTGAAGTTTGATGGAAGGCTTTTTCTCAAGATTGACCCTAATATATTTCCCCCACGCGTATAACCCGAAACCCGCTCTTGTAGTTAGCTTTTCGACCCCCCCATCGATTATATCAGTCAGTTCCTTTACAGAAGGACCTTGGTAGTTGGAGGGATCATTTGTAGCAACATCAAGCGCCTTTCTTGCCTGTTCGATTATGGTTCCGCCTACAGAAAGCAATTCATTATTCACAATGTCTAGAATATCTCCCTGATCCCTTATTTCTTGCTTAGTACCCAAGAAACCAAGATCATCAGGCTGTGATACTGCGTTTTTAAACAATCGATCGATTTCTTTCGCCTTATATTCATATAAGGCATCGTTTTCAATATTGATCTGATTAAAGGAAGACTTATTGCAGCCTGGGAAGCTCTTGGACTTCTCAACAATAGTAAAGGGAAAATCAACAGAGTCTATCAGCTTGTCAACGGTAGATTGGCCGACTTCCGCGCTTAAGTCTGATGTTGCTCTTATTTTTTTCGCAGTTGTTTTCTTCATATTTCAGCTCCATTTATTATCAGTTTAAAAGTATAGGGTTGGCGAGTTTAATTTTTGGGAGCACAGCTATTTACCTGGCTTTCGAATCAGCGGCGACCTAAAATTTTCGTTATTAGTGTTGATATAGTTGTAGCAATACTTTTCTGTCTCGCGGGCATCCTATAAATAGTGAGCTACTTGTCGCTGTCTTGTGATCCCTCTGTGTCAACCTCAGGAAGCTTTACCGATCCTTGAAAAGTAATCGAGCTAGAGTCTGGTTTCTTGGCTGCGCCGACCTCACTTTTACGCTCTACTATAGCGAGATTTGCGCCACACGCACTGGCGGCCGGCAGGCTTGATCTTTGCTCATTGTCCGGTGCCGTAACACTGTATAACCGCTGGTACCGAGTGACACTTAAACTTGTTTTGGTTGTTTTAAAATCAGACGTTTCTCTCAACGGTTTTTCAGAAGTGTCTTGATCAGCAACTGGCGCAGCTGCAACTTCGTTCAAGTCTAGGTCGAAGGATATAAAATCCTTAATCGGCAACGCGGCAAGTATTGTTTCAAGGGTTTTAGGTTCAACTGTAGCGGTCGCTGATGTCAGCGTGCCTTTTTCGTTTAGAGCTACCGTTGCAGTGGCACTCCCAATTACAGGGACCTTTACATTAATGTATTTAGCCACTTTACTAGCCACGGCAATTTGTTCCCGCTCCACTCCAATTGTTGACAGCCCATCAGCATCATGACCTATGGCGCTAATTGCTTTACGCACTGGGGCCGCAGGCTTCAATTTATTTTCGCAACTACCCTGGTGAGTATCAAAATAGTTGATGACTAAATCAAAGGCTGCTTTGGTCGACTCCGCGCCCACGTAGTTTTTAGAAATCTCCGCAGTGCAAGTCTCATCCGTTGAATAAGACGTCCGCTTTAAATCGTCCCTATCAATGCTTTCACACTGCAGATTTTGCCCAACACCAGAGCACCTTTCTTGAGTGAATGTTAGCTGAATTTCGTCCCATTCTTCTAAGTAAACTGCTGTCACAATGTCTTTTTGTACAATCGGAAAATAGGCAATACCAGAATTCGTTTCGTCAGAAACCGCATACACCCCCCAACAACCACTTATAGAAAAAAGCATTGAGAGCAATACGAAGGCTTTGAGCAAACCCGATTTCGCTACGTTCATAGTTTTACTCCTATTTTTCCGGCCAGTGGCTTTTTGCTCAAACCTAGCGCTCGTCGTAACTCGCGCGGACCTCAAGTGATGCAGAAACAACTCTGCCTTTGGAAACCTCTATTATTTTATGACCAAGCTTAGTACTGACCCCTCAGCCATGAAATACCCCAAGTCGGTGATTTATTGAACTAGCTGTTGTGAGCTGCATTGCTCGGTAGCGACTACTAGAAAGATCTAAGATGGTGGCAATAAAACTGCCACAGGCTTTTAAAAACACTATCTCACTAAAATTTTGGCTATATCGGCTCAAAAACTTGTGTCTGGCTCGCTAGTTTAAAACCGAGCAGGGAACCATGCTCAAGCGGTGGCTCCGGTGCAGCAATAATCCATGGCTGTTGAATGTAATAAGCTACAGCCAATTATTGTGTCGCCGCCGTTAGGTGACCAATCGCGACTCAACGGTGTACCTGCTATTTCCAGGATCCTTCTGTTGCTAGTTTGCAGGTACCAAGTTATTCCATCCTACCTATTCCCCAATCTCCCTAATGGGTGACATAATCGCGCGCCGGCCCTATTTTTCCGGCGATTTTCTGTTGTCCTTCGCACAAGAGTGGATTGCCATGAATAACGCTAATGACTTGCTACTTGGGCCTACACCTCCCAGCGACGATTTATTTGAAACCATTTCTCAGAATTTAGAGACCAAGGGCTACGTGTGTCTGCCTTCGGCGTTGCCGCAGGACGTTACTGACAGTCTGCTGGACTACCTAGGTCAGCTGGAACGTCAGAAATTCCATGCGGCCGGCACTGGTCGGGGCCGCGGTAAAATCCGCAACCGCTTTGTTCGACGTGACCGCATCCACTGGATAGACGATACCAATCCTGCCGCAGCCTGCTGGCTGAACTGGAGCCAACAGCTACAGGCGTATTTGAACCGGCGCTTGTTTCTTGGCCTGTTTTCGTTCGAATCCCATTTTTCCCATTACCAGACCGGCGACTTCTACCGCAAGCACCTGGACGCCTTTAAAGGAAAGTCTAATCGGGTATTGTCATTGGTTGTCTATCTCAACCGCGGTTGGGAGCCAGACCATGGCGGCGAACTGGTGATCTATTCTCCGCAAGATGGCTCGGAGCTGGTAAAAGTGACCCCAGGACTGGCGACTTTGGTGCTATTTTTGAGTGAGGATTTCGAGCACGAAGTGCTGCCCACTAACCGAGATCGCTACACGGTGGCAGGGTGGTTTAGGCGGCAAGGGAATCTGATAAAAGCCGTGGTTTAGTTAGACAAAATGAATTGCCGAAGCGGCGGCCGTTTTGATGCGACTGAATTTAATTCTTCGCCGAGCCGCCACACCAGCCAAAACCTAAAGCGTATTTTTAAATGCAGCTGCTCGACTAAAAACTTTGTACCCTAACGCCTCTACTATCTCCTTACCGGGGCTAGGTTTAAGGGGTTAGTAACTACTTGGCCGGCGAGTGGGCTGTGGGCTCGGTAGTGCTTGGCTTAGTCATGATTTTGTATAGCCAATAGAAGATAAAAAATACTGGCAAAAACAACAACGCCCCGATTAGACCTTGGCCGGCACTTTGCAAGAACGTTAAAGGTGTCACCTCCCAGAAGAACAGGCCGCTGATCAGGGTGGTTAGTATTAAAAAAGCGGTAGAAATCATCCCTACCCAAAGTGCTATCAATGCGGCAAAACGCAGTAGCGGTTTGACATACTCGCGCCATGCTAACCGCAAAAGCTCAAAGCTGCGCGCTGCCTCTTCTGGGTCGGTGCGCTGCCCATGGCTGGAAGTGTCAATGTCTAACTCAGCCGGCTCGACCCCAAGCGCACTGGCGATGGCGATCCGAGATTGCAAAGACGCCACAGCGTCGGTTTCAACTCGCTGCACCGTACGCAGGCTAACCCCAGCTGTTTCTGCCAGCTTCTCCTGCGACCAAGACTTATTTAGCCGCAGTGCTTTGATTAATTCACGATTAACGTTCATTTCCATAATGAATTCTCACAGCCATAGCGCTTTAAAGTAGCATCCTGACTGAAAAACCCGATTTCCTCTACGACATTACTGCGACAATCATATGCCAAAATGAAAATTCTTCAAATTTGGGCGCTGCGCGGTGTGTGATTTCGCAGCAGGCCAATAGACACCTGGCCACGGATCGCGCCTGTTCTCGCCCACTACAAAGCTCCCCCGCCAATCCCCCCGTCACGCCAACTTCCATTAATGGTATGATTGCCCCCTAGCCCTCAATACTTTGCATTCAGTTGCTTAAAACAGGTTACCTCGCCCCATGGCCATTAAAATCGCTATCAGCCACAAGACTGTTTATCGCTTTGATCGTACCGTAAAGATCATGCCTCACCTTGTGCGACTAAGGCCCGCGCCCCATTGCCGCACGCCAATCGAGAGCTATTCACTGAATGTGGAGCCGAAATCCCATTTTATTAATTGGCAGCAGGACCCGTTTTCTAACTACCTCGCACGCCTAGTGTTCCCAGAGCGAGCTAAGCTGCTGTCATTTGGGGTTGAACTGGTTGCTGACATGACGGTAATCAACCCCTTCGATTTCTTTCTTGATGAAAGCGCGGAGAAGTTTCCGTTTAGCTACGACCAAGCGGTTATGCATGATCTAGCGCCCTATTTGGCGATTACAGAGCGAGGTCCTGAGCTGATGGCGCTTATCAAGCGCATTGACAGAACCAGCGGCCCTACCATCAATTTTCTTACTCAAGTAAACAGTTTGGTGCAGCAGGAGCTAGGTTATCTGGTGCGTATGGAACCTGGGGTGCAAAACTGCGAAACCACTCTGACTCTAAAATCAGGCTCTTGCCGCGATTCGGCCTGGCTGCTGGTGCAATTATTTCGCCATATGGGTTTAGCGGCCCGCTTCGTCTCGGGTTATCTGGTGCAGCTGGTGTCTGATGTAAAATCTCTCGATGGCCCCTCGGGCACCGCGGAAGATTTCACAGATCTGCACGCCTGGACCGAAGTCTACCTACCAGGCGCCGGCTGGGTTGGGCTAGATCCTACCTCTGGCCTGCTTGCTGCTGAAGGCCACATTCCTCTTGCCTGCACCCCAGACCCAACTGCGGCGGCGCCAATTAGCGGCGCAACCGAAGTGTGTGAGGTGGAGTTCGAACACTCCAACGTGGTTACTCGCATCCATGAAGACCCTCGGGTCACCAAGCCCTATACCGAAACCCAGTGGGCTAACATTGACAAGTTAGGCATGAAAATCGACAAGGAGCTTAAGAAACACAAAGTTAAGCTGACCATGGGCGGTGAGCCTACATTTGTCTCCATAGACGATATGGAAAGCCCCCAGTGGAACATCGCAGCCCTTGGGGATGACAAAAAAACCCTAGCCGAAGAGCTGCTGCTTAAACTGAAAAAAGAATTTGGCCGCGGCGGCATTCTGCACTTTGGTCAGGGCAAGTGGTATCCCGGCGAGCCTATGCCGCGCTGGGCGCTGGGCTTGTTTTGGCGTACAGACAAAAAGCCACTTTGGAAAAACACCAAGCTACTGCTGCAGCGCAGCCAACCGGGCAAGACCGAGCCGGAAACGGCAAAGCTGTTTATTGAAGCCCTCTGCGAAGAGCTTCACATCAAACCCGACCACGCACTGCCCGGGTTTGAAGACAAGCTTCACTACATCGCCCGTGAAGGCACTTTGCCGGCAAACGTCACGGTGGACGACAGCAAACTAGCCGATCCGTTAGAGCGCGAAAGGCTGCGCAAGGTATTCGCGGGCGGGCTTGACCGCACTGTCGGTTATGCCCTGCCACTAGCCTGGATTGAGAACAAACAACACGAAGGCTGGGGCAGCTGCCGCTGGCATTTTAAGCGCGAGGCCATGTTTCTGGTGCCCGGCGATTCTGCCATGGGTTACCGCCTGCCGCTGGAGAGCATTCCCTGGCAGGCACCAGAGAAAACGCCGCTGGAGTTTCCAAAAGATCCCTTCGATAACACCGATGATCTAGCGGTAAAACCCAAGCAGACCAAGACAGCGGCTGACGAGACCACTGAAGCGACGATTTTCAAAACCGCCATGTGTGTCGAAGTACGCGATGGCCGCCTGCATGTGTTTCTGCCGCCAATAGGTCGCATGTCTCACTATTTAGTATTGCTTGAGGCAATAGAAGTAGTAGCAGGCAAACTCAGCTGCCCAATCATGTTCGAAGGGTATGAGCCGCCCCGCGATGATCGCATGCGCAAACTGATGATCACCCCAGACCCCGGAGTAATCGAAGTCAACGTGCACCCTGCCCGCGACTGGCCGGAAATCACCTCAATCATGCAAACTCTAAACGAGGCTGCTCGGGTGAACAGGCTAGGCACAGAGAAGTTCATGCTCGACGGCAAGCACACCGGAACCGGCGGTGGCAACCATGTCACCATGGGCGCAGCCAAAGCCGAAGACAGCCCGTTTCTGCGCCGCCCCGATCTGCTGGGCAGCTTAATTCGCTATTGGCAAAACCACCCTAGTTTGTCGTATCTGTTTTCCGGTCAGTTTATCGGCCCAACCAGTCAATCACCGCGGGTTGATGAGGCACGTGATGACAATCTGTACGAGTTAGAAATTGCGCTACAGCAGCTTGCCAACATTGAATCGCCTCAACCTTGGGTAGTAGACCGCATCCTGCGTAACTTTCTAGTGGATCTTACTGGCAACACTCACCGCGCTGAGTTCTGTGTGGATAAACTTTACTCACCCGACAGCGCAACTGGCCGTTTAGGCTTGGTAGAGTTTCGTAACTTCGAGATGCCTCCCCACTGGCAAATGGGCGCTCTTCAGGTGTTATTGCTACGCAGCCTCGTAGCGCATTTTTGGCAGCACCCCTACACCAACCCGCTGATCAATTGGGGCACCGAACTGCACGATAGATTTATGCTGCCTCACTATGTCTGGCAAGACCTTGGCTGGGTGGTGGATGATCTCAAGCGCTCGGGCTATGAGTTTGAACTGGACTGGTTTTCGCCCTTTCAAGAATTCAGATTTCCCCACTTTGGCACGCTGCATATCGCGGGTATTGAACTGGAGATAACCTCTGCTATAGAGCCGTGGCATGTGCTGGGCGAGGAGTCATCGGGTTCGGGCACCTCCCGCTATGTGGATTCGTCAGTTGAACGCCTCGAGGTGAAGGCCCGCAATTTAACCAGCAACCGTTTCATCGTCACCTGTAACGGCCGCAAACTGCCGATGCAGTTTACCGGCAAAGAGGGCGAGTATGTGGCTGGGGTGCGTTACAAAGCGTGGGCACCTTATTCGGCGCTGCACCCTACTATCCCAGTGGATTCGCCCTTAGTGTTTGATGTGGTAGATACCCACAACAGTCGCTCCCTTGGCGGCTGCACCTACCACGTGTCACACCCCGGCGGGCGCAACTACAGCAGCTTTCCAATCAATGCCAACGAGGCAGAGGCGCGCCGCGTTGCCCGTTTCTGGCACCATGGCCACTCTCAGGGCACGCAGGAGTTCCGCATCGATCCTCCGCACCCGTCACAGCCAGTGACATTAGATCTGCGCTATAACACACAGCCACAAAGCAAGAAGTGATCTAGCGGAATCGGGGTGGCCGGTAAACCTACCCCGATTCTGACTCACGCTTTACAGCCCTAACTGCGCAAACGGCCAAGGGTAAAACTAAGCGCTGTTGGAAACCCACTTTACCGGCTTCATGCTATAGGTTAAATTCGACGACTTAGCCTCAGTTCCAGCACAAATGATAAAAACAATATGAGCGGCCTTTGGCTATTACGAAGCTCAGCCGCTTACCCAGAGAGACTATGTGGAGATTACTTACGTGAACAGACTTTCCAGAATTCCAAGCGTTGCCGCTTTAGCTCTCAGCGTCCTTTTGAGCTCGCAGTCTTTTGCCCAGACCACAACAACCGCTGAAGGCGTGTTCACACTTGAACAGGCCAGCGCCGGCGAAGCCACTTACAATGCCTCCTGCAGGAACTGCCACGACATAAAATTCTATCGCGACATTTGGTCATACTGGGAGCAACGATCACTAGAAGGTTTTTGGTCGCGGATAGTGTCCGAAATGCCGTCAGAAAATCCTGGCTCACTGCTGGATGAAGAATACACCAACATTGTTGCTTTTATACTTTCAGACCTAGGCTACCCAGCAGGGGATTCTGTTTTGGACCCGTACAATGGCATGGCTGAAATCACTATTGCGCCGCGTAAATAAGCATTATAAAACCCCTAACAACAAAACTAGTTCCAGCTCACTGCTATAAGGCTTTTCTGTCACTGCCACTGGCTGGGGTCCAATTTGTAATACTGCTTTAGCTGCTCATACAGTTCCTGATGATGGGCGGCCATTTCGTTCGGTCGTTCAAAAAAAGTTTCAGTCGCAACAGCAAAAAACTCGGCCGGGTTGGTTGCCCCGTAATGGTCTAGCAAACTTTGCTTGCCGTGTAGCGCATCTGTCTGCAATTCTTCAAACTCTTCGCTAAACACATGTGCCCAGCTTTTGTAAGCACCTGTGGTGCTTAATACCGGGGCTCCGTTGGTTGAGCCCGACTCATGATCCAGCTGGTGGGCAAATTCGTGCAGCACCACGTTGTGGCCATCGGTCAAATTCATCACACCTTTTTCGACGTTGTCCCATGCCAGCACAACCTTACCCTGACTCCAAGACTCACCAAGCATGGCAATGTGATTGGTGGACACCAGCCCCAGCTCATTTGCCACTTCTCGGGTAGCGACAAAGGTAGAGGGGTAGACCAAAATGGAATTGAGATCTGGGTAGGGGCTGCGGTTCTGATTCAAAACCAGCAAGCAGGCCTGTGCTGCAACAGTCACTCGAATATCATCGTTTATCGCTTGCCCGCCACAGCCATAGAATGTCTTGCCAGCAAGAAACAGTTTGATAAGCAACTGCAGCTGTTCGCGCTCTTGCGACGGCAGCTTGGCGACAAAAGGCAATCTGTTCAAAAGTGTTTGTTGCCAAGCCTCAGGAAAGGCCTGTTTCGCAATTTTAGCCAAGCGCAGACGGGGCCAGAATAAGACGCGAAAAATGACTGCGATGACAATTAGCAGCAGGACAAGCAGAGCGACAGTGGATTGGCTAGACATGGCCCATCATAGCAATAGCCAGCCGCACAGCACCATGGGTTTCACCTTAACCGTCGGCGAGTTTTTTCAAATAAGCTGGCCACTTGGTCGCAGCTAATCGGCTCCAACGGCATTAGCTGACTATAACTCAAACCGCGAATAGCTTATTTTGAAGCGCCAAAAATGAAGATTGAATTTTGCGCGGTTCTGCCGCCGGCACCAGCTTGCCTGCCAGTTGTGAGTAATCCCAAACAAGCCAGCGGTGCCAGCTGTAGCTTTTAAGCAGTCATAGAGCCAGCGGTAGAGATAACTGCTCGACTCAACCACTGGCCAGTTGTTCTGCGCGCCAGTTTAATCCTCAGCACAGGCCACACAGTGTGTAGCCTCAGGCAGTACTTCCAAGCGCTCCGGATTAATCGCCTCGCCGCAGCTTGCACAGCTGCCGTAAACGCCATCGTCAATTCTGCTCAAAGCCGCGCGAACGTCCTGAATTGAAGATTGGGTTTCCAAACCAACCTCTTCCAGCACCTCATCATTCTCACGCTCGACCGCCTGCTCAGCGGAATCGGCAGAATGGCTTTGACTCATGTCTTTTTTGATATGAGTCAATCGCTGTTCTAACTCTGACAGCTGCTTGTTAAGCTTAGTTTTTACATCTTGAAGGTTCATAGTAACCTCACAGTGGATTTATAAAATCACCCAGTCAACATTTTGTACAGCTCGTCTTTAAGATGAAGGCGACGCTTTTTGGCTTCTTCCTCTATATGGGTGGCCACCGCCATGGTTTCCTTTTCCATGTTTTCAATATTGCTGGTTAGTTCATGATACTCATCAAACAGTTTACGAAAGTGGTTGTCTCCCACTTTCAACTCATGGATTCGATCACGAAGCTGGGGAAATTCATGGTGCAAGTCATGGTGCTCTATAGTCATTTGTTCACTCCATTTTGCGTTAGTGCCAAAAACTAGAGTAACCGCCCTGCGCAGCATGATGATGATCTGTGTCATAGTCTCGCCTGTTTGTTGAGCGAAACAAGAATGCTTGGTGCAATGGCTATGCTGGACTGTGTCGACTTGTTTTAAACCACAAGTCAACCGCTTGACTCAAACCCCGCGATGTCGGCAGTTAGGCCACTAGTACCCCTATCAGAACTGGCTGTTTTGGGCTGCGGATCTAGGCACTGCTAGGTCTCTAAAGCCACTACTGCAGGCATGGTGAGCTAACCAGCCATCGGCAATGTCGCTATTCGGCCATTCCCAGTGTGATCGTGCTCTAACATCAGCAATTCAATGGCTTGCAAACTGACAGTCGGAGGCCCACACTACTCACTAACAAGGCGGGAACAGTAAACCCTTTTGGCACACTAAATTAGAGGTGGACTAGCATGATTACTAGTGGATTTAGGCAGCTTCTGGCGCTATCACTATTACCCCTAGCTAGCGTGGCTTTGGCACAAAGTTTTTGGGTTCCTGCTGGCACTAACGTCTACGATCCTCAGGCTGAAACCCTGACCCTACCCAATGTTTATGTGTTGCCCGACACCAATCAGACATCCCCCCAGCTGTTGTATAACGTCAATTTCAAATTCCAAGGCAACAACACCTTCGAATTGCTATCTACGGCGCAAATCCCACCTGAGCAGGAATGCACCCGAGCCGAAGTGTTTAATGCCATCGACCAGCTGCGGCTGGACCTGAGTCTAGCCGAAGCCAATGAGCTTTTGGGCTGTGTGGGCAACATCTCACGGGGCCCAGCGGATTTGGACACGGGTGTATTGGTCAACGTTAGCTGGTCAGGCGTCGATGGCGCTCCCAACTCAGGCTCTGGGTCTTTCTATAACCCTTTCGCTATAGTGAATTCAGTGTTTTCTTCGGGTTCAAGTTTTATTCCCATTCGAGATGGCGCCGGGCAATACATTGCACCCAGCGGCCAAGCAACTTTTATCCCTGCTAGAGCAATTGGAGTAGGGCCAGCGGCCCCCTTTGTTACTTTTGCGTTTCGTGAAAACGTGGTGGAGTCCTATAGCTATAGTCTCGCTGGCCGCACTGATGGAATGCCCAAGCTTAGCTGTTCGGGGGACCTGCTGGAGAAGCTCAGCCAGCTCACTGTCGGTGCTAGCTTTGCGGATGTCACCGCCGCCCTGGGCTGTGAGGGGGACTTAAACTTAGTCACGGTGAGTGCAGAAGGCGAGCGCCGAGAGATCAGCTGGAGCTTAAATCACGGAGAACAGATGGCAGCGATCGGCGGCGGTTTTATGAGATTTCGCAGCCAAAATGTATCCGCGAGTTTTTTCAACAATACTGCCCAGCGTTTGAACGTTAGCTCCTCACTGCGAGACTCGTTCAACCAAGCCTGCACTATTGAGCAAATTGTCACCGCCTCACAAACCATTCAACCAGGGCAAGTAGTAGGGGACCTAAGCGCATTACTCGAATGCGGCACGCGCACGCAAACGATAACTAAAAGAGACTCACTGTCCAGCACCAACCTGATCTGGAGCACCCAAATCCAAAATAGCTCGCTCTTTACCTCGGAAAACCGCTCACTAACGGTCTTGATAATAGATGACCAAATTGTAAGAGTGAATCTGGGCCGTTTTTAATTCAGCTGGGCCTGAATCTTGAATAAGTGATCAAAATCACTGCCAGCTCGGCCCCCAACGGGAATAATCACCGCTTATTCAACACACTTTGCAGCACCCAGGAGCACACTAATGCCCTACTTAGCTATGCTTGGCTTTATCGCGTCTGCGCTTCCCTGCCTGCTGTTCGCCGCCGACTACCCAAGGCCTGACGGCGTTGAAAGCGCCAATATCTTAAGCAGCGCCAGTACTTACACGCCCGAGCTTGGCAGATTCACTGTGCCCAGCGTCCGAATTATGCGCGATTCGAGAGATGGCACTCCCGAGCAGATGCTGCTCAATGTTGAAATGCAGCATCGTGGCGGCAACAATTTAGAAGTCGTCGCCACTACAAGTGCCGCCGGGTTTCAAAGCTTCGAGTGCACAGTGGCTGAAGTCCGCGATGCCATACCCCAGCTCAACACGACTCTAACCCTTGGAGAATTATTTATACTCGCAGGCTGCCAAGGCTCAGCTGCGGCGGGACCGATTGATTTTGAGACTGGAAAGCTTCTGCATTATTACTGGATTGGCTATGACGGCATTCCAAACACTTGGATAGGCCCGCCCCACTATTTGCACAGCCTCGTGGTGAACCCGTTTCCTGCAACGCATTACATACCTGTTAATTTTGTAAGTTCAGGCACCGCCGCAACAAGGCCTAGCATTACTGTGTCTTACCGTGAAGGCGTTATCGAATCTTATAGTTTTAGCACAGGCGAGCCTTTTGCCGACTGTGCAAACGAGCTGCTAAGCGGGTTTCGCAATCTGCAGGTAAATTTCAGCGTAGAGGCTGTCGTTGCCGCTCTGGGCTGTGAGGGAAATACTATTTTAACGACCCGCATTGGAGCAAGCGAAGCGATGGATTATCAGTGGCGCTTTATATCGTCTCAGTCTGGTGGATTGACTGAAGTTGTCTCTGCCCGTTTTTTAGACGACCGCGTAGAGAGACTAAATCTTAGTTCACGCCGTATCGGCGCAGTCGGCGGTGAGTGCAGCAACGAAGATTTTGTGGCTCTGGCTCAGGCCATCAGTGTTGGTGATGCGATAACAGATCCCGCCGCGGCATTTAACTGCGGCACCCGGTATGAGTATTTTTCAAATGACGGCAGCACTGAAGAAATAGTCTATGAATGGTTTAACGGCAGATCTTTGGTGCAATTTTTAACCACCCCTAACAGAAAATTGGCCGTTGAGACAAAAGATGGCGCCGTCACTAAAGTGACTTTGAGCAGGTTTTAGCATTTGCATTGACCAGCTTGGCAGCCTATGTAACACCGATTGGCGAGGCTGGAAAGCGTCGACATTTTTCGCCGGGTTTAATACGTAATCCACTGCTGTTTAAGCGCAGTGATGTCTATAAACTTGGCCAGTTTATTGGCAGCGGATGTTGAGGTTATTCAATTGATAAAGTCGTATTTGCTGAGCGCGGGCCTCGGAATTTTAGCCCTTGGAGTAACTCAGTTAGCCGTCGCCCAGAACAGATGGGTTCCCAGCCAAAGCTTGGCTATGTACTTCAGCCCCATAGACCCAGCCGGACTAAAGGGAATGGTAGATAATGCCGACCTCATCATCGTAGGCAGCATAACCGCCATTGAAAATGAATTTATGTTCTATGGCTACGATGAGGAAAACGCCGAGAAATACAAACAGCTAGAAGAACAATCAAGTATGACTCTTAGCCTGCCTTCTGTGGACTACCGCATTAGTGTGACCGAGGTGCTGAAAGATAATGGCAGCCGCCCGCTTTTGCTACCTCCTTCGGCTAATGACAACAGCGCTATTGATACCCGTACCGAAAAACCGATTTCGATTATTTATCGAAAACTGGCGAGTCCGCCTGCTGTTTTAGATCGCCCTATGATGTTTTTCTTGGGCCAAAACCCAGACAAAACAAGCTATGGCACGACTCATTTTGCCAACGAGCTATTTCTTATTGATCGGAGAATTTACTATTTTGATCTGAGTGATAAAACTACTAAGCTGTTACGTTTAGCAGCTGATCTAAGTGTGGCTGAGTTTACGGACGCGGTAAAAATTCAAATCCTATCGAGCAGCGACAACTAGTTTTGCACAAGGTCCATAGCCTTAACCGTACACAGCTAGCTTGAGCCAAAACATCTTAAAAACTCTGTTTCCCCCGCGGGTGTTCCTATCAACACCATCTCGCCATCGGCAGGCAGTTGGGAATCCGGGCCAGGATTGGTCATGGTTTTTTCGTCGCTATCAATACCAATAACGCTGCAGCCTGTTTGATGTCTGATATTTGCCTCAGATAGAGATTTGCCGGCCAACTGCTTTGGCACGGGAATTTTAAACACGTTCAGGCCTTCGGCGATCATTAGCAAATCACTGCGCTGCAGCAGATTGAACAGTGCATTTGCCCCCATGGAGGCATAGGACATGACAATGTCCGAGCCAGCGCGGTGCAAGCCAGCGACATTGCTTTCTAAAGTGGAGCGGCTAATGATTTGAATGTCGGGCCTGAGCAGGCGACAGAAAATGGTGAGGTAGATATTCGTCTCATCATCCCGAGTGGTAATAATAACCGTCGGGGCTTTTTCAATTCCAGCTTTTTGCAATACCGCGCGGTCAGCAGCCGAGCCATGAACATAAGTGTCTGGGTCTAAGATTCGCTCTTTAATATTCTCAACTATCAACGAATGGATGTTGCGGCGTTTGAGCGCGGCCGCGGTGGCTCTGCCAACCCGGCCGCCTCCGATAATGATGACTGGTGCCCACTCCTGCACTGTGGATTCATTTTTATAGCCTTCGTTGAATTCCTTTATTTGCTGGGTGGAACCTGCCATCACCAAAACCGTGTTGGCTTCAATAATACTCTCCGGCTGCCCCACTTCAAAACTACCTCGGGCCCAAAACCCAACGATGCTGACGCTGGTTTTACGCTGGGCCTCACTATAGCCCATGCCGACTAAAGTGGTTTGCGAAGCGTCGACCTCAGCAATCAGTAAGTCATCAATGCGGCCCACAACATGGCTGAACTGTTTGCCACCGATGGCACGCCGAGCAAGCGCCTCTGCCATCAAATGAGTAAGATCGAGCACCCGATTACAGCCGGCAAGTTTTAACACTTCAACTGCCGCCGCATCTCGCGCTGTGGCAATAACCGGGATGTCTGCCGAGATGCCGCGAACGGTGAAAACCACTGAGGTGTTCGCAATATCATGGCGCGTTGTCGCGACCATGGCGGCGTGTTCAACCTTAGCTAATTGAAACGTTTTAGGATCATTGAGTTCGCCGTGAATAACATTGATGCCTCGGTCACTGAGCAGCAACACATCCTCTAATTCTGGCAAAATCACCACGTAGGGATACTTAAACTGCACCAGCTTGGGAATCAGCGCCATCACCACCGGGCCATAGAAGGTCATGATCACGTGGCCTGCCATATCCTTGGAAACCGAGCGCGGCACTCGGCTGGCGGCTCGCGCTTCCATCCATGGTTCATAGAACAACTCAATGAAAGTGAATGGCAGCAGCACCAACATAAATATCATGCCAGACAAAAGCACGATAATAGAAAACACACGACCGATATCGGTGGCAAAAGCAACGTCACCATACCCCAAAGTAGACATGGTAGTGAGGGTCCAATAGAAACCGGTTATCCAAGAATGTTGCTGCCCCTCATAGGCCATTAGCAGCTTAAAAAGTACCGCAAAAGTGGCAACCAAACTGAGCAATATAAAAACAAAGCGGCTCAATGAGCGAACATTGCGGCGCTTGAATAGAAGCACTAGCCGCGATAGCCCGGCTCGAAAGTAGCTTGTTTTAATGGTCGGCTGAGTTTTTTCGGTGGGTTTGTTCGAAGAGTTACTCAAAATGCATTAGCCAATTATCAGTGAGCAGATGTTAGTTGTGTTGTGTTAGTTGTGTTGTGTTAGTTGTGTTGTATTTCGAATTCATGACGCCAATCTGGCGCCTAAGCACTGCTTTATCCGCACTCATGGACATCTTCTGTCAGTGTATCATAGCGCTGGAGAAATCCGAGCCCGAGATAGAAAGGCATGACCGCGATTGCGCTGTAGCGACATAAACCGCTTGTTTCGGGCCGCCATCAAGCGAGTATTATTTTTTTGACTTGCCTGCCGGCGCAGAGAAAACTCGGCTAGCGTTTGGGCCTAGTGGTAGGATTAAACAATTGCTAGGCTAGGCGCGCGCCAGCGCACGAAACAAAAAACCGCGAAACGGCTATTGCTTAGCTATTGTCATTTCCCGATAGCCTGATGGGGCCGCTTTAAGTAGCAACCTTCGGCATGCTGTCTTTTGATTTGCCAGAACCGATGCCGATAATCCTGCTTGCGGTAGTAGTGGGTGACCAAAGACTTTCTGGTGGCTAGTCTGTCGAGGATTGCTGACCCGCCATGAAACAGTTCACAGTGCCAGATCAAAACGTCGCCAGCTTTGGCTTCGAACACAACCGGTTTAATCTCACGCTCAAGCAACGCCTGCTTCATATACGAATCAAACTCAGGAAGTTCAGACTGCACT
The DNA here is from genome assembly GCA_964352445.1 of uncultured Pseudohongiella sp. GTDB lineage: Bacteria > Pseudomonadota > Gammaproteobacteria > Pseudomonadales > Pseudohongiellaceae > UBA9145. Next base: position 56,152 of record CAYGSO010000016.1, on the reverse strand, counting down.
GCGTTTTGCCTGCCATCGGAAAACCTAAACGGCGGGATTTTATGGCTGCCCGGATAATAGCACACAGGCCCATTAGCTTGAGTGACATCTTCTAATGCAATCCAGGACACCACCATTTTATTCGCCACCCGCGGCGGCATAAACAGAGTGTCGCGGTGGTTATTTTGCGAAGACCCATATTCAAAATTCAGACTGTTAAACACCAGCGGCGTGCCGTTCAACAGCGCTGCTAAGTAACGGCACAACGCCGTGTTCAAGATGATATCCCTAACTGAAGACTCTTCGAGGTAGATATCGTTAAGTTTATAGGGGTGTTGACGAGATTCTAACGAGGTGTATTTCAATAATTGACGGAAAGATTGGCCCGATTGAATATGAGTATCGATCACTATTTTAGGCAACAAAAACTCTCTATCCTGCCAAAGCCTGTCAACAGTGGCGTTGATTTCACTAACGCTGCTTGGGGAGAAAAAATTTCGCAAAATCAAAACGCCGTCTTGATCCCAGCTGTTTAACTCATTACTCAATGTGGCAACGTCGGTCATGGTCGTCTCCAACTCCCTATACTGCAAACAAACCAAGGTCAGCGCTGCGCGCTGTTATGGGCACGCATGGACCGATACATTAATCGGGTTATTCTTGTTTCACTTTAACTCCTGGCTTCTATTCTCGGGGTGATCTGAATCACCTAATAAGCAACCATGGTTTTATGGTCAACACCCATGCCGCAAGCCTCCCTAGCCAGCTACTAGGAGCGGTCTAACAGCGCTGTAACGCCGCGGCAGCTGGCGAAGGCTCCCTCAAACAGGCTGACAAAATCTCTCAAAATTCTAAGCTGCTGCCATACACCACGCTAAAACTAACGCCCCTAGTTCCGAAGCTATGACCAAGGGGCTTGGCTTTTTGGTGGCCACGGGAGGCCCTCACCGCGGCGATGGCCTGCTCTACCTTCCCGCTATTGGAGAGAAAGTCCCCTTTAGAACAAGTTCGGTCTGGCCAAGCCTTATGCCTTGAACCCCGCAAATAAGATTGACTCTCAATCGTATTTAGAATAAATTTGTAAATGAGAATCATTATCATTCGTATCACGTTCTCAATTAGAAATTCCCACTTACACAATAAGGTTTGTTAAATGAAGTTCTCTCGACTCTCAATGGCACTCGCGGCCGCGTTTGCGGCGGGCGCCGCCCCCATCAGCATCTTCGCCCAACAGGAGTCTGCAAATTCTGCAGCGGGCTCTGGCGGGCGGGCTAACTCGGCCGAAGTGGTCTATATCTACGGCACCCAAAGCACTTACCGGGAAGATGAAAGCGATTCAATCACCAGAACTCCAACAGCCTTGGAAGACATCCCCCAATCAATCTATGTCATTACGCGAGACGTGATAGACGATCAGGCGATGAACGGCTTGGGCGAACTGGTTCGTTATATCCCCGGAGTGACCATGGGACAGGGCGAGGGGCATCGAGACGCGCCGATTTTTCGCGGCAACATTACAACCTCAGACTTCTTTACCGATGGCATGCGAGACGATCTTCAGTATCTGCGCGACCTCTACAACGTAGACCGAGTAGATGTAATAAAAGGCTCTTCAGCTTTGGCCTTTGGGCGCGGCAATGGGGGTGGGGCTTTGAACCGCGTTAGTAAAACTGCCAATGGGGAATCCATGTTCGACATAAGCCTTGGCGCTGGATCATTCGGCTACACTCGGCTTGCCAGCGATATTGGTGGTGAAATATCCCAAGGCGTCGCAGGCCGAGTCAATATACTTTCAGAAGAGAGCAATAGTTACCGCGATGAAGTCGAGGTCAGCCGCCGTGGCTTTGCGCCGACACTGCGAATTCAGGCCTCCGCGAACACGCAAATCGACCTTTTCGCCGAGCATTTTGTGGACGAGCGTACCGTCGATCGCGGCGTGCCTTCTCAAGATGGGCGCCCGTGGGCGGGCTCATCAGACACCTATTTTGGCAATGCCAATCAATCCAATAGCGAGATTGATGTGTCCACCTTGCGTGGAGTAGTGACTCACGAGTTGAGCAGTGAATTAACTTTCCGCGGCGTTCTATCCTACGGAGATTATGGAAAATTTTATGACAATGTGTTTGCCGGTGGCCCTGTCGATGGCGCTAGCAACAGTGTCCTCATTAGCTCTTACAATAGCGCCACAGACCGTACCAATCTAATGGGCCAAGCAGACCTGATTTGGGACACTTCATTGGGCGGCCTCGATCACACTATTTTGTTTGGGATTGAGTCGGGCCGACAAGAGTCTGACAATCGCCGGGTAAACACGGCGTCGGCGAATTTCAGCCTCGCCGATCGCGGCAATAACTTTGTGCCTGACTTCTCCATTGCCCCTGCCCGCGATAACAGCAATGATCTAGATTTGTTTGCAGTGCTCCTGCAGGATCAGATTCAGGTCAGCGACCGGCTTGAGGCCGTCCTAGGTGTTCGGGTAGATCGCTTCGATCTTGGTTTTGACGACCGCCGCCCAGGCTCGACGGATTTCGCCCGAGAAGATGAGTTTGTCTCACCCCGCGTAGGCTTGGTTTGGGAAGCAATTCCAGGGCTGTCTTTCTTTAGCGGATGGAGCCTGGCTTACCTGCCACAATCCGGCGAGCAGTTCAGCTCACTAAGTGCGACCACCGCCGCTTTGGAGCCTGAAGAATTTGAAAACGCTGAGTTAGGAGTGAGATGGCTGCCGAGTGACAGACTGCTTCTGAGCGCAACTGTGTATCAGCTGGATAGAACCAATACCCGCGCACCGGGTGTTAACCCCGGCGAGGTTGTCCTCACCGGCTCGCAGCGTTCCGAGGGGTTTGAGCTTTCGGTACAGGGTGAAATGGCTCAGGGTTGGAATTTAATTGGCGCCATGGCCATCCAGGATGCGGAGATCACGTCGAATACGAGTTCTGCGCCCGCCGGTCAGGCAGCGCCTCTAGTGCCACAGCTCAGCGCGTCACTGTGGAATAGAGTTAGTCTCACCGATCGCTTAGACATTGGTCTGGGGGTGATACACCAGGGTGAACAGTATGCTTCAATCAGCAACGCAGTAATCTTGCCTTCTTACACGCGGTTTGATGCCGCGCTATTTTATAACTTGAACGACAGGTACGATATACAGCTGAATATCGAAAACGTCTCTGACAAAGAGTATTGGTTCACGGCCCATAACGACAATAACATAACGCCAGGCTCACCCATTGCCGCACGCCTGACTTTGTCGGCTAGATTTTAATCTAGGTAATTTTTGCTTAGTTTGAATTTTACCGCGAGGTTGTAGTCTTTTCGAGAACCTTATTTCTTTCAACAGACTATAGTAAAAGCCACGAGAACTAGTCTCTAATTCACGTGGCTTTTCAATTTAACCGCTTGGGCCGAGTCCTAGGCAACTTCAGGAAAGCTATAGTCGGCAAAGGTTTCCCGCAGCGCTAGTTTGTTCAGCTTACCCGTTGCCGTATGCGGCAGCTCATCAACAAACACCACATCGTCAGGCACGGACATCTTGTGCAAAGATTCTCTCATGTAAGCCATAACATCTTCTTTGGTGAGGCTTGAGCCTTGCTGTAGCACGGCAATTAATAGGGGTCGCTCTGTCCATTTAGGGTGGTAGCGCCCGATCACCGCAGCTTCGGCAATTTCTTTGTGGCTCGCCGCGGCGTTTTCTATATCGATAGAGCTAATCCATTCGCCGCCTGTTTTGATCACGTCTTTGGTTCGGTCCGTGATCTGCATAAAGCCTTCAGGATTAATTGTTGCCACATCGCCGGTGTTAAGCCAGCCATCAGCATCGACTGGACAGTCTGCAGCACCAGGTTCTTGAGAAAGGCCATAGTAACCGGTGGCAATCCAAGGCCCGCGGGCTTTCAGCGCGCCGAAAGCCACACCGTCCCACGGCAGCTCATTGTTTTCATCGTCTACAATTTTAAGCTCAACCCCAAACACTGTGCGACCTTGCTTGCACTGCAAATCGATCAACTCTTCATCAGTTAGATCTTCCATGCCGGCTTTGAGCCCAAAGATTGTGCCCAGAGGGCTCATCTCGGTCATGCCCCAACCTTGCATAACTGTCGCACCGTGGTCGTATCTAAAGCGCTCCACGATACCCCGAGGGCAAGCAGCACCTCCGGTGCTTACGGTTTTCAATGTTGTTATTTTCTTGCCTGATTTGGCGAGGTAGTCGAGCAAGCCCATCCAAATAGTTGGAACCCCAGAGCTATAGGTTACGCCCTCAGACTCGATAAGCGCCTGCAGGGTTTCGCCATCAGCCATCTTTGGCCCTGGCATGACTATTTTTGAACCCACCATTAACGACGCATAAGGCATACCCCACGCATTGACGTGGAACATAGGTACGATAGGTAATACGGTATCAAGGTTAGACGCACCGGTGGCGTCCGGCAGTGAACCTGCGTAGGCGTGCAGAATAGTCGAGCGGTGGCTATAAACAACTCCCTTTGGGTTGCCAGTGGTGCCAGAGGTGTAGCACATGCCGCTAGCCGTATTTTCATCAAACTCTGGCCAGACATAATCCGCTGACTGTGCTGCCAAAAGCTCTTCGTAGCAGTGCACATTGTTAAGAGAAGTTTGCGGCATGTTGTCTTTGCTGGTGAGAACGATAAAGCCTTCAACTTTACCTAGATGGTCTTTTAAGGCTTCAAGCAGTGGCACTACCAGCACATCGACAAAGATAAACTTATCTTCGGCATGATTAATAATGTAGGCCACTTGCTCAGGAAACAATTTTGGATTAATTGTGTGGCAAACCATGCCAGTGCCCGATACCGCGTAATACAGCTCCAAGTGACGATAATCATTCCACGCCAATGTACCAATGCGGTCACCAAATTTACCGCCAAGACTCTCTAAAACATTGGCTAACTGTCGAGTACGGCTAGCCAAGTCTTTAAACGTATAGCGGTGTCTTGGGTTGTCCATGGTCACGGACACAATCTCGCGATCTGGATAGTTCTTTTCAGCATGGCGTAAAATAGATGAAATCATCAGCTGACTGTTCATCATGAGTGCTTGCATATTTTCCTACCTTCTAATTAATAACCTTAGAAAAAATGGCGATACTACTTCCCGCACATGTATTTCATAAAAGCTAATTTTTGACTAGTCTGGGTTGCAGTGGCGCAGATAAAACGAGGACACAGTATTGACTATTTTCTAGTGCGCAGACAACTCAAAAAAGCCAATAAACACTCGAAAATCGATGACTTGACGGCTTTTTACAGCGATCTGTTGGGATACGAGTTGAGCAACAGTCGCCGCTTTATCAGCCGTCAAAAAATGTGAAAACGATGATTATTGTCAATTCGTAATTTCTTGAGCCGTCATCCTGACTATTTTTTGACCGAAGTGTAATCACGGTCACATAAGACTGCTCGCCTGCAAGCCACAATTACGACAACATCACGAAGCCTGCAAGAAAAGTGAGCTAGAGTACCGCAACAAATTGTAAAAACTGGTGGACCGCCCAAACCAGCCGAGTGCCTTATCTTCGAAACGAGGACAAATTCGCTATGAATAAATTTGCTCGCCAGTGTCATGACCTATTCAACGCCTTCCTTACAGGGAGAACGGCCGCATCAATATCAACTTCTGCGCTACTTTCGATAGCATGGGGAGCCCAAGCCCAAGTCAACTCGCCAGTTATTGACGGCATGCTCAGTAATACCGACGGCATGGCTTCGGTCAGCATAAGCAAACCCCATGCGTTTGCACCGGTGTTTTTAGACACGGATAAATATACCAGCCACTACCGCATAGACGTGCCGCATTCTGATCAAGGTAAAATGGCCCAGCTGTTCTTAGCCGCAACACGAAATGACTCATGGTATGTTAAGAGCGAAGATGGCTGGCAGCCTTGGAACCCAGCGCTGGAGCCAGTTACCTCCTTTGCCAGCGATATCTTGCCTGCCCAGCTGCAATTGCAGGCTATCAGCGAGGAGCCTCTGCAAACCGGTGACTATGAGATTTTTGCCGGCTATCAAGTGCCTGGACAAGAATTTGTGGTGGCCCCCCAGCCTTTAAAGTTTCGTGTCGCCAGTGCTGACTCGGACACGCTATACCCGTTTACATCTGACAGCGCGATGGAGAGCTATTTGAAACAGGGCCTAAACGCCGGCGCTAGCAACCCTGAATACGCTATTTTAGCCTCGGCGGCAGCTGACAATGGCAGCTCATTAAATCCTTCGACAACAGGCTCGCGGGTATCAGGCACCAATCTGCAGGTCGGTGATGTCGATGAAGCGGATTCAGTGAAAACCGACGGCAGCAGCCTTTTCACTCTTCGCGACTGCGCTGGAAAAACCTGCCTCATCACATGGAGCCTTGATGCCCAAACCCCAGATGCCACTGAACGTGCAAGCTTCGAGCTAAATGGGACACAGTCGGCCCAGGCAATGTATTTAGTCCAGCAAAGGCCAGTGGGAAATGACCTGTTAATTACTCTAGGTGGCAACGATTACTTTAGCAGCTGGCGCGATGTCTGGGGCTGGCAAAACACCCAGACCCAGCTTGAATTTCTTGATGCCAGCAACCCAGCAGAACTAAGCTCGCTAGAAACTCTGACTCTACAGGGGCAGCTGGTGTCGAGCAGGCGTATCGGCGAGATGCTATACCTGGTCACTCGATTCACTCCAAACTTACCTCACTATCAGCCACAGGCCTATGATGAGGAGTTGGCCGCCAGCAACGCTGAACTGCTTGAATCTAGCTCGCTGGCTGATCTGACGCCAAACGTGGTTAATTCGAACAAGCAAACTGTAAGCCTAGTGAGCAGTCAAAACTGCTATTTACCCACGAAAGCTTTAGACTTTAATTACAATCCTTCCATCATTACAGTAACGGCCATTCCACTTGACTCGCCCAATGACCATAAGAGTACTTGTTTTGCCGGCGACACTGAAACGGTGTTCATGACTACCAGCTCTTTGTACTTGGCAACAACTGCCCATGGGTACAATTCATTGAATCAAACCTCGCTTTTCTACGAGCCAAACCATACAACCTCTATTCATAAGTTTGTCCTTGAGGACGGCGCCATTAGCTACAGCGGCTCAGGCCAGGTCGAGGGTCACTTCGGCTGGAGTGAGGGTAAAAAATCGTTTCGCATGGGCGAGAATGGCGACTACCTAAACGTAGTCACCTCGGTTGGAAATACCTGGGGCGAAAGCTCGAGTACTAAGCTGACAGTATTAAAAGAATCAGCGGCAGGCGGCACATTGCAGCCAGTGAATGTCATCGAAGGTATTGGCAAACCTGGGGAGAGGCTTTACGCAGCTCGCTTTGTTAGCAACAGAGCCTATCTGGTCACATTCAGACTGACCGATCCGCTTTATGTTTTGGATCTTGCTGACCAAGAGAAGCCACGTATCGCCGGCGAGCTTGAAATAGAGGGCTATTCTGACTATTTGCATCCAATAAATGACAGCCTAATAGTGGGCATCGGCAAAGACGTCATTTTTGACGACACATCAATAGACTTTGGCGGCGGCCGCGGCGCATGGTATCAGGGGGTAAAGCTTGCGCTGTTCGATGTGAGCAATCCTGCACTGCCCACAGAAGTAAACTCTATAGTGCTTGGCAAGCGCGGTACTGAGTCGGAAGTATTGTCTAACCATCACGCCCTGTCTTTTTTACCGTCCACCGCGAGCCAGCCCGCGCGACTGGCAATTCCGCTGCAGCTCCATGACACCACGCCCACTAGAGAGTCTTTCGATCCTAAACTACCCAACGCTTATTACGACTATAGTCACACCGGGCTTTATAGTTTCAACATAACCGAAAGCGGTATTGCCCAAGCAGGTATCCTGTTGGGCTCCGACATCGATAGAGGATTCGTATTCGGCAGTAGCTCTAATCGTTCAGTGCTATTGGGTGATGCGGTGTTTTTCGTTCACCAGGGTGAGGTGAGGTTTTCACGCTGGGGAGAAGCTCCCCCGTGATTATTAAGTGAGATTGAACTGGAAAGTAAACTTCTAGAGCGGCCGTTTAAGAGTGCAAACGGCCGCTTTAAAATAATCTAGCAGAAGATTAATACCTGGCCATTAACGTTCTATGCTAAAGACACCGTTAACCTGATTTAAGCTATCAATCTGATCCACTAAATCGAAGCCACCAACAAATGCCTCTGCACCTACACCCGTAAATACGCCGCCGAGATCAGCGTCAATCGAGGTGCTGATAATTTCACCGAAATTAAACAGCTGACCCGACGTCATGTTGAGGTCTACAGCGCCACCGCTTATTGAGCCTTCAAATTCCAAGTCCCAAGTTTGGCTGCTGGCAACTTCAACCAGCAGACTGCCTCCGGTAATAGCCCCGGTATCAAAATCCACACCCATTGCGGCGATCACATCGGTCAGTTGACCAGCGCTGCCACCACCGATAAACCCAGAGGCAACTGAGGTTGCGTAATTAGCTGAACCCTGCATAGAGGCAACGTCTGCCGGTATTACATTGGCAAAGAACTCACCGCTGGCTACGGTAGCTGCGTTTTCATCCCCTTGAACTGATACACCCCAATTGGCTGCCAATGGATTATTCCATTCGCCCCAATCTACCCCGTGAGCGATATCACTGGGCGCAGTCACAGCATTGGCTGTGATTGGGCTCGATGCCAGCGTAGTGGCACTGCCTGTGCCGCCAAATAATACCGCGCCGCTCACCGAGCGGTCAGGCGAAATAATGGAGTTTGTAGATGCTGTAACTGCATCGGCTCCAGTGCCGCGAGCCGACGAGAAAGTAAGCACAAAGCCCTCGCCCCCTACTCCTATAAAATGCCCCACCGACTGCGCTGAAACTGCTGCAGCAGCGCCACCAGGTTCGACTCCGGTGGTGGTGATATTGGAGGATAAACTACCCCCAGATAAGCTACCTTGAAAGACAACCGGCCAGAACGTTTCTCCATAAGTAGTTTGATTACACGTGCCAGCACCAACACAGATAAATACGCGGCCATCTGACAAAACACCGGTATTGAAGTCAACAGAAAATGACCCGGTCACGGAGTCGATGGTGGGGTTGGTAAAGCCCTTTAGCGAAATTAAATGATTGGCAATGGAATCAAACGACTTTTGTCCAGTGAGTGTATTCAACGCCGAAGGGTTGGCTGAAATACTCACAAGTGAATCGTCAACCCCTACCGTAACAAGGTCTTGCAAACCAGCGCGGTACTGAGTCACCTTAAGCGTATTGCCGGTTGGGTCTGTCCATAGCCCCCACTGCAGGTCGAATCCTCCTACATTAGACTGCAAGGTTGTCGGAGTAAGTGCGGACCAACGCACATACTCAAAGTCTTCAGTACCAGTTAGAGGGATACTCGACGGCTCGAGGTTGTTAACGAAAATCGCGTTACTTAATGTGTACTGAGACGCGATACCAGAATTCACCTTGCCGTCTGTATCAGCAAAATTACCGACTCTGTTAATACCGCTTAGTTGCGCACTAGTTAAGCCAGACGCTAACGGAGTATCAGTCTGCTTGAACAGCACCGCGCCATCTAAGGATTCGGCTGGGCCGCCAAATAGACCCCCAGCTAGGGATTCGTCTTCCAGCAATCTAATTCCTGCTGAGAAGCCGTAACCGGCACTGCCGCCACCAACAAACACACCGCGGAAGAAGCCTGTAAAATCACTTGAGCTATTCTGAGTATTATCAACCAGTTTGCCGGTTAGCGCAGAACCAAAACTAAAACCATCGGCAACCGAAATTGCCAATCCAGAAGTTAAATTGCTGCGCCAAATTCTGCTGGCATCAGAGCAGCCTGCACCGCCCAAACAAATCTCAACGCGGAGGTCGTTAATCAGCGCGTTAGCTAGATCGAGCTTGAAACCCCCAGAAACTTGGCTAGCCTGATTAGCAGGCAACCCCGCAATCAAGCTATTACTGATAGAGAAATTGGATGAACCAGTAAAATCTGCAAGCCCAACCGGTGTTGCAGATGCGACCACGATAGAACCAAGCGCACTCTGGCTTTGGGTGGCATTGAATGTGTCGGCATACACGGTGGCTGAAGTGGCACCTGTAGAGCTCCAAATGCCCCAATCCAAATCGAACCCACCTACGTCGGTCACCAAAGACTGCACGCTGGCCTGAGAACGCAGCAATGCGCCAAAACCACTAGTGAGCTTGGTGTCAGTGAACGCCGCTATAGAGTTGGTAAACGCAGGGTTGGCTGAATTTAGGTCTTTAGCACCGCCGAAGAAAAATCCGTCGCTTGGGCTATTGGGCCTAGTACCGCTACTTTCTGGAATAAACAGCGCAAAACCAAGGCGATTGATGCTGGCAATATCGCTGTCATTGAACACCAAGCTCGCCGGATTGTTAAACAGTATCGCGCCGTCAACAAAACGATCTGGATTGTTAAGCGATAGAGTTGTAGCAGCAACTGTGGTGGCTCCAGAAGCGCCAGCTGAGGCAAAGGTCAGAACAAAACCTTCAGCTGCGGATCCTAAGAACCGGCCGAAGGACTCAACACTGATGGCAGCAGGCACGCCGTCGCTTGCTTGTCCTGTACTAGTGCTGGCGCTGGCATTGCCAGAAAACCCAAACTGCCAGTAATTCAAGCCAAACCCTGTCGCATCGCAGGTGGCTGTGCCCAGACAAATCTCCACATTTCCGTCGGAGAAACTGCCATCGGCAAAATCAACGACAAAACCACCTTTGACTGCACCAATAGTGTTGTTTTCGAATCCTCTCGCGGTAATCAGAAAATCGCCTACATTGGAAAATTTCTTGATACCTGTGAGATTGGTAACCTCAGCTGAGATTGTATTAACAACCACTAACGGGTTAGTGACCAATCGCGTTGCGGTTGGATCATTCAGATTGGTAAATAGTGTCGCTGGGTTTTCTTCCGAGGCCTGCCAAATACCCCACTGCAGTAAGAAGCCGCCAACGCCTGATTCCGCGCCAACCAAAGGGGCGTTGCCGCGTTTTAGGACTAAATTCGTAGCTGGGTCAAAAACCCCCAAAGAGGAGCTGCTCGACACTATCGCCCCCACCTGATTACCACCCGCATCACTGCTACCAGCGCCGCTTATCAACCGCGTGCTGCTAGAAGTTAATGACAGGGTTGCAATAGCGCCTCGGCTCAAGGATACAATTTCGGCTTCACTAAGTACCACTGCTGGCGCGGGTTCGGGCGTTGGTTCAGGCTCTGGAACTGGCTCAGGTTCTGGTGCCGGTTCTGGCACCGGCGCTGGCTCAGGTTCTGGTGCCGGCTCAGGTACTGGTGCCGGTTCTGGCTCAGGTACTGGTGCCGGTTCTGGAGCCGGTTCTGGCTCGGGTTCTGGTGCCGGTTCTGGCTCAGGTACTGGTGCCGGTTCGGGTTCTGGCTCAGGAGCAGGTTCTGGTTCTGGGGCTGGCTCGGGCTCAACTCTACCATCGCTTATTGGGCGGCAAGCTGGGCTAGTACTGTTTAAGGTGCAGGCTAAGCTACCATCGCCTGCGGTCTCATTCGGGTTAACTTGAATTTCACTAACTTGTTCTGTGGTCGTGGTTGCCGCTAATGAGGTGGCTAAACTAGCCTGTGTGTCTTGCAAGGTGGCAGCTGGCGCAGGCAAAGGCGCAGTGTTACGCGCGGCGGCTGGTGGTGTGGTGCCACCGCCAGCAGGAGTAGCCGCGCCGGTGTTGCTAGCGTCTGCGTCTGCATCTGCATCGCCCGTGCCATCACCAGCGCCGTCTTCCTCAGAATCCTCTTCCCCTTGCTCAAGGTCTGGCACCGTCAGCACTGGAATAGCACCCAACTGTGATGGCGGGAAAGTGAGCCCTTCTGGTGGGAGAGAATTGTCCGTTGCGCGGCCAAAATCGAAGTTGGCGCCTACACCTAAGTTGAGGCTGCCACCGTTGTTAGCTAGCTGAGTCCCGCCGTCATAGACCGCGACAAACAGAGCGCCGTCAATGACCGCCTCATGATCAGTGCCACGTATACCAATATTTGAAAACTCTGTAATTACATTGTAAGCATCTCTATTTTGCTCACCAATACGGCCAGTGATTGTCCTAAAGCCTCCTTCGATAAGCCGCATGCTGCTAACATCACTTTGCGCACCCTCATAGCTGTAGGCAACGATTTCAAATCGAGTCGATTCCTTAAGTGAGATAATAGCGCCGTCGGTCATGCGGATTTGAGCAAAAGCCGAGGGTTCAGTAATAACCGTATCGCCAACTCGAATCTGCCCTCGACGTGCCAAAGTTCTGGAGGCGCCAGCGGCATCTTCGGCAGTGACTTGGCCGGTGACAGCAACGACTTGACCGGCAATCTCATCTTCGGCGGCGTAATTAGCGGGTGAATTAAGTGCTATTGAAATCAGCAGGAAGTAGTAACAAAGGCGTTCTACAGGTTTTTTAAAGTTGTTCTTCATAACAGTGCTCGGTTGAGTAGTTTTATTGCCTACTTAAAATATCGAATCAAAACCGGTATCTAAAACCTGCTTGATATTTGAATCTGGAGAAATCGAAAAGCTCGATGTTACTGGTATTGTTGATATAGCTGACGTCACCGGTTAACACTAGCTTTCTTCCCAACTGCCATAGCCAGCCCGCAGTCACTGACTCATTGTCGTCGCTACGCGTAGTATTGAAAAAGACAGGATGCACACTGTCATGCTCCACATCTTGGATAGAAACTCGAAGATACGGCGTATGCTGGGCATTCATTCGGTACAGCATACTGTAGGCGGTGCCGGTGAAATTTCTGCCGTTGTGAGCACCCCCGTTCGGGTTCTCAGGCTTTTCATCAGCATGATAAATATTCAAGGAGTGGGTAAACGACCCCGCGATTTTCGTAAGGCCACCGCGCAATAAAAGTTGGTCAACGTCACGAAGATCGTTGCGGTCTCGGCCATTGCCGGTGTCATAAGTGATTTGCGAGTAAGAGGCAGCTAAAGTTTGATACCAACCGTTAGAGCCTGAATGCTGCCACGATGAGTTCAGTGCGGATACGTCTTGAAAACCCTCGCCATCTAAGTTCACAGTGGTTGCTGATAAACCGTGCCTGAACCTATTGGTATCACTGCCCCAATTGTAAGCAACTTCAGCCCGCAGGCTGTCGATATCGAACTGGTCAGTATCAAAATTGTCCAAATGCACCAGATTGGCGGTGACATCTAAAGATCGATTGCGGTTGAAGGGGTAGCTATAGGCCAGTGCAACGCTTGAGTTGGAGTAGTTATCATCAATTTGCTGGCCTTCTTGATTAAGTTCAATCACTCCAACCAAGGGTGTGTCGATCAAACCGTTACTCGTGGCACTGTTGATGTTGTCATCGGAACCCAAAAAGGAGGACACAGTCCATTGGAAAACCGGCTCTCTCGAATTTTGCCGAGTTTCTATCAGCTGCAAAAAAGCATTGATATTCTGCTGCACATTCGTTGGCGGATTGGTGGCGAGTACTGCGCTGAATAGGTTTTCCGATGCGGCTAGATTATTGGTCACAAAATATGCCCGCGCTAATTCAAGCCGCGCCCTGTTTCTCAATAAGTCATCAGGCGCCAAGGCGGCGGCACGTTCCAACGCGTAAACAGACTCATTAGGTTCACCAGATTCCAGCGCCGCTAAGCCAAATAGAAAATCAAACTCCGCATCGCCTTCCCATTCTCCACGATCGGTCATTCCCAGTTCGTAGGCCTGCATGAACTGCCTCGCGGAAACCAAGCGATCCATTTCATCGATTGGAGGCGGGTTTTCCTCAGCCTCGGCTGCATTTGCGTTTAATTGAAAGCCCAAAATGAGTGCGGGCAGAATTGAGGTAAGACTGTATTTCGCCATTGGTATATCCATTATTTTTCTTGTGAGCGATTTCAGAACGAATCTAAATATTCTTCACGGATTTTAGGCCATTTGGTCAGCCTAATACTACTCAAACACCCTATTTTGACCAAGATGCTACTATCTCGGGCTATCTTTATGGAATTCTCAGGATTTTGCAACCAAAAAGCAGAGATCATTAAAGAGCATCAGTGGCCATAGACTGAGTGATCGCTTCCCAAGTTAATGGTGTTAGGTCGAGCTGCTGAAAAAATTTTATCCGATTGGGCATGGTGACTTTGATCGCCTCAACTATCGCTGGATCCATCCGCTCAGCTCGAAAGGCAACCCCATAATAGAGCAGAACGCTTTCAGCGATATCTTCACGGCCAGGATTCTGTCGCGCATAGTTGGAAATAAACCGCCCATCACGGCTCTGAGCGTTTAGCCAATCGGCGTTGTCTAGGTAGTAGGGATCAAGTGATGTATGAGCCGCCTCATGGAGCAAGGTTTCCTCTAAAATGCCCTGACTAATGTATTCAAGGCCGCGGTCAGTATGAATTAACAGATTCTTATTGCCGCCACCGAATGCTTGATTACCTTTTTGGATAGCAACGCTAAGCACGTCTTTTAATAGGGGCCGTGGTAGTTGCCCAATCGCTTTCGCATACAGTTCAGCTTGCAACCTTGCCGCTGCCACGTTGCCGAACTCCGGATTAACCTGCATCTCAATTTTTCTACCGCCCACATAGGTAGCGATGAACAGCATTGCGTTTACTTGGGTCCATGCGTTTACTCTGTTGTCGTACATCTCACGCCTTGCAGTGCCTGCCGGGGTCAGATAGGAGTACATGCCTGGATCCGAGCTGGTGATGATATCGGGATCAACGAAAATAGTACCATCGAACATTATTGGCGTGGCCGCATCGGGCTGGCAGCTCGATAGGCTCAGCAACAGACAAAGGCAAACACTGGCAATTTGTGCTTTCATTTAACTTGTGGCTCACAAAATACTTTCTGAGGATAGCACAGCCTAACAACATGCCTATCACACTTGCGGCGTGACTTAATCTGTAAACGCTTGGGCTACCTGGACAATCAGTCGGCTCCTTACGCTACTGAATCAGTGATAACAACTCCTGCAAATTATTACGGTATTCGTATCCACTTTTGGTATGCCGCTTTTGAGCCGTTGCATCGCTTGGGAAACCGTTGATATAGGACTGGGCTAGCTCTCTCATCACCGCGATGTCTTCAGCCGCCGCCTCATCCATGGGTATATCAGTTTCTGTGAGCATCTGAAAACGTAAGTATTTACTGCCGTCGTTGCCACTAGAGCCAAGCACGCGTTTGGCAAGACTATGCACGTGCCGACTGGCCCCACCCATAAAAATCTCTATTAGCGGTAGAGCCCATTCCATAGCACCCAACTCTTTGCCTTTTTTGGCGCTGATGCCCTGGGTGATTTCTTCGCTGGTGCCCAAAGACACCAGCAGTATATTTTCGTTGTCATCCCACCCTAAGGAGAACGCTTCAGACAGGGCTATCATACTTGGGTTATTGGCGAACACTCCGCCATCTATCATGGCATGGGGTTCTTTGTGGTCTCTGTACATAAGAGAATGGGATGGAAAAAAAGTGGGGGCTGAAGAAGAGGATTTAACAACCTCCCAAAGATTCAACTCCTTATCAGATTTATCATCACAGTGATGTGACTTAAAAACGATAGGCTCATGCAGTGTCGCATCGAACGCCTGTATCAGTAGAGGTGTCTTAATCAGTTTGCTGCCGAGCTTAATTGCACCGCGGCCATTGGAAAACTCAGCTTTTAGCTCTTTTGCGAGCCCTTTGTCAGAATGTTTAGGATGACTAACACCTTGACTAAAAGTTCGCATTACCCGATTGCCCCATAGCTTTAGATTGGGCTGAAATATTTTCTCGCCCTTGTTCTCATACAGCTCAATGATTGAGTTTAACGACCGGCCGGTACAAATAGCGGCGGCCAATATGCTGCCTGTGGAAGTGCCTGCCACTAAATCGAAATGGTCTTTGATGATGTTGGTACTATTCAGATCAGCACTTTCAGCGCCGGGAAGCTGTCTTTCGATATCACGCAGTACGATTGCCGTCATTAAGCCTTTAATGCCGCCGCCATCTAACGCTAGGATTTTTTTCATTGTCACACCCCTATCGTGATCTAATTTTTACTTCTACAATTTAGGCTACTACTGAGACTCTCCCGGTTCAAGTCCATAATTTACCCGTTCAGGTTTTAGCAGTCTACAACTGAAACAGGCACTTCGAGCACGTTAATTGCTAGACCGCCGCGGGCCGTTTCTTTGTATTTATCTTGCATGTCCCGGCCGGTATCGCGCATAGTTTTTATCACTTGATCCAACGAGACGAAGTGAGTGCCGTCTCCCCGCAATGCCATACGCGCTGCGCTGATAGCTTTGATAGCGGCCATGGCGTTGCGTTCGATACACGGCACCTGCACTAACCCTCCGATGGGGTCACAGGTGAGCCCGAGATTGTGCTCCATCGCAATTTCAGCGGCGTTTTCTACCTGCTTCGGCGTGCCGCCGAGTACTTCGGTCAAAGCCCCTGCAGCCATGGAGCAGGCTGAACCCACCTCACCTTGGCAACCAACTTCTGCGCCACTAATAGAAGCATTGAGCTTGTACAATATGCCGACAGCACCAGCCGTCAGCAAAAACCGCCTTGCATCGGTAGGCTTAGCACCGCTGCAGAATTCAAGGTAATACCGCAGCACCGCCGGAATGATACCTGCGGCGCCATTGGTCGGCGCGGTGACTATACGGCCCCCCATGGCATTTTCTTCGTTTACAGCCAGTGCAAACACGGTGACCCAATCCAACACACTTAGCGGATCACTAGACGAAGACCCTATTTGACTGGACAGTTTTCTGTGCAGCTGCGCAGCGCGGCGTTTGACCTTAAGACCGCCGGGCATAATGCCTTCTGATTGACAGCCATTTTCGATACTGCTTTGCATCACTGCCCAGATTTCGTCCAAGCGCTGAGCGATCTCATCTTTGCTGCCCCAGGTTTTTTCGTTTTCGAGCATAATCCCGCTAAAGGACATTCCAGTTTCTTCACACAATTCCAGCAGCTGTTTAGCGCTTGTGAAGGGGTAGCGCACGGTATCCGGGTTTTCGATCAGAATGTCTTCCCCTGTGGCAGACTCGTTAATCACAAAACCACCGCCAACGGAAAAATAGGTGTTTGATAGCAGCTTGTTGCCCTGGCTATCGGACGCTGTAAATCGCATACCGTTTGGATGAAAGGGCAGTGACTCTTGCCGATGCATGACCAGGTCATCACGAAAGTTAAAGTGAATCTTTTTAACCCCCAGCAGGTGCAGCACGCTGTTCTCGCGGGCAAAAGCGATTCGCTCGGGAATTTTTTCAACATCAACCGCCGCAGGAGTTTCCCCTTCTAAGCCCATTAGAATGGCTTTGGGCGAGCCGTGGCCCGCGCCGGTAGCTGCGAGAGAGCCATACAGCTCAACCAACAGATGCTCGCATAAATCCATATTCCCAGACTCTTTAAGCCCATTGGCAAACATCAATGCCGCATTCATGGGTCCAACAGTATGTGAAGACGACGGCCCAATGCCTATCTTAAACAGATCAAAAACGCTAAGTGCCATAGTGATATCCGTGACTAAAAAATGCTCGTTATAGACTAATAGAATCTCGTATAGATTTAAAATCGATCCCGGCCTGCAACAAGCTCTGAGCAATCCTGTGTGATCTGAGGGGGAGCATGATCCATGCCAAGGATATTAGATAGAGTTAATTTTCAAGCATCTGCCAAAACAGCTAGGCTTTAGCGGTTAACAAAAAACAAGCTAGCGAGCTGACCTAGAGCGGCTTGCTCCAAGAATAGGCATTAGCCCACATGTGACTTCTTGCAGGGCACTGTGAATCTCATCATAGACTCAGGGCAGAGAATAGCAGGTACTAGCGGAGAGTATAGGGCTATGGCTGGTAGCGTGGGCGTTTTAACTTGACCAAAAAAAACGGCGACCTAAAGCTGTCGCCGTTTTTTGCTTTGTAACAATACAGCCCTCGTTAAAGACACTGTATTTTCAGCTGCTACCAACTACCGCAGATCAAAACGGTCCAAGTTCATGACTTTGGTCCAGGCCGCGGCAAAGTCTTCGACAAACCGCTGCTCGGCATCGGCGAAGGCATACACTTCGGCTACTGCCCGTAGCTCTGAATTTGAACCGAAGATCAAATCCACTGGAGTCGCTGTCCACTTAAGTGCGCCAGTATCTCGGTCACGACTTTCGTAAATGCCCTCAGTGCTAGACTTACTCCAGACAACCGACATGTCTAGAAGGTTGACAAAGAAATCATTGCTCAAGGTACCAGTGCGTTCAGTAAACACACCATGATCAGCACCGCCCACGTTAGCGTCGAGTACTCGCATGCCGCCGACTAGTACAGTCATTTCGGGCACGGTTAGGGTCAGCATGCTGGCTCGTTCCACTAACATCTCAGCGGGAGAGCGACGATCGCTTCCAGTAAAGTAGTTGCGAAAACCGTCCGCGGTTGGCTCAAGTACGGCAAACGAATTAACGTCTGTTTGTGCTTCGCTCGCATCTGTCCGACCCGGGGTGAACGGGACGTCAACATCATGGCCAGCATCTTTGGCAGCTTGTTCGATGGCTGCAGAGCCCGCCAACACGATTAAGTCCGCCATTGATATCTTTCTACCGCGGCTGCTAGTGCCGTTAAAGTCCGATTGAATCCCTTCTAATACCTCAAGCACTTTCGCTAGCTCGGCAGGGTTATTTGCTGCCCAATCTTTTTGCGGCGCCAAGCGAATTCGAGCGCCATTAGCACCACCACGGAAATCGGTATCTCGGAACGTTGCCGCCGAAGCCCATGCCGTTCGCACTAACTCGGAGACAGTGAGACCTGACTCCAATACGCTAGATTTTAAGCGGTTAATGTCGCGAGTATTCACCAGGTCAAAATCAACCGCTGGCACAGGATCCTGCCAGACTAACTCGTCTTGGGGAATCATCGAGCCGAGGTAACGGGTGCTGGGCCCCATGTCTCTGTGGGTCAACTTAAACCAAGCACGGGCGAAAGCGACTTCAAACTCTTCTGGGTTTTCTAACCAACGAGTAGTTATCGCGCGGTACGCCGGATCTGTTTTCAATGCTAAGTCTGTAGTAAACATGATCGGCGCATGGCGCTTGGAGGCATCGTGGGCATCTGGCACTAAATTGGAGGCTGCGCCACCAGCAGGGATCCACTGTATCGCACCAGCGGGGCTGCGAGTTTGCACCCATTCATAGGCATAGAGGTTTTCCAAGTAGTTGTTAGTCCACTGGGCTGGATTAACAGTCCATGCGCCTTCCAAGCCACTGGTAATAGTGTCGGCGCCTTTGCCAGTACCATAGCTGTTTTTCCAACCCAAACCCTGTTGCTCGATGCTCGCGCCTTCTGGCTCAGCACCTACGTTGCCTGCCGGCGGCGCTGCACCGTGGGCTTTACCAAAGGTATGGCCGCCAGCGATCAGGGCCACAGTCTCTTCGTCATTCATCGCCATGCGGCCAAAAGTCTCACGGATATCGTTAGCCGCAAGCTGGGGGTCTGGGTTGCCATTAGGACCTTCAGGGTTTACATAAATCAAACCCATTTGCACGGCGCCTAAAGGCTTCTCTAGCTCTCGATCACCGCTATAACGCTGATCAGCAAGCCATTCGCCCTCAGGGCCCCAGTAGATTTCCTCTGGCTCCCAGGCATCGTCACGGCCGCCGGCAAAACCCGCGGTTTGAAAGCCCATAGACTCCATCGCCACGGTCCCAGCAAGAACCATTAAATCGCCCCAGGAAACACTGTTGCCGTATTTTTGCTTGATCGGCCACAGCAAACGCTGGGCTTTATCTAGGTTAGTGTTGTCTGGCCAGCTATTGAGTGGTGCAAACCGCTGCATACCGCCATAGGCGCCGCCGCGGCCGTCACTGACTCGGTAAGTACCCGCGCTGTGCCAAGCCATCCGAATGAAAAATGGGCCGTAGTGACCATAGTCTGCCGGCCACCAGTCTTGAGAGGTAGTCATTACTTCAACTAGGTCGGCAGACAGCGCGTCAAGATCCACCCTTGAAAACGCTTCCGCGTAGTTAAAGTCTTCACCCAA
Organism: uncultured Pseudohongiella sp.; assembly: GCA_964352445.1. Taxonomy (GTDB): domain Bacteria; phylum Pseudomonadota; class Gammaproteobacteria; order Pseudomonadales; family Pseudohongiellaceae; genus UBA9145. The sequence continues at coordinate 36,208 of CAYGSO010000016.1, read as the reverse complement.
GGGGTTTGATTCAGCGGCATTGTTGCGCAGCGGCTCTAGGTCAAGGCGGTTAGGCCACCAGTAATCGTTGGACGCCACCCCTTCTTGGGCTGACGCGATATTTATGGAGGCGAGCGGAGAAAGTCCGATAGCGGCCATCGTAATTAAGGAAATGGTTTTTCTAAGCATTTTGCGTTACCTCCTGGAGGTTTAAATTCCTTCTTGTTGCCGTGTTTGTAAACTTGATTTACTCAATCTAAATGGTCCGACAGCCCCGCGCTAGGTCAACACTCCTGCATCGAAAACCACTGGTTTGAGTCATGGTGAGACTGTATTGGTTGTGGGGAAAACAATCCAATGAATAAATTCGATAGTGACAATCGCTAATAGCGAACGCCTAGCCCACTCCTGCCTTTAACCGCGGCTAGTGACGTCTGCAATGGTTCAAGATTATTCAAGTAAAGCTGAATTAAATCTTAATGCGAATCATTTGCATTTGCGTTTATAGAGTGGTAATGTCCAAGTAAATCAACCCGAAACATTAACTTACTGCTTTATTTACTAAATATCGTTATGAAAGATAAACATGCTGCCCGAAAAACCCCTTTGGCTGCTTCAGCTAGTTTAACTAGGACAAGCAGTGAAGCGCTGTTCGGCGAGCACAATCAGCTTGTGATTGTGCACAACGGTCAGAACTACTTCTTGCGCATCACAGCGGGCAACAAGTTAATCCTTACTAAGTAAATAGTCTGACCAATCAATATAGAGTCAAGCCAGCCACCCAGCTTCTAAGCCAGGCAGCGAGCCAGATTCTTCTGTAAAGGAGAATTAAAAATGGTTTTCGCAATGCACTCCGAACCTGCTAAACCTGCTGCAACAGCAATTTGCTGCGCCACTTCGCCGGCATATTTGACAGCCTCATTGCTACTGGCGCTGTCCCACGGCGCCGCCGCACAAGCAAACGACCAGCGCGTAGAAGAGCTGATAATCAGCGCCTCACGTTTACCCCGGACGATTGAAACTATCCCTGGCACAGTGACTTTAATCTCTGCTAAGGAGATCGAAAAGCAGTTAATGAATGACTTGAGCGATCTCACCCGGTTTCAACCTGGGCTTGCAATGGATACAGCAAACCGTGGCGGCAATGAGGGCTTTAATATAAGAGGTATCGGCGGCAACCGAGTCCTCACCGTGATTGATGGCATTCGCAGTAGCGACATCTATGCGGCAGGTCCCTCATCCTACGGTAAAGACAGTTTCGAAGTTGATGATTTTAAAGCTGTCGAAATAATAAGAGGACCGGCGTCGGTTCTTTACGGTGCCGACGCCCTCGGCGGCGCCGTTTTAATTCAAACTAAAAACCCCAGCGACTACACAGGCGGCAACGAAGGCAGTTTTTTTGCGCTGCGGGGCTCTGCCGCATCGGCCGATGAGCAATACAAAGGCGGCTTCACCGCGGGCGTCCAGCATGAGTCTTTTGGCGTCATGGCTCAATACACCAGTCGGCAGTTTCAAGAGCCTGATGTGAAAGGAGCAGGAGCATTGAATCCCACTGACGGCAATTCAGACGCCCTGCTGCTGAAAGCCAGTTTCAATATTTCACCTTCGCAGCAGCTTACCCTGACAGTTGATGAATACCGCGAAAGCAATTCCATACATCTATTATCCGATCTCAGCAGTTCTGTCACGGACTCTCAAGGACAAGATGAAACCAGCCGTTCCCGTGTTGGAATAGCCTATAGCTGGGAAGGAAATACGGTCCTGTTTGATGCCGTCAATGGCTTTGCCCAGCAGCAACAGACCCAAGCTAGTCAGCAGACCGAACAGCAGCGACTAAGCTTTTCTTTTCTAAACCCCTCAGACCGCTCTACTTTCGCTGGTACTGATGCGATCAGGGCCTCGGATTTGCAGTTCAATCAATCAACCCGCGCCGCCGGTCTAAACTTCATTAAATCTTTCGGCGGACGAGATCAAACTCATACTGTCGCCTACGGCGCTAATTTCGATGAGACAAAAACACAGCGCCCTCGCAACCGATGCGACACTGAAATCGTTTCAAACGCAGTCACCTGTAGTATTTCGCCCTTTCCTTTCGCGCCTGCAGAAAACTTTCCCAACAAAACTTTCCCAGATTCTATTACTCAAAGATCCGGCGTGTATCTGCAAGACGAGATCCGTTTTGATTCATTAGGACTGACGCTTATACCTGGTATCAGGCATGACCAGTATCAGATGGACCCTCAGCCAGACCACTTGCTTGATGGCAGCGGCATTATCGCAAGTTTTGGCGGATTCAATGTTGAACGTATTGACGCAAGCGCCACCTCACTCAGTTTTGGCGCGATCTATGAAATCAGCGACTCTTACTCCGCCTTTTTGCAATACGCGGAAGGTTATCGCCCGCCCAACTTCGATGAGTCTAATCAAGCCTTCGTCAACTTAGGGCTTGGCTATGCCACAGTCCCAAATCCTGCTCTCAACCCTGAGTCCAGTCGTGGCATTGAACTTGGTCTGCGGGCAAATTATGAAAAGGCATTTTTTAGCGCAACCGTTTACAACAATCGCTACCGCGACTTCATAGACAGCCAGTTTGTCGGCATCCAAAACAATATTAGCCTGTTCCAAGATATAAATATTGGTCAGGCTCAGATTCGCGGCGCTGAGTTGATGGGGGCGTTATACCTATCATCCCAGTGGCAAATCAGAGGGTCACTTGCTTATGCCCATGGCGATAATCTGGACGCTAACATAGCGCTGGATACGGTCGAACCATTGACTGGAGTTTTCGGGCTCGGTTACGACCATCCGAATAATGCATGGGGTGGCGAGCTAATGTTAACCGTTGTTGACAGAAAAGACCGCGTCTCCTCGGAAACCTTAGCGACCACGAACGCATTTCAAGTGCTCGACCTGCTTGGCTACTACCGCTTAAACGCTTCACACAACTTGAGGTTTGGTGTTTTCAACCTGTTTGATGAACAGTATGCAAGGTGGGCATCAATACGAGGACTCGAAGCAAACGCCACTGCCAATATTGCCAATTCTCAGCAGCCCGGTATCAATTTCAGAATAGGATATAACTATGAATTCTAACCCTGCGTTAACCACCCGCTTCAACCATTTTATAAACCGTAAATTCAGTGTGTGGGCATTTTTATTTGTAAGCCTAGTCCTGACTAGTTGCCAAACCAACTTGGATGCGGAAGCCGAGCTCGCAGATAGTGTGAAAGACGAATCGTTCGGCGTGCTTGTTATGGCCCATGGCGGCACCGAGCAATGGAATGCGAGTGTAGTTGAATCAGTAGCACCTCTGCAGTTACGCTTTCCCCTTGAGATAGCATTTGGCATGGCAGACGCCAGCTCCATTCAAGCTGGAATTGCGCGGCTAGAATCCCGTGGGGTTGATCAAATAGGGGTGGTTCGCCTGTTTATTTCTGGCGAGAGCTGGTTCGAGCGTACCTCACAAATTCTTGGCCTTACGCCTGGCGCGCCCTTGAAGCCAGCAACCCACACAGCCGAGTTTCACGGCGGCCACGGTGCAGGTGCAGCGGGCCATATGCCTATGGCATTTTGGCAAGTCGAAACCAGTGCAAAACTCGCCATGAGTATCGAAGGTTTAGCCGAAGCCGAAGAGATGGACTCAGTGCTACTTTCCCGCATGAGTTCTTTAAGTAGCAGTCCGGCAAGCGAAGTCGTCGTCGTGTTGGCCCATGGCCCCGGTGATGACGATGAGAATCAGCGCTGGATAAGCCAAATTGAGCAGCGCTTAACCCAGACGCAGCAGCGCCTAGCATTCAGTGAGATTCGCGTATTTACACTTCGCGAAGACTGGCAAGACAAGCGAGCTGAAGCAGAACAGCAAATCCGCGCTTACATGAGCGCCGCCAGCGAATCAGGCAAGACCGTCATCGTCGTGCCCTATCGGGTGCAAGGCTTTGGCCCCTACCGAGATGTTCTCGCAGGCTTAAACTATCGCGCTGATGGTCTAGGTTTGGTACCCCATGACAACGTGGGTTTGTGGATTGAAAACCAGGCACAGCAGTTACAGCGGCAGTTAGTAAGCTCGCAGACCAAGAATGATGGGAAATACCAGCTTGCAAACAATGGGCTTGAATGAGGGGTTATAAATATCCTGTTCGAACAAAAAAAAGCGGCGATGAACACTCATCGCCGCTTTTCACTAAACTGCCGTTTTGAGCCCCATCAGTTAAGAGCCGGTGCAGCACTCACTGCGGTATGCACTAAAGCTCGGTCTGTGGGCACACCAAAAACTTACTGCCGGTGGCTTTGGCGTTGTACTTCTTCACTACGTCTAACCGCAGCGCTTCGGCGAGGGATATTTCATCGGTATAGTGGCTGGCAAATGTGGTGGTCAATTCGTTAGCAACTCGGGTTCGCAGCTTTGTTGCCACCTCGTTGCCCACCCGAGCAAGAAAGTTTGGCAGCAACCAACCACCGACTCCCCACGCCATGCCATAACCTCGGTTGAGCACCGTAGGGGACACATCTAAACCGCCGTATAAATAGACCTGCTTGTGTTTCACCGAGCCGTAAATGCTATAGCCGCCTGGGGTTCTCGCCGCAGCTGCTTCCATGGCAGCTAGAATAGTAGACGCCAAGGTGCCACCGCCGGTGGCATCAAAGCCAAGGGTTGCACCGGTTGCATGAATTGCGTCGGTTAGTTCAGCCATAAAATTGTCTGAGCTACTGTTTACGACGTATTTCGCGCCCATGCCGCGAAGCAACTCTGCCTGCTCTGGTTTGCGTACAATATTTACCAGATCAACTCCGCCGTCGATACAAATGCGATTTAACATCTGGCCAAGGTTGGATGCCGCGGCGGTATGAACTAGCGCCGTATGGCCCTCTAAATTCATAGTTTCGATCATGCATAGCGCGGTCAATGGATTTACGAAACATGAGGCCCCTTCTTTTGCCGTATTACCCGGGTGCAGCGGTAAACAGGCAGCGGCCTCCACACAGCGGTATTGGCTGTACATGCCGCCGCCCATAACCGCCACTACCTTGCCCATTAAACTCTGCGCTAATTCGCTGTCGCCAGCGGCGACTACAGTGCCGGCACCTTCATTACCCACAGGCAGAGCTTGACCCACTCTGGCTTTCATTACGGCCATGCCTTGCTTTGATACTGGAGCAGTTAAAATGGTCTCAGCACCGGCACATGATGTGACTGCGTTGGCCATGTCCGACCAGCCAAACATCACGCCAAGGTCGGATGGGTTAATTGGGGTTGCTTGAATTTGCACAACAACCTGACTGGCGCTGGGCGTGGGCATTGCCTGCTCCGCTAGCTCCATTCGAAGCTGACCTTCGGCAGTGATTGTAGAAAGCATTTGTAGATATGTCGCGGGTAGGGTCATGAGAATTCTCTTCTTGCAGATGGATGATAAAGCCACTATCGACTCGTTGTATCAGTGGTCTTATCTTACGATAAAAGGCTGCCTAAGTGTGGGTTTAATAGGCGTGGGTAAATAGCGCCTATTAATAAACTCGCCCGCGAGTTGCTCAGACGAGACGCTAAGCCCGCGTAATTGCTAACCCACTGCCAATGCCTTACCGAAGACTTCCAGCGCTTAGTGTGAATTTAAACATGGAGTCGCTGCACTGCGAGTGGGACCGCTCTAAACTGCGGGCTTGGGCAATTGGCTGCAGAAACACAGCCAACTAATTCCTGATCTTACCGCTTGCTTTGATAGACACCAAAATGCACGAATGGCGCATTGGTAGGCTGGCCAGGCCGAACATTTTGCGGCACCTGATGACGTACTGGCGGCAGGCTCTTGAGGTAGGCTGCTATGGCAAAGGCATCTTCTTCGGTGATGCTAGCAAAGGCTGGCCATGGCATAACTGGCAGACTGCGCGAACTGTGATCTGCGGTGCCTACCCTAATCATCTGCACGAGTCGGTTGATGGTCCAGCTGCCTAAACCGGTCTCCATATCGGGTGTTAAGTTTGGCGGATAAACAACCCCCGGAAAGCTATCCACGAGTGGGCTGGTGTAGGCGATGCCAACACTTGATCCTGCTAACAGTCGAGACGAATTTACATCCCCCACCAACGCCCCATCCGTATGGCAGCTGCCGCAGCCCAACAGGCCAACCAGATACTTGCCCTGCTGCAATTGCTCGGCCGAGTAGTTTGGCGTAGGCAAGGGCTCGGGCATAGCAAAGATGGTGGTTGGGTCGAGCTGGTCAAAGTCGTCAAGCGGATTGTAGCTAGTGCTGACTTTGGCCGTGCAGCTGGCAAGCAGTATACTAAAACTCAAAGCAATCAAATTAGTCGGTGTCAGATTCATAGTGCTATCCGCCGTAGGGAAGTGAGATTAAACAGTGTAGCTGGCTAGACGACAAAACTAATTGTTTCTTGGTTTAACCGAATTAGCTTTGCTATAGGCTGGGCGTACCTATTGCCCAATTTAACTAGCCTACTACATCACGTTATAAGCAATGCTAGTGGGATAGGATGTGAGCAGATCACGAAACGTTTGCAAAAATGCACCTCGCGCCCGCCCCTCATGCATGTATTCACCAGGACTCACTGTATGGATGCGGCTAATCTTGCCACCCCAAACTGGTTTGTTAGTCGCTGTTTCGCGCATGGTAATATCCACCACTGCAATGTAGCGCAGGTCCTGTGTAATCGATTCTGAACGGAAGAACGGATCAATATTTTCCTGTTCTGCATCAAGGTTCACATGCTCGTAAGTTAGGGTTACGATCAGGTCATTGATTTGATCGTTTCGCTCCATACCCAGCTCGCCGAATGCTGCTGCAAATTCATTGATCACATAGCTTTGTAAAAAGATCGGCATGTTTTCGGTTCTAACCCCATAGGCTTCATAGGATGCATAATTGCCAGGGCAACACAGTGTTAAGCTATTGCCTATCTGCAGCCCGTATTGGGCGCAGCTCGAAAGCGTTAACGCAATAGCAACCAGAGCCAGCGAGCTTAACTTAGTCCTTTTCATCAGTTTTCTCCAGTGAGTCAGTAATTCACAAAGTCTGTCTTACTGGACTTATCATAATACTCCAACACTACCCCATCATGATGTAGATCAGAAAAACTGCGACCAGGCATCTGCAGGCCAATTTGAGACTGTCCTGCTAGCTTAGTTTACAGGTAGTGTTTTTAGTGTTGGACGCTGCTTTATAGCGATGTGAAGCCGATCAAAGATAGGGCGAACAAAGCCATGCCATGGCATTTCGCAAAGCACGCCATTTGGGCAAGACTGCGAGCTCCGTTTCGGTAACTTGAGTGGATAGACTTTTCTGTTTAGCAAAATAAACGGCTAATTCGGCGCAAAAATCTTGATCAAAAATTTCAACCGCCAGCTCATAGTTCAAGCGCAGACTGCGTGGGTCTAAATTAGCGGAGCCGATAAGACTATAGTTGTCATCAATCAAAAGCGCTTTTGTGTGAATAAAAGGGGCTGGCTGCATATACACAACAAGGCGGCGGGCTAGCACGCTTTGCAAGCTATGCTCCATGGCCCACCTCACCAGTAAATTGTTGGTTTTTCTGGGCAAAAATATCTTAACATCAACACCCCGCAGCCTCGCGCCGATCAATGCCCCTAAAAGGTCTAAATCTGGCAAAAAATACGGCGTCATGATCCAAAGCCGATGCTGGGCCGATGAGACAATCCCTACTAACAGTTCATTCAACTTATCTCGGTACTCGTTTGGCCCGTCCAGAATAAGTCTTGCCCAGGTTTTTGACTGATAGTTCGTTTTGTTGCTGGGCTTAAACACCGTTTTGCCGGTAATACCGCTGCAGTGGTTCCAGTCCTTAAGAAAAGCCCGCTCCAAGTCGTCAACTATTTTACCCTGCAGTCTAAAATGCAGATCTTTGGCTTGTGAATGTATTGGCCTGCTGCCTAGAACTTGCTTAGCACTGATATTTTGCCCACCGGTATAGGCGGTGACTCCATCAACCACCATTATCTTTCGGTGATTGCGGGTGTTGATGTTAAGCGAAGGCGGGAACAAGGTGATGGGATTAAAATACTTAACGTTGATCTTAGCAGCCCTTAGCGCTCTTCCTGCCGGCGGCGGATAGGCTATAGCGCCCAGCCCGTCTACTATTACTCTGACTTCTACGCCACGCTGCAACGCCCGAGCCAAAGCTGACACCAGTTCTTTACCAATTTCGTCATGCTGAAAAATATAGGTCGAACAGTAGACTCGGTTGGTTGCGGAATCGATGTCCTTAATCATGGCGGGATAGAGCTCATCGCCGTTTTCTAACAGTTGCGGTTGATCGCAGGAGCGCAGCCCCAAACCACTGACGTTTTCTCCCACTAAGGAAAGCGGCCGTAAGTTGCAGGTTGGAGGGTCGTTTACGATTTCAGTAGGGTCTTCGATAGCCTCAGGCAAATAGGTTCGTAGGGCTTTATTGGCAACCCGATTTATACCAAACACAACATAGGTCAGCGCGCCGACCCCTGGCAAGGCTAAACAAATAGTTACCCACGCCAAAGCCGACACCGAGTCGCGCTTGTTCATCAGTGCGTGCAATGCCGCTGAAATCCCCACGGCAGCTAAGGCCAGACTTAACAATAAAGTCAGCATGGATGAGTTGCTCTATATGCATTCATTACTAAGATTGCTGCAAGGTTAAATCTGCAACTAATGCGCAGTGATCAGAGATATCGCGCCACATTGGCTGCTGCATCAACTCTACATGGTCAATCGAAAACCCTCTTGCATAAATTCTGTCCATGGGCAGCACAGGAAACCGCGCCGGAAACGTTTTGGCGGCCTTGTGACAGTGCGCAAGATGCACTTCTTTCAAATTCAGCTGCTCGGCAAAAGGCGTATGTACCTTTTGCCGCCAATCGTTAAAGTCGCCAGCCACCAGCAGGGGCGCGTGGGCAGGCACATTGTCTTGGATATACTCAACTAGCATGGCAGTCTGCAACCGACGCTCTTTCTCAAACAGCCCCAAATGCACACAAACTAAATGGATGCCATCAACAAGATGGCCATGCAATAGCCCCCGCTGCGCGTACGCATGGGTCGAAATATTTCTATGTACCAGCTTTTCAAACGGCAGTTCACTTAGAATCGCATTGCCATGGTGACCATGCTGATGGATCGCATTTTTGCCGTAAGCATGGTGATCCCAAACAGAATCTGCCAAAAACTCATACTGGTTCTGTTCAGGCCAGTTGGAAATAGAACGTTGGTAGAGAAGATTCTCGCCAATGACTTCCTGAAGAAACACAATATTGCTCTGGGATTGTCTGAGGCAATCTCGGATCCGCTCTAAAGTGAACTTCCAATTGGTCATGGAAAAACCTTTATGGATATTTAACGTCAACACGCGAAACTGAGTCACTCGTACCCCTGGTTAGCTACCGCAGCAGCAACAATAACCGGACTTTCTGTTGGCAGTGGAACACAGATCAAACGACACTGCGACAGCTGCCTAGGTTTTACTTGACGAAGGCAGCAGCGCTTAACTACCGCCCTCAAACGCCACTGCTCTGGGCTGGGGGAATCGAGTAGGTTCCCACAGAGTGCGCTACCACCTCGCTGCTGCCTTCAGAAAAAATTGACACCTGCGCGATCGCTAGCACTTTGCCTAGCTTTAGCAGCGAGCAAACCCCTAGCAAATCTCGCCCGGCCTCGGGTTTTCGGAGAAAGTTGATGTTCAGGCTAGTTGTTACGGCCAACGCCACCAGCCCAATCTCGCGAAGCACCGCAATGTAGATCGCGCAGTCTGCGAGGGACATCATAGCAGGGCCAGACACTGTCCCTCCCGGCCTCAAATCGGCATCGCTCACCTGATAGCGGACGGTGATGGTGGCATCGTCAAATGCCTCGATGGAAAACTTTGCCTGTGGAAACTCGCTGACTAAAAACTGATTCAACTGAGCCATTGTGATCCGTGACATCAAATTCTCCAAAAATAAGTAGCTGCGGATAAGTTACACCCAGCATGGTATTGATGAAAGCTATGTTAGTAAACTGCAGCTAAACAGCACTCCTGCTCGCACCAACCACGGCAGAGTCACTTTTTGCAGCTAGAACTGAGCTATCCTGACTTAACAAAACCACAGAAATAAATCTCTCGCTCAATGAAAGCCATTGCAATCTGCAGGTCTGATTTCCACCTTCTGCCTATTGGGTTGTCCAAAGCCGGGCTTTCTGCCTAAAATAGCTCCAGGGTTTAAAATGACAATACGCTTCCCCACGGGCCTTAATTATTCCAGGTAATGCTGAAGTTATGAAAGATCGAGCCCCTACAAGCCAAGATACTCAGAGCACAGTTGCTGCGCAAGCCGCTGAAAAACAAAGCAGTGATGGTGAGGCTTTGTCGCAAATTCAAGACAATCGCGCCAGCAATATTCAGCAGATGAAGCTTTTGCAGAACGTTGAGGGCTCAACTGGGCTGCCTAGCGCGGCTGATCACTCAGTCCAGCTTGTTGAGAAAGGAGATTTAGTTGGCTTTAAAACAGTCAGCATGGGCACTGCAGGCTCAGCCTTGAATCATCAGTTCACTTGGCAATCTAGCACCGGTGACTTGAAAGATTTAAGCCATGTAAAAACCAGAGAGTTGGTGGAATGGGATGCGCCCCCACCAGAATTTGGTGGCACTGGTGCTTATGCTGGAGCCGGCAAGCATAATGGGTTAGCAGAGACTCTAGGCTCTGCCGGTCAAGGTGCTGACAATCACGATATTATTCCAGCACAAGGCTTTCCCGCCCCTGGCAAGAAAAGTTTTTTGCTAGACGGCGACGGCACATCACAAACCTGGACTCTGCGGCAAGCGTATCAAATGAGCGTAGACGGCGGCGAGTGGGTGAATATTCCGGGCACCAACTATGTTCTAACTCGGTGGTTCGAAAGATCCGGCAATGACTTAATCGGCTATATGTCCAAGCGCGGGCTGGATGACGGTCAAATGCACAGGGCTATCCAGGTTGGAAAAGACTGGTATTTGTAGGCTAAGAATTACTGTCTGTGTTCAAAAGTTAGGCTTTTTTAGTCATCACTGGAAATTGCAGTAAAGTAGCCCCATTGTTGCCCCCGGCAAGTTTGATCACTGAAAAGCGAGGGAGGATGGGTAAGGAGTGGAAGATGCCAGCGTAAACACCCCTGCACCACAGCCCCTTTATTACAGCTCCCCACAGCACCGAGCCATGCCCGCAACAAATCTGCTGAAATCTTTACGACATCAAGAGCCGAAACGGTAGCGCAGGCGAAATGCGACCGTGTCCACAATGCGGTCGTTAAATGACTGCTCTAGCAGGGAAGGAAAGGTATCGAAGCCGTCGCTGGGAAGATTACTGCCCCTGGTATAAACCAGAAACAAATCTGACAGCGGTGCAATTTCCCAGCGGTAGCGGGCCTGTAGCGTCATGCGACTAACCACAAAGTCATCTGGGTCATTATCAGGTTTCGCCACTGGCTGCAGCGCCTGCAAAACATTCGGGTTCGATTGCCAGAATCTATCTTCAAAGGCTTTTAGCGCATTCCACTGTACTCGCAGTCGCAGCTGCTGCCAGTTTGAGATAAAGTAATTGAGTTCCAAATTCGGCGACCATTGGTGGCCCTCAAAAGAGGTAAATGCACCATCGCCCTGATGCACCAAAATCGCCTCAGTATCAGTATATTGAACGTCAAGACCGGCGGAGAAGCGGTCGTTAGGTCGCCAATCTACACCGGCATTGTAGTTGTATTGACTGGGGCCAAGAGCTTCTTGCCGCGCTTCCGCCCTACCCGAAACTGACAGTGGCTGAGAAGGATCTGTTTGATAAGAAAAATTAACTCGGTTGCGCGCCGGAATTTCAAAATCTCCGGTGCCGCGGCCGAGTCTGTCGTCTACTCGCTTCGGAAAATGACCAATACCGAATCTGAAGGTGTCGTTGCTGAGAAAATTGTATTCCCTGTCATAGGTAAGCCCCAGCCTTACCGGGCGACCTTCGGTGTTCCACTGATTGTTAATGCGATAGGTCGTGGTTTTATTACGTAGCCAGTCGATATCGGAGTCTACCTGCTGATACTCGTAGTCCAAATTTACCTGATCGTTGCGGGTGAGAAATCCCAGATCGTTAATGTCTAGCGTGTCATCAAAATGCACCGCACGCACAGTATGTTGCTTGCCGCGCCCTGGCCGAAAACGAAAGTCAGCCATCCCGCCAACGCCGGTGATACCCTGCACATTGCTATGAAACATCTGCGCGTCTATGACTAACTGGTTATTAGCGGAGAAGTAGTGCGCGTCGATTCCATTCACTGTGGCATCAATGTCAGAGTGAGAAATATTAGTGCCCATCCAACCCACACTGCGGCGCCCTCCGGAGCTAGTGTCCTCATAAAGCATGCGACCAATCAGAAAATCACGGCCATTTGCATTTAAAACTACAGTGCTGCCATCATCTCTAACACCACGAATTTCAGAGTCATCTTCGGCAGCCGCTAGGATACCGTAGCGCAGGTTACCATTTTGCCCGGTGAATTTAGCCGCCCCCAAGAGCTCAGTAGGTTGACTGACATCGGTTGGAATAACCTCCACATCATCTGGGATATCATAGCTTGCCGCTCCGCCAATGCGCCGAGTATTCAGCATAGAAATAGGGCCACCTGGCACTCCACCACCGCGATTAGAATTTCGCGGATGAGTAATAAAAATATCCTGGCCTTCCAGAAAAAACTGCCGCTGTTCGGCAAAAAATACTTCAAATGCCGTCAGATTTACCACCACGTCGTCAGCTGCGACGCTGCCAAAGTCTGGGTTTAGGGTAGTTGTAAACTGTGTATTGGTTGTCGGCCGCCAAAAAATATCGGCGCCAACCTTCACCTGGGCTTCGCTACGGATGCTATCAAATACTCCGCCTAGAAACGGAAAGTAAGTTAGCTGACGTTTCGGCTCGATATCCGTGTACTGGTATTTCTCAAACGCCGATAGATATTCATTTACCGTTCGAGGCAACGGCGGGTTTGACCAGACATTGCCGCTCATATGCCCCACCTGACGCTCGAAGTAGACACCAATCGTTCGAGCAATCTCATCTGGAGACTGTGGCAACGCCATCATCGACCACGGAATAAATATCTCAGCACTCCAGCCATTATCCAATTCTTGGGTTCTGCCATCCCAAGCACCGTTCCACTGTCGGTTGAACTGACGCTCTGGGAGCACCGTGCCATCGTTCAGAGAGTCACCTAAATTGATTCGCAGGAAGTAACCATAAAGCCCCTCGCCCGATGGGTCTAAGGTGACGGCGAAACCATCTCGAGTGATAAAGTTATCCCGCGATGTCATGCGCGCGATTAAGGTTTCCTTTGGTTGAAAATTCATTGAGCTGACGTAAATACCCCGATCGGTGTAGAAAAAGCGCACATGAGTCTCATAGGGGGCATCCTCCAATGTATCGGGGTCGACCACTTTCATGCCATCAATGGCCGGAAGGGTTTGCCAAATCTCCTCATCGAGAAAGCCATCGAGAACAATATTGGCGTCGGCCTCAGGGATGCGGCTGATTCGAGGAAGGTCCGACTGGGCGTGGGATGCTAACGGAAACAAGCCGAGAATAAAGAGCAAGAGATTGCTTCGTAGCTGGGTAAACATACTAATAAATGCTCTTACCGAGCTCCGGAACTGTATCGAATAGAATTTTATGCAAGGCGTTAACTGCTACCTTACGTGGAAGAGTTTCAACTATAGTGGAATTGGCCGGAAATTGTCGGAATCGAAACAATTAGTTGCAATTGCGGCACGTGTAACTCTTTACACAGATTTTAATAAGTAGCGCTTTGAGTCTCGTATTTTATTTTAGCGAAGCCATGTATTGCTTCACTTACGCTTGCAGTTAGACTAAGCTTTTTTCTAGGTCTCTATCAAATGGCTATCACATTGCCCTCTTAAGGCTCACCAGCCGAATAGTGTAATTACACTTTGTTCGAATTCAGCATTTAGAGCAGTCAGAGATGCAAATTCCCCAAATAGGGACACTGACAAAATAGTACTCTGTTTACTGTCAAGCTGTGACTGCAACATCTAAGATGATGCAGTGGCCGTATTAAAGACAAACTTAGACAACGGTCAATTCCAATCCTAATGACAACTTTTACGATAAGTACCACAGCCTTTGTCATCAGCTTGTTGATTGCCAATCAGGCAATGGCCCAACAGCCTTTCGACACCAGCTTTGCGGCAACCGAAATGCAGCGAGCCATCAACGACCCCGATACTCAGGTTTCACTTCAGGTAGCCGCTTCCATGCAGGATGTGTTTGATGCACTGCTTAAACAGGTGGATAAATACTCCGAGGATGCTGTGAGTGTGAGCTTCGATAACGCCAGCAGCGAAAACGCTGGCCGCGTGGGAGTGGGCTCGATACGAAAAACTGAAATGGAAAACGGCGATTTGCTGTTTCAGCGCATTATCCACTTTAACGAGCCATTCAGTTTCGCCTACTTCACCGACATGACCTTATCTACAGTTGGCGTCCCGCTTGACTATACTGTGGGCCACTATGCAATGCAGCAGCTTGCTAACTCCACCGTAGAAGCGACGGTTTCAGTGGCCTATAAGCCCTCTTCCCTGCTGTCTGGATTTATTGTGCGGCGGCTTTTCAATCGAGCAGTTCGTCAAGATTTCGCGAAAGCGGAACAATATTTGAACATGCCGGCCAGCGAGAACTAACGACACTACCGTTTAGCGGCTTTTCGAAATCTGTCAATGCGCTGCGCAGTTGCAGGATGGGTTGAAAAGTAGTCCGAAGTCTCCTCCTCTCCGTCATAGCCATCGTCATCGTCTGAACTAGAGGCACTCGCCGCGCTCATTTTTTCCATAATGTCCGCAAAGGCATTGGTATCGATGCCGCGAGCAAGCATCTGCTCTAACGCATAGCCATCGGATTGCCACTCAAACTCGCGGGAGTATTGGGACTGAATCATGAACGCGGGCAGCAGTACTAAAAGCGTGGTGGCAACACTGCTCACATCTCCTGTGAGTACAACTATTGCCACAGAAACACCCGCCTGCCTAACCACCCCTTGCATAGAATGGCGATAATACACGTGACCAACTTCGTGAAGCATAATGCTTTGTAGCATGTCGTCATTGTCTGCAAGATTCACCAGCTGATCGGTAAACACTATTTGGGCGTCGGGTAGTGCAAACGCATTGGCGCCGATGAGCTCGCTGGATCGGAACTGTAGGGTGAAATCCCGCTCTAAACCCGACACCAGAGAATAGAATAACCGTTCTAACTCGCGCTGGCGCGGAACACTTAACTCGCTTGGTTCGAACACCAGCTCATCAAGCTGCTCAAGCAATTCACCGCCCAAGCGGTCATCTAGGCTTACGGGTAAGAGATTGGTGATATAGCCACTGGCCGCTGGAATGCCATAATTAAAAAAACCATAGGACCCAAGCACTAGCACTAGTACCGCCAACACGACGAATTTTGCATTGCTCTCTAGACGGTGCGCCAACCCTCGACGGCTACCAAAAAACTGGGCTTCAATGGCGTCGATGCTTTCATTATCAAACGATTCGATCTTGGCATTGTTGGGCAAGCTCAAATAGCGCACGCTATTGGCGATTCTAGGGCTAATAGTGATGTGATCAACCGGCACAGCACTAAACAGCGCCATAGCTGATGTAAGCACTCCGGTTTCATCAACAAAAAACTCTGTTTCAATAACCGAAGAGTCCGCGCCTGAATAATATTTACCGCTAAAACTAAACACTGTTTAAAGGCCAATATCCAAATTAAAAATATCGGAAAATGCGTCTGCCTTCGCATCCACATCATTCTTTTTATCAGCTTGAATGAAGTCCAAATCTTCTGCCAGCATCCACATACAGTCAGCTCGATACTTTGTGACTCGCACTTTGGCCCACGGTATCGCTAACCCTAGGGTGAACACTATGGCCAGAGTATTGGAAAAATAAAGCCATATCATCGGGCCAAATTCAAGATTACTTTCAAAACTTACAGGCCCTACCCGAATGGAGCTATAGAGCGTATTGGTGAGGCGGGTTTGCATATACGCAAAGGCAAAAAGGTAAGGCACTAAAAGTAGTGGGTAAATGATGACCAGTGCCAAGGCTGGCGGCAGTGTGTCTGCGGATAAAAAGGTCACCATTAAAAACACGGCCAACGCAAAAACCGATATGCCAAGTAACACTATGCCGCCGCTCTTGGTGTAGATGCCGTAAAAAGTTTTGGTCCGCAGCTGTATCGCAAAGTCAGATTGACCAAACCGCACTCGGTTGCCAACGAAATCGTAGTACTTTCGTTGCCACAACGGAAAAAATAGCATAAGAAATAAACCTAGCACCCCTGAGATGGCCAAATAAATTCCAAACTCACGGGAAATCTCCTGGCTTTCTTCATCCAAGATCAGATCTTCGGCACCGAGCCCAAGCAGAAGCGGGACTATTGCTGACAGCACTAAATAAAGAAAAATGGGAGAGAACAATTTATAGGCGCCCCAAAAATCTCGCTTAAACGAGAAATTAATACCTCGCCATGCGGAATAGCGCATTTTAAATGCCATGCTGAATACATAGATCGCCGGCACTAAAATGAAAAACCCAGCCAGGGCAATGCCTGAGAGGTCGGGGAAAAACCGGATACTTACTTGGTAGAAAATGAAGATCAGAACTGCAATCACGCGGCCTTTGAGAATTTGAATGGGGTCGGCAGTGTAGTCAAAGGCGGAGCCAGCCACCACTGTGTTGCCGTAGAAGTAGCGGTTTGTCCTCACTTTAGCCCAGGCCGAATAAATCCCTAGCGTGATGATAGTTAGGAACAGATTAACGGTCCAAATACCAAAATACTCTCGGCCATTGCCCGTAAACGCAAACTGATGACGGGTTTCACTGATGCTTGTTGTTTCCATAACCCACCTTTAGTAGCCGATAAATCGATGGCTGAATTTAGCATAGGCCAGGCACCTAGTCACCAATTTGGCGGGTGCTAAAGTCTGTAGCAATGCGGTATCTGAACTATACTTTAGACTCTATTGGACAGATAACCCAGCCGACGCCGAAAATGACCCACTCTCAACTTAGTACTGCCTTCTACGATGTGATGTTTACGGAAAGCTGCAGCGAGCTCAGCCTTTTCGAAGCCGAGATCATTAAACGGGTTAAAGCAACTCTTTCAGACCAAGAACTGTTGAGCAATAAGCTTCAGCCGCTGCCAGCACTGCAGATGGAGCTGATTTCACTGCTAAACAACGAGCATGTGAAGTACGCCAAAGTTGCCGAATTGATTAGCAAAGATCCGGCCCTGAGCCTTAAGGTATTGAAGATCGTGAACAGCGCGCAGAATACATCGGGCTTTGTGATTGCTGACCTGAGCACTGCCGTGGCTAGGCTCGGTATGAATGGTATCGCCAGTATTGCCAGTGCCATTATGGTGAAGTCGATTAACCCGCCCAAACCAATCTACTACAAGCTGTATGGCCGCCAGATTTGGACCCATTCTTTGCAATGTGCCTATTTGTGTAAAGAGTTTTCGAAGCTGCTGGAGCAAGATGAATTTTTTGGCCATTTTTTGGGCCTTATCCATGATATCGGAAAAATCTTAGTGTTCGAGTGCTTAGTTGACACCATGACCTCAACTACTCTCAGCCACGAGCTCGGCAGTCAAGAATTCCGCGAGGAAATAACCGGCACATCGCTGGATGTCTCTTACTTTGTTGCCAGAGAATGGGGCCTACCCGACGCTTTGTGTGACGCTCTGCAGCAGCAGCGCACCGCAATCAAATCACCTCTCGCAATTGCCCTGCACACAGCAAATCAGTGTGCTGAATATTACCTACTACGCCATCGCAAAAATCTTGGCGACGACGAACTGCCATTGCTAGTGCGTCAGGACGCTAATTTTATGCAAAGCTGGCTGAAGTTTCTCGAGCACGGCGAAGAGCTGACTCTCTCGGTTTAATAGAATTGTTTGCGCTGTTTACGGCAGCTTAGGTGAGCGAGGCATCGGCCAGATCGAAACGCGTAAATATTTTATCTACCTGCTGTTCTTGCATTCCAGCTTGGACTAGAACAGCAACCCCATCGGCGCGGTCAATTCGGCTATCGTCACTCAGGGAGTGAATCATTGCACACAGCGTGCCTAGCTCAAGATTCCTGAGCTCGCTTGAACGGTACATATAAGCTTCTTCTGACATTTTGCCGTTGCACAGCTGTTCGAAATCACCAATGGTTACCAAATAAGTGTCGGACAGCCCCCACTCTGCCGCTATGAGCGTTGACAGCCAGAATGAATTTTCACTCATAAGCCTGGCGATAACAGCCAGACAAACGTTTGCCGGCAAGTTTTGGCCTTTAGTCTGTTCTATAAAACAGCTAAAAATCGCTACTTTGCCCACATCGTGAATCAGGCCTAACAAATAGTGCTGAAATGCGTTGCGGCCTTCGCACAGCATCTTGCAAGCTTCGCCGCTTTTGAGACAATGGGCCCACACTTTCTTTACCGGTTTTTTGAACACCATGGAGCGAATATCTATGATTTTTCGCATCATCACTATGCTGGCGATTTGTAATATCCCGTCCATGCCGACCATGGCAATAGCTTTTTCGACAGAGCCAATTTCACCGGTCTTTGGCCGGTAAAGTGGGCTATTGGACACCTTGATGATTTCACCAACAAGACTAGGGTCTGCTTTGATAATCCTTTCTATGCGATCAAAATTGGTTTCTTCTCGCTCCAGCTCGCGCATCAGCTCAATTAACTGAGTTGGCGCCGATGGAATATAATTCGACAGTTGACCTTGGTTTTCTATATGGGCCGACACTTGATGATACACCGTGTTTTCTTGCTCTCCCCAAGCAGCCAGCTCACGCACTTCATCAGTAAAAAGATACTCATTGAAAACCTGCGCCAAGGCTTGCCGCTCGGCGGCTGCAGTTTGAGCGAGGTTTGTAGTAGGGGCATTCATGGTTGGATATCGGCTCGGCAGCAAATGTTAGAATGTTGCAATTTTTTAGCAAGGCGCTATCGGCGCCAAAAATTGCAATGGCGGCTTTCAAGACTTTTTGTCATTATTAAATGTAGTTGGTAATTCACCAGATGTGCACTTAATTTGCCCAAAACTCACACAAAGCTACAATAGTAGGCAGCAATCCATTACCATTCTTTAACAGCTTAGGCGTGGTTAGATCATTTGACTATATAGGGCAACTGAAGTTTTTAAACCTCTTAATTTTGTACGCAGCGGCGGCTCTGCCCCCAAGTTCTAAAAGTGCTTATGGCAATATCACTCACAGACATCCAAACGGCTGCGCAAAACATTGGCACGGCGATAATTAATACGCCTTTTTCTAAGTCTATTACGCTGTCTAAAATTGTTGGGGCGGATATCTTTCTGAAATTTGAGAATCTGCAGTTTACGGCGTCATTTAAGGAAAGAGGGGCTCTCAACAAACTACTGTCGCTCTCCGAGGAAGATAGGAAGGTCGGGGTTATCGCGATGTCAGCTGGCAATCACGCCAAGGCGCTAGCCTATCATGCCCAGCGTTTGGGTATTCCAGCGACCATAGTCATGCCCCGAAATACGCCCAACGTAAAAGTGGAGGACACGAAAAACTTTGCCGCGCGGGTGATTCTCGAAGGCCGCAACTTAGACGAAGCGGCTAAGTTCGCCCACAATCTTGCCTATGAGGACGGCCTTGTTTTCGTCCACCCTTACAACGACGAGGCGATTATGAGTGGGCAGGGAACCTTGGCATTAGAGATGCTGGAACTGCAGCCAGATCTAGACGCTATCGTAGTCCCTATTGGCGGCGGCGGTCTTATTTCTGGCATCGCCACGGCGGCCAAGGCAATCAACCCGAACATTAAAATATATGGTGTCGAAGTCACCGGCTACCCAAGCGTTTACAATGCCATACATAATCTGCCCGATGTTATTGGCGGCTCCACGATAGCTGAGGGTATTGCCGTAAAGAAACCTGGCGCCCTTAACTTGGAAGTTATTGCTCGCTTGGTCGACGATGTGTTTGTGGTCTCAGAGGAAAATATCGAAGAAGCGATTAATAGCCTTATTACTATTGAGAAAACTGTTGCCGAAGGTGCCGGGGCTGCCTCTTTGGCGGCGGTAATGGCCAACGCAGAATTTTTTGCAAATCAGAAAGTAGGCGTGCTGCTTTGCGGAGCCAACATCGACTCACGTATTCTCGCTTCAATATTAATGCGCAGACTCGTGCGCAAAGGCAAGATAGTCCGCTATCTTATTAAACTAAATGATTTACCTGGCGCTTTATCCGACGTCTCTGCCACTATCGGCAAGTGGGGCGGCAACATTCTCGAGGTTTCCCACCAGCGTATGTTTGGCGCCGTGCATGTTAAAGATGCTGATCTGCATGTGACAGTTGAGACCAGAGGGCTTGAGCAAAGCCAAGAGATTCTTGAGAAACTACTTGAGCTGGGCTACGCGGCGGAACTGCTGCGGGACTAGCGGCAAATAGCCTTTACAGGCGCAGTGGGTTGAGTGAGTTTGTCGCCAAGCCCTGAAGCCATAAAACGAAAGGCTGTCGATAGGACATCTCAGTATCGACACCATCGGGGTCAAACTCTGCAATCGGACCGTAGTTATCTCCCCCCTGATACATGAAACTATTGATTAACACTCGGTATACAGCCTGCATTTCAAGTGGCTCACCCGTTTTGATTAGAACTGGCCCACTCTCCCCGTCTCTAAGCCCAGCTTGTACCGGTCGGGTGCCGCTAGCCAGCACCTCAAGAATTACGTGCCCAGGCACATCAGCCGCGATAATGGTGTTATCAAAAGGCATGATATTGAACACGTCGCCAAAAGTAATTTCTCCCGCTTGCAGACCCTCCCGTAGGCCCCCTGCATTGGTGATTGCGATGTCGGCAATCGGGTATTGAATTAGCCAAGAGTCGATTATTGCTTGGCGCAGAGCGCTGCTGCTTTGCTCGAGATCTACTGCGTTAAACCCAAGGCTGACCGATAACGCTTCCTCAGACACCTTGCGCCACTGACTTATTAAGCTGGCTATCTCAGCATCATCTTCAGCCGGGATATTACTGTGAGTGGAATAGCTGACATCTGCTATTGCACCACTAGGATCCAATACGAATTTAGCTTTAGCGTAAGTCTCAAATTTGCTGCCCCCGCCTAACATCACGGCGGAGCCCTGCCTTTGGGCTAACAGTTCATTACAGTGGCCCGCGCCAATCAAATCAATTTTTAGATCCTCAATTTTCTGCGCCAGCTGCGCAAGCTCATCAATGCAGACGTGAGAGATGATAAACAGCAGGTCCGGCTGATCTTTATCTATTTGCGCCACCGTGTCTCTAACGGCCTGTTCATAGCTAAAAAACTCCAGCTCTTTAACATTAACCGGACTCGTCGTGATGGGCGTATCCAAAGTCGTTAACCCAATTATTGCAACCTTTATGCCGTTAACTTGTTTGATCGTATAGGGATAAACACCGATAGCCGATAGGTCTGCGCCCGTCTCGCGCCATTTAATATTGGCACTGAGGTAGGGAAAGCGAGCTTCGCTGGTTCGGCTGCTCAATGCGTCCAGACCAAAGTCGAATTCATGATTACCAACCGCCGAGGCGTCGTAGTCCATAGTATTCATAAGATCTACCATAGAAGCGCCTTCGACCCAGGTAGATATCGCCGGGCCGGTCCAATTATCGCCGCCGCTGAGCAACAAAAACGGGCCATCTTTGGTATAGCCCTCTTGATCTTGCCACACCGAAAACAGATTGGCAGCGCCCAAACTTTCTTCTACTCCCTCCATCCAACCATGCTCATCATTGGTATAAAGCACTGTCAGGCTCCGGCTAATCGGCGTCTGATGTGTGGCACAACTCATGAGCGCAGCCACGCCTACGAGCAGACAAAAACTGGCCAGTTGCCTTACTTGGAGAGATCTAGATAGCGGCACTATCATTTGTATTACTCGCTTTTAAATCGTGATGGTTGACTTTAGCAAATACTTAAGTCATTTGTATTGCCTAAGCGTTGTCATGATGAAACTCTGGGCGACAAGTTTTCGACAGTAAAAGCAAAGTGAACAAGCTGAGCTGAGCCCGCGGCTAGTGTTTTCACACACTCAGAATTCATACTGCGCACTCCTCAATAGCTGGTCATTTGGTCATGAATCAGAAGAATTAGTAAAAACGCTAGAAAACCGCCGGTAAGGTTCCCCAGCAGATCCAAACTGCCCATCTGCCGCTGCCAATTAGCAACAAAACAACGGTGTGGGCGAGCAAGTTACTCTGACCCCTTTGCTAGGCAAGTTACTCTGACCCCTTTGATACTTTTGGTTGGTTTTGGGCTAGAATAATTAGCTAATTCCTATAGTCGGACTTATGTCAGTTGCCATCGGGTCCTTGGAGAGAGCACATTGAGCGTAGTTAGTTTCAAAAAGTCTGTCGACACTCAGTCCAGCGGCGCCCCACAGCGCAAATGGCTGCGTTTTGTAACTGCAGCTAGCCTGTTTGACGGCCACGACGCGGCGATTAATATTATGCGGCGGATTTTGCAGGCCAGCGGCGCTGAGGTGATTCATCTTGCCCATAATCGCTCGGTTCAGGACATTGTCGAGGCCGCGGTGCAAGAGGATGCTGATGCCATCGCTATAAGCTCCTACCAGGGCGGTCATATTGAATACTTCAAATACCTAATAGACCGGCTTAAAGAGCTTGGTGCGGGGCATATTAAAGTCTTTGGCGGCGGCGGCGGTGTCATTATCCCCGCAGAAATCGAAGAGCTGCACAATTATGGGGTAACTCGTATTTATTCCCCCGCCGATGGCCAGACGATTGGTTTACAGGGCATGATTGATGACATGCTAGTCCGCTGCGGTAGTGGGGAGCAGCGCGCTGAACCGCCTCCATTGGACAGTCTTATAAACGGCGACAGGATTCAGCTGACCCGTGCAATCACGGCGCTTGAAAACAGTCAGTATAACCAAAGCGAACTAGCCCAGCTGGCCGAACTCGCCGCCGCCGTCAGCAATTCTCCAATCCTTGGCATCACCGGTACCGGTGGCGCTGGCAAGTCGTCCACTACAGACGAGATTATTCGCCGGTTTAGGCAAGACAGCAAAGATTCGCTTGCTATTGCCGTGCTTGCGATTGACCCGACCCGAAAAAAGACAGGTGGCGCTTTATTGGGCGACCGCATTCGCATGAACGCGATTAGTCACCCCAATATTTTCATGCGCTCCATCGCCACCAGAGATGCATCGGTGGAAATCCCTCAGCAGCTGAGAGAAATTATTCAGGCGATCAAGCTTTCTGGCTTCGATCTAATCATTGTAGAAACCCCGGGCATTGGTCAAGGCGATGCCGGCATCGTTCCCTTTGTCGACACCTCTTTGTATGTCATGACTCCAGAGTTTGGCGCCGCCAGCCAACTTGAAAAAATTGACATGCTGGATTACGCCGATGTCTTTGCCATCAATAAGTTTGATCGTAAAGGCAGTGAAGATGCACTGCGCGATGTGGCCAAGCAGGTTCAGCGCAACCGCGAAGCTTTTTCCGTGATGCCTGATGCCATGCCGGTGTTTGGCACCATCGCCTCTAAGTTTAATGATGATGGAATTACAGCGCTGTATCAGGCGTTGTTGCCTGAGCTGGAAACCCATGGGCTGAAAAAATTCACCCGCCGATTGCCGCGAGTCGAGACTAAAGTGTCTACCGCACGCACCCTTATTGTTCCGCCACAGCGCCAGCGTTACCTCGCCGAAATCGCTGAAACCGTGCGCAGCTACCATGAACAGGCTAAAACCCAATCGGTTTTTGCCAGACAGCGACAGCAGCTACAGGCCAGTAAAGCTATGCTAGCTGAGGCTGGCAAAGCCATTGACGGGCTCGATGAGCTTATCAAGCACAAAGACAGCGCATTGGGCAGCGCAGCAAAAACCCTGCTTGAGAGCTGGCCCGGTGTGCAAGCAGATTATTCTGGAGACGAGTTCGTCGTCAAAGTCAGAGACCGCGAAATACGCACCCAGCTTACCAAGACCTCCCTGTCAGGAACCAAAATTTCCCGCGTGGCTCTGCCTAAATTTGAAGACCAAGGCGAGCTTTTACGCTGGCTGATGCTAGAAAACGTGCCGGGGCATTTCCCTTTTACTGCTGGCGTATTTCCTTTTAAGCGCGAGTCAGAAGACCCTACTCGAATGTTCGCCGGCGAAGGCGATGCCTTTCGCACTAATCGGCGCTTTAAGCAGCTCTCGGAACACTCCGAAGCCAAGCGGCTTTCCACCGCTTTTGACTCAGTGACTCTGTACGGTTTCGACCCCGCGGTTCAGCCCGACATCTATGGCAAGGTCGGCAACTCGGGCGTCTCCATCGCTACCCTTGATGACATGAAAGCTCTCTATGATGGGTTTGATCTCTGTAGCCCGAGCACTTCAGTTTCGATGACTATCAATGGCCCAGCGCCAACTCTTCTGGCCATGTTTTTAAATACTGCCATCGACCAGCAGCTAAGCGTCTTTGTTGAAGACCACGGCAGAGAACCCACTGATGCGGAGTTCATTAAACTCAAAGCGACCACCTTAGAAAATGTTCGCGGCACGGTGCAGGCGGACATTCTAAAGGAAGACCAAGGTCAGAATACCTGCATTTTCTCCACTGAATTCAGCCTAAAGCTGATGGGAGATATTCAAGAATATTTCACCGAAAACCGAGTTCGCAATTTCTACTCGGTCTCAATCTCGGGCTACCATATTGCTGAAGCCGGCGCGAATCCCCTTTCACAGCTGGCCTTTACTCTCAGCAACGGCTTCACCTTTGTCGAGGCCTACCTTGCCAGAGGTATGGCGGTGGACGATTTCGCTCACAATCTGTCGTTCTTTTTCTCCAACGGCATGGATCCTGAGTATACGGTGCTTGGGCGAGTGGCTAGGCGAATTTGGGCCACCGCTATGCACTTGCGCTATGGCGCCAATGAGCGCAGCCAAAAGCTGAAATACCATATCCAAACTTCAGGTCGGTCTCTGCATGCCCAAGAAATGTCATTCAATGACATACGCACCACCTTGCAGGCCCTTATCGCGGTCTACGACAACTGCAATTCTTTGCATACCAACGCCTACGATGAGGCAGTTACCACACCCACGGAAGAATCAGTGCGCAGAGCCATGGCTATCCAGCTCATCATTAATAAAGAATGGGGCCTAGCAGTGAATGAAAACTCTAACCAAGGTTCGTTTATTATCGAGGAGCTTACTGACCTTGTAGAAGAAGCTGTGCTGCAAGAATTTGAGCGCATTTCAGAACGCGGGGGCGTGCTAGGCGCCATGGAGACAGGCTATCAGCGCGGCAAGATTCAAGATGAATCTATGTTCTATGAACACAAAAAACACGATGGCAGCTTGCCCTTGATTGGTGTTAACACGTTTCTTAGCAAAGAGCCTGAGCCCGAACTAGATATAAAACTCGCCCGTTCCACTGAAGAAGAAAAACAAAGCCAGATCAGCAGATTGGCCGCGTTTAAAGTCAGCCATAAAGCCGATTCCGAAGCCGCCTTAGAGCGACTTGAGCAGGCCGCTATCAACAATGACAACGTCTTTGCCGAACTGATGAACGCGGTTCGCTACTGCTCTTTAGGTGAAATCACCGAGCGCTTTTTTGAGGTGGGGGGGCAGTACCGCCGCAATATGTAGCGATTCAAACCGCGGCGGCCAATGGCTATTTGGCCGCCATATCAGCATGGTTTATCGCGCTGGTTTTATAAAGCGATAGACCACGCGATCGGTCATACCACGAACCGATTCATCACTCATAGGCTTTAGGCGGTCGTCCTCAGGATTTCTCAAAACCTCAGATTCCCCATCAAACTTAAACCCGGCCTTCGCCATGCCATAGTGGATCATACCCGGATCAATTCTATGCAGGCTATTGGCCACATCCAAGCTGACCCCCAAGGTTGCGGCATGATCGACAATGCCAACCATACCGCCTGGCTTTATGCTTGCGAACAGATCGGCAAGAAATGCATCCGCATCAATCCTAGGCCAACTTTCGGCCGCGTAGTACAAATCATGAAACCCTAAAACGAAAATTGCCGCGTCGAATGAGCTGGCGGCAAATTCCGTGGAATTTGCCTCAGCCACAACAGACTCTACATTAGGCAGCCTGTTGTTTTCTAATCGCTCAGCCACCCCTGCTCCCACAAAGCCATCCCAGCCGCCATTGTTGTAAAGGGTGACCTTGCCTTGGCTACCCACAACATGGCTCAGAATTTCAGAGTAGTAGCCACCACCGGCAAATATGTCTAGTACCTGCATGCCCGGGGTGATGCCAAAAAATTCAAGTACCTGAGCGGGCTTGCGCGCTGCATCGCGATCTTTATCGGCTTGGGGCCTTGACGGCATCGCTACGGCGCTATCAATGGCTTCAGAGGCGCTGGCAAAACCAGCAATTGAGGTAGAGATCAAAAAGACTATCGCTAAGGTGTTTTTCATTTCATTTCCCTGTGTATTTGTTTTAACAAGAGTGCGTAGTTACAGCTGTATTTATGACTTTAGTTACGGCTATGGCTAGGGCCTTATTAGTTGTGGCTTTAGTTGTGGCTTTAGTTGTGGCTTCAGCTACGACTATGGTGACGACGTCAGTTAAAAATTTGGTAGCGCTATAACTCTTCAGAACGCAAAGCTGTATTTATGGCTTTAGCTAAGGCTGTAGTTGTATTTGTGACGTCAGTTGTGGCTTCAGTTTCGGCTTCGATTACAGATGTAGCAAGAGTTAAAAATTCGGCAGAGCGGCAGCTATTCAGAACGCAAAAGGGATGGCAAGCCATCCCTTTCAACTTCAATCATTAAGCGAAACACTACTCGGTGACGTTCACTGTGATAAAACCGTCGTGATAAAGACCGCCATCATCAGCTCTGCCCCACAAAACGTAAGTCCCGGGCTCTTCAAAAGTTACATTAACGTCATACATGCCATCTTCAGGCACCGGAGGAGGTGTCCATAAGGCACCCCAAGGCGAATTGGCACTGGTTCGTGTGTCTTCCCAAGGTTTCGGCATAGGCGGATCGAAAGTCACTTTGCCGGCGCCGCGATAAACATTCCAAGACAAGAACAAGCCATTCACCTTGCCTACGGTAACCCGAGTAGGCGGAGAAGTTAAACGCCGCTTTGCCACGGCCTCTGGTGTAACAAATGCGACTGCGAGAGCACCGCCGGCGAATTCTGCAAACCTGCGGGCTTCCGCAACAACATCTGTCGGGGTTGGCAGTCCATCATCGACAACGGAGGTTTGTAGCCGCATAGCCTCACCGACTCTAGCAGTGCGAATAGAATCTCCTTGAACGGTTACAATCGGTGGAATGTTAGAGCGCGACTCAGGGCTACTGGTTCCAGCACCCAGCGAACCTGTTTCAGATGCAATCACCATATTGTCGACTAAGTAGTCAGACTTCAGGGTCGCATAGGCTTTTCTCTCTACCCCATTGACGTTGAGAGTCCACACCAGCTCTCTGTCGCCCCAGTCAGCGGGAACATTCACTTCAAACGTAAAGCGGTTGCGCCGCGGCAAAAAGTGAGTGGGTTGACCACGATCGGCTTCACCGGGGGAGAAACCGTTATTCTCACCTACTGGCACGTCTGGCTCTTCTTCCCAGTTCTCGTTCATGTAGCCAAACATGAAGTTAAATGAGCCATCTGGCATTGGTCGCCAGCCTTCAAACGCGGGCTCAATATGCTGGCCTTTAGTGTATGACTGGGCCAATAGACTCTGCGAGAACGAGACCATTAGCGCAGCTATTGCGCCAACGCGAAGCGTTAATACCGCAAGTCTTTTCAACGAATAATTCATTTTCAATTGCTCTCCTGTAAAGCGACTTCATTGCCGGAAGTAATCGGCTCTTCTTTAGCGATTGGAGCTACCAAGGGCGCGAGGCACAGTGGACAGCCAATAACATGATCGTTAGGTCCTAAATTTAGTTCAGTTCTTCTTTTTTCCATTTCTTCAAGAAACTGTTCGTCGCTCATTTTAACCCGCATACCAAGATCAATAAACATATTGGTTACAGAGCGATTGCCGGAGCCCTGCCAATTGCGCGAATCTGGCACATTGGGGTTGGTAGTCGTGTTATTCATATAACCGGTGATATGCAGGATTGTGCCTTTTGGCAGCAATGGAGCGGCATTATCAGCATAAGCATAACCTCTTACCCAGTTATGGTCATAACCAACACAGGAAAGAGTTTCAATGGTATAGCCCCAAATCGCTTCGAGACACATACGTTCGCCTGGAGCATGCAAGTGTGGCTCGAATGTAATCACTTTAATGTTGTCGGTTAGCACAGTGTAAGCGTGCAGCTCTTGACCATCTTGGTTACCGGCAATGCTGATATCGACGCCATTACCAAGCCCCAAGCTGGCGCGTTCATATTTTGGCTCATAGCCTACCGGGTGAAACCTGAAGCCAATTTCCAAATGGCCTGTGGTGTCTTTGCCATTGGAATGTAAATGCACAGAATCGGACACGATAAAGGTGTTGGCCTTGAGCAGCCGGCCACCGTCTGGATCGAAAATATCAGGGTTTCGGCCGACTTCGTGAACCGGCCAGCTAGTGTTGGTGCCTTCGACTCGCTCACCGTTTTCATCAAGGTCTGCAGTGCCCCAAATCATATGGTGGAAAATATAGCGCCCGCCAACAGTATCACGGCCCGTGCCTTTTTGGCTGTCTACGTCGTTCACCTCAACGATCTCAACCGACTTAACCCAGCGGTCTTCGGTCAAACCAGTAGGCACTCGGTCTATCTCACCCCACCAATCGGGGGTGCCTGCCAATTTAGTCACAGAATTGGTGGTGACGATTAAATCTGGCTCGCCAGCCGTCCATTTGGTGTTGTCGTCAAATTCTAAAGGCGCTGGTGCATCGCTGACATCCCCTTTAGGAGTGCCGCTTCTAGCCCAAGTAGAAATAGCGGCAAGCTCTGCATCGGATAGTGAAGGGTCATTTTTATACTCTTGAATACCGATGTTTTTTTCCATGTACCAAGGCGGCATAGCGCCTGCTCGATCCCTCAGCCCGGTTTTATACTCAATTAAACCAGCATAAGGCGCTACCTCATCATAGGTAACCAGCGGCATCGGTCCGGCACCGCCATCGCGATGGCAGTTTTGACAGCTGCGCTGCAAAATGGGTTCGATGTCACGGTGAAAGGTTATTTCGGCAGATTGCGCACCGGCGCTAGCTGGCAGCATGGCGCAAAATGCGATGACTGGTGTAATTACGATAGTAAAGAAGGACTTAGCGACTCGCATATCAATTCTCTCCTAGAGGTTTAGCCGACACTCTGTGGTGTTTAGGGCAATCTCAGTTTGCTATTGGCTGTTTTTGTTGTTTTTGTCTATCACGGGTCTGGCTTAACCACGAATTGAACCAAAATCCGTCAGCCCTGTCTTGTAAAATCGACCAAATTGGCGCTGAAATAGGCTAATTTTGAGGCAGCTCAATTAAAGTGAGCTAGCGCACACCTCACCCCAAATGGCTCTTGGGCAACGTCACTGGTCATTTGTTTCCACTGTACCTATAAAAAACGCGCCGCATTGGTTAACCCAATGGGCGCGCTATTTTTAAGGGCTGGGTTAAAACCAGATTAC
The DNA here is from genome assembly GCA_964352445.1 of uncultured Pseudohongiella sp. Classification (GTDB taxonomy): domain Bacteria; phylum Pseudomonadota; class Gammaproteobacteria; order Pseudomonadales; family Pseudohongiellaceae; genus UBA9145. Next base: position 6,618 of record CAYGSO010000016.1, on the reverse strand, counting down.
TCTGGCTGGAACCCAGCCTTATCTTCTTCGGTAATTTCCTTGATGCTGAGCTTGATACGGCCACGCGCATCAAGATCAGAGACTTTAACCAACACTTCTTGGCCTTCAGTTAAAAACTCGCTTACGTTCTCAACCCTGTCTTGGGAGATTTGTGAGATGTGAACCAAACCATCTTTACCAGGAAGAATTGTAACGAATGCGCCAAAATCGACGATTCGCGCAACCTTACCCATGTAAAGTTTGCCCACTTCAGCTTCGGCTGTGATGGCATTAACCATCTCCAACGCCGCATCTCTAGACTCTGCATCTTCACCATAAATTCTAACATTACCATCGTCATCAATATCAATTGACGCGCCGGTTTCCTCAGTAATGCCGCGGATTACCGCGCCGCCCTTACCGATGACGTCACGAATCTTATCTGGATCAATCTTAAGCATGGCCATTGCTGGCGCGTTATCTGAAACAGTCTCTCTAGACTGTGAAATCACTTTATTCATCTCAATAAGAATGTGATTTCGCGCGACGTTGGCCTGCTCGAGAGCAATTTCCATAATCTCTTCGGTGATGCCCTGAATTTTAATGTCCATTTGCAGCGCGGTAACACCTTCCGCCGTGCCAGCTACTTTAAAATCCATATCGCCCAAATGATCTTCATCCCCAAGGATATCGGTCAGTACAGCAAAGCGCTCGCCTTCTTTTATCAGGCCCATAGCGATACCTGCAACCGGTGCTTTTAAAGGCACCCCTGCATCCATCAACGCCATAGAGCTGCCACAGACACTCGCCATTGAGCTTGAACCGTTTGACTCGGTAATTTCCGACACAACTCGAATGGCGTAGGGGAAATCTTCTTCAGCAGGCATTACTGCCGCAACACCGCGACGGGCTAAGCGACCATGGCCAATTTCTCGGCGCTTAGGACCACTCATAAAGCCGGCTTCGCCCACTGAGTAAGGAGGGAAGTTGTAGTGCAACATAAATGGGTCTTTCTTAGAGCCGCTTAGGTCTTCTATGATCTGCGAATCTCGCAGAGCACCCAAGGTGGTCACTACTAAAGCTTGAGTTTCACCGCGCGTGAATAAGGCCGAACCGTGAGCTTTGGGCAGGACGCCAGTTTCAACTTCGATTGCACGCACTGTTTTAGTATCACGGCCATCGATGCGAGGTGCGCCGTCGAGGATACGATTACGCACGGTGCTCTTTTCAAGCTTGCCGAAGGTATCTTTAACATCGGCGGCAGAAATTCCAGCTTCTTCGTTGGCGACTTCTGCTACCGCCTTGGCGGCGATTTCGGAGATACGGTCATAGCGTTCCATTTTGTCCGATATCTGGTAAGCCTCAATGACAGCCGCTTCATATTTTTCGGCAATTGTAGCTTTTAGAGACTCATTGACTGGCTCTGGCTGCCAATCCCATTTTGGCTTGGCAGCAACCGCTGCAAGCTCATTGATGGCGTCGATAACAACCTGCATTTCTTGATGGGCAAACAAAACGCCACCAAGCATTTGATCTTCGGTAAGCTGCTTGGCTTCAGACTCAACCATCAGCACAGCTGACTTAGTGCCCGCTACAACCATATCCAGCAAAGACGTCTTTAGCATTTCGTTAGTTGGGTTTAACACGTAACCCGTTTCAGCGTCATAACCTACCCGCGCACAACCGATCGGTTCCGCAAATGGGATGCCTGAAATTGCAAGTGCGGCAGACGCACCGATCATTGCTGGCACATCAGGGTCGATGTTTTTATCAGCAGAGATTACAGTACAAATCACCTGAACTTCGTTCATAAAACCTTTAGGGAATAAAGGTCGCAGTGGTCTGTCTATTAGTCTTGAGGTAAGGGTTTCTTTTTCGGTAGGGCGGCCTTCACGCTTAAAAAAGCCACCTGGGATCTTGCCAACTGCGTAGGTTTTTTCTTGGTAGTTAACTGTCAGTGGAAAAAAGTCTTGGCTAGGGTTAACTTTTTTCTTGCCTACGACTGTTGCTAGTACTTGAGTATCGCCCATTTTGACGATGACCGCGCCGGTCGCTTGTCTTGCCACTTTGCCAGTTTCAAGTGTGATTTCTTGACCACCGAATTGAAACGTCTTGCTTACTGGGTTGAACATATTTATATCCTAGTTATTTACATTGAACCGGCGCCAACTCATCAGGCGCCGATGCAATTTATTCATATTGTATTGATTATCGACGTAACTCGAGTCGCTTAATCAATGAAGTGTATCTATCTACGCTCTTGCGCTTCAAATAATCAAGCAACTTACGACGGCTATTCACCATACGAATTAGTCCGCGGCGTGAATGGTGGTCGTGAATATGCTCTTTGAAGTGGGACTGCAGTTCATTAATGTTTGCGGTAAGCAAAGCAACCTGCACCTCGGGGGAGCCTGTATCACCTTCGCTTTGTGCGTAATCTTTAACAATTGCATTTTTTCTTTCAGCTGATAAAGCCATTTTTATTTCTCCATAATATGCGGTTAATAACCGGATCACGCCTGTGTTTTATGAACACTAAGCGCGTACTAAACGTCCCTTTAAATCAGAATAACCACGCATATTAATAGTTACCTGAACCGTTCCATTGCCATTATTATGTTCGGTTTTACCTTTTATCAGTAAACAACCAAACGCTTAGGAGCTACCTTGCCATCGTCGTCTATACAACCAATGCCAATAAATAACTCGTTCTCGTACAACCTCACCAAACCGTCTCTCGGTAGGTGACTTACTAATACGGCCTGACCTTGTTTTACGAAGTCTGCCGTAATGCTGGGCAGGACAACGGCGGGCAGTGCATCGACCGCGCGGTCCATGGGGAAGAGCAGATCATCGATTGCATCAAATCCTCCCGCAGTATTTATGTTTTCCAATGCTTCCAGCGAATAGCACTGAGCTTCGGTGAAAGCACCTGCCTGCAACCTATGCAGAGCGATGATGTGTGCACCGCAGCCTAAGTCTTGGCCTAAATCATCTGCAATTGTTCGAATGTAGGTGCCTTTGCTGCACGCAATCTCAATAACAATTTCTGCGTCACTAAAAGCCGTCAATTCAATCGAGTGAATGGTTACTTTTCTTGCCTGCCGCTCAATCACCTCACCCTTGTGGGCTCGTTTGTATAGCGGTACACCATCTACTTTAAGCGCCGAATGCATAGGTGGAATCTGTTCTATTTCACCTTTGTACTTGGTCATTGCCGCTAACACATCGGCTTTAGTGACAGCAAAGTTGTCACAGTTTGCTATTACATTGCCCTGTGAGTCTGCGCTGTCCGTTCGTACACCTAATTTAATCGTCGCTCGGTATTTTTTATCCGAGTCTAATAAAAACTGCGATACTTTAGTTGCCTCGCCTAAGCAAAGAGGCAGTACGCCAGTTGCTAATGGGTCAAGACTGCCAGTGTGTCCGGCTTTGTTGGCATTAAACAGCCGTTTGACCTGTTGTAATGCCCGGTTAGAGCTGAGCCCAGTGGCTTTGTTAAGAAGGACAATGCCGTGCACGTTCCTGCCTTTGTTACCACGCCTAGCCAAACAACCCCCTAAACAAAATTACTCTTCCGAGTGTTGTTCTTTATCGGCGGCCAGCGCCGAATCAATCAAACCAGACAGCTGGTGGCCACGCTGAACGCTGCCATCATAATGAAACTGAAGTTTGGGCACCATCCTGGTTTTTAGCCGTTTCGAAAGCATAGTGCGTAAAAACCCTGACGCTTTCTTCAAAGCCTTCATGTTCTCTTCAATTTCTAGTGCATCTAAACTACCGGGCTCACTCAATGTCGAATTATTAATCTCGCCGCCGTCATGTAACGAGTTTAAGACCGTTACAAACACCTTGGCATAGGCCAAATCTTTGCTAACGGTGACTCCCGTCACCGACACCATGCCAACCCGAGGGTCATTTACCTCAAGCTGGATTAGCGTCGCCAGCTCGCGCTGTATCTGATCTGCAACACGCTGAACTCTTGGACTCATTTCCAACATGTTTAAACCCTAAGTTTGGCTATTAGAGACTACGAGCTACTTCGGTGGTCTCGTAGACTTCGATCTTATCGCCCACTTTCACATCGTTGTAGTTTTTCACGCCGATACCACATTCAATGCCGTTACGTACTTCCGCTGCATCATCTTTAAAGCGACGCAGTGACTCGAGCTCACCTTCGTAAATGACTACATTGTCCCGTAGTACGCGGATTGGTTTGCTGCGGTAGACGGTGCCTTCGATCACCATAGAGCCAGCAATAAGGCCGTACTTTGGTGAATTAAACACGTCGCGCACTTCGGCAATACCCACGATATTCTCTCGGATTTCAGGCGCCAACATGCCGCCGAGTATCGCTTTAACGTCGTCTATCACATCATAAATCACGCTGTAGTAACGCAGCTGTAAGCCTTCGTTTTCTACAATGTCTCGTGCCGACTTATCCGCCCGCGAATTAAAACCGATAATCATCGCTTTAGACGTTGCGGCAAGATGCACATCTGTTTCGGTTATTCCGCCGACACCTGAACCGACTACATTAACGCCAACTTCCTCTGTGCCAAGCTTGTGCAATGAACCGACTATGGCTTCTAAAGAACCGCGCACATCAGTTTTGATAATGACATTAAGAATGCCTTTTTCTGGTTTGCCAATACCGGCAAACATATTCTCAACGAGGCTTGATTGCTGTTTTGTATGCAGGTTGTCTTTGTGGCGAGTGCGCCTGAATTCAGCAACTTCTCGCGCTTTCTTTTCATCGGCTACTACAACGAAATCGTCGCCCGCTTCAGGCACGCCGTTCAAGCCCAGTATCTCAACTGGAATTGATGGGCCGGCTGAATCAACCCGGTTGCTCATCTCATCGATCAGCGCGCGAACGCGGCCGTACTCATGCCCAGCAAGAACAATATCGCCGGTTCGCAGAGTGCCGTTTTGAACCAATACGGAGGCGACCGGACCGCGACCTTTGTCCAAGCGGGATTCAATCACCACTCCGTGGCCGGGGACATCGGTATAGGCTTTCAATTCCAGCAAATCTGACTGCAGCAAGATCGCCTCTAACAGCTTCTCAACCCCTGTGCCTTTCAATGCAGAGACTTCGATAAACTGAGTATCACCGCCCCACTCTTCAGGAATAATCTCTAGTGCTGCAAGATCGTTTTTAACCCGATCAGGATCTGCGCCTTCTTTATCCATTTTGTTAACTGCAACTACCACCGGCACGCCGGCGGCTTTTGCATGCTGAACCGCTTCTTCTGTTTGCGGCTTAACGCCGTCATCAGCAGCCACTACAAGGACAATAACGTCAGTAGCTTTGGCACCGCGAGAACGCATGGCAGTGAAGGCAGCGTGACCAGGAGTATCCAGGAAACTGACCATGCCGTGTTCTGTGTTTACGTGGTAGGCACCGATGTGCTGAGTAATACCACCGGCCTCATGGGAAGCTACAGAGGCTTTGCGGATATAGTCGAGCAGCGATGTCTTACCATGGTCAACGTGACCCATTACTGTGACCACCGGCGCCCTGCTAACCTGAACTTCGCCCACATCCGCAGCCAAAGACTCCGCCAATCTTTCTTCAAGTTCGTCTTCTGAAACGAATTTAGCCCGATGGCCCATTTCTTCAATAAGCAGCGTGGCAGTATCTTGATCTAGCACCTGATTGATGGTCGCCATAACGCCCATCTTAAAAAGAATCTTGACTACTTCGCCTGACTTAACAGACATTTGCCCGGCCAAGTCAGTCACCTTGTTCGCTTCACCGATTTTTATGTCGCGAATAATAACCTCTGTTGGCTTTTCGAATGCATGTTGAGAAGACATTCTCGATTTAGACTTTCTGCCTCCCCTGCGGCGACCGCCCATGCCATCGAAATCATCGCCTTCAAGCACAAAGTCGTCATTAACATGAATGGTTTTAGCCTGCCGCTTTTGCGGGGCGCTTTTACCTTTAGCTCTGGGGTTGCCTTTCTTCTTACTGTCATCCGTATCAGTGTCTGGCTTTACTGGGGCCTTGCGTTTGACTCCACGGGCATTGTCTGCGGTTTCCGCCGGAATATCCTCAGGGTTAACCACCGGTGCAGTCTCAACGGCAGTTTTAGCCACCTCTTTAGGCGCCTCTTCAGCCACTTCAGGTGCCTGAGCTGCTTCTGCTGGCGCCGCTGCCTCGATATTTTCTTGTTGCTCCTCTAGAACAACTTCGGCTACCGCTTCCTCCTCACCTGCAACCTCTTCAGGGGCAGCGGTGCGCTTGATGTAGGTACGCTTTTTACGCACTTCGACCGCAACAGTTTTACCGCGACCGTGGGTCGAGGCCGATTTCAACGTAGCTATCGTCTTTCTTTTCAGTGTAATTTTCTTTGGTGCAGCATCCACCGCATCGCGATCACCGTGACCACGACGTAAAAAAACCAACAATGTATTCTTGTCTTCATTGGAAATGACTTCGTCCGCTTTCTTGTGCGGCAATCCTGCCTCTTTAACCTGAGACAGCAGCTTATCCACCGAAACTCCAACTACGTCGGCAAGCTCATTGATTGTTACATCTGCCATTCAAAAACTCCCATTATTCAACCTGTGGCTGAATCACTCAAACCATGGTGCACGTGCAGTCATAATAAGTTTGCCTGCTTTTTCTTC
>CAYGSO010000015.1:52004-78861 GCA_964352445.1 uncultured Pseudohongiella sp. | reverse complement strand
TTTCTTCACATAATAGGGGCATAAACAGGGAAAAAACCGGCTACATGGGGTGTACATTAAGTTCTTAATCGAAAAGAATAGCATCAAGAGATCGTTTATTAGAATCTTCTTGCGCTTATTGCTTTAAGTTATTAATAAACATGCCGTTATCATTCTAATAGGGCTTGGCAATCGGGTAGAAGTGCGTGAGCTAGTTTGGAGCATTAATTTGTTAGCATGCTCTCGCATTCAACACATTTTAAACCATTTTTATTTTAATAAGTTACAAAGGACTAAAGCTATGAAAACGTTAAATATTGCAACAGTGAAGGCTGCGAAACAGGCGGGTTTCACTATTATCGAACTAGTCGTTGTTATTTTGCTTCTAGGCATTTTGACTGCTACTGCACTTCCGCGGTTTATTGATGTGACTGAAGAGGCACATTTAGCCGCCGTAGACGGTGTACTGGGTGGTCTCGGCACAGGCGTAGCTCTATTCCGCGCACAATGGGTCGCTGATAACCAACCGACTACAGGAATCGCTGAATTTGGCGGATTACGTGCTATGACTACAGGAGTGCCAAATGGCTATCCTACGACTACGACTACCAATGTTAATCCAACAACTCACGCGCTGTGTTTGGATGTATTTAGAAATGTTCTGCAGGCAGGCGGCGCTCCTGCGATAGCGGCTTCTGCAGGAGCTATTGCAGCTACTGCCGGCACTGGTGTTGGTGTTGTGGCGGCGTCTTCTGCAACTGTTGACTGGGTCGCTATGGTTACCACCGCGGCAACGCCAACGTGCGAGTATTACTACACAGGCCGAGCGGCGAGTAAAGTTGCCGGGGCACAGGTTCCATATTTGATTTATACACCAAGTACTGGAAGCATCGTGCTATCGGCGGCACTAAGCACAGCAATCAGTTAATCTAGTATCTTCTCAGATCGCTAGGGGAGCAAAGGCCGAGCCGTGTAAGCGTCTCGGCCTTTTTACTGTATTGGTTGTTCAGTTCGAAATATTGTTCGTATTCGACATTAAAGAATTTGTCTTACTTAAATGCTTTTCGAGCTTTAATAAAATAAGTGCTTAAATGCTATTTACTGAGGTTTCAGCCAATCCAATGAGATTGATTAAAGCGCCCGGTTTTACGCTTGTTGAGCTGGTAATCATTGTCGTGATTATTTCAGTGCTCGCGGCTGTGGCGCTCTCTCGCATTTTAAGTGGAGATTCTTTTGATGCGTTTATTTTACGGGATCAGCTGATTTCTCTTTCTAGGACAGCTCAACAGTCCGCTCTAGGTAAAGCCGACGTTGTGTTTACAGTTCAGCCTTCGGCGTCCCTTGACACGGTTACCCTAACGACCAGCTACGGTACTGGTTCGGTGGTGCTGAATTCTGTAGAATTCGACCTGTCGCCTATCGTGTTGACGGGCAGCGTTAATAATACCGCGAGCTGCGCTGTAACCGCGGGCGCCGCTATCACTAATGCCGCGCCTTTTATTGTCCGATTTGATGAGTTGGGCGACCTGAGCCTGAGCGGTTTCGGTGCTGGCAGTGCAATAACCGATGCGGTAAAAATCTGTCTAAACAGCAGTTCTGAGGATTCGCTTTGTATCTCCCCTGGTGGATTCGCGTACGGTGGTAACTGTGATATCTAACCGTCAGAGAGGGGTAACCCTGGTTGAGCTGATAATCACTATTGTGATTCTTTCTATTGCCTTAGTGGGCTTAAGTTTTGCTATTAGCTCTGGTATTGGGCAAAGTGCTAACACTCTGTTTGAACTGCGGGCAGTGGCTCTTGGGCAAGCTTACCTAGACGAAGTATTGAGTAAAAAGTTTGACGAGAGATCCCGTAACAGCGGTATTCCCCCCTGTGTAGACCCAATGCTGACAGGTCGTGCCTGCTCCAATCCGCTAATTACAGAAGAAGGCTCGAGAACTAATTACGATGATGTTGATGATTATAATGGGCTGGATGAGGGTCTCAACGGCTCGGGGCCGCTGCGAGATGCAGCGGGTAATTTGAGGCCGGGCTATCCCAATTATCGAGTGCAAATATCTGTGCGCCGAATCGCCGTTGGAGTGGGTCAGGCTGAAGAGTTTCCTTTGGTAAATGCGGTGACAAATCCAAAGCCTGACGATGTGTACGACGCTAAGCTGATTACGGTAACAGTCTCCGACGGCTCTGCTACCGGCATTCAATTCAGCGCCTATAAATCAAACTTTTAAAATGCCATGCTAAATTTAAACAACTCAACAAAAACAACTATGCGTAATTCAGCTGCTGGCTTTACTCTTGTCGAGCTGATTGTTGCCATAGTAATTAGCGCAATTTTGGCGGGTGGCACAATCGCTTACATTGCCAATACCGTCAATGGTATGGAAACGGCCAGTCGGCGCAACAAACTAGCCAGCGCAGGCAGGGTAGTAATCGATAGAATTGCCCTTGAGCTGCACAACGCTTTGCCCAATAGTATTCGAGTTACAACGGCGCTGGCTGGTGGGGATCAGTGTATTGAGTATGTGCCGGTGATCGCGGCAACTACCTATATTAATCCGGCGTTTTCTGGCCCTGGCACCACATCGTTCAACGTGGTGGACTTTGTCCAAGGCGGCTCTGCCTACATACCATCCTCCCCCACAGGATTGTATGCTGTTATTTATCCTAGAAATGCTAACCAAGTATATGACGGCGACAATGGGCCAGTAGTGAATTGGCCAAATTTTCCCAATAGAAGACCTATCCAAACAATTGCAAGTATTGCAGACACCGGGCCGACATCGAATTTAAGTGTGGTAACGCTCACCCAAGCCCACCGTTTTAGACGGCGCTCGCCCAACGAGCGTTTTTTTGTGGTGTCTCAGCCAGTTAGTTTTTGTGTAGTCGGCGATAAAATGTACCGCTATACAAATTACGGGTTTTATACTCTGCAATCGGTAACGGAACGCACGGTGTCACCCGACAGCTGCGCGGCTGCGAATCCAGACCGGTGTTTGCCTAGCTACAATACCGCGCCCGACAAAACCTTGATTACCGATAGCATCGACAATACGGGTTTAACCGCGTTTACTGTTGGCCCGCAGAATCTAGCGCGTAATTCCTTGGTGGCAATACAGCTAAACATGGAGTCTGGGTCCGACTCGATAACCCTCACCCACGAAGTATTGACCCGGAGTGTGCCATGATGAAGCTTGCAATGAGTCCGGATAGTTTCCAGGCCCAGCAGCGCGGGGTTGGCCTCGCGGCGGCGATTTTTATAATTACGGTGATGGCAGCTATTGCCGCCGGTATTTTTGCCTTAGTGGATCAAAATGCTGACACTTATGCTGAGGAAATTAATTTGGCGCGGGCCTTTTACGCGGCGGAATCAGGCGCTGGCTTTGCCATGAATACGATATTTCCCCCGGAGGATTACCCAGCCTATACGGCAACATCTCCGCGCTGCGGCATCACTACCACCTATAATTTTGTCAGCGAAGGCTTGAATCAGTGTTCGGCAGTTGTGTCTTGTTCCTCAATCACCAACGGTTCCTCGCCGGTTGTGACCTACTCAACGATCCAAAGCATTGGGACATGCGGAAATGTAACGCGGACGGTGCAGGTTAGAACGGTTTACTAACTAACTCTGTAAAGGTCATCAGGCAATACTCAGTTCGACCAAATTGCTAGATAGAGAATTACGGAAACCACGGCTAGAGTGAAAAGAGCCGTCGCGCCGTAGGTGACGGCAGAGCTGACCCCCACTGTTGATCGGTAGGCATCAAAATCTAGATTTTTATCATTATCGCGATTAGCAATATCCCGCTGCAGTTTGACTCGGTAATTGTCTTCTTTTTCCAGCAGACGCCAACCGGCCTTGGCTTCTTCGGCTAACACGTCCAACATTTTTGGTGTGCTGGCAAACAGAGGGGTTTGCGATTGAATGATTTTATATTCCAGTTCCATCGATGACTCCGAAGTTAAACGTGTTGTCCAATGTCGAGCTAGCTCACATTTTCTGGTGTTAGCAGCATTTTTGCAATCTTTAAGGCGAATACTTGTTTGATTGGCCTTTTTTTGAAACCCAAAAGACAGACTCTTTCCCAAAATAGCCCTAGATTTTTGTCGCCAAATTAGCGAAACGCAAGTATGTTTCGGTCGCTGCAATGAATATTGTTAAAGTTGAGTGATTAGCCCGATAAACAACTGCTCGAAAAGCCCTATAATAAATTGCTAAGTGATTCAAACTATTGCTATTAAAATCTTTGATCTAGATCCCTCAAGTGCTTAAATCCGCGCTGTAGGCTTCTTCCGTAGACTCGACCCGATGACGTTTTTTAACTGTTCAACTAAGTTTGATCCACGACACCCCGTGCGTCATTTTGGGCTATTGGTGCTGAGAGGTTTGGCTGATCTAGTCGGCGCAAACTCCATGGCACGAAGCTTTCTTTATTCTAAAGCACGCAGTAAATCCTTGGCAGCGCCAGGGGTTCAATTACCTACAGCGCAAAATCGCCTGGCGGTCTCTTGCATCCTGGCGCTAGTTTTCCTTGGCAGTGCGGTCATCGCTCCAAAAGCTGAGGCTGCGTGTCCCGGCAGCGGATTCACCCCAACCGGATTCGTTAATCTGGTGAGCTGCACAGAGACTAAAGTGGGCTCTAATGAGCAGGCCATCACTATTGCGGTGCCGGCCTCTACAGCGTCTGGCAACCTACTCATTACGGTGATCGCGACCGACGGAGAAGAAGATTTCTCCGCGCCAGCCGGCTGGCTAGAAATAGCTGGGGCTAATATCGGCAACGATGACGGCACCTTGGCCGTGTTTAAGCGCACTGCCGGCGCCAGTGAGCCTGCAAACTACACCTTTACCTGGTCGTCGGGTGAGCAGGCCATCGGTTACATGATGCGGTTTACTGGGACGAACAGTTCAACACTGGTCTCGGTGGACGCCGCTAACGGGGGAATCGCAACCGCTCCAACCTTGCAAACCTTAGTTCCTAATACCCTAATACTTAGAATTTTCGGTCACGATGATGATGACTTCGCGCCGCCTTCAGACAATTCAGTGGTGGCAGGCTATGAAACCATTACTGAAGATGAATCCAATAGCAGCGGCGGCGCAACCGTGTCTAGCAGCGCCGCTTTTATTAATCAGGCTGCCGTGGCAAATGTGCCCACCGCCGCATTTGCTGGCGGCGGTAACGAGCAATGGGCTGCAGTCACTTTAGGCATTCAACCCGGCGCTGCTGCAGCACCCACGCCCTTGGTAAATTCAATCTATAGCTGCCCAGGTATCGATGGGCCGATTGTTGGCAGTCAATTAGTTGTGCACGAGCAGTGCACCAGCTTTCAGGGGGGTAATGACGCAACGAATGTCGACATTCCCGCGCCATCTTCTGCGCAAATAGGTAATTACATGATTGCCGTAATTAGCAGCGACGGCGATCGAATACCTTTTAACAGCGTGCCCGCTGGCTGGACCGCGCTGTCGCAATCGGAGATAGGCGCGGTCACGCAGGCAATCTTTGGCAAGTTTTACACTGCCACAGAGCCGGCAACCTACAGCTGGGCTCTAAGCGGCGGCGAGCAGCGCTATGGCTACATCATGCTGTTCTCCGGCGCTTCGGGGTTAACAGTGCCGACCGTGCCGGCAGTTAATAGTGGCATAGGTCTATCCTCGGTGTCTCCGGCTGTAGTAACTGCGCGGGACAATACGCTTATTTTGCGTATTTCATCCAGCGACGACGATGATGTCGTGGTCAACCCAGAACGAATAATTTCGGGCTTTAACAATGTCACGAGTAATTCAAGCAGCTTAGGGGGCAATGCAATATCTAGCCAAGCTGCCTACGCCAACCAAGTGTCGGCGAGTAATACTGGCACTGCCACTTTCTTTCAAAAAGGCTTCGACGAGCAGTGGGTTTCGACGGCTATAGGTATCGAGCCCTATGAGTTTCGCTTTTCGATGCCTGATACTACGGCCAGTACTTGCGCAGTGCAGCAGGTAACTTTGAGGGTAACTGACAGGCTTGGGAATGCAGTAACGAATTTTACTGGCTCGGTCGATTTGTCGATAACCACAACACTGGCGGCGCACGCTGTTGGCGCCCAGTGGCTGGACCTCGATGCATCTTTAAACGGCACTTTAGGGGCCAGTACCAACGGTGCGGCAACCTATACCTTCGATAGCGATGACAACGGCGTGGCTGTTTTTGACTTTCACAGCCCCAATGCAACGACAGTAAATTTTAACCTTGTCCATGATGACAATGGGCCAACGTTTACCGAGAGCGGTTCGTTCGACCCCTCATTGGTGGTAAATAACAACTGTAGTTTTAGTATTAGTCATGACGGTGCCGCCAGCACCTGCAGCGCGGAGTCAATCACCTTCACCTTAGTAGACAGTGAAAATAATCGGGCGACCATCTATGACAATGAAACCATCAATATAAGTTTAAATTCCGGGTCCGGCGGCAATTTCAGTTTAAACACCGGCAGCGGGACTCTTACTCCTAATCCTGATAACGATAATAACGGGGCGGTAAGCTATACCTTCGTTGCAGCGGATAACGCCCAAGTCATTTTAAACTACTCGAATTCAGTCGCCCAGACCGTCAATTTCGATGCGGTAGACCCAACCAATGGTTTTCTGGCGGATCTGTCGCCTGCATCTTCATTTGATCCAAATTTAGTGCTCACACCCTGCGAGGTGCGAATCGACATACTAGATGCCAGCAACGAATCTGACGTTTGTAGCGTCGCCCAAATTACCTTCAGCGTGACCGACGCTAGTGGGAACCTAGTGACAAACTACATTGGCACTTTGAATATCTCAACGTCCTCCGGGCAGGGCAACTGGTCGGGCGGTGAAACTAACACAGTGGCGAATTTAATCGCGGCCGATGGCATAGCCACCTATTCGATGGTGGCGGCGGACGGTGGCAATGTCACTCTAAACTTTACCCATGCATCGGTTGATGCGGCGGTGAATTTTAATGTTAGCTCGACATCCCCTAATGGCGCTTTGCTCAATGACTCGACAGCTGTTGGCCAAGACCCGAATTTAGATGTTCAGGGCTGTGAAATCGACATTCAGGTTACAGACGGCTTAGCAGACGTGTGCGCGGCGGCTGAGCAAGTGACCTATAGGATTCGTGACCGCAATGGTGCAACCGCCGCTGACTATACCGGTGTCATTGTCTTGAACACCGATGTTGGCAGGGGCAATTATACCCCGGTAGGCGAAAACGGAACTTTCGTTAATGGAACGATTGATGACGGCATCGCAAACTATACCTTCAACACCTTAGATAATGGAGTACTTACTGTCGATTATTCCGACGATGTTGCTGGCACTGTCAACTTAACCGCTAGTGGGGCCGGGCTGTCTTTGGACTCCGGGTCTGACGTAGACATACAGTTTAGTGCCTGTGAATTTCGAATTTCGTTTGTTGATGCAACCCCTGGCGCTATGGATGTCTGTAGTATTGAAACAGTGCGGATTGCGCTGTTTACAGCCAGCGGTTCTCCGGTCACTAATTACACCGGAACCATCAATCTTAGCACTAGCACAGGCAATGGCACTTGGGTCGATCCAGCTGGGGTGAATGATGGCACCTTGATAGACCCATTCGGCGGTGACGGCAACGCTTCCTACACATTTGATGCCGCAGATAACGGCACAATTGATCTGCAGTTTAGCGATTTAAACAATGAAACGGTAAATATTAATGTCTCCGATGGCACGTCCACTGACCCCGCAGACAGCATGGACCCTAACGACCCTAATATCAGCGTTGCCCTGTGTACGTTTCAAATTAGTTTCGATGGCGGCGGTCTAACAAGTGTTCACGACGACACGGTTTTTGTTGGCTGCTCGGTGCAACAGGTCACAATAGAAATTTACAATAGCGCCGGCGCGTTAGATGTGGACTATACCGGCACGGTGTCTTTAAGCACTTCTACCGACAATGGCAACTGGTTAATCGGCAGCGGCCTTGGCACATTGATCGATACCGACGGCGATGACGATGGTGCCGCAACCTATACTTTCGCGGATACCGATAACGGCCTCGCGACGTTAGAGTTTGTTAATATTAATGGTGAAACACTTAACATTAACGTTGCCGATGGGGTGATTATAGAGACTGGCGCGGAAGACCCCAACCTTACGGTTCAGTCTTGTGTTGCGGCCCTTGGTCCCCAGTCCTGTGTTCAGAGCACTACGACTTCAATCACCATCGGCGCAGAGAAAGCCGTCGCCGCCCAAAGAGGGCGCATGGTCTTAATGGTGATCATGCATGAGGGAACAACCCCGGTCACTGCGTCTCCCACGGTGGCCGGGCAAAGCATGACTTTGGTGCGCCAGCAAATTAATAACACCGATGCAACGGGTAATTCGCTGGAGGTTTGGGGGATACTTGATGCCGACCTGCCAGATGGCGGTGGATCGGTAACTGGTGTGTTTGCCGGCCCCCCCAATGGCCCGGTTATGTGTATGTTCTCACTGACCGACGTGGCACAGGAATTCCCCCAGCCTAATTTAGTTAGCCCTACCGATGGCCCTATTAACGGCACCCAGGGGACTAATCCGGGCGCTTTTTCCGGCCGGCAGGTGGCAGTCACCGGCATTACCCCTCAGGCGAACAATTCACTGGTAATGAGTTTTGTGAGCAACGGGGACAGTGGCACTTACACTGACGTTGAACCCGATCCGCCGTTGACTCGGCTGTTTAATGGCCCGGAAGCCAGCGGTGGCACCACGTTTTCCGGAAGTTCAGGCACTGTAATCCTCGCATCCGAAACTATCGTTCAAGAAACCTGGAGCGGAGCAAGTAATCCGCGGCGTGACAACCACATTGTTGTCGCCTTCGCTCCGCTGGTTACTGGCCCGCCCGTGGCTGAAGGTTTCGTGCCGGTGACCCTGTTTCAGACCTATGCGGGCAATATTAGCTACCGGGTGGTAGGTAATTCCCTGCGAACGACCCGAAATTTACCTGGTAATAATGTCACTCAGGGCTGCGTGTTTGGCAATGGCGACGGGCCAATTTCAGCGACCTTGAATTTGCCCGACGAAACTGTCCCTGCCGGTTTCGATTCAACCGTTCTAGCGGCCTATCTGTATTGGTTTGGCCACGGTGAATTCGATAATCAACCGCCAGGCGCTGATTTCGACGATGTCACATTCATTACGCCCACCAGCCCACCTGGCGGTGTAAATATTTCTGCCGACGAAGTCTATCTAATTGAAGGGGTTGGCGGTGGCGGCGGCTTAGATTACTACGCCGCATATAAAGACGTTACCGGGCTGGTTTCCAGCAACGGACTCTATTCAGTTGATAATATCGATGTCGATCTGCGTGGTTTAGGTGCCGGTGGCGCGCCGGGCACAAACGATTGGGCAATAACCTCTGCCTGCGCTGGAGGTTTTGCTCTTGCTGTGGTTTATGAAAACCCTTTTGAGCAGCTTCGAGTCATCAACTTGTTTCAGGGATTTCAGCCCTTCCAAAATTCGGCATTCGGCTTGGTGCCGCGAAACTTCAGAATGGCGAATCAAGATGCAGATCGCAGACTGCCTAATGGTCAGATTACCCACATTACCGTTGAGGGTGATGAAACTTTATCTGACGGGGTTGAATCTTTAGAGATTCAGGATGCGCCCTCAAGTATTAATTACAGCCCACTAATTACCATCTATAACCCAGCGCAAGCTGAGTTTAACAGCACCGTAACCTATCCTGTCTACGCACTGACAGATGTAGATCCTAGTGCCGCGGAAGAACTAGTTTACCTGTTCAATGAGACGCTTACAGATATTCCTAATTTCATTCGCAACGGCTACAAAATTGATTTTCCTGGCCCTGATTATGCGGTTGCAACACCTACCGACACTGACGAGATAGGCAATACCCCTGGGGTTGATATTGACACTCATTATTTGACGGGCGACGGCCGCGGTGGCTCCGGCGATATTTGGGCGCCTTTCGCGGCTGTGGATGCGGAGGAAATAACCACGCGCTATAGCGCTGGCCAGGATTTAGTGCTGTTAGTTGGTGAGTTGATCAGCGTAACTAATGCGCCAATCGCGGATCTTGAAGTGACCAAAACCGAGGTGGGTGCCTTCAAGGTTGGCGGTACCGGGCAATATCAATTCAGCGTTAAAAATAACGGCAATGGCGCAGCAAGTTTCGGCTTTGCCAATGGCGTTGCCACGGTAACTGACAGGCTGCCCAATGGCATGACATTTGCCGCCGCTGGTGATGTTTCGGGCGATGGTTGGGTGTGCTCGGTGACTTTAAGTCCCGGAGCTTTTACCTGCAATTTTAATATTACTAACGATTGGACCCTAGCAAGAGGTGCGCAAACTGCTGGACGCCTTGGCGAGTCAGCAACG
The DNA here is from genome assembly GCA_964352445.1 of uncultured Pseudohongiella sp. Classification (GTDB taxonomy): domain Bacteria; phylum Pseudomonadota; class Gammaproteobacteria; order Pseudomonadales; family Pseudohongiellaceae; genus UBA9145. The sequence continues at coordinate 68,509 of CAYGSO010000015.1, read as the reverse complement.
GCTGGGGTTGGCGAGGTGCTGCCTGTGTTAACGGCCACAGTGCAGATCGGGGGCAGCGCTTTTTTTCCATTGTTAAACAATAATGCAAAAAATACCGTGAGGCTTTTACAGTCAGATGGCACCTGCGCTGCTGCCGCGGTCGGGGTTTCACCTACGCCGGTCATAGCCTGTTTTGCGGCGCAATTTGATAACGTGAATGATTTGCAGGGCGGCATCCTCGACATTAACGACCTTGAGAATAAGCGGACTAACAACAATAATCTAGACAGTATTACCACAGTCGTTCAAGGGATTCGCACCAACCTTGGAATCGATAAAACCGCTGTTGGTGTATTCGAAGACGGCAGTAGCGCCGGCCAGTACCGTATTCGCGTGACCAATTTTGGTCCAGATGCTACCACGGCTAATTTCACAGTGACTGACCCGCAGCCTGCGCGAGTTATTTTCAACTCAGTCGTTGCCGATGCTGACTGGAATTGTGCGACCATTACACCAACTCTGAGCTGTCAGTATGTGGGGCCGAGCCTGCTGGTCAACGGGTTTAAGGATTTGTTGCTTAATGTGACTGAAAACGGCAACGCGGGTCAGAACATTACCAATACTGTGTCGGTGGCCGCCGGGCCATTTAACTTTGACACCATCCCTGGCAATAATTCGGATACTGATATTACGACCATTCAAGCACCACCGGCGGCTGGCAGTGAAAAGTTTTTGTTGTCAGTGTCGTCTAGCTCAACTACTGGTGCGACTATAGGCGGGTTGACGTTCGAGAATAACGACCTCATTATTTATGATCCCATTAGCGATACGGCAGTTTCTTTTTTCGATAACTCGGCTTTAGGATACTCGGTAGATGATCCTAATGCGGTACACCTGCTGCCAAACGGGCAGGTCATTTTGTCTGCCAATGGCAACAGCACTATCGGCAGCAACAATCTTGCGTTCCAACCTAACGATTTGGTTAAATTTGACCCGATTACGAATCTGGCTGAAATCTTCTTTAATGGGGATGATTACCCGGAAACTACGGGTGCTAACATTGATGCCGTTTATGTCTTGGATAATGGTGATATCGTGTTCTCAACAGCTGCAGACGTTGGGACTGGAATAGGTTGGAGCGATTCAGATTTAGTGCTGTTTAACGGCTCGACATTTTCCATTTACCTTAACGCTGAGGACTCTGATGTTTTTGGCGCAGGCGCAGCCAATGTTGACGCCCTGTACATAAAAGTTGACCCAACTGACGCGACAGCAGTTATCGACACTTTCGATTTGTCCTCTGACAATGAGGGCACGCTAATTAGCGACGATAACGTGGTATTTGGCCGCGATGACGTGGTGGAATTCACCATCGACACAACGGATGGCAGCGGCGAGCCAGACGCTACTTCAGCGGAGAATTTATTCTTTGGCAATTTGGCCACAGGCATCTTTACCGCCAATGATGCCAATCGCCGCCTCAATGCGCTACACACTTTACAGACCGGCTACTTAGGCCTGTTTGCCATTACTCAGTCGCAAGGCGGCAGTGCCTGTGAGGCGGGCAAGGTTACAATCTCTAAACTGCAGGGATTGACTGCTAACGTCGATACGGATTACTTCGGATCCATTCGATTAACAACCAGCACCAATACCGGTACCTGGGTGTTAGACAGTGGTTCTGGAACGCTAGTGGATACCGTAGCTAACGACGGGCAGGCTACTTACACTTTTGTTGCCGCCGACAACGGTACGGTGACTCTAAGCCTCAGTGTCGAGATTGCTACCGCGTTAGTCGATATCAACGTAACCAATGGCATCGTGTCCGAAGGCACGGTTGATGATGCGCTTTCATTCAATGAAGTTGTCACTACAGTTTCCTACATTGATCGCTTTGAAGTTGCCGCTTTTAATGTCAATGATGGCGCCTCGTGGGCTAATTCTTGGCAAGAAATTGATGATGCGAATGGGGTAAGTGGGGCTAACTCCGGCGCCGGTGTTGCGGCGGGGAATATCCGAATTAGTGGCGGTCGGCTGTCCCTAACTACCAACGCCAGTACAGCCGCTACCGGCCGTCAGCCAAGCTTATCCAGAAGAGTGGATCTGAGTTCCTATAATGTGACTGAACAGGTCTTCTTGGATTTTGCTTACACCTACTCCTCAGTTAACACGGCTGACTCCATAGTCGTTGAAGTCAGTGATGATAGCGGTTCGAACTGGACTGCCTTCCCTGCTTACACAGGCTTTAGCGGGACTAAAACTGCATCCACAACCCAAAGCCTAAACGTTTCTACCCTTGGTGGGACAATTGATGACTTCACTAACAGCTTAGACATCAGATTCAGGGTTGCTAATGGCTATATACTGGCTGCCCAGTTTAATGTTCTGTCGGTTGAGCTGCGAACTGGCAGCACTGACTGCAACGCCGGCAGTGCGTTTGATCATTATGAAATTCGGATAGGTGGGGTAACGGGTTCTGCAAGCACCCTCGTCAACGGCATCTCATGCCTGCGCAGTGAGATTTTAGTGAGCGGCCACAACGGCGGAGATGTTCTCACCGCTCCAAACGAAATGATTACCCTGCGTGCTTTTGATGAGCTGGGCATAAGCAGGGGCAGCTGGGCTAAAGCGCCATCGGCATTAGGCGTGTTTGTAGAAAGCGGCACCTTGACCGATGGCACTGCCACTTACACATTCCCACTCAATGCAACTCAGGCGCTGTTCTACTACAACTATACCAACCCAGTGTTGAGTAACGACGCCTTTGAAGACATTAATTTTAATGTGGTGGGTTCGGTGCCAGTTGACTCTCAAGAAGACCCAACGCTGCGCATGTCGCCGGTGATTATTAAGTTTACCAATGAGTCCGATGCAACGTCTGACAATATACCGAATCAGATTTCTGGTAAATCTTCTAATGTGGCGCCAAATTCCAGCACATTGACCATGCAGGTGCTTACGACATCCGAGACCAATCCCAGCGTGTGTGCGCCGTTTGTAGCGCCAGGACAAACATTTAACTTTTCCTTTGCGCTTGAGTGCATTGATGCTAACACCTGTAACTCTGGCTCGCTGAGCAATCCAGCTACTCTTAACGGCACGCCCATCGCTAATGTAAACAGCAACAGCGCAGCAAATGCATCCGCCTACACAAACGATGTGGCGCTGACCTTTGGGACAGAAGCAGGCAAAACTGCCGCGCCGATTGTGCTGAACTATCAGGATGCAGGCAATGTGCAGCTGCATGCTTCGTTTGATATTCCGCTTAGTTTAGATCCTAGCAATATCGCCGCGCGACCGGCTGGTGCTGGTACACCTTTGTTTGCCTCCAGCAACGTTTTCACCGTGAGGCCGTTTGGCTTCGATATAGATTTTAGCGATGATCGCAGCAGCAATCTGCCTAATGGGCTGAACTCGTATGCGCTGGATGGCAACGGTACGGCGTTCGCGGTGGCTGGTATCGGATTTGATACCACGGTAACGGCTGTGCAGTATCAAGCGGCTGATGATACCAATGCAGACGGCATTCCTGACGATGGGGCGGTGCTTGCAGATAATCTGACAACGCCAAACTTTGGCAATGATTCAACTCGCGGCAATTACAAAGTGGGCATTAGCTCGGTGACAGTTGCGCCACCGGGTGGTTTTGGCACGCTTTCCAATACTGATTTCAATGGCAATGGTTTTGTTAATGGCTCGCAAACCCACACGATGACTTTTGACGAAGCAGGCATTATTGATCTGAGCGCGCAGCTACAGGCTCTCGGTGGCGCTTCAACCAATTATTTAAGCTGGGGAACCAGTATTTTCGGCTCCGTCGACAACGTGGGCCGGTTTTATGCGGCATCGATTGAATTAGAACCGGCGGCTATTCCTATTGTGTCTCGGCCGTTAGCAAAGCTTCAAACTATGTGCATTATGCCAAGCAACGACTTTACCTACTTGGGCGAAGACTTTGCTATTGCTGGGGTCTTGGAAGCACAAAATGCCAACGGTGCGCGGTTACTCAACTACGTTGATGGATTCACTAAACTCGACAATGCTGCCTTAACAGGCGCTTTCGCTGCCTTTGTGCAGGAAGTTGGGCCAGATACTAACCTAAGCTCTAGACTCGCAGCTTCCTCGGTTTCAGCACCTGCGATCACATGGCCTGGCAACGGGGCTGCTCAAGCGACCCGAGGTCGCGGTGTATTAAGCGGGCAGTTGAAATTTAATCGACAGGCCTCGGGTGCGGAAGACGGTCCTTTCCCCGCCTTGAGCATCGGCATCAGTGCCCAGGACAGTGACACTGCAGCGATCGAGCTGGGAATTGATTTGGATGAAGTGCTACCTATCGCCAATGATACAGCGCTAATTGGCTCAGAGGCGTTTAGATATGGCCGGCTGCTTGTGGAAAACGCTTACGGACCAGAAGAGGAGCCTCTGGATATTCCGCTGCAAATTCAATATTGGAATGGCTCAGGGTTTGTCTTGAATAGCCTAGATAGCTGCACCACGTTGTTTTACGATGCCACCTCCGCCAATGCGTTGGATAGAAGCGTCAGGTTCCTCACCGCAGCGGGATCCTACGAAGAGGAACTGTCAGATGGCGATAGCGTTATCGAGCCTGCCTCGGTGGGGGTTGCCGATGTGTCGGTCAGTATCTTGAATGGTAAAACTGGGTTTGTTTCTTCTGTTGATGCAGACATGGACTCGCAGGCCGATGATCGACCCTTCTCGGCTTCACCAGCCGGGCTTGGAAACGAAGGCAGTGTGGTCGTCGAGTTCAATCTGACAGATCCACAGCTGCCTTATTCATTGGAGTTTCTGTCCTATGACTGGCGCACAGCTGGGGAGCTCGAAAACGACACGATGGATGGGATATACAGCGATAACCCACGAAGTCGACTAGAGTTCGGCAGTTACCGAGGTCACGATCGCGTGATTAACTGGCAAGAAATATATATTGGGCCGGCATCAGGGACTCCCTAGCTAGAGCGGCGCAGTGTCCTGGGTGCAGCGGCATTGACTCTGCACACTGTGTAATTGTGTGCAGTTCAGTGATTATAGGTGCCATTTGTCCGCTAATCTCTCCATTCTATCGACTTGTTCCCCTATTGACCCCGATTTTTAGTCGCATTATTGACAGCTTGCTCGTATGGTAGCTATATGAAGCAAAATGCCAAAAAGTCAGCGCGATCAACTCGCTTCAAGAATCCTGAGCAATGCCGATGTTTAACGTATCGCCAGAATTTGTCTAGCGGTGACTTTACGATTTTAATGAACACAGAAGCGTGCTTTAGCAGCGTGCTTCCCCAACGTATTGCAGTAGGCTAATGAATCCCTTCTGGAAGGCAAATACCACACAGATGGGCGGTCCCGGTGTGAAATTAGGCGGGGTTGTTCTCGCCTTTTTGCTTGCTTGTTTTACACACATCCCCCAAGCCCAAGCAACCGATAACTGCGATGCAACCGGTGTCTATGACGTGGCCGGTCAGCGAGTTCAGCTGGAATCTTGCGCCTCGCAGTTTAGCAATAGCGATGCCGATGATGACGCGGCGTTGCAGCTTCCAGTAGGTTCTGTAGTAAGTGCTGGTGACTTGTTAATAGCCCACTTAGCGATAGACGGTAATGGGGCAAATCTCAATGCGGTGTCGGCAGGGTGGACGCAATTTGGTAATACGCTTTCCGGTCAAGATCAGGGTTCTCAGGTTTGGTACCGAGTGGCGACAGCTGCCGACGCTGCGCTTCCGGTCTATACTTTTGATTGGTCTGGCGGAAATGAGCAGAATTACGCGCAGCTTTTGCATTTTACTGGGGTGGGCAGTATCGCTTCGGTGCCAGGCAGCGGGTTCATTCAAGCAACCGACCAAGAAGGCAATGGCGACCCTTCTAAAGACTTGCCGGAAGTTACGACCTTATCCCCATTTAACCTGATTTTACGGCTTATCAACGTTCGCCAAACCGGCTTAGCGCAAGCGCCCTTGGGGCCTTCAAACATCGGCGGAGGTGCGTGGGCACCCCCAACATACAACGACATTATTCAAGATCGCACAGCTGGCGGCGCGACCAATGCTCGGGTTGGCATAGCTTCCGCCTACACCTATCAGGCTGGAACAGGTGGCACCGGCGTCGAGACTGTTGTTGTAAACGGTAACAATGGGGCGCACTTGCGCACTGTGGCCATCGAACCCTACGAATTTCGGTTCTTTCTCGAAGACGCCGCTACCGGCACTCCCGCTCAGTCTATGGTCTGTGGCATACGGGAAGTTACCCTTCGAGTGACCGACCGATCTGGCAATGTGGTGCCTACTTTCACAGGCACGGTCACGCTAGGCACCAGCACTAACAACGGTAACTGGACTAAAACCAGCACCACAGCCGATGCTCAAGGGGCTTTATCTGACACCCCAGGTGATGACAACGGCATCGCAAGCTATCAATTTGTCGCCGCGGATAACGGCGAGATGATTCTCAATTTTGAGAATCGCAATGCCGAGACAGTGAATTTTAATGTCACTTTCGGCAACTGGACAGAAAGCACCACAGCTGGCTACACCTCGCCTAACCTAACTATCAACCCCTGTGAAATTCGACTCACTTTTGGCGATGCCGATCCGGGCCAGATGGGGACATGTTCGGCGGAATCCATCACGCTTTTAATGACGGATGCAAATACCTCAGAAACAGCAACCAACTACCCCGGCGGCACACTAACGATTGACAATAATCTGGGCAGTCGAGGCAATTATGCCAAAACTGGCGGCGATGGCACTGTCACCGACGGCGGCGGTGACGGCACCGCAACTATTGTTTGGGCCGCCGGTAATTCAACAGTCGAGCTGAGCTATACCGACAATATCGCCAGTACTGATGTTAATTTTGATGTGACTGAGAACTCAGGCCTAGGAATTGTAGAATCAACCAACGCCACCTTTGATCCAGATCTTGACGTGGTGGCCTGTGATATACGCCTGATCTACCCAGCCGTGAATACCGATGTAACCTCAAGCACATGCCAGATTCATGAGCTCACCATTGAGATTAGAGATCAGGCCAATAATTTAGTCACAGACTACAGCGGCACTATAACCATCAGCAACTCAGCAGCGGCTGGTACTTGGACTAGCATTGCAGCGAACAATGCAATCACCAACAATGGCCTGGGTGAGATCGAATACACCTTTGATGGGACACCTGGCACTGGAGATGGAGGTGATATTGTCTTGGGGTATTCACTTGACACCGCCAATGCAGCAATTAATTTCGATATTGTTGAGAATATCGCCTCGGGTTACAGCCACCCGAGCTCTGGGATTTTCGATCAGACCCTTGATATTGCCAATTGCCTGATTGATATTCAAATCGCTACCGAGATGGGTGTGTGCGCGGTCGGCGAAACTGTAACGATTTCGCTGCAGGATCGTGACGGTAACGCTGTAAGTGATTTCGTTGGTGAAATACAGATTCAGACAGATTCGACCTTCGGCGACTATAGTTTTGTGTCTGGCGGCGGAGCGCTTGGTGCTGGCGGCTTTGCTAATGGCACGGCTGATGACGGCATCGCCACTTACAACTTCACCGGTTCGAACAGTGGCCAGGTGCTGCTCAATTTTAGCAGTACCGAGAGCGAAACTATCCAATTTTCGGTGGCCTCAACCGGTACCTTAAGCCTTAGTTTGAGTGTGGGCTCGAATCGTGATCTGGATGTTTTGCAGTGTGAAATTCGCATTGATATTGCTGATCCCAGCGATGAGTCTGATGTGTGTAGCGTTGCGCAAATTACCTTTAGCGTGGTGAATTCGAATGGCGGTTTAGTCAACGGGTTTATTGGTTCCTTGGCACTCTCAACGTCATCAGCCGCCGGTGACTGGGCCGGCGGCGACACCAACACTGTTGATAATCTGATAGCCGCCGATGGAATTGCCACCTACGCGATGGTGGCTCTTGACGGTGCCAACGTAACGTTGGATTTCACTCACCCCTTCGTCGACTCGGCGGTGAATTTTAACGTAGTGGGAACCGCGGCAAACTCGGAGACTTTTGGTGTTTCGGCAGTTGCTGGGCAAGACCCAGATCTAGATGTTCAAGCTTGTCTAATCGACATTCAGGTTACCGACGGCTTAGCAGACGTGTGCGCAGCCGCTGAACGGGTTGTCTATACCATCCGCGATAGAAACGGCGCGGCGGCCACAGACTACGCCGGTATCATTGTGCTCAATACTGATGTTGGAAGTGGCAACTATTCGCCGGTGGGTGAGAATGGCACCTTTGCTAATGGCACTCCTGACGATGGCATTGCCAATTACACCTTTGATGATTTAGACAACGGTGTGCTGACGGTAGATTTTTCTGACGATGCTCCAGGCACGATCAACCTGACTGCCAGCGGCGGTGGCCTAACAGTTGACCCAGGCTCCGATGTAGATATTGTATTCAGCGCCTGCGAGTTTAGAATCTCTTATACAGATGGGACTCCTGGCGCTATGGATGTGTGCAGTGTGGAGACGGTGCGTATTGCTTTGTTCACGGCAGGGGGCTCAGCCGTTACTGATTACACCGGTACTATCAACCTCAGCACCAGTACTGGTAACGGAACCTGGGTTGATCCAACTGGGGTGAACGACGGCACGCTGGTAGATCCATTTGCAGGTGACGGCAATGCCTCCTACACATTTGATACGGCAGACAATGGCACAATTGATCTTCAGTTTAGCGATTTAAACAATGAAACGGTGAATATTAATGTCTCCGATGGCACGTCCACTGACCCCGCAGACAACATGGATCCCAATGATCCAGACCTTACGGTTGCCCTGTGTACTTTCCAAATTAGCTTCGACGGCGGCGGCCTAGCAAATGATCACGATGATGCGATTGTTGTTGGCTGTTCGGTGCAGCAGGTCACAATCGAAATCTACAACAGCGCCGGTGCATTAGATGTGGACTATACCGGCACCGTATCTTTAAGCACTTCTACCGACAATGGTAACTGGTTAATCGGCAGCGGCCTTGGCACATTGATCGATACCGACGGCGATGACGATGGTGCCGCAACCTATACTTTCGCGGATACCGATAACGGCCTCGCGACGTTAGAGTTTGTTAATATTAATGGTGAAACACTTAACATTAACGTTGCCGATGGGGTGATTATAGAGACTGGCGCGGAAGACCCCAACCTTACGGTTCAGTCTTGTGTTGCGGCCCTTGGTCCCCAGTCCTGTGTTCAGAGCACTACGACTTCAATCACCATCGGCGCAGAGAAAGCCGTCGCCGCCCAAAGAGGGCGCATGGTCTTAATGGTGATCATGCATGAGGGAACAACCCCGGTCACAGCCTCTCCCACTGTGGCCGGGCAAAGTATGACTTTGGTGCGCCAGCAAATTAATAACACCGATGCAGTAGGTAATTCGCTAGAGGTTTGGGGGATTCTTGATGCCGATCTGCCCGATATCGCCGGCGCCGTCACTGGCGTCTTCTCGGGACCTGGAAATAACCCAGCAATGTGCATGTTCTCTCTAACAGATGTAGAGCAGGAGTTTCCACAGCCAAATTTAGTCAGCCCTACCGATGGCCCTATTAATGGAACTCAAGGGACTAATCCTGGTACTTTTTCGGGGCGAGAGGTGGCGATCACAGGCATTACGCCGCAGGCAAATAATTCATTGGTAATGAGTTTTGTCAGCAATGGTGACAGTGGCAGTTACAATGATGTGCAGCCAAGCCCGCCGCTAACCAGGCTGTTTGATGGGCCGGAAGCGGGCGGTGGGACGGCCTTCTCCGGCAGCTCAGGTATCGTGATCTTAGCCTCTGAAACTATCGTTCAAGAAACTTGGGATGGTGGCACAAACCCTCGGCGTGACAACCACATTGTTGTCGCCTTCGCTCCGCTGGTTACTGGCCCGCCCGTGGCTGAAGGTTTCGTGCCGGTGACCCTGTTTCAGACCTATGCCGGCAATGTGAGTTACAGAGCGATTGGCAATTCACTACGAACCACACGAAACGATGTTTTAGATCTCTCACAAGGATGCACATTCGGCAATGGCAATGGGCCTATTTCAGCAAATTTAGATTTGCCCGACGAAACTGTCCCTGCCGGTTTCGATTCAACCGTTCTAGCTGCCTATCTGTATTGGTTTGGCCACGGTGAGTTTGATAATCAACCACCGGGCGCCGATTTCGATGACGTTACTTTTACCACGCCAACTGGCTCCTCCAATATTTCTGCCGACGATGTCTACCTCATTGAAGGAGTTGGCGGAGCTAGTAATTTAGATTACTACGCAGCCTACAAAGATGTAACTGGGCTGGTGTCTCAAAATGGCAGCTATAGCGTTGATAATTTGGACGTAGACTTAAGGGGCCTGGGTGCAGGCAATACTCCCGGCACCAATCCGTGGGCACAGACCAGTGCCTGTGCGGGTGGCTTTGCCTTAGTGGTCGTGTACGAAAACGATTTTGAACAGCTTCGCGTTATCAACCTCTTTCAAGGCTTTCAGCCGTTTCAAAATTCTTCTTTTGGTTTGGTGCCACGAAATTTTAGAATGGCGAATCAAGATGTGGGTCGAAAATTGCCTAACGGGCAAATTACCCATATCACAGTAGAGGGGGATGAAACGTTGGGCACCGCTGCTGAGTTCTTGGAGGTTCAAGATTCCCCATCAAGCATTGATTACACGCCGCTAGTTACAATCTATAATCCTCCTGAATCAGAGTTTAACAGTACGGTGACTTATCCTGTGTATGCTTTGACAGATGTTGATCCGGGTCCTGGAGAAGAATTAGTTTACCTGTTCAATGAAACGCTTACCGATATCCCAAACTTTATTCGCGATGGCTACAAAATTGACTTCCCAGGCCCTGATTATGACGTCGCAACACCGGATGAAGATGACGAAATCGGCAATACACCAGGGGTTGATGTAGACACTCATTATTTGACTGGTGATGGCCAAGGTGGCTCTGGTGATATTTGGGCCCCTTTCGCGGCGGTGGATGCAGAGGAGATCACTACTCGCTACAGCGCCGGCCAAGATCTTGTTTTGTTAGTGGCCGAGCTAATTAGCGTAACCAATGCGCCGATTGCTGATGTCGAGGTGTTTAAAACCCAAGTTGCGCCGTTTAAGGTTGGGGGCACTGGACAATATCAATTTAGGGTGACCAATAACGGCAACGGCGCGACTAGCTTTGGGTTTGCCAATGGCGTTATTACGCTGACTGACCGGTTGCCCAACGGTATGACGTTTGCCGCGGCTGGTGATGTGTCCGGAGACGGCTGGACCTGCTCGGTGACACTTAGTCCCGGGGCCTTTACCTGTGAGTTTGATATTTCAGCAGACTGGACGCTTGCTAGGGGTGCTCAGGTGGCCGGCCGGCTAGGTGAATCGGCGACGGCTGGCGTGGGCGAAGACCTGCCGCTGATTACGGCTACAGTGCAACTTGGCGGCAGCGCATTTTTTCCATTGCTTAACAACAATGCGGATAATACTGCCAGGATGCTGCATTCAGACGGTAACTGCGCTGCTGCTGCGGTTGGAGTCTCGCCCACGCCTGTGATCGCCTGTTTTGCCGACCAGTTTGATAATGTGAACGACCTTCAAGGCGGCATCATCGATATCAATGATATAGAGGACAAGCGGCTTAACAACAATAACTTAGACACTATTACGACCAATGTGCAGGGCATTCGCACCAACCTAGGGGTTGATAAAACAGCGGTCGGTGTGTTTGAAGATGGCAGCTCGCCCAGTCAATACCGCATTCGCGTCACTAATTTCGGCCCTGATGCCACTACCGCCAACTTCACCATTACTGACCCGCAGCCGGCGAGAGTAATTTTTAATTCGGTTGTTGCGGACTCAGATTGGAGTTGCAGCACCATTAGCCCAACGCTTAGCTGCACCTATGTGGGCGCGAGCTTGCCGGCCACAGGGACTAACTTTAAAGACCTGTTCCTGAATGTAACTGAAAACGGCAACGCCGGTCAGAGCATAACCAACACGGTGTCGGTGGCCACTGGGCCGTTTAACTTCGATACCGTGCTGGGCAACAACTCCGATACGGATATCACAACCATTCAAGCGCCGCCGGCGGCTGGCACCGAAAAATTTCTGCTGTCTGTGTCATCAACCTCAACCACGGGTGCGACTATAGGCGGGCTTAGTTTCGAGAACGATGATCTAATTATCTACGATCCGGTTAGCGATACCGCGGTGTCGTTCTTTGACAACTCGGCGCTGGGGTATTCGGTGGACGACCCTAACGCGGTGCACCTGCTGCCTAACGGTCAGGTGATTCTGTCTGCCAATGGCAATAGCACAATAGGCAGTAATACTCTTGCATTCCAGCCCAATGACTTGGTGAAGTTTGACCCTATCACCAATTTAGCCGAAACCTTCTTTAATGGAGATGATTACCCAGAAACCACGGGGGTTAATATCGACGCGGCTTACGTGCTTGATAACGGCGATATTGTGTTCTCAACCGCCAGCGCTGTTGCCACCGGCATAGGTTGGAGCGATTCGGATTTGGTGCGGTTCGATGGCACTAACTTTTCAATCTATCTCAATGCCGAAGACACCGACGTGTTTGGCGCAGGCACGGCGAATGTGGATGCTCTGTACATAAAAGTTGACCCAACCGATGCCACCGAGGTGATCGATACCTTCGATTTGTCGTCCGACAATGAAGGCACTATTATCAGCGATGATAGCGTGGTGTTTGGCCGCGATGACGTGGTGGAATTTACAGTTGATACAACAGACGGCGGTGGCGAGCCAGATGGCACGTCTGCCGAAAATTTGTTTTTTGGCAATCTCGCCACGGGTATATTTACTGGCAATGATGCTAATCGCCGCTTGAATGCCCTGCATACCTTAGAGACGGGATATCTAGGTCTGTTTGCCATTACCCAATCTCAAGGCGGCACTGCCTGTGAGGCGGGCAAGGTAACGATCTCTAAGCTGCAGGGGCTCAGCTCGAATGTGGACACCGATTACTTTGGTTCTGTGCGTCTCTCTACGAGTACCGGCACCGGCACTTGGGTGCTAGACAGCGGTTCTGGTACCTTAGCTGACTCCGTAGCGAACGACGGCGAAGCGATTTATACCTTCGTTGCCGCAGACAACGGCGCGGTGACGCTGAGCCTGTCAGTCGAGGTGGCTACGCCGCTGATCGATATTAATGTCACCAACGGTATTGTCAGCGAAGGTGCTGCCGATGATCCGCTGACCTTTAACGAGGTCATAACTACGGTGTCCTATATCGATCTGTTTGAGGTTGCTGCTTTCAATGTCAATGACGGTGCCGCCTGGGCCAACTCTTGGCAAGAGGTTGATGACGCCAATGGTGTCAATGGCGGCAACTCTGGCGCCGGTGTTGGCGCGGGTAACGTAAGAATTAGCGGCGGCAGACTCTCGCTCACCTCTAACCCAAGCACCGACGCCACTGGGCGTGACCCAAGCCTCGCCCGTCGAGTAGACGTGAGTTCTTACAATGTCACGGAAGACGTGTTTTTGGATTTCTCCTATTCCTATTCTTCGGTGAACACTTCCGACTCCATTGTTGTTGAAGTCAGCGATGACAATGGTGTCAATTGGACCTCTTTTCCTGCCTATACCGGGTTTAGTGGCACTAATGCTTCAGCGATTACCCAGAGTCTAAACGTGTCAACCTTGGGCGGCAGCATCAATGACTTCACCAACAATTTGGACATACGTTTTAGAGTAGCCAATGGCTATGTGTTAGCGGCGCAGTTTAATGTGCTGCGGGTAGAGCTGCGCACCGGCAGCACCGACTGCAATGCCGGCAGCGCTTTCGACCACTACGAAATCAGGATCGGCGGAGTAACAGGGCCGGCCAGCACCACGGTAAACGGTATCTCCTGTTTGCGCAGTGAAATTCTAATCAGCGGCCACAATGGCGGCGATATTCTCACTGCCCCGAATGAAATGGTTACCCTGCGTGCGTTCGATGAAAATGGGGTTGGCAGAGGCAGTTGGGCTAAAGCGGCTTCTTCGCTAGGTGCGTTTGTAGAGAGCGGCACGTTGACCGACGGCACTGCAACCTACACCTTCCCGCTGAATGCGACCCAGGCGCTGTTTTACTACAACTACACCAATCCGGTGTTGAGCAACGATGCCTTTGAAGACATCAATTTTAATGTGGTGGGCTCGGTTGTTGTCGATTCCCAAGAAGACCCAACGCTGCGAATGGCGCCGGTAATTATCAAGTTCACCAATGAGTCCGATGGGTCGTCCGATGACTTTCCGAATCAGATTTCGGGCAAGTCATCCGATGCGGCACCAAATATTTCTATCTTGACCATGCAGGTTTTGACAACCTCGGAAACAGACCCCAGCGTGTGTGCGCCGTTTGTAGCGCCAGGGCAGACCTTTGACTTCTCCTTTGCCCTTGAGTGTATTGATGCAGACACCTGTAACTCAGGCTCGCTGACCAACCCAGTTACCCTTAACGGCACGCCGATTGCCAATGTTGACAGCAACAGTGGCGCCAATGCGTCCGCCTATACCAACAATGTGCCGCTGACGTTTGCCACCCTTGCCAGCAAAACTGCCGCGCCGATTGTGCTCAATTATCAAGATGCCGGCAATGTGCAGCTGCATGCCTCGTTTGATATTCCTCTAAGTCTGGATCCTTCGAATATCGCCGCAAGACCGGCTGGGGCAGGCACGCCGCTGTTTGCTTCGACCAATGTGTTCACCGTTAGGCCGTTTGGCTTTGATATTGATTTCAGTGACGACCGCGCAAACAACTTTCCCAATGGCGATGTGTCTTTTGGCACAGACGGCAATGGGACCGCCTTTGCGGTGGCAGCTGTGGGGTTCGATACCACGGTGACTGCGGTTCAATATCAGTTGGCGGATGATGCAAATTTAGACGGTGTTCCAGATGATGGAGCCAAACTTGCTGATAATTTAACCACGCCCAATTTTGGCAGAGACTCAACTCGCGGTAATTACAAAGTTGGGGTTAGTTCGGTCACGGTGGCGCCTCCTGGCGGGTTTGGCATTCTTTCGGATAGTGATTTTAATGGTGTTAGCTTCGTCAATGGGGCGCAAACCCACACAATGACATTTGACGAGGCGGGGATTATTGATCTCACAGCTGAGCTGCAGGCCCTTGGTGGGGCCACGGCTAACTACTTAAACTGGGGCACCAGCATTTTTGGCTCGGCAGATAACGTGGGCAGATTCTACGCGGCCTCTTTTGAGTTAGTCCCAGATACCATTCCAATCGTGTCCAGGCCTCTGGCGAAACTGCAGACCATGTGCATAATGCCCAGCAATGACTTTACCTACTTAGGGGAGGATTTTGCGATTGCCGGCGTTTTAGAAGCGCAGAACGACCTTGGCGCGCGTCTGCGTAATTATGTTGACGGCTTCACCAAGCTGGATAACGCCGATCTTACCAGCGCTTTCTCAGCCTTCGTGCAGCTAGCTGGCCCAGACACCAATCTCAGTTCCAGATTGGCGGTGTCTTCAGTTACGCCTCCCGCGATCACATGGCCGGCTAATACTGCAGCCACTGCCACTCGAGGCAGGGGAGTGCTTAGCGGCAACTTGAAGTTCAACCGGCAGGCCTCCGGGGTAGAGGACGGGCCGTTCCCAGCCCTAAGCATTGGTATTAGCACCCAAGACAGCGATACGGCCGCGATCGAGTTAGGGGTGGATCTAGATGAGGTTCTGCCCATTGCTAACGACACTGCCCTGATCGGCTCTGAAGCGTTCAGGTATGGACGCTTACTGGTGCAAAATGCCTATGGCTCAGAAACTGAGCCCTTGGATATCCCGCTGCAGATTCAGTACTGGAACGGCTCCGAATTTGTACTCAATAACATCGATAACTGCACCACCCTGTTCTACGACGCAACCTCTGCCGCGGCCAATGCTAGAAGTCTCAGGCTGCTAACAGATGCCGGGTCTTTCGAGGGTAACTTAGCAGATGGGGAGACTATTATTGAGCCAGACTCGGTTGGGGTTGCTGACGTCGCGGTGAGTATTTTTAATGGCCAAACAGGCTTTATAGCCTCACAAATGGGCGCTATAGGAAACGACAGGCCGTTTGTTGCCTCACCTCCCGGGGTGGGCAATGAGGGTAGCGCTGTGATTGAATTCGATCTGTTTGATGCCCAGCTACCGTACCCGCTGGACTTCCTGTCTTACGATTGGCGCACGCCAGGGGAGCTTGATGATGATACTCAGGATGGTATTTATACCGACAACCCCCGCAGCCGCATAGAGTTTGGCAGCTACCGCGGGCACGATCGGGTGATTAACTGGCAAGAAATCTATATCGGGCCAACGCCATAAACACTGGCTTTATGGGTTGGCGGTTGTAGTTGACTCAATTAGGGAGTTGACTCAAATTAAGAAGTTGACTCAGATTAAGAAGTTGATCTAAGTTAAGACGCAACGATTAGAAACCGAAGCCATTAGCCATATAGCTGCAGCTTTCATATTGCAACAATGCAGAGTTAGTTTGTCGTCACTAACTACAGCGGCCGTTTGCCATCCTCCAGCCCT
>CAYGSO010000015.1:0-51904 GCA_964352445.1 uncultured Pseudohongiella sp. | reverse complement strand
GCCATCCTCCAGCCCTATAATCCTATCAGTGCTCTTTGGATGGGATGAACCAAGCTCTTTGATTTTCCGGGTCAAGGTATTGCGACCCCAGCCCAACAAATTGGCCGCATCACGGCGTCGGCCAGACGTGTGCTTTAGCGCTATGTCGATAAGCGTGCGTTCAAACAGCGGTGTTGCCTGATCAAGAATACCGGTGTTGCCAAGGCTAAGCTGCTGATCGGCCCAGCTTTGCAGGGCGAAAGTCCAGCTGCCCATATTGCCGCTTTGTACTTCTTGGGCGGAAAATTCTGGAGGCAGGTCAGTCATATAAACTTCACGGCTGGAAGCCATAACGGTCACCCAGCGGCAAAAATTTTCCAGTTGGCGCACATTGCCGGGCCAGCTTAAGCCGGTTAAATATAGCTGGGTTTCCGGGCGCAGCACTTTAGGCTCGACGCTTAATTCTGCCGCGGCTGACTTCAGAAAATGCGCTGCCAGCGCGGGAATGTCTTCACGCCTATCGCTGAGCTTAGGGATGTGGATTCGAATAACATTTAGGCGATGAAACAAGTCTTCACGGAAGTGATGCTGCTCTACCAGTTTCTCTAAATTTTGGTGGGTGGCCGCAATAATTCGGACATCCACTTTAATCGAAGTATGGCCACCAACGCGGTAGAACTCGCCGTCGGAGAGAACCCGCAAAAGCCGAGTCTGAGTCTCTGCCGGCATATCGCCGATCTCATCTAAAAATAGGGTGCCGCCGTCAGCCTGTTCAAAGCGGCCAGTGCGCTGCGAGGTCGCACCTGTGAATGCGCCTTTTTCATGGCCAAACAATTCTGATTCGATAAGCTCTTTGGGAATAGCCGCGACGTTTAAAGGCACGAAGGGCTGTTTGCTACGGGGACTATGGCGGTGCAGGGCGTGGGCTACTAATTCTTTGCCGGTGCCAGATTCGCCATTGATGAGCACTGAGATATTTGATTGGGACAGCCTGCCGATCGCTCTAAACACCTCTTGCATTGCTGGGGCTTCGCCGATGATTTCTTGGTCTTTAATCGGTGCAGCAATTGCGGCTTCGGAGTTTTGCTCTTTGGCGTGTTCTAGCGCCCTTTTGGTAACCGCAACCGCCTCTTCGATATCAAATGGTTTGGGTAGATATTCAAACGCGCCTCGGCTATAGGATGAGACTGCGCTATCAAGGTCGGAGTGAGCAGTCATAATGATGACCGGCAGCAGTGGATGTTTTTCATGGATAGTTGAAAGTAAATCCAAACCATTTATGCCGGGCATTCGAATGTCACTGATTATTGCATCCGGCAGTTCGTAGGCAAGGCGATTTAACAGCTGATCTCCGTTTTCAAAAGTCTCTGTGCTAAGCCCAGTTTTGCTCAATGATTTTTCAAGTACCCAGCGAATTGATCGGTCATCGTCCAGTATCCAAACGGAATTGTGGTTGTTCATCATCTATCCCTTGCTAATAGTTTACGGTAAGCAGAGCTACCCATTTTGACAAGAACTTTGTATGGGAAGTATTACGGTAAATACGGTTTCCCCTTGCTTGGTGCTACATTCAATTAAACCATTGTGTTGATTAATTATGCCGTGAGTAATAGGCAGGCCAAGACCGGTGCCATCGGGCCGCCCGCTAATCATCGGGTAGAAAATCGTGCTTATTAGATCATCTGGAATGCCAGGTCCGTTATCTATGACTTCTATGCAGGCGGCTAGGCGGTAAAACTTTGAGTCGATTGTTGCATTGCGAGTCACGCGAGAGCGAATCAGGATTTGGCCAAGGTTGTGCTCAATGTCTGGACTTTCTAATGACTGCATGGCGTTGCGGACTATATTCAACATCGCCTGAATCAGCTGTTCAGCATCGCCGAGCATTGTAGGGATGCTGGGGTCGTAGTCATGTAGCAGCCGTATGCCACGAATATTCTTATCGGCGATCTCTGCCGAGACTAAGCTTCTAACCCGCTCCAAGACCTGATGAATATTAATTTGCTTCATATCCATGGGTTTGCGAGACCCCACTAGCCGGTCAACCAAATTGCGAAGCCGGTCAGCCTCTTCGATGATCACATTGGTATAGTCAGCCAAACTTGGGTCGGTGAGCTCGTCGGCTAAAAGCTGGGCTGCACCTCTTATACCCCCTAAAGGGTTTTTAATTTCATGAGCCAAGCCGCGGACTAATTCGCGAGTGGTTGCATGGGCCGTATGCAAGGTTTCCTCACGGGTTATGCGCGCGGTATGTTCTAAAGAATTTAGTTCAATTATTGCCTGCATCTCGCCGTTTTCTTCGAATGGGTTGATGGTGTAGTCCACATAAATTGTCTTATCATGCAGTATCTTAAATTCTGCCTTGCGCTTGGTTATGCTGCTATTGTTTCGAAGTGCGGTGCGCATATCGTCGATATCACTATCGGCGCCAATAAAGAGCTCTCCGATGTAGAGCTGTCTTGCTTGGCGATTACTCAGCCCCAGTAAGTTCTCAGCGGCTAGGTTGATGTAAAGTAGGCGCAATTTACTGTCTAGCAAGATCACACTGGTTTTCAGTGTGTCTAGAAGGCGCTTGTGTACATTATCCAGAGTCACACGAGTTCTCGAATTTTTGTTGTGAAGGGTGCTAGAAAACTCACCGCTTAAGCTGGGTATGCAATAAGTAAACCAATACTCAATGCCCCCAAAAAACGGGGCATATGGAGGCAATTTTGGAATCTTTAAGGCGCGGCAGGCACCGCTCTAGATCAGGATAACTGACTATGCACCGTATTGGTGCGAATAACAAGCGCAGACTGTGCCTTAGGGATAGGGATACTGGGGCGGTGTTTTAGATAATGCATTTTGATGGGCATTTTTAGCGCACAAAAAAGCCCGGTCTCCCGGGCTTTATTTACTTCTTAGCAGTTAGTTAGCCAGGGCTTCTTTGGTGGTTTTAATAATCGCTGCTGCCACTTTATAAGGGTCAGCATTAGATGCTGTGCGGCGGTCTTCCAAGCGGCCTTTCCAGCCATCTTCTACAGTGCCGATTGGGATACGAATTGATGCACCTCTGTCTGATACACCGTAGCTGAACTGATCAATTGCTTGGGTTTCATGCAGGCCTGTTAAACGCTGGTCATTGTTGGCACCGTAAACGCTAATATGGCGCTCGATATTCTTGCCGAAACCTTCGCAGATCTTAGTGAATATTGCCTCGTCGCCATTGTCACGCATCGCTCCATTGGAGAAATTCGCGTGCATGCCTGAACCATTCCAGTCTAAGTCTTTACCCAACGGCTTAGGTTCCCAGTTAATGCTATAGCCATAACGTTCGGCAGTGCGCTCTAGCAGGTAGCGCGCTATCCATGTCTCATCGCTGGCGGCTGTTGCGCTTTTGCCAAAGACTTGAAATTCCCACTGACCGGGCGCTACTTCGGCATTAATACCTTCTACGTTTAAACCAGCTTCCAGGCACAGATCCAAGTGATCTTCAATGCAGTCGCGACCAAACGCGTTGGTGGCGCCAACTGAGCAGTAGTAGGGGCCTTGAGGTGCCGGATAGCCATTTTTAGGAAACCCTGGAGGAAGGTTTGTCTTGGTATCCCATAGGAAATATTCTTGCTCAAAACCAAACCAGAAATCATCGTCATTATCATCGATAGTGGCGCGACCATTAGTGACATGGGGAGTGCCGTCAGCATTCAGTACTTCTGTCATGACCAAATATGAGCTGGCGCGGTCTGGGTCTGGGAAGATTGCAACTGGCTTCAACAAACAATCTGAATCATCGCCAGATGCCTGTCCAGTGGAGCTACCGTCAAAGGACCAGGTTGGGCATTCTGTAAGCGTACCGCCAAAGTCATTTCTTACCATGGTTTTGCTTCTAAGGCCCTGTGTAGGGTTGCTGCCATCTAGCCAGATATATTCCAGTTTAGATTTCATGTTTACTCTGTCTCCTAATGAATTTCGAATTCTTGTTTAAACACTGTCTTCCGCTTGGTGTTTGAATTTTCAGCGTGTGGAAGGCGGTGGACCCCGATAATACAAGCTCAGTCACCTATTGTGCTACAAGCATCTGCACGAAAGGACACCATAGGTTTTGGCATACGTTTTATTTGGAAGGTAGGAGCAAGATGTATGCCATTCACAGGTGCGCCACGCTGACCGGATTTACTGAGTGTACTGACGAACCTCTGCCGAAAATGCACATTAAGAGTGCTTAATTGCCCAATATGACTTTATATGGTGCAAAAAATGGCGTTTGCCCGCAGATTTCTCCGCTGTAAAAATTCTAGCCTGCCCGTGACTTAGTTGCCGTATGGGGCCGTGTTCTTAGCACTTAGGAGACAATCCTGGCTGAGGGCGGCTTAAGATTCATTTCATAAACTGGTCTCGATTCGTGTATACTCGCCCCCTTTTTGGCCCGATCCAAGTCGTACGACCCTAAGTTTACCCTTGAAGTAGGTGCAGGGTTGGAAGGCGCGCCGTCAATGCGTGAGGCGCTGATCCTTTTAGGCATACAACAGCGCTCACTCAATTCAGAGAATAGAAATCCAGTGATAGAGAAAATACGAAATATCGCCATCATCGCCCACGTTGACCACGGTAAGACCACGCTGGTGGACAAGCTACTTAATCAGTCTGGCACCATAGAATCCAGAGGCGAGCAAGTAGAGCGCATGATGGACTCCAATGATCAAGAGCGAGAGCGGGGTATAACCATTCTTGCCAAGAACACGGCAATTAATTGGCATGACTACCGTATCAACATTGTGGATACGCCGGGCCACGCCGATTTTGGCGGAGAAGTTGAACGGGTTATGTCTATGGTCGACAGCGTTTTGCTGCTTGTTGATGCCGTGGACGGACCAATGCCGCAGACGCGCTTTGTGACACAGAAAGCATTTGCCCAAGGTTTGAATCCAATTGTTGTAATCAATAAGGTCGACAGAGACGGCGCTCGCCCAGATTGGGTGGTCAACGAAGTCTTCGATCTTTTCGATAAATTAGGCGCGACCGATGAGCAGTTAGACTTTCCTATAGTTTACGCCTCGGCAATTAATGGCATCGCCGGTTTAGACTACAACGAGATGCAAGAAGACATGACGCCTTTGTTTCAGGCGATCATTGATAAAGTTCCCGCCCCCGATGTAGACATTGACGCGCCTTTCCAAATGCAGATTAGTGCGCTGGACTACAACAGCTATGTTGGCGTTATCGGTATTGGCTTGATTAGTAAAGGCAAGGCCCGTAATAACCAGCAGGTTATTATTGTCGATCGCGAGGGTAAGCAGCGCAAAGGGAAAATTCTTCAGGTAAAAAGTCACCTAGGCTTAGAGCGCATCGATGTGCCAGAGGCTAGTGCTGGCGAAATCGTGTGTATTTCGGGTATCGATAAACTGAACATTTCTGACACCCTGTGCGATCCGAATCACGTTGAGAGTATGCCGCCACTGAGTGTGGACGAGCCAACGATTAGCATGACGTTTCAAGTCAATGACTCTCCGTTTGCAGGGCAAGAAGGCAAATTTATTACCACCAGACAGATTAAAGAGCGGCTAGAGCGGGAGCTGCTTTATAACGTCGCACTTCGAGTTGAGGCCGGTGATACCCCGGATAAATACCGAGTGTCTGGCCGCGGCGAACTGCATCTGTCGGTACTAATTGAAAGTATGCGCCGTGAAGGATTCGAGCTAGCTGTCTCTCGCCCAGAAGTTATTATGCAGGAAATTGAAGGCAAGCTACATGAGCCGTTTGAGTCCTTGGTCATTGACTGCAATGATGAGCATCAAGGGTCTGTGATTGAAGAGCTGGGTTACCGAAAAGCCGAAATGCAAGATCTGCTGCCAGACGGCAAAGGCCGAGTGCGGCTGCAGTTTCTTGTGCCAACCCGGGGCCTTATCGGCTTTCGCTCAATGTTTTTAAGCATGACATCTGGCTCTGGTTTGATGACACATGTTTTCGATCACTATGGTGAATTTAAAAGCGCTAATCTTGGTGGCCGCAATAATGGAGTACTGGTGTCTATGGTTAAGGGCAAGGCACTTGGTTTTGCCTTGTTCAATCTACAGGAGCGAGGTCGTCTGTTTATCGGACCTAACGTAGAAGTGTACGAAGGCATGATTATTGGCCTGCACAGCAGGGACAATGATTTGGCGGTAAACCCAACCAAGGGTAAGCAGCTGACCAACGTTCGTGCGTCTGGCACTGATGAAGCGATTCTGCTGACGACACCCATCGTGCATACACTCGAGCAAGCGATGGAATTTATTGCTGACGATGAACTGGTTGAGGTTACTCCAAGCCAGATTAGACTGCGCAAACGCTTCCTCACTGAAAACGAACGCAAACGGCAAAGCCGCGGCAGCCAAGCTCGTGGCTAGTAGTTCCTCCCAGTGAATACAGAACTAACTGAACTTTTTCCAGATTCCCAAATGACTTGTTCATGGAAGCCGGTGAGTAAATGTTAGTTCTATATCCAGAGTTAAAGCCACACGCTCGATACCAAATCAAGGTGTCAGCAATTCATGAGCTGTACGTGGATGAAGCCGGCAATCCTGATGGCATTCCGGTGCTGTTCGTCCATGGTGGCCCCGGCGGTGCTTGCGACGCCAGCTCGCGGCGCTTTTACGACCCTGCCGACTACAGAATCATTACCTTCGATCAGCGTGGCTGTGGCCGCTCAACCCCCCACGGCGAACTGCGCGAGAACACGACTCAAGATTTAATCGCCGATATGGAAATTATTCGCAATCACCTAACTATCGATAAGTGGGTGCTATTCGGTGGGTCTTGGGGTTCTACGCTCAGTCTTCTCTATGCAATTCAATTCCCCGAGCGGGTCTTGGCAATGGTGCTAAGAGGCATCTTCTTATGCCGCAAACAAGATCTGGACTGGCTGTATAAAGACGGTGCCAACCGACTATTCCCAGATGCTTGGGAAGACTTCATTAAGCCAATTCCACTGAAGGAGCGCGCTGAGTTAGTTTCCGCCTACGCCGCTCGGCTTTGCGGCGCTGACGAATTGGTGAGAATGGCAGCAGCAAAAGCTTGGTCGGCATGGGAAGGAAGCTGCTCGAAACTGCGGCCCAGTGCGGAAACCCTAGCTAAATTCACCAAACCCGATAACGCACTCGCACTGGCTAGAATTGAAACACATTACTTTTTGAGCAGCGGATTTGTTGAAGAGAATCACATTTTGAATAATGTTTCGTCTATCAGCGCCATTCCAGGTCGAATTATTCATGGCCGCTATGATATCGTTTGCCCCCTCGACAATGCGCACTCGCTGCACCAATTGTGGGGCAACTCAGAGCTGCATATCGTGCGTGACGCTGGCCACAGCGCCTCGGAACCAGGAAATGTTGATGCTTTAATCCGAGCTGTAAAAGATATCGCCCGCGAACTTCAATAAGGCCTGTCTAGCAACAATCAAGTCAGATGGCGCTAATGGCTGGAATATAAAATGATCGCACTAATCCAAAGGGTCAATTGGGCCCAAGTTCACATTGATGATATTCGCGCTGCCGAGATAGGGCAGGGAATCCTCGCCCTTGTTGGTATCGAAAAAGCCGACACCGAAAAAGATGCTGAAAAAATTCTTGAGAAGCTGCTTAGCTTTCGAATGTTTTCTGACTCTGATGGCAAGATGAATCTAGATGTAAAAGATATCGGGGGAGATGTACTAATTGTGTCTCAATTCACGCTAGCAGCCAGCACTGAGAAAGGGCAGCGACCTAGTTTCTCGGCAGCGAAAGAGCCTACAGAGGCTGAAAAGCTATACGATTTTTTGGTGGAGCAAGCCAAAGAAAAGCACGAATTTGTTGAAACCGGGCAGTTTGGAGCCAATATGGAAGTGGCTTTAGAAAACGATGGCCCGGTTACTTTTATACTGCGCAGTTAGGCTCTATTGATTTGCTATTTATAGTTACCTACTGAAAGCTAAATCTAGAGGCTGATTACTAGCGCACACAGGTAGGTCGCTAGCCCTAAGGCGAAGCTCAACTAACTACTAATTCACTAGCCAGCGATTGAATTCTCATCGTCATCCCTTTCGCGTTTCTTGACCATTCGCCCTGCAATTATTCCTAGTTCAAACAGTGCCCACATTGGCAATGCTAACATCGATTGGGTAAATGGATCCGGTGGGGTGAGCAACATGCCCGCAACGAAACACCCGACAATGACATAAGGTCTTTTTTCAGCCAAGGAATCTGAATCTGCTAAGCCTGACCAAATGCATAAAAATACTGCGATGGGGATTTCGAAAGCGACTCCAAAGGCAAAAAAGATTGTCAGCGCGAAGCTTAGAAAGCTGCTTATATCCGGCGCGACCTGAATACCTTCGGGGGCTACGGAGATGAAAAACGCAAAGACTAAGTTAAATAGAATATAACGTGCAAAGGCCACGCCAGCGTAAAACAGCAGCACGCTGGAGATGAACAATGGGATAGCGATGGCTTTTTCGTTTTTATAAAGGCCAGGTGCAATGAAGGACCAAATTTGATACAGGATATAGGGCGCTGCAACTAAAAACGCAACGTAGAAAGTGAGCTTAAAGGGAGCGAAGAAAGGCGAGGTGGGGTCTATTGCAATCATGCTCGAACCTTCCGGCAGAGCAGCGATAAGCGGATCGGCAACGTAAGTATAAATCTCGTTTGAGAAAGAAAACAAAGCTAGAAACAGCACCACTATGGCGACTAAGGATTTAAGGATCCTATCGCGCAATTCGATTAAGTGGTCAATCAAGGTAAGTTCTTTTTCTTCTTCTGCCGCAGCCATTTTATTCAGACTCATTCTTTTCTGAGGAGTTGCCAAGCTTAGGATTCTTGCCTACACCATAAAGCTGATCTTTAATCTCTGTGGCGGTCTCTTCTATCTCTTTGCCCAATTCCTGGACGTCACCGATTAGGGTGGTTTCGTCTTCCGATTCTTTTTCAGCACCGGCTTTGGGCTTGGCTGCACCTGGATCTAACTCATCGGAGCTGACTAGGTTGCTGATGGACTTCTCGGTATCTTTTGCCAGTTGGCTCATCTGAGACTTTGCCGACTCTAGGTCATCCATTACGGCTTCGTTGTGTAGCTGGCGACGAATTTCATCGGCATTGAGTTCTCGCTCGATTTCATTTTTAACTTTGTAAAAACTGCGGCGAAATCGGCCAACCCACAGGCTGACTGTTTTTATGGTGCTTGGCAGCCGCTCGGGGCCAATAACCAGCAGGGCTACAATGCCGACTAACAGAAGTTCTGTAGGAGCGATGTTAAACATAGTTTAGCTGCGTGAATGTGGCTGGAAAGTGGCAGTCAGGCGATCAATACTTAGCCATGAAAGGCCGAAGTATTGGCTCGATTTGAGTGTTTACTTTTCTACTTTTTTGGCTGTGGTGTCGGCGCTGTCATCTTCAGCCTCTTCAGATAACTGGTTCTGGTCATTTTCGTTGTCTTTATCTTTGTCGTCGCCCATTGCGGTTTTAAACCCCTTCAAGGCGCCGCCAAGGTCGGACCCAATGTTACGCAGCTTTTTTGTTCCAAACAGCATTACTACTATTAACAAAACGATGAGTAGCTGCCAAATACCTATTCCACCTAAACCCATGATGTCTCTCCTAAAGCCGAAGTTACTCAAGCAACCAAGGCATATTACTGTCCGCGGGAGGCCTTCTCTTCAAGGCCGGATATGTTAAAGCGTTTTTCCAGTTCCTCCAACACTTGATCTGGGCCAAGGTTTAAGTGGCTTAACATGACCAAGCTGTGGAACCATAAATCAGCGGTTTCCTGCACTAATGCCTGCAGTTTAACCGAATCTAAGTTCTCGGCGTCTTTTGCCGCAATAATTGTTTCGGTGGCTTCTTCGCCGACTTTTTCTAGAATCTTGTTTAGACCCTTGGCATGCAGGGACGCCACATAAGACTCGTCGCTGCTGGCAGCTTTACGCTGCTCGATGATACCTGCCAATTGTTGCAATACATCAGTCATAGAAATGCCGGCTGCGCCTTAGGCGGAGTATATCTCGTCTGGAGCCTTAATGATTGGCTCAATGTCCTGCCAAGCGCCATCTTCAAGTTTTTGATAAAAGCAGCTTTCTCGGCCAGTATGGCAGGCAATGCCCCCAATTTGCTCAACTTGATAACAAAGACAGTCGTTGTCACAGTCTAAGTAAATGCCCACTAATTTTTGTATATGGCCAGATTCTTCACCTTTGCGCCAAAGCGCCTTGCGGGAGCGGGACCAATACACTGCCCGCTGCTCGGTAGCAGCGAGGGCCAAGGCTTCTCGATTTACCCAAGCCTGCATGAGTATCCGCTGCGAGTAAGCATCTTGAGCGATTGCTGGCACCAAGCCATCGGCATTCCACTTAATTTGATCTAAAAAATCTGGCATCGGTGAAGTATGAGGGCTCATCGCCTAAAACACAAAAAATAGACAGCGGCGAAACCGAGCAGGCCAGTAAATAGGGGCAGTTGCTGAATAAGTTCTTGTGCCTGGGGGTGTAGGCTAACTGCAGCCAGTAACATTATCACCACCCCAATCTTAATACTGCCAGAACGAGCCTTGTGCTGAGCGGCATCACGCTGTGCCAACTGGCTGCGCAGTCCCGCCAAAGCCACGGTGGTCTCTTTTTGGCGGGTCAAGGCTTCAGCAATTAACAATGGCGCCTGGGGCAGCTGCTCAATCAACTCGGGCAAATTATCTTTAATCTTGTTCAGCACGACCATAGGGCTATGCCGCTTTGCTTGCCACTTTTCTAAGAATGGCAGTGCGGTTTGCCACAGGTCTAGCTCTGGGTAAAGCTGACGTCCTAGCCCCTCAACATTGAGTAAGGTTTTCTGTAGCAGCACGAGAGAGGGCTGCACCTCCATATTGAATCGGCCGGCAGTTCGAAACAGCTGAATTAAGATGGCAGCGAACGAAATTTCTTTCAGGGGCTTTTCAAAAATCGGTTCGCATACCGCGCGGATGGCTGATTCGAATTCAGCGACGTTTGTGGTGGCTGGAACCCAGCCGCAGCTAACATGCAGCTCGGCTACTTTACGGTACTGCCGTTTGAAAATGGCCAGTAAGTTTTTTGCCAGATACTCTTGGTCTGACTCAGTCAGCGAGCCAATAATCGCACAGTCGATAGCAATATATTTGGGCGAGGCTGGGGTTTCTTTAGACACAAAGATATTTCCAGGGTGCATGTCGGCATGGAAAAAATTATGCTCAAACACCTGGGTAAAAAATATTTCCACGCCTATTTCAGCCAGACGCTTAAAATCAATGCTGTGGGCTTTTAGGGAGGTGATATCAGACACCGGAATACCGTGTATCCTTTCTGCAACCATGATGTTCTCGCTCACATAGTCCCAATAGATTTTAGGGATGTAGAGGGAGTCGGAGTGCTCAAAGTTGCGCTTTAGCTGCACCGTGTTGGCAGCTTCCATCTGCAGGTTTAGCTCATCAAGAATAATGTGTTCGTAGTCTTCGATAACCTCGATCGGCCGCAGTCGTTTGCCTATGCTCAAGTTACTATCAACTAGGCGGGCAAGCCATTTGAGCACTTTTAGGTCTGACTTTATCAGCCTTTCGATACCGGGTCTGACCGCCTTGATGACAACTTCCTCACCCGTGGTGAGGGTGGCCAAGTAAACTTGCGCGACGGAGGCAGATGCAAAAGGGGTTGGGTCTATTTGTTTAAAAAACTCTACGGCGCCGGCGCCAAGTTCATGCTCCAGAATTTGATGAATAGGTGGCGTCATGAACGGGGGCACGTTGTCCTGCAGATTGGCCAATTCATCAGCCAAGGTCGGATCTAAGAAATCTCGTCGGGTGGAGATTAGCTGCCCAAGTTTAATGTAGATTGGGCCGAGTTCTTCCAGGGCTAGGCGCAGTCTTACTTCAAGCGGCGCCCGGTGGTGTGAAGCAAACAGCCACCTTATGGAGAACGGCAACAGCAACAAAGTCAGCCAAATGCCAGCAGGAGTGTGACGTGCAAACTCCTGCAAACGGTATTTTGCAATGGTGCTGAGGATGACAAATAGGCGCGCAACTAGGGCCACAGGCAGACAACTTTGTGCTTAATATTAAGGGGTTGCAAAGATAGCACCCCTCTACCTAGCTCACAAGAAGGTCAGCGCTTGACGCTTACAGGTTTAGCCCAGGGCTGTAATAGCATTTAGCCTTTGCGCTCTCGTAGCGGCTCGGTCGATGCGCAGGCGTAAAGCTTCAAGACGGTCTTGAAACTCCTCGATGCTATTGGCAGAAGGCAGGATGTTTGCTTCCAGTTTGAGGTACTGATCGACGTCGTGCTTGAATGCTTTGGCTGAGTCTGCAGACCAGCGTTTAATGTCATCAGTCGAGGTTTTTAGGCTGTGGGCGGCAACACTTCCCACAAATGGCTGCAGCCAATCGTCCCAACGCATATCTAAAGAATGCAGCAGTTTGAATGCCGACTGCACCAATTGAGCATCGCCGCTTATGGTCAGACGAGGGTTAGCCAACGGGCGGTCTTCAGTCTTTGCAGTGAGCAAGCCCAGTAAGGTGCTGGCATCGCCGCGGACCTTGGCATCACTGAGGGTGACAAGCGCTTGGCTAGAAAACGGGCTCAACCTAACCTCGCTATCTATAAATAGTAGGCAGAGATTGAATTGGGGAGACAGAGTCTCGATTTCTATTTGCTTGCCGTGGAACTGACGCAGCTTGCTAACGGCATGTTGATCGCTGCCAATAACGCTATTTATGAGGCGTTCTAGAGGCCAGATAGCAGCGCTTGTGAGAAGGGGTTTAAACATACGGCTACGCTGGTTTAAAGCCCATATGGATGGCGCAAATACCGCTCATGACATTGTGGTATTTGCAGTCCACCAGACCTGCGGTTTCCATCATCGCTTTGAGTGACTCTTGATCGGGATGCATGCGAATCGATTCCACCAGATAGCGGTAGCTGTCGGCATCACCGGTAATTGCTTTGCCTGCCATAGGCCAAAGTTTGGAAAAAGCATCGTAGCTTTTCTCAATCAGGGGGTTAGTCGGTTTAGAAAACTCCAGTACTAGTACCCGCCCGCCAGGTTTAAGCACGCGCTGCATACTGGCAAGGGCGGCATCTTTGTCGGTGACGTTTCTGAGACCGTAAGCGATGCAAATGCAGTCGAAGGTATTGTCAGCAAAGGGCAGATACTCGGCATTAACCTGAGCGATTTCGATATTGGCGCTTAAGCCTTGGTCAATGATTCTATCTCTGCCAACCTTAAGCATTGCATCGTTAATGTCTGCCAGAACGACTTGGCCTGATGCGCCAACAATTTTCGCGAACTTGATGCTGAAATCCCCAGTGCCACCGGCCAAATCTAAGACTTTGTGGCCCGGGCGCACAGCGCTCAGTTCGATCGTGTAGCGTTTAACAAGACGGTGGCTGCCCAAAGACATGATGTCATTCATGACGTCGTACTTGCTCGCCACTGACCTGAACACATTGCCAACCTTTTGTTCTTTCTCGGCCACGGGGACCTGTTGGTAGCCGAAATGGGTGGTTGCTTGGGAATCTTTTGAATCAGTCATAGTGTGCTGTGAGTCGCCCGTTTGTGGTGAGAATCACTTATGGCCTAGGCTTTGTAAGGATCAACAAGTGTAATGACCTGAGTGTGTTCAGGCAATGCCTGTCTGGATTTGCCTGCGGTTTTAAGTTTTGCTAAGTACGCACTCCACATCGCTTCGTGGTTCTTGCCTAGCTCAGCCAAGTAGCTCCAGCTGAATATGCCGGTGTTGTGGCCATCGCTGAATGTAGGCTTGATGGCGTAGCTACCGACCATGTCCAGCTTAACAATGCCAACATCTTGTTTGCCATATTGCAGAGTTTCTTGTCCTGGGCCATGGCCTTTGACCTCGGCTGAAGGAGAATGCACCCGCAAAAACTCGGCAGAAAACGCGTAGCGTCTGTCGGCATACTCGATATCGAGGATGCCGGATTTCTTGTGTAGCTTAATGCCAGTTGGTGTTTCCATGGGCTGCTCTATTTGCTAAAGAATATATCGACTCAGGTCTTCGTCTTTAGCCAGATCATCAAGCTGCTTTTCTACGTAGGCTTTGTCGATAACCAGATTGTTACTTTCTCCGATGGCTAAATCGGAGGCGGCAAATGAGACTTCTTCCAACAGTCGCTCCATCACCGTGTGCAGGCGCCGGGCGCCGATGTTCTCAGTTCTCTCATTCACTTGATAAGCAGTCTCGGCGATTTTCTCAATGCCGTCTTTGCTAAAGCTAATATTGAGCCCTTCGGCGCCAAGCAGGGCCTGATATTGACGGGTCAAAGAAGCATCAGGCTCTTCTAGGATGCGCTCGAAGTCTTTCGCGCTCAGTGCCTCTAGCTCTACTCGGATTGGCAGGCGGCCCTGCAGCTCAGGAATCAGATCGGATGGTTTCGACAAATGAAATGCGCCCGAGGCGATAAACAAAATATGGTCGGTTTTCACGCTGCCATATTTGGTGGTGACAGTTGAGCCTTCGATCAGTGGCAGCAAATCTCGTTGCACCCCTTCGCGGGAGACGCCGGCACTGCCCTGATCATTTTTACTGGTAACCTTGTCGATCTCATCAATGAAGACGATGCCAGTTTGTTCAGTGGCCTCCAAGGCAGCGGTTTTGATCTCTTCCTCGTTAACAAGTTTTGCCGCCTCTTCATCTTTTAGCAGGCGCAGGGCGGCTTTGATGTTGAGCTTGCGGGTTTTCTGTCGCCCGCTATTCATGCTTGAAAACATATTCTTAATTTGGCTGGTCATGTCCTCCATGCCTGGAGGTGCCATGATCTCGACATTTTGCGCCGTTTCGGCCAGCTTGATTTCAATTTCTTTGTCGTCTAGCTCGCCTTGCCGGAGCTTTTTGCGGAAAACCTGTCGCGCTGTGGATTCGCCTGTGTCCGCCGCGTCAGTCTCGGTGCCCCTCGCTGGAGGCACTAACACATCCAGCACCCGCTCTTCGGCTCTGTCCTGTGCTCTGTGCTGCACTTTACTGAGCTCTTTCTCCCTCAGCATTTTTACCGCAACGTCGATTAAGTCACGGATGATCGATTCTACGTCGCGGCCGACATAGCCAACTTCGGTAAACTTGGTGGCTTCTACCTTGATAAACGGCGCCTGGGCTAGTTTGGCGAGGCGTCTGGCGATCTCTGTTTTACCAACCCCAGTGGGGCCAATCATTAAAATGTTTTTAGGGGTGATCTCCGCTCTTAAGTTTTCATCGAGCTGGAGTCGGCGCCAGCGGTTGCGCAGCGCTATAGCGACGGCTCGCTTGGCAGCGGCTTGGCCGACGATATGCTTATCGAGCTCAGAGGTAATTTCTCGGGGTGTCATTTGGGACATGGGATTCCTGTTAAACCGTGCTGTTCAATTTGATTGAGGTTGCCTCTAAAAAGCGCAAGCTGCTTTAAAATTCTAGCTCTTCTATAGTGTGGTTCAGATTGGTGTAGACGCAAATTTCTGCGGCAATGGTGAGGCTTTTTTCAACCACCAATTTGGCATCGAGGTCGGTGTTTTGCATCAAGGCCCTTGCGGCAGAGAGAGCATAGGAGCCACCGGAGCCAATGGCCATGATTGAATCTTCGGGTTCGATAACATCGCCGTTGCCGGTGATGATAAGCGAGGCTTCTTTGTCAGCAACGACGAGCAATGCCTCTAAGCGTCTTAAAGAGCGCTCGGTGCGCCATAATTTGGCCAATTCAACAGCGGCGCGAACGAGTTTGCCGTGATGCTTCTCCAGCTGCTCTTCAAAGCGTTCGAACAGGGTGAAAGCATCGGCAGTGCCGCCAGCGAAACCAGCAATCACCTGATCTTTATAGAGTCGTCTAACTTTGCGGGCATTGCCTTTCATGACCGTATTGCCTTGGGACACTTGGCCATCGCCGCCGATAACTACTTTGTTGCCGCGACGCACCGAAACAATAGTTGTACCTCTGTATTGCTCCACCGCAATTCTCCTTCAGTCTCTTGTGAATACGGCCAGTCAACTGGGAGCAGTTAAACAACCTTGGCCGGTTTATATTGGGTTGGAGCGGGATAAATCAAGAGGTGATAGGGCTGACTATTGGGGTTATTGCTGTTTCAGCCGAATGTGGGGAATGCCGTTTTGGCGCAACAGCTGCTCTGCTTCGCTGAGTAGCTGATAGGTGGTGTAGGGGCCGGATTGCAGCAAGAACAACGTTCTTCCCACCAGTTCTTGCTGTTTAAGGGTTATTTGCAGTCCTAACACCTGCTGTCTCGCCAACTCCCGCTGGGCTGACTCCCTTAGCTCGAAAGCGCCAGACTGCAGCAAAAAAGGCTCGCTCATAATAGCGTCGGGCATTTGTTGTTCGGTCAGCTGGACCGGCACTGAATCCACGGTTACTTCGTAATCCTCTAGTGCTTTGTAAAAATCAAAAGACAGTTCCGGCTCGGCCGCTTGAGCGTTTGAATTTTGCGCTGCCTGAACTGCGGGGATAGGTGCGTTGGCGGCCGCCTGAGGGGCGTTGAGAGGTGGCACACGACCCGAGAGGTAAAACAGCACACAGCCAAAGACCCCGAAAGCTATGCCAACTACCATGCCAGTGAGCATTAATGACCAAGCAGGAGGCGCCTGCACGACTGAAGGTTCGAGTAAGGGTTCGGGTCTAATTTTTGCGAAATCATGGCTCATGGTTGGTCTGCAGCATAAGATATTGTTTTGATTATAAAATGTGACTTAAAAAGCTGCCACCACAATTATCGGTAACTGTCCAAGAAGCTATAGGTTTAATCCGCATAAAGCGCAGAGCATTGACCCTGATTAGGACTAAATAAGATCTTGGGGATCGACATCGACACTCCATTTTACCGATGAAGGCTTGCTTGAGTCTTCCAGAATTTGGCATAGCTGAGTCAGCAGGGCCTGTAAATGAGCGCGATGGGGTGATTTGATTAAAAAGTGCAGGCGATACCTACCTGCGCGTTTCTCCATCGGCGCCGGTAATGGGCCAATCAGTTCGGTGAGATAGCCCTTAGCTGCCACCAGCTCCTGGGCGTGCTTTCTTACCCTGTTGGCAAAGCCTGCAGCTTGATTAACCGCTGGCGCATCAATTCGTATCAAGCTTAGATGGGCGAAGGGTGGCAGGACCGCTTGCTTGCGCTGCGCCAGCAGTGCGTCGGCGAATTCAGCGTAAGTTTTGGTGGTAAGTAGCTGCAGCGACTCATGGCAAACATGACGCGACTGGATAATCACCTCGCCCCGTCTTTCGGCGCGCCCAGAACGGCCCGCAACTTGAATAATGGTTTGCCCCATGTGCTCGATACCGCGGAAATCGGCGCTGAATAAACCGCCATCGGCATCAAGCACGGCAACCAGTGATACATTGGGAAAGTGATGGCCTTTGGCTAGCATTTGGGTGCCAATGAGCACGCAGGGCTCGCCCTGTTCAACCAGCTGTAGCTTTGCATCTAAGCTATTCTTGCGTCTAGTTGAGTCTCGGTCTACGCGGATGACCGGAAAATCTCCTAGTTGGGTTTCAAGGAAGGCTTCAATTTGCTGGGTGCCAAAGCCAACGCTGGCGAGATCTCTGGTCTGGCAGTTCTCACACACTTTAGGCACTGGCCGGGCGGCGTTGCAGTGGTGACACAGTAAGCCGCGGGGATTGCTGTGAAAGGTGAAATAGGAGCTGCAGTTATTACATTCGGCAATCCAGCCGCAAGATTGACAGCTGATGACTGGCGCAAACCCGCGCCGATTGAGAAACACCAGCACCTGTGCAGCGTTGCCTAGGTGCATCTTTATGGCATCTAAGGTGGGCTCGGCAAAGCCGTGGTTCAATAGGGTCTGGGCGGTGTCAACTAAAGTGATGCCGGCAGGCTGGGCATTGCCAGCGCGTTTGCTTAAATTGAGTAGTTCAAATTTTTTGGTTTTGCAGTTGGCAAGGCTTTCCAAGCTCGGTGTTGCTGAGCCGAGAATTACCGGAATGTTTTCTGCTCTAGCGCGCACCAAAGCGAAATCTCGAGCCGAATAGCGAAAGCTGTCTTGCTGCTTAAAAGAGCTATCATGCTCTTCGTCAATTATGATCAGGCCGGGAGTTTTTAATGGGGTGAACACCGCTGAGCGCGTACCAATAACAATGGCTGCCGCGCCGAGCCGTGCCTTGTCCCAGCCGTCAAGGCGTTCTGAATCATTGAGTCCAGAATTTAACACGGCAATAGGCACTGAAAATCTTGCCGTGAATCTGGCGATGGTTTGCGGGGTCAAGCCTATTTCTGGGATCAGAATTAAACACTGCTTGCCCAGGCGCAGGCATTGGTCCATCAGCTGCATATAGATCTCTGTCTTGCCAGATCCAGTAACTCCGTGGATTAAAAAGCAGGCGTACTGATTGAGCTTTTTCTCAATAGTGGCGACTATCGCCGCTTGTTGATCATTCAAGTGCAGCGGCTGCGCTGCCAGCGTGTTAGTCCCTGCAAATTCTTGTGGCGGAATTTTCTGGGCGTTCTGTGAGCTAATCAGGGCCTTGGCGGCTAGTTGATTTAACAAGCTGGTGGCAAACCCGGCAGCTTGCACCAAGCGAGACGGCACCGGCTGATTGTCGGCGATAAATTTGAGCAGCTGTTTCTGGCGTTTAGCTTGGCCAAGTGAATCCTGGCCTGCATCCAGTGTTACCGAATCCGCCAGTTGCCACAGCAGAGCCGGCTTTTTATCTGTTTGCAGTGAGCGCAGTTTAGCCGGCAGGGCGCTGGCAAACACTTCTCCCAACGGATGCTGATAATAATCGGCGGCCCAAACCAGTGTCTCTAACAGTGCTTGCGGCAGCAGTGGCTGTTCATCAAGTTGCTGCAGTACATGCTTTAACTTGGCCAAGGGGAAGTCGGAGTGGGAGGCGGTTGCTGCAACCACGCCCACCACTTGCCGCCGCCCAAATGGGATTAGAACCCGGCTGCCTACGGGAATAAGATCCTGTTGGTTGGCCGGCGCTAAATAGTCAAACAGACGGCGCAGTGGGGACGGCACGGCAATGCGGTAAATCGTCGGCTGTTCGGGTTGCGGCTTGGGCTTAGGCATTGCGGGGTTCGTAGTTTAAATCCGCTGGAGTTTGCGTCAAGCTGATAGCATAACAGAATTGCAGCGCTGGCTTCTAAGTGGATAGGCTTTCCTGTGCTGTGGACGAAGCGCTAGGAAATGCTGCGCTGGGTTAACGCTTCGATTATACTTGCCTCCAGCGCTTTGGCGCTCAATGAATTATTTAACAAATAGGCAGCTGCGATGGCCGAAAACACACTTCCAGAAGAATTACTCAACGCCCGAGAAAAAATTGATCAGATCGACAGTGAACTTTTGGAGCTGTTGGCGCAGCGCTTCGCATTGACCTTTCGGGTGGGCGAGGTTAAGGCGATGCAGTCGCTAGAATCCTTTGACCCTCAGCGTGAAGCCCAGAAAATAGAGAAGCTGCGAGCCCAAAGCGCCCAACTCGGCTTAAACCCTGACCTGGTTGAGCAACTCTTCACTGACATCATGAAAGAAGTCGTGAAAAATCACCAGCGCTTCAAACAGCGGCAACACCAGCAGTAATGGCTTAGGTTTTGACTCATAGCCAGTGCAGCGCAAAGGCTTGCGTCTTTTTAATTCTCTGTTAGAATGCTCGCCCCTTCGTAGATCAGCTGATCTGCTCTACGGCGAAAGCAAATGTGGTACAGCCAGTC
Source organism: uncultured Pseudohongiella sp. (assembly GCA_964352445.1). Classification (GTDB taxonomy): domain Bacteria; phylum Pseudomonadota; class Gammaproteobacteria; order Pseudomonadales; family Pseudohongiellaceae; genus UBA9145. The sequence goes on along the minus strand of CAYGSO010000015.1, from coordinate 32,285 downwards.
ACGGCAGGTTGTGGCGACATTAACTATGAGGATCCACCATGAAAGCTGATATACACCCGAATTATGGCCCAATTAAGGCCACCTGCAGCTGCGGTAACGTTATTGAAACCCAATCTACTTTGGCGAAAGATATCCTTATCGACGTTTGCTCAAACTGCCACCCTTTCTATACTGGCAAGCAAAAGATTTTAGACACCGGTGGCCGAGTCGATCGCTTTAAGAAGCGTTTTGGTAACCGTAAGGTTTAATTTTTCAGTTCTTCTAGGGGTTCAGCCTAGGCTTCTGCAAATTTTAGCCAACAACAAAATACCTCGCAGTTACGACTGCGGGGTATTTTTTTAGGTTGATTTTGATGCCAAACTCTAGAATATAGTTTCAGTGGACACTGCAGAGGCTTCATCGTCTTTGGCATCGCTGCCTAGGGTGTCGGTAGACCCTGTCTCTGGGGCATTTTCGATAAGGAAATACTCGAATATTGCGTTGGCATCACCCGGTCTGGCGGGAAGCCCAGTGGTTTTGTTAACCAGTCTGTCAACAACGCCGTCCGGGCGGCTCATGGTGTTTTCAGGGGTGCCAGCAAGTGCACTGCGCATGTAGTCTATCCATATCGGCACGGCCACAGTGGCACCTTGTTCGCGTTCTCCCATGGGTTCTGGTTGGTCGAAACCAACAAACACCGTAGTGGCAATATCTTTGTTAAATCCGGAAAACCATAGCTCTGTTGGGCCGTTGGTGGTGCCGGTTTTGCCCATTAAATCGCCACGTCTGAGCTCTCTATTGACTCTCGCCCCACTGCCTTCCTCAATCACTGAGCGCAGCATACTGTTTAAGATAAAGGCGATGCGCGGATCAATAATCTGGGGTGCCGGCTTTAGGGCTACGCCGGCCTCTGTGCTTAATTGACGGCAATTTGAGCACACCGTCACTGGGGCTGCTTCAAAGATTACGCCATCGCTTAAATTGCTGACTTTGTTGATAAACCAAGGATCTACTTTAAACCCGCCGTTGGCCAAGGCTGAGTAAGCCGTTGCCATTTCAAGGGGCTGAACATCGGCACTGCCAAGCGCGACCGTGAGATCGTTTTGTGGAAATGTGTCGGTTTGAAAACCAAATTTATTGGCAAAGGCTAGTACTTTGTCAGAGCCGACCTGATCAAAAAGCCGAACCGCCGGCACGTTTCTTGATTCTTTGAGGGCAAAGCGGAGGGTAATGGGGCCAAGGAAATTGTTTTCGTAGTTGTTGGGTCGATAGCTGCCGCGGGTTATGGGGGCATCATTAATCGTACTGGCCGCGGTATAGCCCTGCTCTAATGCAGTGCCGTAGACAAAGGGCTTGAAATTTGAACCCGGAGGCCTAGCTGTGGTCACCCTGTTAACCTGACTCTGGCGGAAATCGTAGCCGCCAACTAACGCAAGAATCTTACCGTTCTCCGGAGACATGGATACCAATGCCCCCTGAATTTCAGGAATCTGCCCCAATGACCAAAAATTATCACCCTGAGTGACCCGGATTAGATCGCCTACATCTACCGCATCATCGGCCACAGCCGGCGGTGGCCATGCCTCATTGCGGCTGCGAAATTTATAGGCCCAGCTAAACCCTTCGAACGGGACAGTAATAGTTTCACCGGTTTGCAGCAGGGCCTCAAAACTGAGTTCGTCTAGCTTTGAGACAATTGCGGGCTGTTGGCCCGAATAGGTCGGGGTGGCTTCTAATATCTCTAACCAGATTGCTTCGGGTTCCAGCAAATCGGGAGGGTAATTGCCTTCCGGCCCGCGGTAGCCATGGCGGCGATCGTAGTATTGTTCTAAACCCTTTTCTAACGCGCTGTTGGCTGCCAGCTGTTTGTCGCCGTCGATACTGGTGATGACTTCAAAGCCGGCAGAGTAGGTGGCTTCACCAAACTCATCGTAGAGTATTTGGCGCACCATTTCGGTTATGTACGGGGCCGGTATTTCGATGTTGCGATTACGGCGTTGTGCGGTAACAGGCTCGCGATTAGCCGCTTCGTATTCGCTTTGGCTGATCATGCCTTGGATTAACATGTTGCGCAGCCGCACTTCGCGCCGACTTATGGCGCGCTCAGCGTTGTTGAGTGGGTTGCAGGCATTGGGGCAGGGCAGAAGTGACACCATCATAGCCGCTTCGGCTAAGGTCAAGTCTGCGGCATTCTTGCCATAGTAAACAAATGCGGCTGCGCCGATGCCATCGGCTCCAGCACCAAAGTAAACCGTATTCAAATACAGGGTGAGGATCTCTTCTTTGCTCAGTTCGCGCTGAATTTGCAGTGCAAAAGGGATCTCTTTGAATTTCCGCAGATAGACATTGTCGTTGTCGAAAGAAAGGTTGTTTGCAAGCTGCATATTAATGGTGCTGCCACCGCCGAGCTGTTGGCCGATGATAAACCCATATAGGCCTCGCATTAGGCTCTGGGCATCGACTCCGGGGTGGGAATAAAAACGGGCATCCTCCGTGGCAATAAGTGCATCGATCATCACCTGAGGAATATCTTCATAGTTGACCGGATTACGCCGATTGCCTATTTCATCAATTAGCCGACCGTCGGAGGTATAAATTCGCAGTGGGGTTTCCAACTGTACATTGCGGTAGTCTTCTGCCGCCGGCAGCAGCGGCGCAAGATAGAGATAGGCGGCCGAAGCAATCATAGTGATACCAGCCAAGCCGGCACAGGCCAGCTGGGCTGCTATTTTTGCAGCGGCTTTGAGATTAAAACTCACGCCTATTACTTCCTCTGTTGGGGAGAGATTCAAGCAGTGTCGTTATCGGCGGTTATGCGCAGACTAAGGCTCAACTGTACCTGTTTCCACCGAGATATTCCTAATGCCAACTTGGTCGATAGGCTCCGATAGTGTGGCTGACACCGAGATGCGGTCTAGATTATACACCCCGATTACTTTAATAGGCGCTTAATCAAAGACTTTTTTGATTCTGAACTAAGCTAGACTAAGAGTTAATGGCGCGGTGTTAGCCAAGGCAAAATCCCTGGTTTTAGTAAGCAGCGGCTGAGGTTCCCAAGCACAGCGATTAACACGGCTAGGAATCGAAATACTAAAAGCCTGAAAGTCCCGTAAACCCACAAGTTTGGCCCTATTGGGGGTTTTACAGTTCTGCAACGTGATCTAATTCAAAGAATTGAAGTATTCGTTAGTTCATTATTTAATGGTAAAGTTGTTTGTTGTGAAAGTCTGATAATTAATTGATAACTATATAAATTTTTTATTCGGCCGATACTCCAATCTGGGGGGAATTTGTTTTTAAGACAATTTCATAACCCATTGTATTTGTTAGGTTTTTGCAGAGCTCGCGATGCTGTTCTAGCGTCGAAAGGGCCATGAATAAGAGAATTAGAACTCGCGCTAATGGTTAGCTAAGCGCTTATTGGGGTCTTCGAGGGATAAACTGTGCTAGATAAATTGACTAGCAAATTGGGTGCGCTGGCTAGCTTTGGTAAAAAGGCCAGTACTCTTTTGGGTGTAGATATTAGCTCTACGTCCATTAAAATCCTGCAGTTGAGCCCCCATGGCGGCAAATTCAGAGTTGATAATTACGTTATCAGACCGTTGCCTCTAAACGCGGTGGTTGAGAAAAATATCAGTGACATCGATGCGGTTGGTGAGTGCATTGCGCAGGCGCTGAGCATTATGAAGCCATCGATTAAAGACGCGGCAGTGGCAGTAGCTGGGTCAGCTGTAATCACAAAAACCATCGAAATGAGCTCAAGCCTGTCTGATTCAGAAATGGAAAATCAGATAGTAGTGGAAGCAGATCAATACATTCCTTACCCACTTGATGAAGTTTCCATCGATTTCGAGCGCCAAGAGCTGTCCATGCGCACCCCCGAAATGGTCGAAGTGCTGCTGGCGGCATGCCGTCGGGAAAACGTCGATGCTAGAGTGGCGGCGCTAGAAGTGGCAGGCTTGGCAGCAAAAGTGGTCGACATTGAGGCTTACGCGATTGAGCGCGCCTTCACACTGCTCAAAGATCAGATCGGTTCAGAAGATGAACAAACCATTGCCATAATAGACATTGGTTCAATGATGACTACTCTCAATGTGATTCTAAACGGCAAAACGATCTATACCCGCGAGCAGATGTTTGGCGGCAATCAGCTGTCGGAGGAGGTGCAGCGGCGGTTCGGTTTAAGCGCTGCGGAAGCCGAGACGGCGATGAAGCGCGGTGGTTTGCCGGAAGAATATGAATATGAAATCTTGGCCCCCTTCAAAGATGCGGTGGTGCAGCAAATTAGTCAGACGCTGCAGTTTTTCTTCTCATCCAGTCACTATAACGAAGTGGATCATATCCTGCTTGCTGGCGGCGTAGCCGCCATTGATGGTCTGAGCGATTTAGTGCAAGAGAACCTGTCTACGCCGACACGCGTCGCCAATCCATTTGAGGGACTGGCCATTGGCTCTAAGGTAAATAAGACACTGCTAAAAAACGATGCGCCTTCTTTGTTAATTGCCTGTGGCCTAGCCATGCGGGGTGAGTACTAATGGCCCATATTAATCTACTGCCATGGCGCGAGCGATTAAGGGAAGAGCGGCGACGAGAGTTCGTCAATATCTTGGTAGGTATCGTCATAATCGCCGGTGGTCTAGTGCTGTTAGTTGACCGCTATTTCAATGGCGAGATAAATACTCAGGTTGCTCGTAATAACTTTATCAAAACAGAGATTGCGATATTGGATGAACGGGTTCGTGAAATTACTCAGCTGCGTCAACAAAAAGAAGACATCCGGGCACGGATGAACGTTATCACTGACCTGCAGGGATCTCGGCCGGTGATCGTGCGCATCTTTGATGAGCTAGTGAATACCCTGCCGGCCGGGGTTTACTATCAAACGGTGGAGCGCACCGGTGAGCGAATCGCGCTGGAAGGCATCGCCGAGTCTTACTCCGGGGTGACAGAACTGTTAAGAAATTTAGGCGGCTCTACCTGGTTTCGAGACCCGGACCTAAGTGCAATTTCGGAAGCTGTAGGCGCTGCTAACTCTCTAACCAACTCATTAAGCTTCACGTTAACAGTCACTTTAGAGCCGCCGGCGCAACTGGACGAGGTGTAAAGGGCTTATGAATATATTTGCTAAAGCCGCTAAAGATCTACAAAGCTTTGACTGGACCGATCTGCAAGATCTGGACACCATGGGTGTCTGGCCCGTCCCAGTAAAAGCACTTCTTGTGGTCGTCATTTTCTCCAGCTGTTTAGCCGCAGGCTACTTCTTTCACATTCAAAATTTGCAGTCTAGCCTGCAAATTGCGACTGCGGAAGAAGTCACAATCAGGGCTGAATTTGAAGCCAAAGCGTTTCTTGCATCGAACCTCGAAGAGTACCGTGCCCAAACCGTTGAGATGGAGGACTCATTCACCGAGCTGCTGAGGCAGCTACCTTCACGTACAGAGGTGCCAGGTCTAGTTGATGATGTAACCGCTACTGGGGAAGGCAGCGGTCTAGAAATATCTAACATTGTTCTAGCTCCAGAGGCGGTGGAAGAGTTTTACATTGAGCTACCTATAGATATTGACGTGGTGGGTGATTATCACGACTTTGGAACGTTTGTTAGTGGTGTTGCAAGTTTGGACCGGATTGTAACTCTGCATGATTTTACCATTAGAGCCAGAGGCGACTCGTTTCTTGATATGAGCATTGTCGCCAAGACTTATCGCTACAGGGACGTGGACGCCGGACAATAATGTTTTTCTCACTCCACAAATTACGTTGGTTAAACATGCTAGGCATGACCGCGCTGCTGTCTGCCTGTTCAGGCAATAACAATTTTAATGATCTTCAGGCGTTTGTAGATAATGTTAAAGCACGGCCGGTAGCTCAAGTTGAGCCGGTGCCAGTGTTCGTTCCCTATGAAGGTTTTATCTATAGCGCTGCCTCTAAACGCAGTCCTTTCGATATGCCTCTGGTGGCCAATGCTGAAAACACCGAAGAATTAGCAAGAGACGTACAGCCGAATTTCGACCGCTTACCTGATCCACTAGAAAGCCAGTCTTTGAGCGAGCTAAAGATGGTGGGTATGTTGCAGCGAGAAAACAAGTACGAGGCTTTGGTCGAGGACGGCTTTGGAGAAATCCACCGTGTTGGTATTGGCAACTATCTCGGCAGGAACTATGGCAAGATTCAAAATATTAGTGAAACACAAGTCAATATCATCGAGATTGTGCCGAGCGGAAATGGTGGTTGGGTAGAACGACCACAAACGCTTACTTTGCAATAAGTAATGTAAGCAGGGGTTAAGGGTATGCTGAAAAACTTAGAACACAAATTACACTTGAAGCAGGGGTCGCTGCTTTTGAAGCTTGCGCGAATCGTCGCGGTCTTCTCGACTCTATGCATTGGGAGCTTCTCGGCGGCCCAACAAACCAACTCGCTCAATAGTATCGGTTTTGCTAATTTGCCAGGTGATAGTATTGAAATTCAGCTGTCGTTTGATTCAACCCCACCAGATCCTTCAGGATTTGTATTAGATAACCCGGCACGAATTTCATTGGATTTAGTTGGCGTTTCTAGTGCGCTTGCACAGCAGCGCTTCAATATCGATTCTAACAACGCCCAATCAGTAGTTGTATTGGATGACGGTAGCCGCACCCGGTTGGTGGTGAATCTGGATCAACTGGTTAACTATGAGTCGCGCGTTACGGGAAACACGCTGACCATTCGGGTGGGTAACGACAACGTTGCGGTTGGTGGCGTATCCAATGTAGGGCAGACCTTTGCGGGGATTGTCAGCGCTGGAGCCAATGAAATTACCGATGTGACTTTTCACCGCGGTGACGATGAAGAGGGTCAAGTTGTTATTGAACTTTCTAGCGATCGAGTCATCGGCAGTGTGGAGCAAGTCGGCGCAAGGATCTATGTTGAGTTTACTGAAACCGGTGTGCCTGAAGATTTAAATCGACGTTTTGATGTAAGCGATTTTGCGACCAGTGTGTCGACAGTGGACGTGCTCGGTCAATCCAATAGGGCGACCGTTGTTATTGATGTTGATGGCCCCTATGACTATGTCGCCTTTCAAAGCGGCAATGTGTATACGGTAAGTGTGCGTCCTCCGGCGCTTGATGTGTCAGGCAATGCCGATACCGCAGGCTATACAGGTGAAGTAGGGTCGCTGTCGTTTCAGGACATTCCGGTCCGCTCAGTGCTGCAAATTTTGGCCGACTATTATGAATTTAATTTCATTGCCAGTGATGCAGTATCTGGCAATATCACAATCCAAATGGAGAACGTGCCTTGGGATCAGGCGTTGGAGCTTGTGCTGCGGTCTCGAAACTTAGGTTCCCGATTGGAAGGCAACGTGCTCTACGTGGCGCCTGCCTCAGAAATCGCTGCCCAGAATCAACTCGATCTAGAAGCGACCCAGCAAGCCCAGGCGCTAGCCCCTCTGTTTACCGAATTTGTCCAAGTCAACTATGCGGATGCATCAGAAATACTATTCTTACTCACCGGTAACCTAGCCGGTGGCGCAGGAGCAGGCGGTGCTGGCGGCGCGGCTTTACCCGGCGCCGGGCCTGCTGCTGGCGCCGGGCCTGCCGCAGGCGGTGGTGGCATTCTTTCTGCGCGGGGAACAGCAAGTGTCGACCCCCGCACTAACATAATCATTGTGCGTGATATCGAAGAGAAACTGCAGGAAGTGCGAGCCATGCTGGCGCGGCTTGATGTGGCGGTTCGCCAAGTGCTGATCGAAGCGAGAATTGTCAACGTGTCCACAGACTTTGGGCGTGATTTAGGTATCCGATGGGGCGGCTCGGGCAGTGCTCCTACTGGAGACAATATTCGTTATGGTGGTTCCCAGCTCACGACGTTTGAAGAGAATGCCAACAACATCAATCGAGAAGTGGCGATCCAAGAGGCTTTAGTGGCCGGTGATGCGGCGCGAGTGCAGGCGCTGCAAGACGGCACCGATCCCAGCTTGATCGGGGCCCTGGTTGCACAAGCCATAGCCGCAATCCCAATTCCCGTAGGGGAGATTACCTTTCCCGATGCCTTGGCCGTCGATTTAGGCGTGGCAGACCCACAGGCGTCTTCTTTCGCAATTGGCTTCACAGGCAACAATGGTCTTATTGAGCTCGAATTGTCGGCTCTGGAAAGCACAGGCAATGGTGAGGTTATCGCCAGACCGAAGGTCACTACTCAGGATAAGGTGACAGCAACCATTCAGTCTGGTGTAAGAATTCCCTATCAGTCTCAGGCTGGAGGCACAGCGGGCGGCTCCACCACAGAATTTGAAGAGGCCGTATTGTCGTTGGAAGTGACGCCACAAATCACTCCAGATGGCCGAATTAACATGCAGTTGGACATCAGGCAGGATTCCGTTGCTGCTGGCACGGGAGCGATACCGGCTATTAATACCAACCAAGTGACAACCAGCGCTTTGGTTAACAATGGCGAAACTATTGTCCTTGGTGGCGTATTCCGCGAAGAAACTACCCTAACTGAAACTAAGACGCCGTTTCTCGGAGACTTGCCTTACATAGGTGCGATGTTCAAACGAACCGAAAGAGCAAATCGCCGGACCGAACTGCTGATCTTCATAACTCCCAAGATTATTGCCGATATCAACATCAGGTAATTTCCTAGCAGACAGTGAGTGGCCTTTCATTGAACAGGTGTAGTTGATTATCGGCTACACCTGTTTTTAGTTGTGAAGCAATAATCCAGATATACTCCGCTTTCTGGAACTAGTTCCATGATTGGCGAAGTGGCAAAACAATAATGATATCCGCACAAAGTATATTTCTTGTTGGCCCTATGGGGGTTGGCAAAACTACGATCGGCAAAGTGCTGAGCGAAGAGTTAGGCATGGCGTTCTTCGATTCCGACCGCGAGATAGAGGCCTCGACAGGGGCCGATATTCCTTGGATTTTCGATGTGGAAGGTGAGGCAGGCTTTCGGGTCAGAGAAGCCAGAATGATTGAGAACTTAACCCAGAAGAAGGGTATTGTCTTGGCAACTGGCGGCGGCGCGATTCTCTCAATGGAAAACAGAAAGTTTCTGTCGGCGCGGGGTCTCGTTGTCTATTTGCGGGCTTCTATAAAACAACAGCTTGAGCGCACCAGCAGAGATAAGAATCGTCCGCTACTGCAAACCCCCGACCCGGAAAAACGCATCAAGGAGCTGATGAAGATGCGCGAGCCCCTTTACCGAGAAGTTGGGGATATAATCGTAGATACCAATCGCAGAAACCCAAAAACGGTTTGCCAAGAGATACTGCTTCAGTATCACAAGCTAAAGGGTCTTTAGGCAGCACTGAGTTACAAGATTAAACAGCAACGGAATTCCCAATGGAAACAATTCAAGTAGAACTTGGAGACAGAAGCTATCCAATCTTTATCGGCCCGTCACTTTTACAAAGCGGGCTAATTCCTCGGCAGTATTTTGGGGAAGGTAGAGTTGTCATTATCAGCAATGAATCGGTCGCCCCGCTCTACATGGGGACTTTGAAAGACTATCTGGCGGGTCGGGAAATTCTCGAGATCATTCTTCCAGATGGCGAGCAGTATAAGAATTTGGATGCCGTTAGCTATATCTATGACAGGTTGCTAGAAGGCAAGTGTGATCGTCGAACCACCCTCGTCGCTCTTGGCGGAGGCGTCATTGGCGACATAACTGGGTTTGCTGCCGCTACTTATCTTCGTGGTGTAGCCTTTGTTCAAATCCCTACCACCCTGCTTGCCCAAGTAGATTCGTCTGTGGGCGGTAAGACGGGAGTTAACCATCCTGCTGGCAAAAACATGATTGGGGCGTTTTATCAGCCCCAATGCGTTATCGCCGACACCGAATTTCTCAAATCCTTGCCGCAGCGAGAAGTTAAGGCTGGGCTGGCAGAGGTCATCAAGTACGGGCTGATTAATAAGCCGGACTTTTTCGACTATTTGGAAGAAAATTGTGAGCGCTTACTATCTTTAGAGTCTTCATTTCTAGTGGAAGCTATCAAGGTTTCTTGCCAGGCAAAGGCAGAAATTGTTGCGGCGGATGAGCGTGAGACTGGTCAGCGAGCGCTGCTGAATCTAGGTCATACGTTTGGCCATGCTATTGAAACAGCCTGCGGCTACGGTACGTGGCTGCACGGAGAGACTGTGGCAATGGGCATGGTTATGGCGGCAGATCTGTCGGTTCGGCTCGGCATGTTAGAGGCAGCCTCGGCGCGAAGAATTCGCGCTGTCTTGGAGGATAAGTTTGCCATGACAGTGATTCCGCCGAGGGAAATTTCGGTCGATAAATACTTAAGCCTCATGGCTTTGGATAAAAAAACAGAGCTAGGGAAACTGCGCTTTATTGTGCTTAATTCTATTGGGGAAGCGGTAGTTCGGGCCGATATAGAGTCAGAAGTGCTGAAAACTACTCTTTTGGCCGGCAGCGGATTGTGCATAAACCATGAAGAACTACGTTGAAGAATTAGGCTTACGCTTCGACCCATTCGAACCCTCGACGTCCAAGAAAGATTTTTATGGGGGTGGTAATCGGCAGGATCTTTGTAATCAAATAGTTGAAAGTGCAATGTACGGCGAAAATATAATCGCTGTGTATGGCCGATTGGGCATTGGTAAATCAATGCTGGCGACAGAAATTGCGCGCAGTTTTGCTGACGAAGCCATTGGCGTTCTGGTTTTGGCAACGCTGTTTATGAACTCTGAGCAGTTTGTTGAGGTGCTTGCGGATCAGCTGGATTTGCAGGCGGCCGATGTCGGCAAAGAAAAAATTATCGAAGAAATCTCAGAGCTGGCCCATCAGCTGGATTTAGAGGCAAAATCTTTACTCATTCAAATTGATGATGCTCATGAGCTTAGCCGCGATGTGCTCATGGACCTTCTAAAAATCAAATCAGTGTGCCCTCCGAACAGTGTCCACATCATACTGTTTGGCGAAAATCAGCTAGCCAATATGCTGCAAAGCATACTGACAGTGGAGCAGGGAGCTGGACTCATCGAGTTTGAGCTTCCAGTTTTTGCAAGTGACGCCACCATTGACTATGTCCGCTTTAAACTCGAGCGCGCGGGCTATTCCAAGACCCTGCCCATGACGGGGGCTGCATTGGGCAGCATTCACAACAGTTCAAATGGCACGCCGGGGACTATCAACACCTTGGCCAGCGAAATGTTAGAGCGCGAGTATCGAATGGGTGACACTGGCGGCTCAGGGGATGATTTTGATCTGGATGAGGCGCCCGCTAATCTGCGCAATGGCGCGAATCAACAAGCGCAGTCGGGTCGGTCCCCCGCGTTTTTTTATATGATTGCAGCCTCAGTGTTAGTGGTAGTTTTTCTGGCGGCTATTGTGTTTATTCAACCCGACACCCAATCCGGGCGCCCAGAAACCTCGATTGAGATAGCTACAACAAATACACCGCAGACAAGAACCCCAACGCAGACAGATCTAGCCCGTGCGGTGCAGCCCAGTCAACCTCCTGCAGCAGTGTCCACGGCTGACCCTGCCTCAGCTAGCGTCTTGAATCAAACGTCTGCCGCAGTAGGCCAGGTCAATCGGCAGCCAGCAGCGGCTGCGGTGACTGGGTTAACTGAATCAAGTGCAGAACAGGCGGCGCCTGACTCAGCAGTGAAGTCTGCTGCTGCATCTGCAAGCGCCGCGGCGACAAGCTCTAGCGTACCCAAGCCAAGCCCAGCCAAGCCCAGCGCGATTGCAAAGCCGGCAGCGCCAGCGTCAATGCCAGCGGTTAAATCGACGTTAGCAGGGCTAAGCAGCTTTGAACAAAAAATCATGGATTCACCTAGCAGTAACTTTGTAATTCAGATTTTGGGCGCCTCGTCGGAAGCCAATATTCAGGCATTTATCGAGACCGAAAAGATTGCTGCCAATACGGGGTATTTCAAAACCAATCTCAACGGCAAGCCTTGGTTTGTCGTTTTGGTGGGTAATTTTTCCGACCGCACCTCGGCAACTGCTGCAATGAATGCTCTGCCAGCGAAAGCCAAAGCCTATGGTCCTTGGGTGCGTGGGGCGACTGAAATTCAAGCCGCCATAAGCGCGATGCAGCGCAGCAACTAATTTCTCCCAGCACGTGGCGTGTAACTAATCCGACGAATTCAAATTTGTACTGCGCAGTTGCTCGTGTAAAATTGCGAGCCACTGCGTTTCGCAGACCCTACTGACTTTGCATTAAAAGGAAATCCAGCGTGGAGTTGAAAAATGATCGCTTTCTCAAGGCGTTAATGCGCGAACCCACCGACGTGACACCAGTGTGGATGATGCGTCAAGCAGGCCGTTATTTGCCAGAATACCGCGCTACTCGAAAGCAAGCGGGCAGCTTTCTGGATTTGTGCAAAAACCCGGATTTGGCATGTGAAGTGACCATGCAGCCCCTGCGGCGTTACCCGTTTGATGCGGCCATTTTGTTTTCCGATATTTTGACCATTCCCGATGCCTTGGGGCAGGGTCTGTATTTTGAAGAAGGTGAAGGGCCTAAGTTTCGCAAGGTGATTCGGCAGGCCAGCGACGTCGAGAGTTTGCCTCAGGTGAACATGACCTCAGAATTGTCCTATGTAATGGATGCAGTGAGCGTCATTCGCAAAGAGCTGAATGGCTCTGTGCCATTAATTGGTTTCTCAGGCAGTCCTTGGACCTTAGCAACCTACATGATCGAAGGTGGCGGTAGCAAAGACTTTCGCCACGCCAAGCAGTTTATGTATGACAACCCTGAAGCGATGCACTTATTGCTGGAAAAGCTAGCCGACGGGGTGACAGATTATCTCAATGGCCAAATCGCCGCCGGTGCCCAGGCCGTGCAAATCTTTGATACTTGGGGCGGCATCTTGACCCCGAGTTGTTATCAAGAATTTTCCTTAGCCTATATGGAAAAGATCGTCAGCAACTTAACCAAAGAAAGCGAAGGTAGAAAAGTGCCAAGCATTGTCTTTACTAAAAATGGCGGGCAGTGGTTGGAGTCTATTGTGGCCTCGCGCGCTGATGCCGTTGGGCTAGATTGGACTATAGATATTGGTGAGGCGCGCCAACGTGCCCAAGGTCAAGTTGCGCTCCAGGGCAATATGGACCCTACAATGCTGTATTCCTCCCCCCTAGCGATAAGAAGAGAAGTGGGGGCTATCCTCGCGGCTTATGGCAATGGAGCTGGTCATGTATTCAACCTTGGTCACGGTATAACTCCCCAGGTGAACCCGGACAATGTGAGCGTGTTTGTAGAGGCTGTGCATGAGCTCTCAGCTCAATACCATCAATAAGCCCAGCTTGATTGCCTGTATCAGTCTTGGGTCAAATCAAGAGTCCGCTAGCGGCACGGCGTTGGAGACTTTGACTTTAGCGCTTACCGAGATTGCGAAATTGAGTGTTTCGCCAATCCAGCAGTCGAGCTTTTATCTGACGGAACCTGTGGAATGTGTAAAGGGTACTGCCGAGTTCATTAATGCGGCGGTGGCGCTTGAAGTGGCAGACACATGTGACCCGTTTTCGCTTTTGCAGTCGCTGCATGAGATTGAGGCTAAATTTGGCCGCAGTCGCAGTGGGGGTGTCAATGCCCCAAGGCCTTTAGACCTAGACCTCATCTGTATTTCCGGCATTGAAATTCAGACCTCAAACTTAGTGCTGCCCCACCCGAGAGCCCATGAGCGCCTGTTTGTGCTGGTGCCCCTGGCTGAAATAAACCCACGTCTGCAGCTGGCGCAAGGTCAGCCTACGATTGCTGAGCTTATTCAAGGTTTACCCTCGCGGCCATGGGTTAAACGGCTTTAGCGTGAGGGGCACATCGAGTTAAACCGCCGCAAATTGGCTTTTTTAGTCTTTGTATTCGACTTTTAATTGCGCAACCCATTGAAATTTATCAGCTAAGGCGGCTTAGATGGGTGCGAACCTTGGCCGTGAAAATCTTTTGTGAATTGATGAGTACGGCACATTCGGGTTGCGAAAAATCGTTCAATTCTTGGTGGCAAACTGCTATGCTAGCGCAGTTAAAGTTACGCTAAATGGGCTACGCTTAATGTAAGCGCGTCCTCTATGGGTTTGAGTCGAAGCAGTTATGTTTAAGGTTTTACCACTACATTCGCTGATGTGGCTTGGAAGCTTGGCGCTTCCAATGACCGCTAATAGCCAAGATTCACTAGTAATTGTGTCTGGTGAGAACGTGCCTGTTACAAGCTTTCATGTCGCTCCAAACTCAGTGATCGGAAAAATCGAGCCTAATATAAGTGTCGATCGCTCGCGTGAGGTCCAAGATTTTCAAGGCGCCTTGGTGCAGGATTCCTTAAGTTTTAATCTCGGATTGCAGGTAGCGCCATTTGAAGGCCTAAGTTTGACCGCCGATGCATGGCGTCAGCAAGTTAATGAAGCCCCCGCGACCTCGGCCGATTTAGATCAAGTATCGGGTATGCCTCAGCTTTATATTCAAGACTCAGCTATTAATGAATTTAACTTAGATAATCCTTTGCTAGGCAGCAATCTGTCCAGCAGGGGTTTTGATCTCGGCGCGGCCTATGCTTGGGAAACAGAGCGCTTTGGCCAATTCACTTTGAGCTCAACAACCACTTATGTCGATGAATTCGAAAACCGTGGCAGCTTGCTGGAAATGGTCGATTCCGACATCCCAAGCGTCTCCGACCGGGCGGTTAGTCCTGAGCTACAAAGTAGTTTGATGCTTACTTGGCAACTTGGCAATCACACTGCATCGGCCATCACTAACTACTTCGATTCGTTCAAAGACATTAGTGAGCTGGACATCAATGAAATCAATGAGCTGGTGGATAATATGACTACCATTGATTTGCAATACGGCTACAGTGTTAAAACCGGAGATAAGGACCGAGCTATTATCTCGTTCGGTATTCGCAATATATTCAACGAAGAAAGCACAGAAATTCTTAACGCCACCACGCGTATACTCGATCAGAATGGGCGGGTTGCCTATGGCTCCATTAAATATCAGTTCTGATGCTCCAGCCAGCAACGTCGCAGCTTAAATCCTCTTCAACCTTTAGTTTGCCCGCGCCACACAAAAGCACATCACCGTTTTCACGCCTCCTCGGCGCAGCGTTTTAGCTACCTCATTAAGCGTCGCTCCAGTAGTCATAACATCGTCAACAACAACCACAGACTCCATGAGTTGGGCTCTAATTTGCCAGTCAACACAGAAGCTGCTGCGCAGGTTTCGCGAACGCGCCGCGGCAGAGCTAAGGCTGGTTTGGGCTGGGGTTGCATGGCTTTTAACGAGGCCGCCGACCATTAGGGGAATGTGGGTTAAGCGCGCTATCGTCTGTGCGAGGACTAAGGACTGATTGTAGCCGCGGCTTGCCAGTCGTGCGTAGTACAGTGGAATCGCAAGCAACGCGTCAGGTGTTTGAATGCCCGCATAGTGGGCGTTTATTTCTTCGGCCAGCATTTCGGCTAAGAACTTTCCGGCGGAAAACTTCGCCTTAAACTTAAACTCTGTAACCAACTTGCGGGCACTACCTTCATAGCGATATAGGGCGATACAGCGCTGAAATGCCCAAGGTGCTGTGACACAGGTGGGGCATACAGTTGACAGGGACTGCCCCGGCATATCGATTCCGCATTGCTGGCAGGGATTGGTTATCTGCGGTAGCCGGCTTTGGCAGCTTGAGCAAACATTTGCAGCACCATTGGCGGCCATGTTGCACAGCAGGCATTGCCTTGGCAAAAGCCCGTCGAGCAGCCTATTGATGGCTGGGGTAAGCCTGGGATTAAGTCTCAGACCCATAGTTTTAGTGCCCTGTTCTAGTTAGATTTTAGAGTATAGTCAGTGACAGCAAGTTGACTAAGTTAGCCGCCCTTTAAGTACCTGTTTATGGGGGCATCCCTTATAATCATTGATCCGCACGGCATTTTTGAGGAATTCACTACGATGGCAACTTATCGCGCTCCACTAAGAGATATGCAATTTTTGTTGCAAGATGTATTTCAAGCCCAGGAGCTGTTTGGCAAAATGCCAGGTACGCAAGAAGTCAGTGATGACCTCATAAGCGCGATAGTTGAAGAGGCGGGAAAGATCGCCGAAGGCTTGCTTGCCCCCATCAATCAATCGGGCGATCAACAGGGTTGCCGGATCGAAAATGGGGTAGTGACGACCCCCGATGGCTTTAAACAAGCCTATGCCGCCTATGCCCAAGGAGGCTGGTCTGGGCTTACCGGTGATGTGAATTATGGCGGCCAAGGCATGCCCAAGCTGCTGTCGGCGATTATCGAAGAAATGGCCTTTGCTGCAAATTCGTCGTTTGCCCTGTATACGATCCTAACCACGGGGGCAACCCTGACGCTTAGCCATCATGCTAGCGATGAGCTGAAGCAGCGCTACTTGCCTAAGATGTATGAGGGAATATGGTCAGGAACCATGTGTCTGACCGAGCCCCATGCCGGCACTGACTTGGGAATGATTCACACTAAAGCCGTGCCCCAGGCAGACGGCTCATATAAAGTTTCTGGCACCAAGATTTTCATTACCGCGGGTGAGCATGACCTCACTGAAAACATTATTCACTTAGTGCTGGCGAAGCTGCCTGACGCTCCCGCTGGGCCTCGGGGAATATCGCTTTTTTTGGTGCCGAAAAATCTCGTAGATGACGCGGCTAACCTCACCGGAGACTCAAACAACGTTCGCTGTGGGTCGATTGAGCACAAGATGGGGATCAAAGGCTCTGCCACATGCGTGATGAATTTTGAGGACGCCAAAGGCTTTTTAGTGGGCGAGTTGAACCAAGGTCTATCCAATATGTTTACCATGATGAACTATGAGCGTTTGTCTATGGGGCTGCAGGGTAACGGCTTGGCCGAAAGCTCCTATCAAATAGCCGCAGCTTACGCCAAAGACAGATTGCAGGGCAGGGCACCTACCGGGCCGGTGCTCGCAGAGAAAGCGGCGGACCCTATTATCGTGCATCCTGATGTTAGAAGAATGCTGTTGACTATGCGTTCCAACATTATGGCCGGACGGGCTTTGTCCATGTATGCCGCAAGCCAATTGGACATAGCCCGATTTCATCCTGAGGAAACTGCGCGGGAAAAAGCTGACAAGTTAGTTGCGCTGCTTATTCCGGTGCAAAAAGCCTACTGTACCGATCGCGGCTTTGATGCCTGTGTCTTGGGTCAGCAAGTGCTTGGCGGGCATGGTTACGTTGCTGAATGGGGTCTGGAACAAAATGTTCGTGATGCCCGCATCGCGCAAATTTATGAAGGCGCTAACGGTATTCAGGCATTGGATCTAATGGGCAGAAAGACGGTTCGCGCGAATGGCAGCTTGCTCGAGGTGTTGGTGGGCGAGATCGACGAATTTGCTGCCAGCGCCAAGGCTGTGCCAGAAATGACGGAGCATCTCTCAGTGCTGGAGTCAGCCAAAGCGCTGCTAATAGCAACAACGAAAACTGTAATCGAAAATGCGCAGGATAGCCCTGATGAGGTCGGCGCGGCATCTTATGCCTACATGGAAATTATGGGTTTAACGCTCTACTGTTTTATGTGGCAGCGTATGCTGGCGGCAGCCTATACGTCGAAAGCCCAGGGCCGCGGAGACTTGGAACATCTTGACGGGATTATCAAGACAGGCCAATTCTTTATGGTAAAACAGCTGCCTAAAGCTAAAGCCTTGGCAGAAGAAATCTCTTCAGGGGCTGATACTTTGATGGCGATGACGGCAGAGCAATTCTAAGCCGCCGTCAGCCTAATTAATGTTGTGATTTAAATGACCCAGTCTACATTTTCGGCAAACAGCTTTTTGTATTCCGTAAGATCAGCGTTGTCTTCCCCTACTAAAATCATGTTGCCCTTCGCCATGGGCATCACTACGCCACTGAAGCGGTCATCGTTGATAGAATACTCAACACTGACGGGAGTGTTGTTAATTACAAACACGCTGACAGCCCCTTGCGAACCCTGCAGTATCAGGTGAGCGCTCTCAAATGCCTCGATAATAACGCAGGGTTTAGCAAATTTAACGGATGCCACCGTAGTAGCCGAAGCTGGTGCTAACTGTGTGCCAACTGGCGCCATTGCTTGCATTATCATGGGCATGCCAACTGCCGGTAAATCTCTGCCGCTGTTGATTGCGGCGATTTCTCCGTCCTCATGATAAAGGTGCTGCAGAACTTCATGGCCAAAGGCGATTTCTTCGCTGCTGGGGCCTGCCTGAGGCGAAAACGTCAAAGAAAAGCTTACTCCAAGGGCCAATACTAAAGAGGCTGCTATGGCAAAATACTGAAAGTAGTTTGCATTGGCAGCAGGCTTTTCAGCCAGGCGCTGAAGAGCATCAGCTGAATCTTGGTCAGAAACATCAGTATCTGGAATAGCCATTAGTTTAGCCTGCAGAGAGCTTGGCACAGCAACTGTGCTCAAAACACGATGCAGGTCTCTTTCCATTTGCTGGGTCTCCCCAAGGATTTTGCCCAGCTCAGGATCTAAGTTAGCCTGCTTGAGGATTTCTGCATCGGGCTCTAGCGGATTTAAGTAAAGCCGTTTTCGGAAGTCTGTTTGGTTCATTGGTGTACGCTCTGTCTCTTTAGCAAAATTAGTTAATCGTCAGCTGCATCAGCATCAAGGCCGAATTCAACCTTTAGCTTGCCTCTTGCTCGAAATAGTCGGGTCATAACAGTGTTATTGTTCAGCTCTAAAATCTCGGCAATTTCTTTGCCGCTAAAGCCTCCAACTACCTGTAGCAACAGCGGTTCTCGATAGTCGGTTTCTAGTCGTTTAATCGCATTAATAAGCAGCTCGCGATCCATTTTGAAGTCTGGCTCGTTGTCATTACTCTCGGCGATAGATTGCCCATCAATATCAACCAGCTCAGGCCTGTAACGTTCATACAGCCGGGCATTTTCCCGCCTTAAAATGGTGAACAGCCAAGCTTTTGCCGCTTTGTCGTTAAGCAAGCTATCTAAAGACCGCCAAGCCCGTAAAAATGTTTCCTGCACTAAGTCTTCAGCGAGCGCATGGTTTTTGCATAGCCAAATGGCGTAGCGAAACAGATCTTGATAAAAAGCGCCGACCAGCGACTCATAGCGTTGTTTTTTTGTAGTTCCATGTAGGACCGGTGTTTCACTCATTTTTTTTCAAATTGTTTAGAAAGTTATCAGGGTCTCTGACTTTTGGCGTTGCAGGCCGTTAAATTCAAGAGCGAAGAGCGACAGAGTGTGCCCAAATCATTGGGGTGCGGCAAGCTTTTTACACCTAAGGCGCTTTGCGAAGGTCAATTCAACGGCTTTTTAGGAATGTATTGACGCTTGTGTTTCTGTCCTAGTGCGTCACTGGGTATACTTGGTTAACTACTGCAGACAGACACAAAAGGCGATTTGATGATTGATATAGCAATTACGGGCTCCGTGGGCCGAATGGGGCTGACTCTCGTGCAGATGATTGCCGAGCAGCCCGATGCCCTGCGGCTGGCGCAGGCCACCGTGTTGCCTGATGATCCAGCTCTGGGCAATGATATTGGTCTGTTAGCCGCAGGCAAACCCACAGGCGTTGTAACTCAGGCCAAGCTCGTGGCTGCGGGCTTCGACGTGGCCATCGATTTTACCTCGCCGGCTGCGTCACTAGAGCATCTTGCTTGTTGCGCCGCGGCTGGCAAAGCGATTGTGATCGGAACTACGGGCTTTGACGACACCCAACGCGAGCAGTTGATCGACTATGCGCGCACAATCCCCGTGATATTCGCCGCAAATTACAGTGTCGGTGTCACCTTGAGTCTGCAGCTGCTGAAACAAGCCGCCGCGGTGCTGAGTGATGACTACGATGTGGAGATTTATGAGGCACATCATCGCTACAAAAAGGATGCGCCTTCCGGCACGGCACTGAAAATGGGTGAGGTGATAGCGGGGGGCAGGCAGGTTGCACTAAAAGATGTGGCTGTGTATTCCCGGGATGGATTTACACAAGGCAGAGAAAAAGGTTCCATCGGCTTTGCCTGTGTACGAGCTGGAGACATTGTCGGCGATCACACTGTGACATTTGCCACTGAAGGTGAGCAGCTTCAGATTACCCACAAAGCCAGCAGCCGCTCTACTTTTGCTAAAGGCGCGATCCGGGCTGCCGTCTGGGCAGTGGGCAAACCTGCCGGGCTTTACTCCATGGATGACGTGCTTGGGTTTGCGCAGAAGAGTTAGAAAATTAACTCGATTAGGCATTATTGGAATTATAAGTTGGTCAATTCCACTTATTCTGATGGACAAGTAAGGGGCTCTTTCCGTATCATACTCGCTCAGTATGTAGAGTGCTGAGAGCAATGAAAAAAGTGAACAAATAATCGAAAAGCGGAGTGAGGAATTCTTCACTCCGCTTTTTTTTGTCTGAAATAATTGATCGAAATAGTAGGAGACCCAGTGACTGCGACCGCCGTGTTGGCTTTAGAAGATGGAAGTATATTCCATGGAATAGCAATAGGTGACCTTGGAAGCTCAGTGGGTGAAGTGGTGTTTAACACTTCGATGACTGGGTATCAGGAAATCTTGACAGACCCTTCGTACGCGAAGCAAATAATTACCTTCACTTATCCCCATATTGGCAGCACGGGCACCAATGAAGAAGACAACGAATCTGATCGTGTCTGGGCGTCAGGGCTTGTGATACGTGATTTGCCGCGTCTAGCCAGTAATTTTCGCAGTGACCAAGCCTTAGGTGAATTTCTTAAACAGCGTAAAGTCGTTGCTATTGCTGAGATCGACACTAGGCGCCTGACGCGCTTGCTGCGGGATAAGGGCGCACTCAATGGCTGTATCGTTGCCGCCACCGAGCTGAGCGATGAATCCACTCAACAAGCCCTAGCTAAAGCTCGAGAGTTTGCTGGCTTGAAGGGCATGGACCTAGCCAAAGTGGTGAGCTCCACCGAGTCCTATAAGTGGAATTCAAGTGTATGGGATCTCGTGTCTGGCTACTTGCCGGCGCCAGAAGCCAAGTTCAAAGTAGTCGCCTATGATTTCGGGGTTAAGCGAAACATTCTAAGAATGCTAGTCGAGCGCGGCTGCGAAGTGCATGTAGTTCCCGCACAAACACCTGCCGCAGATGTCTTAGCACTTAAGCCTGATGGGATTTTCCTGTCAAATGGCCCAGGCGATCCGCAGCCCTGCGACTACGCGATTAGCGCCATCGCTGAATTTCTCACCACCGGGATTCCCCTGTTTGGAATTTGTTTAGGGCATCAGTTACTGGCCTTAGCCTGTGGCGCCAAAACCATCAAAATGCCGCTGGGTCATCATGGCGCCAATCATCCGGTGCAAGATCTCAAAAGCTCAAAAGTAATGATCACCAGTCAGAATCATGGCTTTGCTGTTGATGAGAAAACCCTGCCAGACAACGTGATTGCAACTCACAAATCACTGTTTGACGGCACGCTGCAAGGGATAGAGCGCAGCGATGTGCCAGCCTTTGGGTTTCAGGGGCATCCAGAAGCAAGTCCGGGCCCGCACGACGTGGCCCCCGTGTTTGATCACTTCATCAATTTGATGCAGTCGAGCAAATGAGCAAGGTCAAACTTAACGCTTACATTCAACTTAACTTAAGAGCTGCGTAATAAAACAATATGCCAAAACGAACCGATATTAAAAGCATACTTATCTTAGGGGCAGGGCCGATTGTTATCGGTCAGGCTTGCGAGTTTGATTATTCAGGTGCTCAAGCATGTCAGGCACTGAAGGAAGAGGGTTACCGAGTAATTTTGGTGAACTCTAATCCGGCCACAATAATGACCGACCCCTCAATGGCTGATGCCACCTATATTGAGCCAGTCAAATGGCAAATTGTTGAGAAAATAATCGAAAAAGAGCGCCCCGACGCTGTTTTGTCCACTATGGGCGGGCAGACCGCCTTGAACTGTGCGCTGGACTTGAATAAGCATGGCGTTCTAAAAAAATACGGCTGTGAGCTGATAGGAGCCACCCGAGAGGCAATCGACAAAGCGGAAGATCGTGAGCTGTTTGATGAGGCTATGGTGGCCATTGGGCTCGAAACACCGCGGCATGTTATGGCCCATAATATGGAAGAGGCCATTGCAGCGCAGCTAGAAATTGGCTTTCCCTGTATCATCCGGCCTTCTTTTACCATGGGCGGCTCTGGCGGCGGCATCGCTTACAACAAAGAAGAATTCGAAGAGATCTGTGCTAGAGGGTTAGATCTTTCGCCAACTAACGAATTATTGATCGATGAGTCTCTTATTGGCTGGAAAGAATACGAATTGGAAGTGGTTCGCGACAAAAATGACAACTGCATTATCGTTTGCGCCATCGAAAACTTCGATGCCATGGGTGTGCACACGGGTGACTCAATTACCGTGGCACCAGCGCAAACACTAACTGACAAGGAATACCAGATTCTTCGCAATGCATCGCTTGCGGTGCTGCGCGAGATAGGGGTTGAAACTGGCGGCTCAAACGTTCAGTTCGGTATCAATCCAAAAGACGGCCGCATGGTTGTAATCGAAATGAATCCGCGGGTGTCGCGTTCTTCGGCTTTGGCGTCAAAGGCTACCGGTTTTCCCATCGCTCGAGTGGCTGCTAAGTTGGCTGTTGGCTATACCTTGGACGAGCTGCGCAATGAAATTACCGGGGGTGCAACTCCTGCGTCTTTCGAGCCAGCAATCGATTACGTGGTTACTAAGATTCCTAGATTTACTTTCGAGAAATTTACTGACGCTAACGACCGCCTCACCACTCAGATGAAATCTGTAGGCGAAGTAATGGCAATTGGCCGTACCTTTCAAGAGTCGCTGCAGAAAGCGCTGCGCGGTTTAGAGGTAGGCATGTGTGGCTTTGATCCTATTCTTGACACTAACGCAAGTAACTCTAAAGAACTGCTGACCCGAGAGCTTACAGAGCCTGGGGCCCAGCGAATTTGGTATGTGGCAGACGCGTTTAGATTGGGCTGGTCAGTCGAGACTGTCTATGCGCTTTCCGGTATTGATCCTTGGTACCTGGTGCAAATCGAAGAACTGATCGCGATCGAAGCCGATGTGGCAAAGACAAACCTGGCTGCAATTGACTACGACATGATGCGTAAATTAAAGCGCAAAGGGTTTGCAGATAAACGCTTGGGTCAGCTATTGGGAGAAACCGATGTCGCCGTGCTCAACGCGCGTCATGCCTTGGGCGTGAGACCGGTATACAAACGGGTCGACACCTGTGCGGCAGAGTTTAAATCGACTACAGCCTATATGTACTCAACCTATGAGGAAGAGTGCGAAGCGCAACCGACAGATCGACAAAAAATCATCGTTTTAGGCGGCGGCCCGAATCGAATTGGTCAAGGTATCGAATTCGACTACTGCTGCGTTCATGCTGCACTTGCCATGCGTGAGGACGGCTATGAGTCCATCATGGTTAACTGCAATCCAGAGACAGTGTCCACG
The DNA here is from genome assembly GCA_964352445.1 of uncultured Pseudohongiella sp. Lineage (GTDB taxonomy): Bacteria > Pseudomonadota > Gammaproteobacteria > Pseudomonadales > Pseudohongiellaceae > UBA9145. The sequence continues at coordinate 8,956 of CAYGSO010000015.1, read as the reverse complement.
GATTACAATATTTCTGATCGCCTGTATTTTGAGCCGCTTACTTTTGAAGATGTTATTGAGATCGTTAAGCTTGAGAATCCGGTTGGGGTAATTGTCCAATTTGGTGGCCAGACGCCACTGAATTTAGTAAAGAGTTTAGAGGCTGCAGGTGTGCCGGTAATAGGTACCTCCCCGGATGCGATTGATAGAGCGGAAGACCGCGAACGCTTTCAAAAGATGATCACCAAGCTTGGACTTAAACAGCCGCCTAACTGCACTGTCAGGAGCGTTGAGGAAAGTCTTATCGAGGCCGAAAAAATTTCGTATCCTTTGGTCGTTAGACCCTCCTATGTATTGGGTGGCAGGGCCATGGAGATCGTCTACAACGAGGCAGAGCTAAAGCGCTATATGCGCGAAGCGGTGCGTGTCTCCAATGAAAGCCCGGTGCTGCTGGATTACTTTTTAAGCTCCGCTATAGAGATTGATGTTGATTTGGTAAGCGATGGCAAGAAAGTGGTGGTGGGAGCCATCATGCAGCACATTGAGCAGGCAGGGATTCACTCCGGCGACTCCGCATGTTCACTGCCGCCTTACAATTTACCAATGGATGTGCAGAATAAAATCCGCGAGCAGGTTACCAGCATTGCATTAGAGCTGGGAGTTATCGGTCTTATGAATACCCAGTTAGCCTATCAAGATGGTGAAGTTTATATTATTGAGGTTAATCCGCGCGCATCCAGAACAGTGCCGTTTGTGTCGAAGTGTATAGGTCAGTCGCTGGCAAAAATTGCGGCGCGCTGCATGATCGGTAAGACACTTGATGAGCAAGGTTTCAGCAAAGAAGTTATACCGACAACCTTTGCAGTTAAAGAAGCTGTTTTCCCATTTGTTAAGTTTCCAAACGTAGACCCTATCTTAGGTCCTGAAATGAAGTCTACGGGAGAGGTCATGGGTGTTGGCGTCACGTTTGCCGAAGCCTACGCTAAGGCTCAAATAGGAGCCGGTGAGGTTATTGAGCGAGGCGGCAAGGCATTCATTAGTGTGCGCGATAGAGACAAAGAGTTTGTCGTTGAAGTCGCCAAGAAGACTTTGGCTTTGGGCTATTCCTTGGTTGCCACAGGCGGTACAGCAAAGGCGATTGAGGCGGCGGGTCTGCCAGTGCAGCGGGTCAATAAGGTTAACGAAGGTAGACCTCATATTGTCGATATGTTAAAAAATGACGAGATTCAGGTGGTGTTTAACACCACTGAGGGTCGACAAGCTATCGCTGACTCTTCAACCATCAGACGCACCGCCCTGAAGCACAGTGTGTTCTGCACCACCACAATCGCAGGTGCACTGGCAGTGTGTGAAGCATTAGAGTTTGGCACCAACCTGATGGTGTACACTCTGCAAGATCTGCACAAAGAGCTGCACTAAGACGCAGTACCTAAAACCTTAAAATAGATTCGATTATGCGAAAAGTACCAATGACCTTAGGCGGCGCAGAGAAGCTGCGTGCTGAACTGACTGAGCTGAAAAGCGTCACCAGGCCAAAAATTATTACGGCAATAGCGGAAGCTCGGGAGCATGGTGATTTAAAAGAAAATGCCGAGTACCACGCGGCGCGGGAGCAACAAAGTTTTTGTGAAGGCCGTATCTCTGACATCGAAAGTAAACTATCTGACTCTGAGATAATCGACGTTTGTGCTATCGAGCCCACCGGCAGGGTGATTTTCGGCACTACGGTAACTTTGCTAAACATTGAATCAGATGAAGAGGTTACCTACCAAATTGTTGGGGAGGATGAAGCAGATGTCCCTTCTGGGAAAATTTCAGTGGCGTCGCCAATCGCTCGAGCGCTGATGGGCAAGTCCAAAGGCGATGAAGTTGTGGTCAAGGCGCCTGCCGGCGATATTGATTTCGATATTATTTCGGTTCAACACATCTAGCTCAGATTGCGCTTCAGGTTGGACAGTTTAGGGTCTGGTTTTTTTGCTGCTCGGTAAAGCAGCAAGATATTCCCGATGCTTTGCACACATTCAGCTTTGAATTGCTTACAAATAGTATCTGACAGTATTTTCTTGTCGTCACGCTCACCCACAGCCACTTTAATCTTGATGAGTTCGTGATCTTCTAGCGCCCGATTGATTTCTTTTTCGATATTCTCGGTCAAGCCTTTGTCAGCAATGATGATTACCGGCCGAAGCTTGTGGGCAATGGCTCGAAATCTTTTTTTGTCTTCGTTGTTTATGGGCATGGCACCTGTCCTTAAGTTATCGAGGCGGGATTTTAGCAGCTATTTGGCTAACAAGGTGCAAAAACAACTGCCTTGGCGGCAGCTAGGCGGGCCTCACGCTGGCCTCTCGCGGCGCCGAACAGGTGATAGACTAGGGTTTCGGCCTACTGGTTTTACCAGCAAAAGCCAAGCTAGCCATAAGGATTAACGGGCGATGTCACGATCAAAAAGTAGCAAAGGGTGGCTGCAAGAACACTTCGACGACGAATATGTGAAGCGCAGTGTGAGTGATGGTTATCGCTCTAGAGCAAGCTATAAATTGTTAGAAATCAATGAGAAAGACAAAATATTGCGCCCAGGAATGACTGTGGTTGATCTAGGAGCGGCTCCCGGTGGCTGGTCCCAAGTGGCAGCAAAGTCGGTGGGTTTTAAGGGCCGAGTAGTGGCCTCTGATATTCTAGCGATGGATGGCATTGCTGGCGTCGAGTTCTTGCAGGGCGATTTCACTGAAAATTCGGTGGTGGAGGAATTGCTTAGCATTCTCGACGGGGCGACCGCAGACCTTGTAATATCGGATATGGCACCCAATATGTCTGGTATGAACGATATCGATCAGCCGCAGGTGATGTATTTGGCTGAATTGGCACTTGATCTAGCGAGAACTATACTTAGACCTGGAGCGTATCTATTAGTGAAGGTGTTCCAAGGAGAGGGGTTCGCCGAATACCAGAAGGAGCTGAAAGCTAGCTTCGAATCGGTGAAGGTAAGAAAACCTAAGGCCTCTCGGGCTAGATCGAGAGAAATTTATCTGCTCGCCGCAGGCTTTAAGCGCTTGGGCTGATATATTGTGGTAGTTTAGTTCTTCGAAGTAGAATGATTTTACTGCTCCAAGTCTGCTCACTGCAGGCACACACACTCAACACAACGTCTTTCTAGACACGAATTCTCGACACGAATTCTGCAACCTGGGGGAAAAACCCTTGAATGATATGGCAAAAAACTTAGTTCTCTGGATGATCATAGCGGGCGTATTGCTGACGGTGTTCAGCAACATCAACCAAGAAACCAATGAAGAGACTATCAATTACTCAGCATTCATCCGGGAAGTCAGATCCGGCCGAGTGGAGCGAGTTGAGCTGGCGGGTATCGACATCGTTGGTTTGCGCTCAGATAATTCGCAGTTTCGGACAGTTATGCCGCTGATTGGCGACGATCAGCTGCTCAACGACTTGTTTGATAACAATGTAGAAGTGATCGCTAAAGAGCCCGAGCAGCAAAGCATCTGGACTCAGCTGCTTGTCGCCAGCTTTCCTATTCTCATTATTATCGCGCTGTTTTTCTTTTTTATGCGCCAAATGCAGGGCGGTGGTGCCGGCGGCAAAGGCGGGCCCATGTCCTTCGGTAAAAGTAAGGCCAAACTGCTGGGTGAAGACCAGATCAAAATAACGTTTGCCGATGTCGCCGGTGTTGATGAGGCTAAAGAGGACGTACAGGAGCTAGTTGAGTTTCTGCGCGAGCCCGACAAGTTCCAGCGTCTTGGCGGCAAGATTCCCCGCGGTATTTTAATGGTTGGCCAACCCGGTACGGGCAAAACTCTGCTCGCGAAGGCAATTGCTGGCGAGGCGAAAGTGCCATTCTTTTCTATCTCAGGGTCTGATTTCGTTGAAATGTTTGTCGGTGTGGGCGCCTCTCGGGTGCGCGACATGTTTGATCAGGCAAAGAAACAAGCGCCATGTATCATCTTTATCGACGAGATTGATGCGGTAGGGCGGCATCGTGGTGCTGGCTTGGGCGGTGGGCACGATGAGCGTGAGCAAACCTTAAACCAGTTGCTGGTAGAAATGGATGGCTTCGAAGTCAATGACGGTGTCATCGTTGTGGCGGCGACTAACCGACCAGACGTATTGGATCCGGCACTTCTCAGGCCCGGCCGATTCGACCGGCAGGTCGTTGTTGGGCTGCCAGATATTCGTGGCCGAGAGCAGATTTTGAAAGTACATATGCGTAAAGTGCCAATTGACGACAACGTCAAGGCGAGCCTAATTGCCCGCGGCACTCCTGGCTTCTCAGGTGCTGACCTTGCCAACTTGGTTAACGAGGCCGCGCTGTTCTCAGCTCGCTCTGGAAAGCGCTTAGTAACAATGGAAGAGTTTGAGAAAGCCAAAGACAAAATCATGATGGGCGCTGAGCGTAAATCCATGGTTATGTCGGAAAAAGAACGTTTAAATACGGCCTATCATGAATCGGGTCACGCCATTGTGGGCCGATTAGTGCCTGAACACGATCCGGTCTACAAAGTAAGTATCATTCCCCGCGGCAGAGCGTTAGGGGTGACGATGTTCTTACCCGAAGAGGACCGCTACAGCCTCAGCCGTCAGGGCATTATTTCGCAAATATGCAGTTTGTACGGTGGCCGCATAGCCGAAGAAATGACCCTTGGCAAAGAGGGCGTAACGACTGGCGCTTCTAACGATATCCAGCGTGCCACAGAGATGGCGCGCAATATGGTGACTAAGTGGGGCCTGTCCGAAAAGCTTGGTCCATTGATGTACTCCGAAGACGAAGGTGAGGTGTTCCTGGGTCGATCGGCAGGATCAAAGACCAAGTCGGTTTCCGGCGACACGGCAGTAGCAATCGATACCGAAGTAAGGTCAATTATTGATGGCTGCTACGCCAAAGCTACAGAAATTTTAGAGTCTAATCGCCCGCTATTGGAGTTGATGAAGGATGCGTTGATGGAGTACGAAACCATTGACCAAGAACAAATCAACGACATTATGAAAGGCAACAAGCCTCGCCCTCCAGCTGATTGGTCTGATTCCAATAACAACAGCTCCGGCAGCAATGCATCGGGAACCAGCGCTCCTCAAGAGAAGAAGCCTGAGGAAGATAAAGGCAATCCTATTGGCGGGCCTGCTAGCGAACACTAAAGTGTTTGCTAGCCCGCTACTGTTCTCACACGTTTAACTCAAATGGCTATTCTAAGCGCAGGTGCCAGACAGATATCTCTGTCTGCGCCTGTTTGCATGGCAATTGTTAATGTGACGCCTGACTCTTTTTCTGATGGCGCTCAATTCAGTGCTGATGCAGCGGCCACAACCTTTAAACCTGATTTGCCAAAAATTCTTGCTGCAATTGAATCCATGGTGAATGCAGGCGCGACATTTATCGACATTGGCGGCGAGTCTACTCGCCCGGGCGCCACGTCTGTTAGTGAAGCCGAAGAGTTAGATCGGGTTATCCCAGTGATAGAGGCGGTACGTGCAAATTTAGACGTGTGTCTATCCGTGGACACCAGCAGCCCCGGTGTTATGCGAGCCGCAGTAAATGCCGGCGCCGAAATGATTAATGACGTGAGAGCCTTAAGCAGGCCCGGCGCTCTGGAGGTTGCTGCCCAAACCAATGCCGCTATTTGCGTTATGCACATGCAGGGCCAGCCAGGCTCAATGCAGGACACGGTTGTCTATGCCAATGTGGTGGATGAAGTAACTCAGTTTCTGCAGCAGCGGCTAGACGCCTGTATGAGCCTCGGCATTTCGCGAAATAGACTGCTAGCAGACCCGGGCTTTGGTTTCGGCAAAAAAGCTCAGCACAATTTCATGCTGCTTAAAAACTTGTCCCAATTGGCAGTTCTGCAGGTGCCGCTGTTGGTTGGGGTGTCTAGAAAATCGATGCTGGGCGCGGTGACCAAACGGTCTGTGGATCAGCGCCTAGCAGCATCAATCGCCGCAATAATGCCGGCTATGGCAGCGGGTGCAAAAATAATTCGAGCCCACGATGTCGCTGCCACCATGGATGCAATTAGAGTACACTGCGCCTACCAAAACCCCGAGCAGGCCGCGGCCCATGACTAAAAAAACAAAAAAATATTTTGGTACCGACGGGATCCGCGGCGCAGTTGGCACGTCTCCAATCACCCCAGACTTCATGCTCAAACTTGGCTGGGCCGCCGGCCGTGTGTTTGCTCGCAAGGGTGGCGCCCGCAACACTATAATCATTGGCAAAGATACCCGAATCTCAGGCTATATGTTCGAGGCTGCGCTGGAGGCTGGCGTCACGGCAGCTGGGGTAGATATTAACCTTACAGGGCCTATGCCAACCCCCGCCATTGCTTATTTAACCCAGACCTTGAGAGCACAAGCCGGAATTGTTATCAGCGCGTCGCACAATTCTTTTGAGGATAACGGCATTAAGTTCTTTGCCGGCGATGGCACCAAATTGCCTGATGATATAGAGCATGCGATTGAGGCGGAGCTAGAAAAAGACATCACAACCGTCGCGCCACAGCTGCTAGGCAAAGCTAGACGGGTTACCGATGCAGCGGGCCGCTATATAGAATTCTGTAAAAGTACCATTGGCTCCAGTTTGAAGTTAACCGGTTTAAAAATTGTTTTAGATTGTGCCCATGGCTCCACTTACCATATCGCGCCCAGTGTTTTTACCGAGCTAGGGGCCAGTGTTGTTAGCATTGGAGTCAATCCGGATGGACTCAACATTAATGCCCATCGGGGCTCTACCTCACCTCAAGAATTAGCGGCAACCGTGAAATCCGAAAAGGCAGATCTGGGCATTGCTTTTGATGGTGATGGCGATCGCGTCATCATGGTTGATAGCCACGGCGATGTAGTGGATGGGGATGAAATATTGTACATCATCGCTCGGGATCGGAGGCGTCAAAGCATTGATTTTGGCGGCGTGGTTGGCACATCTATGAGCAACTTGGGCTTAGAGTTGGCGCTTGATGCACTGGACGTGCCATTTGTGCGCACAGCGGTAGGCGACCGCTATGTCATGAAGGAGATGCTCCAGCGCGGCTGGAATCTCGGCGGTGAGTCTTCTGGGCACATTATCTGTTTGGATCAAACTTCAACCGGCGACGGCATAATCTCATCGCTTCAAGCCATGGCGGCGATCATTCATAGCGGGCAGACCCTGGCCGAGCTGAAGAGCAAGATGCGCAAAATGCCTCAGAGCATGATCAATGTCCGGATTGGCAGCTCGGTAGATATTTCTAGCAATGCCAAGGTGCGTTCTGCGGTGGCAGATGTCGAGCAGACCCTTGGCAAAACCGGCCGGGTGCTGCTGAGGCCCTCGGGCACTGAACCGGTGGTGAGGGTAATGGTAGAGGGTGAAGATAAAGTGACAGTGGCAAAACTGGCGCAACAGCTATCTGAGATAGTTGCCGCGGAAGTGGCAGCCTAATTCCGTTAGCCTATTTATTGCAACCCAATACAGACTTGGTTAGACTTGGCGCCCGTTTTATGCAGGCCGCGACGCGAAGTAGGACGACACTGGATTATGTCTATGGCTCGTAAACTAGTTCTTGGGAATTGGAAGATGCACGGTTCTTTGGCGTCAATCCAGCTAATAACTGGCGAGCTGATGGCCAGCGGGTTGAGCCAAGCACAGAATGTCGATATCGGCGTTTGTCCGACATTCGTCCATATCCCTGCGGTAGTGGCTGCTCTAGCCGGCAGTGCCTTAGCAGTAGGTGCTCAAAACGGCAATGCCGAGAAATTGGGGGCATACACCGGCGAAGTGTCTGTCAGTATGCTGGCTGAAATGGGCGTGACCTACTGTCTGGTAGGGCATTCGGAAAGGCGCGGGCTGTTCGGCGAGACAGACCAAATGGTGGCGCACAAGTTCGCTGCGATTCAGACGGCCGGTCTTACACCAGTGCTTTGCATTGGCGAATCTGAGGCAGACCATGCGCAAGGTTTAACCGAACAGGTAGTGCTTGCTCAGTTGGATGCAGTATTGGCCAAGGTAGGAGTAGACGCCTTCGCCAGCGCAGTCATTGCCTATGAGCCTATTTGGGCTATTGGCACCGGCAAGACTGCCAGCCCGGAGCAAGCGCAAGCAGTACATAAAATATTGCGAGACCATGTGGCAGCTAGCAGTGCTAGTGTCGCCCAGGAAGTTCGATTGATTTACGGCGGCAGCGTTAAAGGCGCCAACGCCAAAGAGTTGTTTGATCAAGCCGACATTGATGGCGGTTTGGTAGGTGGCGCTTCGTTAAGCGCCGATGAATTCATAGCTATATGCAAAAGTGCGGATTTTAAGTAATGGAAACGATAATAGTTGTCGTACACGTGGTAGTAGCAGTCGCGATTGTAGGTTTAGTGCTGTTACAGCAAGGTAAGGGCGCAGACGCCGGCGCCTCATTTGGCTCGGGCTCGTCGCAAACAGTGTTTGGCTCATCCGGCAGCGGCAATTTTCTAGTGCGAGCCACTACCATTGCTGCCACCCTGTTTTTTGCAACAAGCCTCACTCTGGCTATATTTGCTAAAGATCAGGCGGGTCTGGCGGCCCCAGGCTCAGCACCGGTGGTCAATCCGGAACTGTTGTCTACGCCCCAAGCCCCAGCATCAGATGTGCCCCAGCTGGATGCGGCGCCCGTAGCGAGTGACTCGCAGGACGTGCCTAGTCTTCCTGCTCCTGTGAATTAGAGTTTTAAAAGGTTTATGCCGAAGTGGTGAAATTGGTAGACACGCTATCTTGAGGGGGTAGTGAGCGTAGCTCGTGCCGGTTCAAGTCCGGCCTTCGGCACCAACCTTTTGAAAAACGGCGATTATCGCCGTTTTCCCCAAAACGCAAAGAATACAGGGAATCCGGCGTGAGCTCTTGACCTTAGCCCTCCCTGCTCATTATAATGCGTCCCCCTTGAAAGTAAGCCGTTAAGAATTGTAGTAAATTCTAAATAGGAGTTAATTCAAGGTGTTATCGAAGAGTTGATGCGGGGTGGAGCAGTCTGGCAGC
>CAYGSO010000014.1:75324-81110 GCA_964352445.1 uncultured Pseudohongiella sp. | reverse complement strand
GCCGGGTTCGTGGGCCACCTGGCCATCAAGCTCTTTTGTGTAAACAAAGATTGGAATCAACAGCTGGCCTAACTGGGCATGCAGCATGTCTCTAACTTCAGCCCAGTCTAGACCGAACTCCCCGGCGCCAATTTTTGGCATGGCGATGGACTTGAAACGCTGCTCGGTGTAGAGGCTGTTTAATGCCCGGAAGGCTCTATTGATGGCGATTTTGTTTGGACGGCCTATTCTCTCGGGGTTTTCTGGGTCGCCTTGATGGGTAATGAGATTCAACACTTGGGGTTTTCCAGGCTCGCCCCATAGCCATACTTGGCCCGGCTCGGGCTGTTCTAGCTGGCACCAAGTTTGGAAATCATGAGCTAAGGCCGGATAGCGCTGGCTTAGTTTACGGGCCAACCCCCGGGTCATAGGGTCATTAGTGGCGACTCCCTGCACCATTAAGCGAGCACGGGACAGCATCAGGTCACCTTCTACTTCGTAGATCATGGAGATTCTCCTTTTCCGGCTGAGCATTGGCTAAGCCAAAAATAAAAAAACCTGAACACTTTTGCAAGTTCCAACCACGGCTGATCGCCTCCTAATGTGTGGTTAGTCATAGTTTTGAGCCACCAGTGACCCGGATTTTTGAGGTTGTGACAGTAAGCAACGTTGCTCCTGCTTACTCACACTCAAGTGAAATACTAGTTATAATTCCATGCCTCGGCTGGCATCCTCGAATGACCAATGACGGCCCCGGCATAGGGGCCGCAGCACTGTTTATAGGTTTTACAGGGCATTAGCTAGCTGCTATAGGGGAGTGGGGCGGAGAATAGGATTTACGGCCTCAGAGCCCATGTACTTAAAAGAGCAGCCTGTCGAGGTGTCTAGATCAAATACTCGATAGCGTGTGATGCAGGCCCAATAGGCTTAGCCATTGGCCAATCGAGAGAGAAATATAGTGCAGCCATCGCGTTGGCTGGTACTTACTAGGAGTGACTTTCAGTGCAGATAGATACAGCTCAGGCATCGACGCCACTTGTTACTCAAGATCAACATGTGGCCATAGACTCGCTGTTAGTTCAGGCCCACAGCGTGGCAGCCTTTGCAGCGTTGCTGGTCTCTGTGGTGTTTGGCATTTTAATCTCGCTACAGTTTTTCTGGCCCGACTCCCTTGGCGCCTTGCCGAGCTGGGGCCGCCTGCGTTACTCCCATACCCAAGGCATTATGTTGGGCTGGCTAGGCAATGCCTTTTTTGCCTTTCTTTACCATAGCGTGCCAATCCTCAGCGGTCGCCCGGTCACCAGCCACAAGCTAGGGCTATGGCTATTTGGGTTGTGGAATTTCGCCGTGATGATTCCCGGTTGGATTCTGGTTCTAGCGGGTGTTAGCCAGCCCCTTGAGTGGGCTGAATTTCCGTTAGTCGTCGATGCAATGGTTATGGTTGCTTTGGTCCTGGCTGGGCTGCAATTTTTACCAGGGTTTTTCAAACACGGCTTTGAAAACCTGTATGTATCTAGCTGGTATATTATTGGCGGCTTAGTTTTCACTCTGCTGTCCTATCCTATGGGAAATATCGTTCCAGAATTTGTACCCGGAGCGGCGGGCGCGGCGTTTAGTGGCTTATGGATTCATGATGCGGTTGGTTTATTCGTGACCCCAATGGCGCTTGCCATTCTTTACTTTGTAATTCCTGCCAGTACGGGCAGGCCTATTTATAGCCACTTTCTCTCCATGCTGGGTTTCTGGGGCCTGTTCTTCCTCTACCCATTGAACGGCACCCATCACTATATTTTTTCAGTTATCCCCATGGAAACCCAGGCAACGGCGATTGCGGCCTCATTTTTATTAGGGGTGGTGGTGCTGATTGTTGTAAGCAATTTAATGCTGTCCCAGCGCGGGGCGGGTTGGTTTCCCAAAGAGATCAGTTTGCGGTTTGCGTCTATGTCGGTGGTTTTTTACCTTATTGTGAGTTTGCAAGGTTCAATGCAGGCAAACATGAGTTTGAATCAGCTGACTCATTTTACCGATTGGGTTATCGGCCACTCCCATTTGGCCATGCTAGGTTTTGCAACGTTTGCCGGGATAGCAGGCATCGTTCACGCCTGGCAACGACTGCCGCAGGTACGCTATAACCCCGCAATGCTCAACAGCGCTTATTGGCTTCTGTTCATAGGTATTTCACTGATGGTGCTAGACCTTACAATCGGTGGTCTGGTGCAGGGCGAGTTGTGGCAATCGGGAGCTCCATGGCTTGATTCAGTGCGGCAATCACAGCCTTACTGGGTGATCCGCAGCCTATCGGCTATTCCCATTACTGCAGGGTTTATTTTACTGGCGCTGGGCCTGATGCGTGGCGAAGTGGGGGCGGGTAACAAAGCGGCAGCCGCCGGGCGTCTTGCTGTTTTGGCCGCGGACAGTGGTGATTCACACAGGCTCCATGGCGCGGCGTCAGCGGTGCGCATGTCCTATACGGTTGCCGCATTGGCGGGTGTCGTGTTTTTCGTATTCTCGGTAACGCTGTTGGGCCTGCTGCCTAAGCAGGTCTTGCAGCAGCAAAGCGCCAGTCTTGCCCCGGTTGCTCCTTTGATGCTGACGGCCTCACAGGCCCGTGGGCGTGACATCTACGCACGCGAAGGCTGCGCATACTGCCATTCACAGCAGGTGCGCTATACCGACGCCGACACGGCCAGATTTGGTGCCCCCAGCTTGGCCTGGGAAGGCCGCTTCGATTATCCCCACATGTTGGGTACCCGGCGTATAGGCCCCGACCTTGCAAGAGCGGGCAATACCCGGCCCGACCAGTGGCAGCTATTGCATTTATTCGCACCCAGAATGGTAGTGCCAGATTCAGTGATGCCCAGTTATCCGGAGTTTTTCGACGGCTCTGCGCTGCGGCCCCAGCGTGAGGCCCTAGACCTGATTGCCTATCTCGACACCTTAGGACAGGCACGAGAACTCGCTTGGCCCGAGGGTGATGCTGCCGGCAAACTGGCGCTGCCTAACGATGCGTGGGCGCAAATGTCATTTGATGCCCCACTCTTAAATGCCCACCCAGCGCGGACTCGGCCCCGAGGGGGAGCGCCGGATCTTCAGCCCAGCAATGATCCTGATGCAGCTCAACTGGTTTGGCAGCAGAACTGTAGCAGCTGTCACGGCGTCGACGGCAAAGGTGATGGCCCGGCGGCCCAGTATCTGACCCCGCCACCAATCAACTTGACCCAGCATCAATACCGCTCGGATTTGCTGGCGGATATTTTGTACAACGGCGTTTATGGCTCGTCGATGCCCGCTTGGCGAGACCATTCACTGGACGATCTCGCTGGACTTGTGGCCAAGGTGCAAGCCCTTAGTGAAGTTGCGGCCGACCGTCAAAGCCCAACGGCGGCGCAGCTGCTTGCTGGTGAACTGGTGTATCAGAACAACTGCATCGAATGCCATGGTCGCACTGGCGCTGGGGATGGGTTTGCCGTGGTAAATTTACCGTTGCCGATACCGCCAACAGATTTTACTCGGGAGCGGCTGACCCTGGCGGAGAGTATTCGAGTTCTGCAAAACGGAGTCGCCGGCACATCTATGGCGCCGTGGGGAGATCGCCTCACTAACGCAGACATGGCGGCGGTGAGCCACTTTCTTCGCAGCCTGTATCAACCAGCTAGGGAGGGCGAGTAATGAGCGCCATAGTTGTATGGTTTAGTGCGGTTTTGGGCGTGGGTTCGGCGTTGGCCTATGTGTTTAGTCCGCGCATAAAAACAGCAATAGAGTCCCCGAAATACGTGTTTCAAAAACAGCTACAGCAGTATGATAGCCAGCCAAGTGAGCAGGATTCTTCCGCGGAGAGCAGCAATGAAACAGAATGAGCAAAGAGGTAGTTTAGCGCCCATTTTTTTGGCCAGTGCTGTGGTGGGTTTAACTGTCGCTATGAGTTCAATGTGGCTGCTTAAAGATTCGGTAAGTGACGCAGCAATCACCGCTGAGCCCTCTGTTGACTATGGGCGCGCGCTAATCAGAGAAACAGCGGCGCTGTTGGGGCCCGGTCATGAAAACCCCGCCATGCGCTTTTCTGGCAGCAGTATGGACTGTGCGTCATGCCATCTTGATTCTGGCACCAGAACCGGCACTCTGTCTTTGATGCAAAGCGTCAATAGTTATCCGCGGTTTTCCGGCCGCGATGGCGGCGAACGTGATCTGTATGACCGCATTAATGGCTGCATGACTCGGAGCATGAACGGCAGCGAAATTGCCAGAGACAGCGTCGAAATGATTTCTATGGTGATGTACATAGAAAACTTGAACCAGCAATACAATGCCATGGGTGAGACGCGCAAACAGGTGATAGAGCCCCCAGCGTTTGCCGAGCCAGATCGGGCCGCCGATGTTGCTGCTGGAGAATTGGTTTACAATCAGCGCTGCAGTATTTGCCACGGCGACAACGGTCAAGGCCTTGCTGCAAGCCAAGATTTAAAAGAGGGCTATTTGTTTCCGCCGCTATGGGGCGCCGATAGCTACAACAATGGTGCCGGAATGACTCGGTTACTCACTGCGGCAAAATTTATCAAAGCGCGGATGCCATTAGGCCAGCCAGATTTAAGCGATGATGAAGCCTACGACGTGGCGGCCTATATGAATTCAAACGACCGGCCCCAACGGCCAAATTTAGAGCTGGATTACCCAGACCTAACTAAAAAACCCGTGGATAGTCCTTACCCGCCCTATGCCGATAATTTTCCTATCGAGCAGCATCGCTTAGGCCCCTTCGGGCCAATCCGCGAGTACTATGATGAGTCACAAAATTGAGTAGCTGCGGTGAGTAAGTAAGGGAAGGTAGCTAAGAATAGTAAGTGCACTAAGCGCTATAGCAAGCTATGAAAAACCCGCCTCTCAGACTAGCTCAGAGGCGGGTGTTGAGGTCATACCGCGAGACGGTTAGCCTGCGTAGAGAAGACTATAGCCATACTCCTGGGAGCGCGTTGCCGCCACCACACCGGCTGGAACAAACCGGCTATTGGTAATAGCAGAGCCAGTAATTTCCTCATAAATAGCATCGGCAGAACTCCCAAAAGCCGCTGCTAGGCGCCCGCACATGGCCAGCGTGGCTTTGTTGCAGATAGCATAGCTAACGCCACGCTCAACCAGTGAGTTTATTGTGTTGCCACGGTTGGGCATATCCGAGCGGCCACTAATATTCATTGGGTTTACCGTAAACGGGCCGTTGGTTTTAGAGTCGGTTAGGCCCATAAAGCCGCTTAGGAATTCGCCGTACTTTGCCCAGATTGCGTCGCTGTAGCCGAACGCTGTTGACTGATGTCGAAAGCACACCACTAAGGCGTAATCAGATTCTTCGCCGCCATAGCCTGAGGTGTGGCCGAACAAAATATTATTGGCATAGTTTAGAGCGGTCATGCCGCCGTTAGTGGTCGAGGAATCTACAAAGGCGCGGTGGTCAACACCGGCGACCTCCAGCCAACTGTCTTGGGGGTGTTTGGCCGGAGTAAAGCGACTGTCAGTTGCCTGACTTGCTGCCTGCGCTGTGGCAGCAGTGAGTGTGGCGCCGGTGGTTACCAAACCCATGCTGGTTAAAAACCGCCGTCTACCTTTCTGGCTCGAAAATCTATTGGTCATCATCCCTTCCTCTGGCCGGATCTGGCGCATGCTTTAAGCGCCTTGTTTTGGTCCATCCAACTTGTGTATTTAAGTTCTGTATTTAACCTGTGCATTCAATTTGTGTACTCAGCCTGCGTACTCAGTTTATGACTTCAACTGCAGTATTCAGGCCCCGTATTCAACTCTTGTATCCTACTCTCGTATTC
>CAYGSO010000014.1:10917-75224 GCA_964352445.1 uncultured Pseudohongiella sp. | reverse complement strand
ACTCTCGTATTCAACTACAGCTAGGGGGTCCTGTCGAGTCGGCTTCGATCAGAAGCTGATTTAGCGCAAGCTTTTAGTCATTCGAGGTTTTACTAAGGCGGCATTGGCTTTGGAAAATAGGGGGTTTTATTGATCTAGCTGGGGGCTTCGATTTCTGTTGCGAGTAAAGTGGTAGATAGATTTCGTGGGTTTGTTCTATTTTGCTGTCAGTGAAGGAGAGGCGGTGGTTCACTTCAACGTCCTATTTGGGCTGGGCATATTCTTATACGGTATGTCTCAGCTGGAGTACGGCATTAGCAAGCTGGCCGATGCGCGGCTGCGGGCCTGGCTAAGAACTGGCACCGGCATCCGGCTGGGCAGCGTATCAACCGGCATCGTCGCTACTGCCTTGCTACAAAGCAGCTCTATGATCAGTCTGTTGGTGCTGGCGTTTGCCAGCGCCGGCATCTTGCCGCTTTTGAACGCGGTGGGTATTTTGTTGGGGGCGAATCTGGGGACCACATTCACCGGTTGGATAGTTGCGGTGTTTGGTTTCAAGATGGATTTAGAGGCGATTGCCTTACCAATACTTGGCTGCAGTGCCTTCGCGTTAGTTGGCAGTAAGCGCGGCAGCGGTTTTTCCCATAGTGCTTTTGTGATGCTTGGTATTGGGCTTTTGCTATTCGGGCTTGGCATCATGAAAGGCAGCATGGAAGCCTTGTCCCAGGCGTGGGATGTGACAATACTGCAGGGGCATCATCCGGCGATCTATCTGCTGTTTGGGGTGTTCATCACTTTTATCGTGCAGTCCTCATCAGCTGTGATGATGATGGCATTGGCGGCGCTCAATGCAGGCTTTATAAACTTGCCGGAAGCGGCGGCTCTGGTGATTGGTGCTGACCTTGGCACCACCAGCACCACAGTGTTAGGCAGCCTCACCGGCAATGTTATAAAGCGACAACTGGCGTTTGCCCATTTTGTGTTCAACTTAGTGGTAGATCTGTCGGCATTTTTACTGTTGCTGCCCGCGATACCGCTGCTGATGACTTTAGCTAGCATGGACGACCCGCTGTATGCGCTGGTCGCCTTCCACAGTTTGATCAACTTTATTGGGCTGGCAGTGTTTCTGCCTTTTCTGGGCCAATATACCCGTTGGATAGAGCGCGTGTTTTCTAAAAGACTGACCAACTCCATGGGTATGTTGGATCGGGTGCCGACGGAAGTGCCTGACGCGGCATTGGTGGCTTTAGCGGAAACCGTGAAACAGCTGCTAATAAAAGCCAGCTGCAATAGCCTGCGGATCTTCGCGCTCAAGCCTGAGCAGCTAAAAATTGTGGTTGATAATCCTACTCAGCTAATCGGGTCGATGACTCACAAGGATTTTATCAAAGGCTACGAAGAGCTTAAAACGTCAGAGGGCCATGTGTTTGCCTACTCCTTGCAGATTCAAAGGCAGCCGCTGGCTGAGAATCAGGCCCGTGAGTTAGAGCGTTTGCAAATGATTGTTAGGCAGATTGTTTTTGCTAACAAGTCTTTGAAAGATATTCAGAAAGATCTTGACGATTTAAAGTACGGGAATCACGACTCCATGCGCGAGCTTTATGATCTGCATAAGCTGTTCCAAAAAACCGCCTATGAAAAACTCATTGACCTTATTCTTGCCGAGCATGCCCCGGCTTTTATTCAAGAACAGCTAGCACAGCTTGGTAAAGACAATGAGCAACACGCTCAGCGAGCCATTGAATTTGTGTTGTCCCATGCCGAACATGGCGTTAATGAAGGCACCGCCATGTCGATTCAGCTGAATGTAAACCGGGAGATTCATCAGGCCCTTAAAACCTGCCTGAAAGCCTTCAAGCTTTGGAATTCAAACTCCCTTAATTAAATGTTGGCTAGGCATGTGTAGGGCAAGTTTGACTAAAATGAGCAGATTCCGATCTGAATCAATGATTTTTTCACAGCTTCAAAGTAAAGTGAGGCAGAATGTTGGCAGGCAGCGCTAAATCACCAAGTTGTGACCTCTAAGTATGAGTATCCAGGCACTGCTTTTGCTAGTATCCGCTTAGTCATTTGGCTCAATCATCGGAAGTTTTAAAGCTTTCTGCTGATTTGTATAAAAATCATAAAAAGTAAGGAGAGTAGGTATGTTGCGATTTCTAGGGATTTTAGGATTAATGGCCATGGCGGCTATGACGGCCACAGCAGTCAGTGCACAAACCAATGCTGAGCTGATCGAACAGGCAGTTATGCCATTGCCTGACGATCTGAAAGCAGGAGCCACTGTGTTTCGCTATGACCCAGAAACTGGCGCGCGTATTGTTCTGCGTCAGGGTAATAATCAGGTTGAGTGTCAGCCAAGAAATGAAGAAGGCTTTACCCGCTGTGGTCCAGTGTCAGAGCGCGCCCGACGGGATTTGAGTTCTAAACTGTCAGCCCAAGGCTTAGAAGGCGATGCTCTGCAGGCAGCGATGGCCGAAGCTGAAGCTAAGGGCGAAATCAATCCTCGTACCTTTGGCGCGTTAAACTATCGACTCTACGACAAGAATGACCGTATCCAGCTGCTATGGGTTGTGTCTGTGCCCAACGCCACCTCAGCGCAGCTGGGTTATCCCACAGGAGGTCAGCGCGATAATTCATTGGCAGGCAAGGGTACGCCTTGGATGATGTTAGATGGCACGCCGGGTGCTCACCTGATGATTCCCATTAACGGCACACCGTTGTCTAACTCACCGCACTGATATGCTGTACACGGGTGTCCGCAAGTTGTCGGGCACCCGCTTTTTTGTGGTTCTGTAGCAACGCCAGCGTTGGTCTGCGAAAGTCGATACCTTAACCTTTGGTTCCATATCAAAATATCAGACTCGACGGCTCGCAGTGTCTGCCCTATGTTAATTTAATGTAAGCCTATTACCGCGTGGTTACTTTATGGCTGCTACACTATCGAGCTTACCAATTTCTAACACTCAACCAGTAACTCTTTCCCTGGGCTTAAGTGGTCTTATGCTCGCAGGGTTAGCTGTGACTTTTGGTTGGCGTCAAAGCGCGCTGTTTGCGGTGGGCCTGTCTGCGGGTGTTATTCTCTATCACGCGGCCTTCGGCTTTACCGCGGCCTGGCGAGAGGTGGTCAATACTGGCAGAGGCGCTGGCCTGCGGGCGCAGATGATTATGCTGGGGCTTACGGTCTTGGTGTTTACGCCCTTGATCGCTATGGGTGAGGTCGCGGGGGTGAGCCTGCGTGGCAGCGTTGCGCCACTGTCAGTTGGGGTCATTATAGGCGCGTTTATTTTTGGCATTGGTATGCAGCTCGGTGGCGGCTGTGCTTCAGGCACACTGTTTACGGTGGGCGGCGGCAATGCCCGCATGGTAATCACCTTGGCAGCGTTTATCGCCGGCTCGGTGCTGGGTTCTTACCATTGGGGCCTTTGGCAAACCGCGCCGGCATTGCCCGCGGTGGCACTGTCGGCTGAGCTCGGTGTGGTTGGTGGGATTGCTTTTAGTTTGGGGTTATTTGCGGCAGTCTGGTTTGCAACAGTGGCGTGGGAAAAACACCAGCACGGCAATTTGCATTCCGATCGCGAGGGCGTCGCCAGCTACACCTTGCTTAAAGGACCTTGGCCACTTATTGCAGGTGGTTTGGCCTTGGCGGCCGTGAACATTGCCACCCTGTTAATTTCTGGCAGGCCTTGGGGTGTAACCTCGGCGTTCGCACTGTGGGGCGCCAAGTTTTTAGGTGTCATTGGCTTCGATGTCACTGGCTGGGACTACTGGGCCCGCTCAGGCTCTCTGGCGTCTCTCAATGCCAGCGTGTTCAGCGATAGCACCTCGGTCATGAATTTCGGCATTATGTTGGGGGCCTTATTGGCGGCAGGGTTGGCAGGGAATTTCGCGCCATCGCTGCGAATCCCCCTACGCTCAATCGTGGCGGCGGTGGTTGGTGGCTTGCTGCTGGGCTACGGTGCGCGCATTGCCTATGGCTGCAATATTGGCGCCTATTTTGGCGGCATTAGCTCTACCAGTCTGCACGGCTGGCTCTGGTTCGTGGCCGCCTTTGTTGGTAGCAGCCTGGGGGTGCGGTTTCGGGCTTGGTTTGGTTTAAGCTAATTTAATTGGCAGCGCTATGTCTGCGACATAGCGCTTGGCAGTTGAAGTACGTCAAAATGTAAGCTCCAGCAAAACTCGCAGCGTTTGAACTGTCAGTTGATTGTCCTTGGCTAAGAGTGCGACTGTGAATTTAGCTGCATCAGGCACATTCTCATTTTCAAATTGTAGTCTCCCTGTTTAATCGTACAGTCGTCTTCTTGCAATGCCGTAGCTTGAGCGCTGGCTCCGTTGCTTCAAACTAGCGTGTTAGCGTTAGATACGACAATGATTCAAACGTTTTCGAATGCTCGAACAGCCCCAGTAAAATGGAAATACTGAGTTTGGCTGACAACTGGGGGAGGATGGTTTGATTATTGTCATTTCTGGCACAGGAAATGACCATTTTGTCGCTGAAACTGTGGAGTTTTTAGGTTAACTACTGGGTCGTTGATCTACCTCATTGATAAATATACAAAAAAAATGCACTCTGAATTCCAATGGCAGTGGCACGAGAACTGCAATACTCAGTGTAAATCGTGAGCAAAAATTCAAGGGTGATAATTATGCAGGCAAGTGATGTTATTTCGGCTGGTTCTAACAGCCAACCTAAGGTCTTCCATTTCTTTGAAGAAGACACCAACACCTTTTCTTATGTGGTTCAAGATCCAGCGTCTAGCGCCTGTGCCATTATCGATTCAGTGCTCAATTTTGATATGGCCTCGGGGCGAGCAACCTACGCCAGTGCCGATGAGATAATAAAATTTGTGCAGGATAATCAGCTCGAAGTGCAGTGGATCATAGAAACCCATGTGCATGCGGATCACCTTTCAGCCGCGCCCTATTTAAAACAGCACTTAGGCGGCAAAATAGCCATTGGCGAACACGTGGCAACGGTGCAAGAAACCTTTGCCACGATATTCAACGCTGACGCTGATTTTGCCAAAGACGGTTCGCAGTTTGATCATCTGTTCAAGGATGAGGAGCAGTACAGCATTGGCTCCTTAGTGGCGCGGGCAATACACACACCAGGGCACACGCCGGCCTGTATGGTCCATATTATCGGTGCTACTGCGTTTGTGGGGGATACTCTATTTATGCCCGATGCGGGCACTGCTAGAGCGGATTTCCCGGGTGGCAACGCGGCGCAGCTCTTCGATTCGATTCAGAAAATATTGCAGCTTCCAGGTGAAACCAAAGTGTTCATGTGTCACGATTATGGCGCTCAGGGACGGGATATCGCCTACGAAACCACAGTTGCGGCAGAAGTCGAAAAAAATATCCACGCTAACCGCACTGTTGAACAAGCTCAATTTGTAGCAATGCGAGAGGCTAGAGATAAGACCTTGGATGTGCCCCATTTGATTTTGCCATCACTGCAGGTAAATATGCGAGCCGGACACTTTCCTAAGGCCGAGCCCAACGGCACGGTGTATCTTAAAGTCCCTGTAAATATTCTGTAGTGAAAAGCTAACTTAGACAAACTAGCGAATAAGAGAAATGCCCATGAACATTGTAAAAGTAGATGAACAAGTTACCGTATCGGGACAGCTGAGTGTTGAGGATCTAATCGCACTTAAAGATCAAGGTGTAGAGCTGCTGGTTTGTAATCGCCCCGACGGTGAAGCCGCCGAGCAGCTAAGCTATGAGGAGCTGGCGGCGGCGGCTTCAGACATGGGTTTGCAGATGGAGTCTATGGCATTTAAAAGTGGTGAGATGCCCTCGGCGTATATTGATAAGTTTGCCAGCCTGTTAAAGACTGAAAAGAAAATTCATGCTTATTGCCGAACCGGTAACCGTTCATTCAATTTATATTCTGCAGCTGTGGCGAGTACGGGTAAACCGCAGTCTGAGATCCTAGAGATTGCCAAGACTGTGGGTTTCGATGTCTCTGCAGTAATCGCTCCGTATTTTAAAGAGGTTGGTGCGAGACCCGACCATGCGGTGGTTAGCACCAGAGGTGGAGTCAAGCCGTCTTACAATGTGGTTATTGTCGGTGCTGGCTCGGGGGGTATTGCGGCTGCAGCGAGCTTACTCAAACGCAACCATAAGCTGCGCATCGCGGTAGTCGATCCAGCGGAAGAACATTTTTATCAGCCAGGTTGGACTATGGTTGGTGGGGGCGTGTTTGATGCCGACAGCACCCGGCGGCAGATGAAAGATCTTATCCCCAAAGGGGTGACTTGGGTGAAGCAAGCGGTGGTTGGGTTTTTGCCGAGCGACAATGAAGTTCAGTTAGATGATGGCGAAAGTATTCACTATGAACACTTGATAGTTGCGCCTGGCCTGATATTGGACTGGGCTGCAATCTCCGGTCTGCAAGAGAATTTGGGCAAGAATGGGGTCACGTCGAACTACTCATACAAGACGGCGCCTTATACTTGGGATTTGGTGCGAAATTTACGCAGCGGCAAGGCCTTGTTTACTCAGCCGCCTATGCCGATCAAATGCGCCGGTGCGCCTCAAAAAGCCATCTATTTATCCTGTGATCACTGGAAGAAAACCGGTGCGCTTAAAGCTATCAACGTCAGTTTTTTAAATGCCGGTGGTGTGCTGTTTGGAGTTAGTGACTATGTTCCTGCACTGCAGTCTTATATGGATGACTACGGTGTGAGCCTGCAGTTTAGTCATAATCTGGTCTCAATTGATGGCGAACAAAAAGTAGCCTACTTCAAGAAGGTCGGTGAAGAGGGTGGCGATTTAATCGGCAAAGAGTTCGATATGATTCACGTTTGCCCGCCTCAGCGCTCACCTGATTTTGTTGCCAGCAGTGAGCTTGCCGATGGGGCCGGCTGGTTAGACGTAGACCAGTATTCATTGCAGCATAAGCGGTACAGCAATATCTGGGGTTTGGGAGATGTGATGAATGCACCTAATGCCAAGACTATGGCTGCAGTCCGCAAGCAGGTGCCGGTTGTGGCTCAAAATATCGTGGATACCATGGTAGGAAAAGAGCTCCACAGCGGTTATGACGGCTATGGCTCCTGTCCTTTGACAGTTGAAAACGGCAAGATCGTTTTGGCTGAGTTTGGTTATGGTGGCAAACTATTACCTTCGTTTCCGAGCTGGCTGTTGCAAGGCACCAAGCCCACGAGGTCCGCTTGGGTATTGAAGAAATCAATCCTACCTGGGGTGTACTGGCACGCGATGCTTAAAGGCCGTGAATGGCTGGCGGCGCCGAAGGATTTGCAGAAAGTGAAAAGCTAATGATTAAGCGCCTGGCGTTGTTCCCTATTTTCGTCTGGGCTAGCCGATACAACAAACAAACCTTTGCCAGTGACATAATTGCGTCGGTAATCGTAGCGATTATGCTGATCCCGCAGTCTTTGGCCTATGCCATGCTGGCTGGCCTGCCGGCTGAGGTAGGGCTTTACGCCAGCATTACGCCCTTGGTTGCTTATGCCATATTGGGCACGAGCAGCACACTTTCTGTTGGCCCGGTGGCGATCACGTCGTTAATGACGGCAACTGCTCTGGCAGAAATAGCCCAGCAGGGCAGCGCCGACTATCTCACGGCCGCTATAACCCTTGCTGCACTGTCTGGATTGATGCTGCTAGGATTTGGCCTGCTGCGTTTAGGTTTTTTAGCAAACTTTCTATCTCACACTGTTGTCTCTGCCTTCATTACTGCTTCAGCAATCATTATTGCCCTGAGTCAGGTGAGTCATCTTTTTGGCACTAACAGCGAGGGCGATAATGTCTTTGAGCTGTTGGGGTCTCTGAGTTCTGGGTTGCAAAACGTCAATGGCTATACCTTGTTGCTTGGGGTTGGCGTGCTAACGTTTCTGTATTTGGTCAGAAAGCAAGGTGTTGATGTCTTGGTAAAGCTAGGGCTGTCGCGGACTAACTCTCAGTTGGCGGCAAAGGCAGCGCCTGTGTTAGGTGTCTTGCTGACTATTGCTATTACCTACCAGTTTGGTTTGGAACAGCAAGGGGTTGCCATTGTTGGCAGTATTCCACGGGGATTGCCGCAGCTAACGATGCCGAATTTTTCCCTAGAATTAGTCGACAGCCTGCTGTTGCCCGCCGCGTTAATTTCGATTATTGGGTATGTGGAATCTATCTCCGTCGGTCGCACTCTTGGCGCACAAAAGCGAGAGCGAGTGAACAGCAACCAAGAGCTGGTAGGGCTGGGCGCGGCTAATCTGGCGTCGGCGTTCTCCGGCGCTTTTCCTGTTACCGGCGGTTTTTCTCGCTCTGTAGTTAACTTTGACGCAGGCGCACGAACTCAGGCCTCAAGTATATTCACAGCCATTCTCATTGCTTTAGTCTCCTTATTTCTGACCCCGTTTCTGTACTACTTGCCCAAAGCAACCCTCGCTGCCACCATCATTATCGCCGTGCTTGCCCTAGTGGATTTTTCAGTGATCAAAAAAACCTGGCGCTTTAAGAAGAGCGATTGGATGGCGGTGGTTAGCACCATAGTAATGACCTTAAGTTTCGGTGTTGAAGTGGGCGTGAGCTGCGGGGTGATTATATCTTTGGGGCTACACATGTTCAGAACATCCAAACCCCATATTGCTGAGGTTGGTCAGGTAGAAGGCACCGAGCATTTTCGCAATGTGAAACGCTATCGAGTTGAAACGGCGCCAGAAATACTGACCCTAAGAGTGGATGAGAGCCTGTTTTTTGCAAACGCCAGTTATCTTGAGGAGCTCATTTATGAACAGGTATTCAAGCACGATAAAATCGCCCATGTGATTCTAATGTGTAACGCCATGAATGAAATTGACTACAGCGCGCTGGAGATTCTTGAAGAATTGAACACCCGCCTTGCCGAACAGGGTATCTTATTCCATCTGTCTGAAGTGAAAGGGCCCGTACTGGATAGGCTGCGCACTTCTCGCTTCGTGGACGATCTCACCGGGCGTATTTATCTTAGCCAGTTCGAGGCCTATACGGATGTCAAAGAGCGTTACGGCTACTAAATTCACGCCGAAGAGGTTGGTTATTCAGAACGTCTAGAGTGTGGCTAGTTTGCTGCTCTTGGCAGCGCCAAATGGAAAGCTCTCCCGGCAGCCACCAAATCCTTAATGTTGCGGCCATCACAGTCTGCTAGGTTTGATGCGTCAATGATGCCAACAGCTGAAACTATTAACACCACGGGATCCGAGGTTAGGGTTTTATACAGGGTATCGCCGTCGCGTGTGTGGGCACTGACAAAAAACACCAGCTCTTCCCATGATAGAAAGCCAGTGGGGTCTTTAACCGAGCACACTATCGCATCAGGCAGATCGTTAATAACCCCGGCGCTGACAGATTTTGTTGCCAAAGCAAGGAACAGCATGAGTAAAACGGCAAAACTTCGAACCATACGGTTGCCCCTAGATAATTGAAAATGCCGTAAAGCGTTGGTTGATTAGTCAATCAATAATACGAATTAGCGTCCAGCTTCGATCACAGTAGCTAATCCGGTATAGCAAGGCGCCCCATGGCAGTAACCGCGGCAGCGCCTGTTTTTAAGACAATCCAGTGGTCTAAAATTTGGCTTCTATCAGTTGCCCTATTGTGACTTTGGCCTCTAATCTAGTGCCTGTGTGACCACAGGCAAAACGATTGCTGAGGGTCTCTGGGCATCAAAAAAGACCGTGTTTTGTGCAATCTTTGCAGGAGTCGCAACGTCATCTAAGTCAGCACCGTTGTTCGGGTTAACCGCAAAGCGCGGGTAGTTGCTCGATGTGACATGAACCCCTAGGCGATGGCCTTTCTCAAAGGTTTGGGCGGTGCTCCACATGTTGATGTTGAGCTTTTCTACCGCACCCGGTGTTGCCAATTTCACATCTTCCTGATTCTGGCCATGGCGAAAGCGCATGCGAATGGGGTAGTCGAGAATTAGTGCCTCATAGCCATCGGGGTAAATATCAACCAGCTTGACGACAAAATCAGTATCTTGAGCATCGGTTGCAACAAATAGCTCCATCTCTACATGACCCGCAATGACTAGGTCTTCGGTCAGAATCGGCGTTTGAAATCTCAGGTAGTCCTGACGCTCGCCAATCTCTCGCTGGTCTTTGGGGCCAACATCGCGGCCAAGGTTTTGCCCACCAACCGTGGGTACTGGGTTAGCAGGGTCAAATTTGTAGCTCACAGAAGCTGCATCAGCGGCGGGGGAGGTGGCACTAATCATGCCCCCAGGGCTGAGATAGAACCGGGTAAGCTGGTGTTGGGGCGGCCATTGATCAGCCTGTATAACTCGATTGAGTGGTGATGGGTTGGCTTTGCGCGCCGATGCCATCATGTAATAACTGACCGCGGGCTCATCCATAATGCCGTTGTCTTCACCCTTTAGCCAGAAGTCCCACCAGCGCAGTTGCTCGTCGATATCGCCCGAAATAACACCGCCATTGGGGTAAATAAGATCGCCCTGCAGGGCGCCGTGACCAAAGGCGCCCATGGCCAGTTTTTGTTTGCCACGGGCCTTAGCATGGCCTTCGGTTTGCAGGTAAACAAAGTTGAACAGCGAGCCTTCGGCATAGATGTCGTGCCAGCCGCCAACATTGTAAACAGGAATTTCTACATTGTGGCGATGGAATAAGAAGTCACTGTCCAGCCAGCCCTGATCCAAAACCGCTCGCGCCTTATAGGCGGCGATGCGCTCTTCACTAATACCTTGACCTCGCAGCCAGCCTCCAGAGTGACTTTCTTTGAAGACGCCGCCGACGAATCGCGAACGGTAAAATAAACTGTCCGGAGCAACGGTAATATAGGCGGCGGTCAAATGGGGGGGTGCCGCGGCTGCCGCTAAATTGGAGGTAATGCCAGGGGCTGACGTGCCAAAGATGCCAGTTTTGCCGCTGCTCCAAGGCTGCGAGGCAATCCATTCAACGGTGTCGTAGCCATCTGGCATATCGACTTCAAAAGGCTGGTCGACGCCCTCAGATTGATAGCGGCCACGGACATCCTGAGAAACCAGGGCATACCCGCGATCGTTGTAGATTTTCGCCGATCTGTCAGCGCCGTCTTTATTGTAGGGAGTTCGGGTTAACACTACCGGCCATGGCCCCTCGCCTTGGGGCAGGTAAACGTTAGTGGCCAGCTTGATGCCGTCTCGCATAGGCATCATGATTTCTAGCTTGTTCGATTCTTGCGCTAAGACTGCCGTGTTCAGCACAATCAGCATTAGCGTCAGGCAACAATAAAGCCGGGCTCGGTATCCCATAAAGCACTCCCTGAATCGGTTATTATTGGTTAAGAGTTGACCAATCTCAGGGCACTTTATAGCAGACAATCACCGAGTGAGTCGAATATCCGCCGCTTAATTTCCGTACAAATTGACGTATCAGTTAGTGCTCGATTTGGCTGTGATAGCTGTGTGCAATTGGTGGCTTAGTGTAGCTACCAATAACGCTGTCTTGTCCATTTACTTTGAAGAACGAGACCATTTTGTCGAGCTGGGAGGCTTGGTTTGCCATGCCCTCACTCGCAGCAGCAGCCTCTTCAACTAGAGCAGCGTTTTCTTGAGTCATTTGATCCATTTGCCGAATAGCGCTTGTAACCTGTGCAATGCCAGCCGACTGCTCCCGGGCACTGGTGAGTATATCGTCCACATTCGTACTTACCTGTTCAATTTCACTGACGATGGTCGTTAGCGTCTGGCCTGAGTCACTCACCAAGCGTGCGCCTTCTTCTACCTTTAAGGTAGAATTTTGAATCAGCAGTTTAATTTCTTTGGCAGCACTGGCCGAGCGCTGGGCCAAAGCACGCACTTCGGCGGCGACTACTGAGAACCCTCGGCCCTGCTCGCCGGCTCTAGCGGCTTCTACGGCCGCATTTAAGGCCAACAAATTGGTTTGAAACGCGATTTCGTTAATGACACCAATGATATTGTTAATCTTTGCACTTGCTTGCGCAATCTCATCCATCGCTTTGGCGGTGGCTTTGACTGAACTGTCGCCGGTGCGCGCAATTTCTACCGAGCGACTTGCCAAGGCGTTAACTCGTTGTGCGCGCTCTTCACTTTGCTGCACGATCTCCGTAATTTCGTCCATGCTGGCTGCGGTTTGCTCAAGAGCCGCTGCCTGTTGCTCAGTTCGTCTACCAAGGCTGTTATTGCCCGCGCTTATTTCCTCTGCTCCTCGGGCGATATTTGAGGAAGATGTATTGATGTTGCTTATGATATCCAACAGCTTATCGACCGTGGCATTGGCGTCGCCTTTCATTCTGCCAAATTCGCCATGGTATTCTCTCTCAATGGTTTGGGATAAGTCACCCGCGGCCAGTGCAGAGAAGACTCGGACGATATCCGCAATCGCAACATTAGTCGTTTCGAGTAATTGATTCAGCCCAGTGCTCACGTTCAAGAAGAACCCTCGCTTGCCGTTGAGCTCAATTTTTTTCGCGAAATCTCCTCTTGCAGCGGCTTCTATTGCGGCGTCTATCTCTTTTTCGATTGAGGCTTCGCTGGATCTATCGACCCATTCAACCACAGTGCCTAGGCGTGTGCCGCTGCTATCATTAATCGGATTAGTAATTGTGACAAAGCTTCTTTGTTCAGCATTAATCTCATCACGCAAGGTGTCATTGAGGCTGGTAAGCAGGGCCCCGTATGCGGCTTTGTCTTTGGCGAATTCGACGATCTTAGTGCCTATAATTTGCTTTGCGTTAAACTGGCCAAAATGACTGCTTAAGGCATTTTCTGCAGAGTCTAAAAGTTTCAATAGAGAGCGGTTGGCATAGATGATTTTAAAATCACCGTCTGCGATCATCGTCCCGGTGGATGAGTTGTCAAGCGCCTGCCGAATCCGCGCATTCTCATCCGCGATCCGTTTTTCGTCGAGTGCTTTTGCAATCTCTTCAGTCTTGTTTTCCCATTCAACAACAGTGCCGAGGTAGTCACCTGTTTCATTGTGAATAGGAGTAGCGGCGATATTGAGTGTTAGGCCAGCAATACACGCCTGAGTTTGATAGCCTTGGCTTAGATCTGCAGTCAAATCTGCCGACGTTTCGGCTTGATTGAATGTCTGCATGTTCATTCCAACAAAATTACTGGCGTTGAAGTGGGCAAGCTTACGCTGTAGTTTTTTCTCCATCGCCTGCATAAGTTGCATTGCCGCATCATTGGCATAGATGATAGTCGCCGCGTCGTTAGTGATACATACGGGGGTTGCTGCAACATCAAGTGCTTGCTTGATTATTAGAGTTTTTTCGGCTTGAGTTTCCGCTGTTTCATAGTGCTCTTTCGCCAGGCGAGCCTGTTCCAGCGATTCTTTCTGCGCAGCTTTAACTTGAGCAACGGCGTTATTAACCCCCTGCGCCAAGGTCTTCAGCTGGCCTGCGTAGTCTTCAGAGACGCGGTTTTCAAAGTTACCGCTGCCTAATTCTTTAAGCACGTTGTTTGTATTGACAATCGCTTTGGACAGACTTGCCAGCAGCTCATTGAACGCACGGCTAGTTGTTCCGATTTCATCAAGGGTATCGTTATGCAAGAAAAGATTAAAATCTGCATCCTGCTCCACCTGCTGAATTGCCTGTCCTAATTCTAGTATCGGTTTACTGATAAGGTTGCTCACATAAACTGCTGAAAGGACAATGGCGATTATGGCAAGAACAAGGAACCCGACGATAGTCCAAAGCATTTGAGTCACGCCGGCAAAGGCTTCCCGGCGGTCGATTTCAGCTATTATTGCCCACTGGAACTGACCCAACTCCAATAGATCGTAAGAAGACAGTACTGAATTGCCGTTGTAGTCGATAACAATCTCATTGCCTGACCTACCTGCTAGTGCATTCTGAGTTGCTAGAGTGTCTATTCTTCCCTGCTCAGGGTGTCTAAACGATGACACAACTGAATGGTTTATCGGGTCGAGGTAAGAATCCGATCGCATCAGTTTGTCGGGGCCTACGAGGTAGCTTTCGCCCGACTCACCCATACCAGAGCGTTCTGTCATTATGGTGTTAACAGGTTCTAATGGAATCTGAAATACAAGGACGCCAATTGCAGTGCCGTTTTTAAATATTGGGCTGGCTAGGAAACTCGCCGGTGCTTCGTAGGATGGAGTATAGGGCTGGTAGTCTTTAAGTGTATATTGCCCTTGCTTCAAAGCGGCGGCTTCGCGAAAAGCATCAGCAAAATTTGTGTCCGCATAGGGCCCGTCAATGAGAGAGGTTGCGAAGTCTAGTTCTTTGAACATTGAGTAAACAATATTGCCAGATTCTATATCAACCAAGAAAATATCGTAAAAGCCAAACTTCTCCAAAAAAATCCTTAAGCTAGGATGATAGGCCTGATGGCGTGTGTGGTAACTGCTAATCCCATCTGATCTATCAAGAAGATGTTTGCTGCCTAAGGCATTTTGGTTAGCCTGTATGTATTGATACTGCAACGCTACTGCCGTGGCAGGTAGAGAATCTAGGAGCGCGCCCGTATTGGCATCGGTGCCTGTTTCTTGCTCATACTTAGCTCCAAACTGGTCATCGTAGTAGCTACGCACCTCTTCGCGCATCCTATTGATATCCTGATCGCTGTATTGCTCATCGGCTAATACCTGGTTAAAACTTTCGCTAAGATCGTTCATACCGTCAACAACAGCATTGGAAGCTGCCATGGTCGTTACTTGATTACCCACGTTGGTAAAGTATCGTTGCACCGCGGAGCCTTTGATCTGGCGTATCGCTTCAAGCTGTCTAAAAGACTGCGCTTTAAGCTGATTCTTAGCAATATTGGTCGCCATTATAGATATTAGCAGCAACGGGATTAGCCCGACCGCCAGCAGGACATAAATTTGCTTACGGCTAAGAGAAAGATTGAGAAACCAAGTTTTCATATTAAATCCATTTATTGACTGCTTGGGCAGCTTTCATAGGCTCCTCAAGGTCGAGGGGCAACGTGACTCGCGCGCATGAGTTCGGACGCTAATTAAGTTGAGCTAAAAAAAGTATAGGTTAGTTTTTTTAGATCGAGTTGTAGCATTGTTTCAAGCAGTGAGAGGAGGGTATTGCAGTAAAACTGTGTTCCTAGTTAGTCTAAGTAATTTCCCTCTAATTCTCCAATCAACTAAGCGAAGCTTGGCCAGAGCTAATTTGCGGTGGGAAACCTCAGTCATAACCTCGTTTTAGAGACACTGAGCTTGCTAGCTAAGCCGCTAACCTAACAAGGTCATGATCAGCGAATACATAGCAACAGTTCTGGGTTTAGAGCTGAAAGACAGTTATTGATGGTAAAAACCTAACAGCGATACTGCGAGGGGTGCTGTCTGTTTTCCCTCTTGCTTAGCTGCGTTTTGCTGCATCAGACAATTTTAGACAGCGTTACAGCAAGTCAGCAGCGTCATTAGATACTGGCTGACTATGCTTTGTTCGAGTTCTCTTTAACGCTATCGCGGGGCCAGATCGATCTACAAGAAACTCGCCTTATTGGGGCAAACAGCGACTCTAGTGATTTTTAATCGGCTCACTAGGTTGCTCTTGTTTCGCACTGCGGCAACGATTGGAGCAATAAATAACATTGTCCCAATCGCGCTGCCATTTGCGTCGCCATGAAAAAGGGCGCTTGCAAACGGGGCATATTTTCTGGGGCAGGGTTAGCTTCTTGTGGCTCACGTAGTACCCTAGCCTATAGGCCAATCGGCGGCGTCGCGGGTGTTTAAAGGCAGAGGCGCCTGATCACTAGGCCAGCGAGCCCGATAGAGCCCTTCGGAATCATAGGTTTGCTGCTGCTTGACAAGATTAAAGTGACGTCCGCCCCTTGGGTCGGCGCCAACCCCCGCAATATATTGCCAGTTGCCCCAGTTTACAGCCACATCATAGTCCACTAGCTGATGCTCAAACCATGCCGCGCCATAGCGCCAATCTAACTCCATTTCATTGATGAAGCACGACGCAGCAATCTGTCTGCCGCGGTTGGAAAGATAGCCGGTCTGCTTGAGTTGTATCATGCAGGCATTAACCAAGGGATACGGGGTGGTGCCATGACACCACTGTTGGAAACGCTCAGGATAAAAACAACCCATGCGCTGACAGGAAGAACTGCCTTTATAAGTGAACAAGGCGTTGCCTATTTTAAGAGCCAGCCACTGAAAATATTCCCGCCATAACAGCTCCACATAAAGCCAATGGGTTGACTCATTAGCTATAGTGGACGTCTCATAGTCGGCCAGCAGCTGCTTCAGTCGACGCGGTGACAGATCGCCATTGTTTAACCAAGGTGACATCTTGGAAGAATTGTCCCACCCGTCGAGCTCATTACGGGTTGTTTTGTAGCTCGCAGGCAGCGAAGCCGAGAAATAAGTGTTGGCATGATTAAGCGCGTTTTGCTCACCACCCACAAACTGACACTGAGTTACCTTGGGGTCTGGCACCCAGCTGGGCCTAGTAACGCGAGAGTGGTTAAAGCTTGGGGGCTTAGGCAGCTTAACTGGGCTGTCCATCGGCGCTGGTACCGCTTGATTCTCTAACGCCCGGCGAAACTGTGTATAGCTTGGCGGAAGATCTTCCACGGCAAACGGCAGGGCGTCTTTGTTGAATAGGGTAGTTGTGTCTACCTGTTCTATAACAAGGTCCTCAAAGCGCTTAGCGATGAAGTGCAGAGCAGCCTTTTCATCGGCACCAAATTGCCGCGAGCAAACCAGTCTTTCGATAGCCAATTCATTGATGAGGCTAATAAGTTGGACTTCAGGCCGCTCGTAGTAGATCACTAAGCTTTGACCTAATGGAGCCAAGGCCTTATTAAATTGGCTCAACGACTCCTGCAAGAAATTCCAGCGGTGAGTGCCTAGGGAGGCGAGATGATAGCGATAGGGCGAAAACCAGCGGGGGTCTACACAATAGGTAATTAGCAGCGAATCGCTAGCGGCCGCATGGTGCAAGGCAGGATTGTCGTCAAGCCTCAGCTCTTTGGTGACCCAGTAAAGTGTTTTCATTATCCGTTATACATAGCAGGCCATTTTGGGTGGCGTCGTCTGTACTTACGCCTTGCTGCCACGGCCAGATTCAATCTGAGCAATCTTTTTTGCTAGGTAGGCTGCACAACTCACAGCCAGAGGCTATTGCAGTGGGGTAGATCTAAAGCCACTCAATTGGCCGTAAGCTCTTCGCCGAGTCGATATAGGAAATTGTATCCATCATACAGAGACTCTTTGCGCAGGCGCTCATCTTGGCCGTGAATACGCATGTCATTTCTGTCAACAAACAGGCCGGATACGCCATAAGTAGGAATGCCAACATTTCGCATCTTGGCGCCGTCAGTCGCCCCGGTGGACATTGTGGGCAAAACTGTGAGACCTGGCCACATTTCATTAGTGACGGCCTCGATTGCGCCCAAGACTTCTTCCGTCAGTGGCGATGGATCGGAAAGACGGCCACCTCCCATGTATTCGACTTCCAAATCGGGATTGGCAACGACTGCTGTTAGGGTGCGCAGCACATCTTGAGGGTCTGAGCCGGGTAGCATTCGCACATTGATGTTAGCCTCAGCTTTTTGCGGCAGGGCATTGGAGGCGTGCCCGCCATCGAGCAGAGTGGCAACTGCTGTGGTTCGCAGCTGTGCGTTGATGGCCGCTTCTTGGCTCAGTCTATTGAGGGACTCGATGGGTATTGGGTTTTCTAACAGGGCACGAAAATCCTGGGCGCGTTGCCCGCTGGTTATTTGCGCTTGGCGCTGAAAGCTTAGACGCATAACGTCATTAATCTGCACGGGGAACTTGAAGTCGCGCACCTTAAGCAGAGCTTCAGCCAAATCGTAAATTGCGTTGTCCTCCCTTGGCAATGAAGAATGACCGCCTGGGTTACGTGCAGTAATGCGGTAAGAGGCAAAAATTTTCTCCGCCACCTGCACACTGACAGCCAATGGTTTGCCATCTTGGAGTAGACCATAGCCGCCTTCATTAATAGCCAGCGCGCCGGTGATTAAACCCGGGTGATTGTCTAACAGCCAATAGATTCCGTTACTGCCCCCGGTTTCTTCATCAGACGTAAGGGCAACAACAATATCTCTTTGTGGCTGGAAGCCATTGCGCTTGTAGCGGATGAGGTTAGCCAAGAAAATTGCCGACATGGCTTTGTCATCAAGGGTACCGCGGCCATAAAAGAACTCGTCATCCTCGTTGAGGGTGAAAGGGTCCATGTTCCAGTCTTCGATTTCGGCCTCTACTACATCAATATGGGCCATGAGAACTATTGGCAGCCCGTCACCGGTGCCGGGATATCTGGCCACTAAATTGCCCTTATGAGGCAGGGCGCCGCCAATAAAAATATCTTCAGCGGGAAAGCCAGCTGCCTGCAGCCAAGCAGCCATCCCTTCGACGGCTATCGTATTGTTCTGCTGGGATGCCGTGGTTTTATACTCTACTAGCTCTTTATACACTTGATAGAGCAGCTCACGATCGTCCTCGGGTATTGTGCGTTGGGCGATACTCGAATGACTAAAAACCAGGGTGAGGAGCGAAGCTAGCAGTAGCCGATATTGAATTGTCATTGGTTAGTCCTTGGGAAAAGCGCCGGTGAAGTGATTCTTATTGAAACTTTTGTTTATTGCAAACACTCTGCAGTGTTTTGACCAGCTCTTGATGACGAAATGGCTTGGTGAGAAAGCCATCAAAATTCGAATCCAGTAATCGCTTCGCATCGTCGCTGCTAGTATTTGCTGTAATAGCAATAATGGGCACATGGCGTTGATCACTCTCCAGGCTTCGAATGGCGAAAGCAGCTTCTTCGCCGTTCATGATAGGCATTTGAATGTCCATTAATACGGCGTCAAGGTTATGTGCTTTGACATAGTCCAGAGCCTGTTTGCCATCATCTACGGTTACAACCCTGTGATTGTCGTTCTCAAGCAAGCGACCTAAGACCATGCGGTTAACCGCATTATCATCTGCTATGAGAAGGTTTAACGGCGGCAGGGTAATCTCTAAGCTTGATTCGGGGGGCAATAAGGACGGCTGTGAGTCTGGCAGTAACAGAGGAAAGTAAACTGTGAACTTAGTGCCTTTATCGGGGACGGACTGCATTTTTATATTGCCATTAACCGCACTCACTATTTTTTTAACGATTGTTAGGCCGAGACCGGAGCCGCCAAAGTTGCTTCGAGTCGTTACTTCTGCTTGAACAAACGGTTCGAATAATTTGCTCATGGCAGCCTCAGGGATGCCTATGCCGGTATCTTCAACCTCCAGTTTCAGCTTATTGTGTTCAATACTGGTGTGTACCTTAACCGAGCCTTTGTTGGTGAACTTGATGGCGTTACCCACTAGGTTCATTACTATCTGTTTTGCTTTAGTGCGGTCGCCTAGGATGAAAACAGGCACTGCGGGATCAGTTTCAACATCGAGTCCTATACCTTTTTCTTGGGCTTGAAACTTGAAAGGACTAATAGTGCTTTGAATGAGCTGTCTTACATCGAATGCCTCGTTGGCGACTTTTAGCTTGCCAGACTCCATGGCGGTTAGGTCCATCACATCGCTTACAAGCTCCAGCAAGGTATTGCTACTTTCTATGACTATGTCGGAAAATTCTTTTCTGTCGCTATCATTCTTAGCTCGAACCAACAGATGCGTGGCTGTTATCACGCCATTCAAAGGCGTGCGAATTTCATGGCTCATGGCGGACAGAAAGGCTGTTTTGCTTAGTTCAGATTGCTTTGCATCTGCCTCGGCCAGCGCTCGGCTATGCACTTCGTTTTCGAGTCGCGCAACCAGTTTTCTGAACTCTATTTCGGTATTGTGCTGGGCAGTTCGGAAAATAAGCGCAGCACCAGTTAAAATCATAATCAACATGACTCCTTCAATGGCATTATTGATGCCAACAGCCGGCTGATAGTCATAATTCGGTGAATTGTAGTTAAGCAGACCTGTTTCATGGACGATGCCATAGACTGTAATGGTAACGCAGCAAACTGCCGCCCAAAGCATGCCATTTATACGGCCTGTTAGCAGCATAGCAATCGCAGGAGTCGGCAGTAGCCACATCATAGTTGTGCCCTGCACTCCATAGGACTGCATTACTAGGGTCGGCATCATCCAAAACGCCAGAATAACAATATTGGCAGCGCTTGATTGGGAATTTAAGTAGGCTTGAATAAAGAGGCCAGATAAAACGATTACTTGGCCGCATAGCAGGTAGATATTGTCCGTTGATAAATTGTTTAGGGTATTAAGAAAAATGATGATGAAGCCAATGGGCGAAAGTAAGAGTATGGCGCTGGCGACAATACGACGTTCGCGAAGTTCGATTAGCCCGGCGGTCTCGGGGTTCAAACCCCCATTCCAAAGGAACAGGAAATAATTACGTATGGCTTGCATGGAACTGGCTCTGTTGCGGATGAAAAAAGAGGATGCTTGCTAAGTCTAGACCAGTTTTAGGAGAGTTGATCTATGGCATGGCTGGGCTTTTTGGAATACCACTGACCCAGCTCGACCCGCCATGCAGCAGTTCGAGCTGGCCAGACTAAGGCGTTAGAGGTTTAGCGGGCTTGCGCATTGTGCTGCAGGGATTTTCTTTCATATGCCAAGCGGCTTTCCATGCCATGCCAGTCATGTAGTTGATCTCATTAACTTTTAGCCTGCAGCTTTCCTGAATAGTCTCAGTATTTAACAGTTTGCCAAGACTATCTATATCGTTGTTGCTGCTGGCATACAGAGCAACCCAAGTATCTTTAAAGTGGGCAGACATAGATGCCGCCTGTTTTACACCGTCTAATGCGATAGTGAGCGTTCGCAGGTAGCCGCTTTTCTTCAGCTCTCGAACTACGCGCCTAACTTCTTGCTTACCGCCTTCCACCATATGGTCTGACTCGGTGCCAAAGTTTTTCACGCTGAGGTTGATGAATAATTCAGATTCATCCTCGTCACTCCATTTCAATTCAACCCCTCGTTCTCGCAGTTTGCGCAGGTCTCTCAAAAAGTTTTTGCGCTTGCCGGAAGAAAACGTGTGGATATGGTTTACAAAGTCGTAGTCAAACTCAGCGGGCACTAAAAAGTACTGCATGTCTTTTTCGGCAAAGTTTTCTGCATATTGCGGATAGACTGCCAGCAGCTTATCCACCCACGAGCCCCATAGATCAAAAAACACGGTGTTTTGGGGTAGCTGCTCAAAATACTCAGGGAAATGTTGAATATCGATCCATAGCACCCTAGCATCGGGATAGCAGCCCCCAAACAGCTCATGACTGCCATCTGAGGTATCTAAAACTAACGGGATTAAACCATCGATAGTGCCTTCGGTTTCGTGGACCATAAAGTTGAAGCGGTAGGTAGCTTCATCATGAAATGCAAACATTAGCTCCCATTCATCCCAAGCGCGTTCGTGTGGGCTAAACATTTCCCATACCCTTTGGCATTCTTTTTCGTCTGTTATGAATCTGATCATAGTTCCCGCAGGTAGCCCCAACTGTGTAATTTGTCGCTGTCTTCAAGCCAGCGATTGCCAATATCAACCCGGTAGTACATGTGTGGAATAATTAAATTTTTGATGCGTGCATAGGCCTGTTTCTGGGCCTGTTTCATTGTTGGCCCAGTACCAACCACGACTAAAATGACTCCAGAGTTTCCGGTGATTACCCACTCCTGATTGACCAGTTTGACGTCTTCGAAATGCACGCCTTCCTTGCCTTTTCTAAAGTGGATAATGGTGTCTTTAGATTTAACCGCGAAAGTCTCTGGGTCATTAAATGGGAACGGTGGCACCACCACTCTTACGCCAATTTGGAAGCCGGTACGGGTTTTAAAGGTTTTTCGAGTGCCGGTTGCAAGCCCATAGAGAAAGTCGCTGATTGGCGTAAGAATACCTTCTTGCTGAATAAAGATGGTTGGGTAGCCGAATCGTGCAGTGAATTCAAGCGGGTAGATGTGGTTGCCCGCAACGATGCAGTTTAGATCGATGTAGCCAACATAGTTCTCTTCGGCCAGGCGCTTCTCCAATTTCTTCAGGGTCAAATTGAATATGCGGTTGGGGCCGGTCCAAAACATAGCTGTGCCCATTTCGCCGGTTGAAGGGCCAAGATCCCCGGGAAACAGTTTCTTGTGTTCAAAATTAATATTGATTGGGTAGGCAAATTCATTGCCATTGAAAAAAGCGCCCACAGCCACTTCCACCCCTTCGACTCGTCTTTGTAATTGAAAGGAGGGGATTTTTTCAGACCATGCATGCTGGTAGTCTTCCAAAACTTGGATAACATCTGAGCCGTCTTCTTCTTCGCCAATAAACAGCAGGCCTTTTAAGTTTTGCGCCTCGCCAGAGGGTTTGATCACATAGCGTGAGGGGTTTTCTCTAACGAACGCCAAGGCCTCGTCGAAACTTTCGAAGTGCTTGTAAGGGATGATAGAAATGCCATGTTTTTTTAGCTCTTCCTGGCCGAACGAGCGGTCGTCTTCTAACATGTCGGTATAGGGTGTGCCACCGACTACAGGCTTGCCGGCGTCGCGCAGTTTCTTAGCTTCAGTGCCCATGCCTAAAACGTCATCAAAAATGACGACATCGGCCCAGTCGACCTCGGCTCGCCAATCATCAACCATGGGAATAAATCCCGCGCCTACATCGTGATCTATAGGGTTTTTTATTGAGTATTTAACCTCATGGCCCTCTTTAATGACTTGCCACGCAAGGTCGCCAATAAGAGCATCGTAGGAGACAAACAAAAATTTCATTACAGTAGTCCTTAGCCCAAAAAAACGCGCTGAGCTTATAGCGTGTTGGAACAGAATAACACTAGTTTTTAGGATTTTAGTGAAAAACAGTGAGGATCAGTTTTAGGGAGCTGATTCAAGGCTTTGAGGGGCTTATCCACTGTTTTTTGCACTAAGCCAATTAATGATCTGCAAGCTAGGGTATTCAGTGCGCATGCTAACTATACTGAAGAGGATAGAGCTCAATTACAAGCCATGGTGGCAATGCAAGGTTCGAAATCCAAGACGACAGATGGCTGTAGGGTAAATTTTGCTGCAGCTGCTTACGGCAATCGCAAACCTAGGAACCTTGTTTTTCGCTGTGGGTTAGCGGGTAGTTAAGATAGCGCGGGGGCCGAGCCTAGCAATTCAAAAACCAGGCTAATGCTAATGGCGGGGCAAGAAATTTGTCTTGCCACCGGTGTTATTCGTCTACGTTGTGAAAAACGTTCTGAACGTCATCTAGGTCATTAAGCATATCTTGCATTTTTTCAAACATTTCAAGATCAACGCCCTCTAAGCTAACTAAGGTTTGTGGCAAGAACAGAATGATGTCTTCTTCGAAATCAAGCTCACCATTTTCATCGCCGAAGCTCTTACACAGTGCGTCCCTAGCGGCGCCATACTCGGTGCTAGGCGCAAACACGGTAATATGACCGGCTTCATTTTCGATATCCATGACATCGACATCGGCTTCAAGCAGTGCTTCAAGGATCGCTTCTTCGTCGCCAGATTTAAGTTTGAAAATAGCGCAGTGGTCGAACAGGTGGCTAACGTTACCTGGGGTGCCGATTTTTGATTTGGTTTTAACGAAGCACTGACGCACATCGCCAAAGGTTCGATTGGGATTGTCTGTGAGGCAGTCAACGATCAGCATGCTGCCGCCAGGCCCAAAACCTTCGTAGCGAGCGACAGAAAAATCTTCAGTGCCGCCGCCTGAGGCTTTCTCCAATGCTCTATCGATAACATGGGTGGGGACTTGGTCTTTCTTGGCGCGCTCGATTAGGCTGCGCAGAGTAAGATTTCCAGTCGGGTCTACCCCCCCGCTTTTGGCGGCCACAAACAGCTCTCTGGCATACTTACTATAGACTTTTGTTTTCGCATCGGCTGTTTTCGCCATGGATTCTTTGCGGTTTTGATAGGCTCTGCCCATAGAGTGTGCTCATTGCTTAACGTCAAAGGCCCGCATTATAGCTTTCTAAGCGGATTGTTCGCCACAGTGAGGGCGGAAATTAATGTCTGGCTCAAAGCAACCTCAAAGCTAGGCTAGCTCGCAGAGTTTTTCGGCATGGGCTGCAATGGCTCAACTATAAGTTGAGCCGCTTGAAAACTGGCTCTGGGATGAGTTTGATTACCAGCATAATCCAGGCCCAAAACCATGGGGTATAGAGCGTGTTCTTGCGCTTAACAAAGGCCCGGTAGATATCCACACCTACTACTTCAGGGGGCCGCACTAGCCAGCTAGGGTGCTGCAAATTCGCTGTGGCGTCGGTTTGAATTACACCAGGCTTCACTGTCATAACGTGGACCCCAGACCCGGCTAAGCGATTTCTCAGGCCCGATAGAAATGCCGTAAACCCGGCTTTAGCCGCCCCATAGCTGTAATTTTTTTGCCGCCCACGTTCCCCGGCTACCGACGAGATACCGATCAAGGTGCCTTTGCCTGCCTTTTCCATTAGGGTCGCAAATTGTTCCAATACGGCAGCGGGCCCGGTGAAGTTGCCTTCGACTAACGCGCTGAGTGCGTCAATATCATCGCGTTTAAAATCCGCTGGCTGTTGGCGGCCAAGTACCGAGATGACGACATCAGGGCAACGGTCTTGAAAGCTGGAGACGAACTCTAGTAGAGAGCCCTGCTTTGAGATATCTAATTCGACCACAGATAATTTGCAGTTAAACTCAGTGGCGAAACTGGATTCGGTGGCGGCGAGCGCTGCGCTATTTCTAGCAATCAGAAAAAGATCAAAGCCATTGGCCGCAAACTGTCTCGCTATGGCAAGTGCAAGGGGAGATTTACCGCCAAAAATGAGTGCCGATTTCAATTCAGTGACTCGCTAGCTGTTTAAAAGGGTTAAGAGTTTTGACAATGGCTTGAACCCGCTGCTTCCATGCCTGTACACACTGTCCCGCTGTCAGGCAGCAGTTTAACAGCAAATTGTTTTTGATGGGGCCGCAGGCGGCGCTTGAGCTTAACAGTGGTTGATTGCTGTTTCTATGACTGCTACTACTCATTTTAGTCTTGTCTTAGTGCGATGGTTGGAATCAAGCCAATGAGCCTGCATTGCCTGCTGAAGGTTCAGCAAAGGCGTTATGTTTATGTTTTCGTTAAGCTGAAGTGCATGGCTTACCGCCTCGAGTGTGGACAGACCATGGCGCTGTTTGGTTTTACGAATGCCGTAGTTGCTTGGGGCTTCGGGACTGATTTTATAGGTGGGTAGCGTGCTAAGCCAAGGGTTTAAGGACCAGAGTTTAAGCGCTTTGCGCCAAGTGCCGTCTAAAAATAGCAGTGTTTCGATGGTCTGACTGCTTGCCCTTGGGGCAAATTCTGAGCTGGCTGGAGCTGGGTAAAACACAGCCACGTTTTGCTTGCCGCGGTAGCGCTCGCTCAGTCCTTGGAAATCATCCGCCGTTTCGCCGACGACTATTTCAGCAGATCCGATGGCCAGTGGCACTAAGCGGGCGGTGTTTTTGGCATGACTCGTTTCAGATGGGTGCTGCATTATGACTATTTTTGTGCTGCAGCTAACTTCAGCTATTGCTTGGCAGACACAGGTATTGACTGGGTAGTGGCAGCGTAGGCAGTGGATTCTCGGCATCCGGTTAGTTTACCAGAGAAAATCACATAGGGTTTAAGCGGCAGAGTTCTCGTTTAGTTAGTAGACTATCCCCAGTGGGTCAAATGCTTCCTGTAAGCGGGAACTCGTGGCGCACCCGAAAATTGGCAGCGGTTCTATTGCTGCTCGGCTTGTGATCGAGTCGCGAATCGCTTTGTCTTGGGGGCGGATTGCGGCAGGGTGATCATAGTAGCCGCCTAGATAGTTGAGATTGTTTTGCTCGTCAAAGACTGCCATCACAGGGGCGCTTTCTAGGCCCATTGCTGTTAGCTGGATGCTTTGCAGCTGCTTATACCGAAAACCAGCAGCGATCGCTGCCGTCTCTAGTTCAGGGTCAAAACCCACA
Organism: uncultured Pseudohongiella sp.; assembly: GCA_964352445.1. GTDB lineage: Bacteria > Pseudomonadota > Gammaproteobacteria > Pseudomonadales > Pseudohongiellaceae > UBA9145. The sequence continues at coordinate 49,395 of CAYGSO010000014.1, read as the reverse complement.
TAAAGTATAAGTTCATCACTTTGCGGTTGGGGTCCCTTAGTTAACAAATGCTCAGTTAGGCTTTTAGTGCAGGAGCAATCTGCTGCCAAAATATGAGTAACAAACTCGCCATTAACAGAGGCTGCGCGGTATTGCAGTAAAGTGTTTTTGAAAGTATCCACTATTGACGGGGCGGGCAAGGGTAAAGCCACGACGTGTCCCAGTGAAAGCGCGCCAATAATTGCACTACAGGTGAATAACCATAGAGCGATAAAAACCGCGAAAATTGTTCGCGAGCGCCACGGAGTTTCTGTAGGCGGTTTTTGCTGATGTGCGCGGCTAACAGTCACTGTGTGTTCGCTACGGCGCCGGTTGCCCAGTGGGTTTCTTGTTGCAAGCTATGGGTGCGGATCGCGTGGAAATCAGCAATTAGCTGGGAACTACTGCTGGGGGAGAGCAACAGTCCTTGGACGCGAGCCATAGGATCGACAACATAGATCGAGGTTGAATGATCAAAAGCTTGGCCAGCTTCGCGGTAAGAAGCGCCTAATTGCGCTGCAAAATTAGCGAGTTGACTCTCTAAGCCTGTGTAGCCAACGAATCGAGAATCGAAGCTGCCCAGGTAAGCCGTGATGCGCTCTAGGCTGTCTGTGCCTGGGTCTACTGATATAAATAGAACTTGAGTATCCCCAGATTCGATGCCGCTGTCATAATCCTGCGCCGCCTTAGCTAGGATAGAAAGGGTTCGCGGGCAAACATCCGGGCAGGACGTAAAACCGAAGAATACCAGACTCCACGCATGGGCTAGCTGTTGATTAAGCGCTGTGCCTTCGCTCGTTTGCAAAGCGGGAGGCGTAATTGCCTCCGGTTGAGGTAAGACCAAAAAGCGGCGCCGCAGGTTGTCTTCAATTTGCTGGTGATTCATTTCAGCCATCGGATGACCTTGATGTAGATCGATCGTAGCTGACCCGTTTTTGCTAACGAGCAGCCCTGCAGTCACTACTGTGAGGATACCGCAGACTGCGACAGAGAATTTGACAGCGTCAGCAAAAGCCATATTAAAACAACGAAACTTCGCCTTCTCTCATTATCCCCTGTGCAGCCATAGAGCTAGCACAGACATCAAACAAAACAAATTCAGGATCGAGCCGAAGGAAGCTAGTTAGATCAACTCCGCCAAAATCTGTCTCGAAGTGTTGAGTCAGCGAAATCGCTTCTTGGGACTTTGCGTTGCCTATTCCTTCACCTACCATTAGTGACGGCAGCCCTAGGCTAATAGTACAGCCACGTTCTAACAGTTTGTTTTTAAGCCGGCCCATGAGCTGATTGTTAAACTCGCAGCACCAGTCCTCAGCCTCGGCTTGAGAGACATCCGCTTTTTTGCTGGGATGCCCATAGGTTAATACTTCCATGTCAGGTTGAATAAAGGCATTTATCTTCAAACCTTCGCCAGTTCCAGAAATTAGGGAACAAATTCTAACGTTGGTGGCAGGCTTCCCAGAGCGCTTCACTGAAAGACCAAATTGGCCAAATAATTCTGCGCATGCGTCAACTAGCATTTCATGAATGGTTGCTGTCGCTGATGATTCATCGTAAGTCATTTTTGGGTTCCTTAAAAAAGCATTATATCGCCAGCGGTGGGCGAGTCATTTGAGTAGGATTCATTGTCTAGGATCTCGTCTTCGCCGATGTTATTGGCGCCAGTGAGAATTGGTTCAATTCGTTCTAACAGTTTGGCAACCTCTTTTTCAATGTGCCCTAATCGCTGCACCATAGGATCATGAAACTGCAGATGAGAAAGTGCTTGGTTGCTCAGCTTTACCACCAAAGCTAGTGCATTTTCACCACCGCCCGCGGCAGATTCCTCAGCACTTTCTTGGAGATAGTTCTGCATGTTTTTTATGTATACGTTAGTACTTTCTTGAATGCTTTCGCTACCCGCAGCGACACCTATAACGCCATCGCGCACCGTATCAACCGCAAGCTTGACGTTAATAGTAGTAGATTTTACCAGCTTGCTTTGATCCCGGAGCTGCTGTGCAATCTCACTAAACGCGCGGCCTTCTTTACCAAGATGAGCGGCTTCGATAAGCGCATTAGTGGCAAGAATTTCTGACGTGTAGCGCAGTTTGTCAACGTATTCTACTGCCGCTTCAATATTCAGAGCACACTCAGAAATTCTAGCCACTGCTTCGGTTTGGGCGTCGGCTTCACGGCGAAATTTCTCGATAAAGTCTTGGGTAATTTTTTCAGATTGAGCCCCTGAGCTTCGAACTTTGGCATCGGCGGTATAAATAATGCCTTTGACATCTTCGACAATCCTCGAGAGCACATTGCCGCAAGCCATTATCTCTCGATCAGATAAAGTGCGTACTTCATCCACATGGGATTTAATATTGTCTTGCCTAAGCTCGATCTCATGCCGCACTCGCTTGATGCGGTCATCGGTCATAGGTGATGATTCGTTTAGATCAGAGTTGAAGCCAAGCAAAGCATTCGCTTTCATCGCTTCATTGTCACTAAGCTCTATTTCCCCGGGAAATTCCGACACGCCATTACTCCTTGAAAACTGGCTTACGCCTAAGCGCCAGTTAAATGTTTTGCCGTAGCAATAAGCTGATTGGCATCGAAGGGCTTAACAATCCATCCTGCCGCGCCAGCTTCCTTAGCCCGCTTAATCAGCGAGGGCTGACCTTCGGTAGTTAGCATGATGACTGGTATAGAGCTAGTCGCAGAGTGGCTCTTGAATGCCTCAACCATTTCCAGACCATTCATGTTTGGCATGTTGACATCGCAAATAACCATATCGATGTGTTTTCCACCATTGATTACGTTCAGTCCATCTTGGCCATCAAAAGCTTCTAGGGTATCGAAGCCAGCACCTTTAAGTGCCATGGTTACCTGCTGACGTACTGTGCCTGAGTCATCGACTACTAATATGTTCTTTGTCACAATTAGATCTCCTTACTGCTGATGTGGGTGATGGCTTATGCCAACTTACCTAGGTTGAGAAGAGCAGAGTGCCCTTCGTATATTTTTTCTGATTTGGGGAATGAAAATCTGATGCTAGTGCCTTTGCCCGACTCCGAATCCACGCTGATTGTTCCGTCCAGCGCCTCACAAGCCTCCGCCACCGCTGCCATGCCTACGCCGCGGCCCGAAAGTTCGGTGACCTCGGTTTTCGAGCTTAGACCAGAGATAAACATAAGTTCAGAGTTATCTTTGACTTGGTCAAGACTAATCCCATTTGCCATCGCTTTTTCACGCAGGCGCTCCCAGCTCACGCCGGGGCCATCGTCTTCAACGCTTATGATAAACTTATCGTCCTGGGTGTGAGTCCTGACGACAATCGTCGCTGCGCTGGGTTTGCCAGATTCACCTCGGCTAACTTCATCCTCGATACCGTGATCAATGGTATTGCGCAAGACATGGATGAACGCACTCCAAAATGGCGCAAAATGCTCGCTATCCATGCGCAGATCGTTGGCTTCCATTACAATATTGACATTGTCTTTGCCCATTCTTTCGGCTAGCCCCTGCAGCTGTTTTTGCACCATGAGCAAGCGTCGAGAGGCAGGCTCTAACTGCCATGATTCGATCATGCAGCGAACCGTGGTGTGATCCTCACCGTCCACTACTGCTTTGAGAATTGCGTGATAGTCTGAATCCTCGATTTGTATTCCGGTTTGACTTTGTTCTCCAAGCAGTTCACGCAGGTCTTTACGCACCTCAGTCCATGCCTTGTGAAGGCCTTCAATTTCTGAAGTGCTAGGCTCTAAGCCTTCGTCGTCGATCTTGGTTTCAAGTTTGTGGCAAATTCCCGAGAAAATGCCCATACCAAAGATGGCAGAGTTTCCTTTTAGAGTGTGAACAAGGCGCTTCAGATGGTCCATGTCCCCGTACTTGCCTTCCATCAAAGTCATAATCAGTTCTTCGGCCTCACTCAAGAACTCCAAGAATGCCGGTTTGTCTCGATTAATATGTTGAAATAGTTTTAACAGCTCGGCTTGGCGACGACCTTGTGCTTCTTGCTCTAAGGCTTCAGTTACGTCTCTGATCACAACCAGCATTTTTTCCTCCAATGCAGGAGCCGGTGCACGAGTGAATTCACGTTTATCTTCCGAGCCTTCAGACAATGGCGTCGTGTTTTGTTTGATCAGGCTGTACGACACCGTGTAGGTCTTGCCCTCTTGAGAAATCGTTGAGGGTAGCTGAGCGATAGCGACCTCTTGCGGCAGCATGCCATCGGTAACGCTTTCCAGTGCCAGGTCAAACCATTCTGCGAATTTTGAATCAGCTTTGCCTATCCATTCTGAAAGTAGTTGATTTTCTTTTGGCGCATCGAACCAAGTCATCAGAGCTTTACTGCCTTTGCCGGAGACTTTGCCGTCTAGATTGATCGAAATTAGACCTTCGCCAACGTTGTCGAGAATCAGCTTCATATGCTGCTGCTGCTCGTTGATTGTCGCAGTTCTTGCTTCAACAATTTTTTCAAGGCCGATCACATTGTCAAAGAACTGGCGAGAGATATAGCAGGCGGCAACGGTTTCGAGAACCACAAATGCAGCGTGTACCCCTACGATCCACCATTGGGCATCATAGTTTACAAAGCTTGCAGGCAAAAAATACCACACTGTCAGGTGATGAATTGCAGCAGTTGCAGCCGCTGCAAGGTTGACTGTCGGGTTAGCAAACATGCAGAGAATTGCCAGCAAGGCGAAGAAGTAAAAATGCATTTCAATCTGCACTGGGCCCTGTCCAAAATGCACCAGCACACCGCCAATTAGCATGGCGGCAATGCCATAGATCACCGAGATTGCTCTTTGATTTTTCAGGGTAAAATAAGCAGCTACCGGTCCGGCGACAACAAGGGCGGTAAGTGCAAGGGCAAACACCACGCCGGTGCCGGCTAAGGCAGCAATCGCCATGATCACAGGTATGTGGGCGACAAATGCAACGAGTGCGACCTTGTTAAGGTTTGTTAAGTATTTCTGTTCGAAGGCGGTTATTTCTGGGGGCAGAAATAAGTACTTTTTGATGTCCATAGGGAGTCCAGATTCTCTAGTTTTGGGAGGTGCGAGCCATTCAGTGCCTGTACCTAAAATTGCTTCTGTTTCCGTTACGAGGTAAAAATTTCTTACTTTTATGTTAGTAATTGTAGACTACCTTTTTCTAGCGCTGTGGAGCGTTACGAGTTTTTATAGGTTTAAATTGAGCTATTGAGTGGCTGCGATATAGCGAAAAGACCTAAGAAAATGTACTACCCAAAATTGCTTAAACGCGCGGTTTTTTAGTTCATATAGCAGTTGTCTCCACCTGCATTTTTGGCGTTGAGTAAAGCAGTGTTTGCTCGCTCGAATGCAATGTTTGCCTTCTCATTTCCTGCAAGCTGGGTAATGCCAAAAGATAAAGTGATATCGAGGTTCTCGTTTCTGCACTTGAAAGGTGTCTGCCGAATCTCTTCACAGATTGTATGTAAAACCGTGAGGCCCGACTCGGCTGATTGAAGGGGCAGTAGCAGGGCAAATTTATCTGCACTATAGCGGGCGATGAAATCACCGCTGCTAAGGCACTTTTGCATTTGCTTGGTGATCAGCTGCAGTGCTTTATCGCCGGCATTGAGACCAAAGTTACGATTGAGTTGATCAAAGCCATCAACGTCACCGATACAGAGGCAGATTGGGTCGGTGGTGACGGTCAAGGTCTCGAGTTCTTTGTTGAGCCTTTCTAGAAAAGCAAAGCGGTTAGGCAATTTGGTTAAACTATCAACTTCTGCCGCACGCTTTTGATTTTCCATCGCCTGCTTCAGCTGCTTCGACTCTTGCTCCACCGCTGCAAATTTCTCGGCTAATGAGTTTATTTGCGCTAGGTATTCAGACTCGGTTTTACTCTTGTTCGCCTTGGACTCATCCAACACTATGACCATGTCATCAAGTTGTCCCTTAATGGCTGATTTCATATCTGATAAATCGTTAACCTTGTCGATGTTGGTATGAATGCTACTTAACCTGAGGCGAAGATCTGTATCTAAGTTTTGGTCCAACTGCTTTAAGGACGCACTGTGGCCTTGGCTCTGACCGATGAATTTACTGAGTTGGGCAACTGACGAGTTCAGCTCTTCTAAGTATTTTCTGAAACAGTTGCGCTCGTTAGCCGAGGCCAGATTGAACAGGTTATGAATTTGGTCGAGGGTGTTTTTGAGTGCTTCACCCCTAGAGCTAAGGAGCTGTGATCGCAGAGTTGCGGCAACCGCTTGAATTGCCTCTACAGATTCGATGTTGTCCAACAGCCGGTAGATAAACTCTTTAACCATATTTTCGGTTTCAGATACCGTTAGTTTAGCGCAGTTGGATTGCGCGGCAATCGGCGCTGGCGCTGGAGCGATAGCCGCAAGTGTGGATTCAAGCTCTTTTGGGGCGGTATCGATCTTGGCTGTGGCTGCGTCACTGTCGGCGGCTTTAGCCTGGGAGCTTTCAACCTTAGGTGCTTCAGCACTGTCATTGTCTAATGACTGAGGTGGCTGCCTAGCCTGTGGTTGGGTTTGTTTTGGCATTGGCAACTGCTTGCCGAACAGTCGCTGCCAAATGCTCACCGCGGCGGTGCCATCAGCTTCCAGCAGATTGTCAAAAATAGTCACGCATAGCTGAATAAAGTCCTCCAGCAGCGCTAGCTGCGTCTTAGGATCATCGCCGGGGTTTTTTAGTTTTCGGGTGAACTTGCGTATTGCGCGTTTGTGGCTCTGGGCAAATTTAAGCTTGCTGAGGCTTAGTATCGCAACATCTAGCAAGGTCAGCATACCGTCAGATTTTTGAATCTTGCGGTTGTCCAACTCCAGTAGTTTTTCTTCGATAGTCTGCAGCAGCTTGTTTAACTCGGCTTGCTGATCTAGTTTATGCAGCTGCCGCCTAAGCGAGGCTAAACTAGTATCTAGTTCTTTATCTATACCATCTCCGGCAAGACTAACGCTAAGCAGCCCGCGGCGCAGGGTATTAATGGTTTCTTGCTGCTGCGCGCTCTCTTTCTCTTGGGCATCTAGACTCTCAAGGTACTTTTCGCGCCAAATAGACTCTTTATCTTTATTGCCCGAGAGACTGCCCTGTTTGATATTCATGACCAAATTCCATAGTTAGGCTCAGATTACTTAGCTTAAGTATAAGCAAGGGATTTGCTTTCAACTGATTTTCTCAAGATTAGGTGCTAGGTGATCTAGGAGTCGGCGTAATGACTTCGACACCGTTGCCCGCGAACCCGATACCGTTGGCACCGACCCAGGTGTTGTCATTCTGATTTATCAACTTCGATTGGCGGGTGGATGTTGATCGGGTAACTTCTGGCGATTTAGCTTAACGGCCGATGCGCTGCGGGTAGCTGCAGGTGGTGGAGTAATTATTCTGACACCCTTATGGATATGGTTAACGCTGTGGCTGCTGCGCTGAAATTGATTGATTGGACATGTGGAGTATCTAGAACTACGCTATTAAATCAGTTGTTTAGGGATAAAGAACGGGGAAGGTAGATGGGCTGCGTACGCACATTGTTGATTAAAGCGGAAGATTGGGGTTTATGAATTTCTCTGAGCTGACAGCGATTCAGGCCTATCATCTTGACCGGCTTGTAGATTTTGGCCCGGGTACTCCGGGCGCTTTGGGCTGGAAAGCCGACGCAAATCAGGAGCTGCGACTTGGGATTTTTGCACAGCTAGGCGATTTCGCCGGTCGCTCGGTGCTGGATATAGGCTGCGGCCATGGCGATTTACGCAGTCTTATAGCCTTACACACAGACAATTTTAGCTATACCGGTATCGATCAGATGCAGCCCTTTTTGGATGTCGCTGTCGCCCGTCATGGCACAGCTAAAGATACCTGCTTCATGCTCGGTGATTTTACTGCAGACCCCTTGCCTACAGCTGACTATGTCATTGCCAGCGGTGCGTTGAGCTATCGCTGTTCGGCGCCAAATTTTATTTTCACCATGATCGCCAAGCTCTATGCTAGCAGTGCCATCGGGTTCGGGTTTAATCTTCTCTCTCGGGTTGATTTTGCCGGCGGTATTTTAGTAGCTTACGATCAAGCCAGCATTCTGGCATACTGTCAGTCTTTGTCGCGTCGCGTGGAGCTTATTCCTGATTCTGTTGGCGATGAATTCACAGTGCTTATGGTTAAGTAAAGTTCGTTGTTGCGGACTTGTTTACTTTGTGAAGCAGTTGCTAACCTCACCAAGCTCGCCGGCTACAAACCCAGTTTCCTAAGGCTCGTTAATGACCGCTATAAAATTCGACAACAGCTATATAAAGCTGCCTAGTCAAATGTATTCCCATCAAGTACCCACTGCAGTTTCTGCGCCAAAACTGATACGCGTGAATTATGAGTTGAGCAGGCGTCTAAATATTGACCCGGCGTGGCTCGAGTCACAAGAGGGCATTGCTATCTTGGCCGGCAATGTTATTCCAGCGGGCGCTGAGCCCATTGCCACAGCCTATGCCGGCCATCAGTTTGGGCATTGGAATCCACAGTTAGGCGATGGACGAGCCGTGCTTTTGGGTGAAGTCATTGGCTGCGATCAACAGCGTTACGATATTCAGCTAAAGGGTTCTGGGCCAACGCCATACTCGCGCCGGGGCGATGGCAGAGCCCCCTTAGGACCAGTGCTACGAGAATATATTGTCAGCGAAGCCATGGCAGCGCTTGGGGTTAGTACCTCTCGATCCTTGGCTGCGGTAACCACGGGTGACCCGGTTTATCGCGAAGAAGTACTACCTGGCGCTGTTCTCGCACGAGTCGCCAAAAGCCATATTCGAATCGGGACATTTCAGTACTTTGCGGCTAAAGGCGATGGCGAAGCGCTGAGCGCGCTGTGTGCTCACGTCATAGACCGCCATTTTCCCGAGGCAAGGAAAGCAGATAATCAGGCGCTGGCCTTACTGCAATTGGCGATGGCCGCCCAGGCGCGACTCATCGCTAGTTGGCAGCTGCTTGGTTTTATTCATGGGGTGATGAACACAGACAACGCTTTGTTGTCGGGCGAGACCATTGACTATGGCCCCTGTGCCTTTATGGATGGCTACGAGCCAGGCAAGGTTTTTAGCTCTATCGACCAAGGCGGGCGCTATGCCTATAGCAATCAACCTCAAATCGCCCATTGGAACCTTGCCTGTCTGGCACAGGCTTTACTAACGCAGTTTAGTTCTGATCAAGAGCAGGCGGTGGAGCTGGCGCAACAGGCAGTTAATGAATTTCCTGCCATATATGACAGCGAGTTTCAAAAAGGAATGTGCCGAAAACTGGGTATACTAGGGAATGAGCCTGAAGATGCAGCCCTGTCGGCCGATCTGTTTAAGATCATGGAGAAAAGCAGCGCTGACTTTACTCAAACCTTCCATCGCTTAAGCAAAATTGCCAACGGCGAAGCGAATTTGCTGGATGAAACTTTTTCTCCATGGCTAGAACGATGGCAGACTCGGCGCCTAGCAAACCCACAAAACACCGATTCACTGGGCTTAATGCTCTCGGCCAACCCTGTCTATATTCCACGCAATCACCTTGTTGAAGCGGCGATCGACGCAGCTGTTAATGCCCAAGACTATGGCCCTTTTCATGCCTTGGTAAACGTGCTTGCTGATCCATGTCACGAGCAAGCAGGGCAGGAAGAATTCGCGGCGCCGCCAGCGCAAGATCAGCTTGTACGGCAAACTTTTTGCGGCACCTAGAATTGGCAATTAAACATTCAGATATTTCAAACAGCTCTCGGTTATGACTGACATAAATACTGGCCTCGAACTGGCCAAACAGCCTGAGCGGCTGAAGGCGCTGCATGATCTGGGAATACTAGATACCCCTCCAGAACCCAGATTTGACCGCATTACCGGTCTAGTTGCTGATGTTCTAAACATGCCTATCGCCTTAATTTCATTTGTGGACCGTGATAGGCAATGGTTCAAGTCCATCTGTGGTTTTACAGCCAGTGAGACGGATATTTCTGACTCTATCTGCGCCCATGCTATCAACGAGCCTGAACTTTTGGTGGTTGAAAATACCCTTGAAGATGAAAAATTCAAGAACCACCCTGCAGTGGTTGGTGAGATGGCGATTCGGTTTTATGCCGGGGCTGTCTTGCGATCGAGATCCGGTCAGCCACTAGGAACTCTGTGCATAATCGATCTGCGGCCGCGCAGGCTTGGTACCGCACAGCGGCGACAGCTGCTTAGTTTTGCACGTTTGGTGGAGTCTGAAATTTGGGAGGATATTGCGGATATTCAGGCTAGAGCTCAATCTCGATTGGCTGATCATATAGATCCATTAACTGGCTTTTTCAGCATTGATGAATTCTCTCATCGCTACCAGCAGTGTTTACAGCATGTCAAAGACTCCAAAGATAAGTGGAGTTTCGGCAGTCTGCTGCTGATTAAACTTCCCCAGTTAGACTTTGTATACCGGGTTAAAGGCTTGGACGCTTATCTTCATTTAGTGTTGCCAGTGGCACAGTCTATCGCTGGATTGCTGGTTAATTTTAACTCTTTTTTTGGCCGCTATGAGCGAGATGGGTTTTTAGTGTTTGTGCCTTCGGCTGAACTTAGCTCCGCAGATCTTTCGAGACTTGTCAATGAGCGGCTACAGCAAGATAGCGCAATAGTGGCTTTGCTTGAGCAAACCAGCATTCATTGCAGTATTGCACCGGCCCTGTCAGATGTGGACAGCGCCTTGCACTGCTGTGAAATGGCGATGGAGAGTGCCAAGGATGAAAGTGGGCTGGTTTGCACCAGCTTTACTGCAGATGATGGTCTGCGTTTGGCAAGGGAGTCAGACATTGGCTTGAAGCTAATCCCAGCCTTAGAGCAGCATGCCGTAACCTTGTTTTTTCAACCTAAAGCGAAAGTCTCTACCGAGGAACTAATCGGTATGGAGGCATTACTGCGCTGGCAAGACGATGAACTTGGCACTATTAGCCCACAAGAAATAGTCAAGACCGCCACGCTTTTGGACAAGACTACAGTGCTAGACGACTGGGTCATTCGCAGCAGCATTGCGCAGATTGCAGCGTGGCAGGCACAAGGTCTAGCGGTAGTTCCTGTCTCGGTCAACCTGAGCAATGAAAGTCTGTTAGATGCAGGCCTGACCGAAAGAATAGGGCTTATACTTGATCACTATAAGGTGCCAAGTTCACTTCTTAATATCGAAGTATTAGAGACAGCTTTGTTCAACGATATCGATGTAATCGCGCCATTAATGCACCAGCTGGTTGATGCGGGAATCGCCCTTTCGCTGGATGACTTTGGAGTAGAGTACTCTTCGTTACGCTACTTGCAGCGACTGCCCATTTCTACGGTTAAAATCGACCGAAGTTTTGTCAGCCAAATCACGCTCAGCAGCGACGATGCTAAGCTGGTTAAGGGTATTGTCGATATCGCCCATAGCTTAGGTATGACAACCGTTGCCGAAGGAGTTGAAACCCAAGCCCAGTTTGAAATGATAAAGCAGCTGTGCTGTGACAGTATCCAAGGCAACTATTTCAGCGTCGCCCGCTCCGCACCCGAGGTTGCAAAGCTACTTCAGCCGGTGTCCGTAAACTGAACCAGGGTGTGACTTCAGTAAGGATGGCAAGACGGCAGTTCATTTAATCTCACTTATTCGCCACAATTACCTGAGTTGATTTTTAACGAACTTTCAAGCCCTGCCGTTTAGCCTGATTTTTTGTTTTCAACATTGTCAGGTTTGCTTGTCTGTAGTGATTCTGCTGCTTCTTCAAATGCTAAAAGCGTGGCGTTGGATGTATCCAATTAAGAGCGTGTTAGATGCAGGAGGCATGTGGGCTTTTGGCAGCGATTGGTCAGTATCCCCACCAAACCCCTATGAGCAGATAGAGACAGCATTGTGCGCAAAGATGCGCACAATGCTTAAGATTAACCTTTTTACCCACGGGAGCGAACCGATCTAGCGTCTGCTATAGCAACCTTTACGATTAATGCAGCAATTGTGAATCGATTAGAAAAAGTCAGTGGTTCAATTGAAGTGGGCAAGTTTGCCGATCTTATTGTATTGGACCAAAATATATTTGAGATAGAGCTCGAGCTGATTTCCGACACTAAGGTGTTATTGACAATGTGGCAGGGCCAAGCAGTGCACGGTCAGTTCGGCGACTAACGCTACTTACACTGCTAGGCGAGGCTGGGCTGTTAGTTTTGGTCTTTTGCCACGCGCACCATTGCGGCAACATCTTCCAGCAGCTGTTTAGCATCGAAGACGATACCGTCCTTTATGGTATAGCTGACCCCTCCGACCCGTTCCAATTCACCGGTTTCTAAATTTAGTTTCATATGGCCGGTGCCATAAAGTACTTTGAAGTTAGCTACCGGGTTTTCAGTGACTAAAACGATGTCGGCTTTCTTGCCCGGCACCAGCGACCCAATTTGCTCTTCCATACCCAATAGCTCGGCACCGTTGAGAGTGGCTGCTTGGACTACTTCTAAGGGATGAAAACCAGCCTCCTGGAGTAATTCCAATTCCCGGACATAAGCGAAGCCAAAAAGCTTGAAGATAAACCCAGCGTCGGAGCCGGTGACAACTCGGCCGCCGTGGTTTTTATAGTCGTTAACGAAGTCCATCCATAGGCGAAAGTTTTCCCGCCAAGCCACCTCGTCAGCGGTGGTCCAATCGAAATGGTAAGAGCCGTGAAGCCTTGGGTCAGGCATAAAAAACTCTTGCAGCGCAGGCAGGGTGTAGCTGGCGTGCCATTCGGCGTCTCTGGCGCGCATGACATCACGGTTGGCCTCATAGATGGTGAAAGTGGGGGACAGGGTGAAATCTAGGGCAATAAGTTCATCCCGCACGGCATTCCATTTATCAGAGCCAGGGGCCGCTGCCTGCTTCCATAAACGGCCGGCTTGGCCAAAACGCCACTGCTCGTCGGAGTAGTTGTAGTCGGCCGGATAGTCTTGAATCGTGCGGTCGGTGAACAGGGATTCGGGCAAGCCGTACCAATGCTCCATGCTATCCAAGCCCATGCGGGCGCTATCTAATACATTGACCGAATAGACCGAGGTTTGGTCATGGTGGTTTGCCGTGTCCATGTCTAGGGCGGCTGTAGTTTCATATACAGCACGGGTCGCGGCTAAAGTAGCGCCACGTAGTTTGACCCCTTTTGCGCCGCGGCGATGTACTTCTTCAACCCAAGCTTTTGCCCCAGCGGCGCTGGTAATACTGCCCCCTGGGAACATGGCAAAGGCGACGATGCGCGGCGCCGTGATTTCGCCGGCATCGCTGCGTCTGGCGTGTTCTACAGTCCAATCCAGCCCCATGCCGGAGCCGACTTCTCTCACAGTGGTGATGCCGTGGGCCAACCAAAGCTTGAACACATAGTCCGGCGGCGTTATCTCCCCAGTAAGGCCTTGGCCGGTATTGCCGATGTGGACGTGTGAGTCTATTAAACCTGGCAGGGCATACATGGAAGAAGCATCAATAACTTCAGCGTTCGCGATATCCGGTGCTGAACTCACGATGGACTCAATCACATCATTTTTAATCACGATAGATACCGGCCCCCTAGGCGGCGCGCCTTCACCGCTGATCAACATGACATCTTTAATGATAAGGGTGTCAAATGGGCCGCTGCCGCGACTGCGGTTGGGAGCTTGGGCCGGAATTGCAATGCCCCCGCGAATGGCGCGAGTTGCGCCTTCCTCCCCCGGTAATACGGTTTGACCGGTTGCATTGTAGGACAGGAGTGCTAAAAGCAGAGCGATGTGTTTTGGCATGATGGGTTCCTAGTAAGAAAGCCTAAGCTTCGTTATCGCAATGACGGTTGTGCCACTGGGTTACCGCGTAAATCAAAATCAGCGCGTATTGGGCTGTAAAAAATCGGTCCCAGCCTGCAGCCAAGGGAAATAGTAACAGCACCGTTATAAAAACGGGGATACACAGCAGCACTACCTGCTGTAAATCTAAGTCTTCGGTGGGGGCTGTTAAATTTGCGAGGGTCTGGGACAGGGTTATTCGAAGAGACAGTATAATGAGCAAGAGAAAAATCGGCAGGGCGCTGGCAATAGTTGCACCCGGAGCGAACAGCTGTTGCAGGGCGGTTGTCACCACTGTGAAGTAGGTGTTCAGGGAAAACGCCACGGCAAAACTGTCGATGCTGACCTGGCTCTCCACAAAGGTATGGTAGAACAAGCGCCACCATTGATAATCAAACACAGCATTGGTTAGCAGATAAGCCGCAACGCTAAAAAGCATACCCACGGCGGCTGTTTTGAACTGAGGGTCCCCAAGGCTACGATTGATGCAGTAGCGACTCCAAAGCACCGACGTAAATACTAGCCCGACGAAAACCATGTTGTTAGTTCGTATTAAAACAGACATAGACAAGAGGGTGACTGCAGCGAACAGCCACCTTTTTACTAACAGCAAATAGATGCCCGCTAACACCGCTAGGGCTGAAAAATTATCAGGTGTTGGGACTCGACTAAGATCAATGAGACGGGCAATGAGGGAAAACAAAATGACCAAAACGGCGGCGTTGATTGCCGTGGTATAGGATTTCAGCCAATGAAACATAAGACCACAAATTAGTAGCCCCGATAGCAGCGACAATCCCATGATTGCGGTAATCGGGTTTACACCAAGCAAAAGCGCTGCCTGCAGCACGGCCACGTACAAAGGCTTCACGTAATACAGGTTGAGCTGGCTGGCAAAGTGCTCTGAATTTTGCCATAGATCAGCGGCATAGGGCCCCGCAATCAATCCAGTAAACTCAGGTTCGGAGAGACTGTTTTGCAGTAGTTGATAGGTCGCACAGTGCAGAGCGACAGGCTCGCTAATCTGCGCCGACAGGGTGGCAGCAACATAGGGCACCAAATCCCAAGTATACAAAGGATGAGCCAGCGCGAAATAGCTGATGACCAGCAAAAGCCCAAGCAGCATAGCTGTGCCGACAAGCCTATCCATAATTTGAGGTTTTCATTGAGTACTCGCCAACCCGACGGTTCTTATTGTTCAAAGATTTGAGGCTCTAACTGCGCTATCGCCATCGAATGATCCAACTATACTACGAGTGCCCACAAGCGGCTAACCCCAGCAATCAAAGGAATCAAAGGGGTCAGAGTAACTTGATCTCTTTCTCCACCAAGTTGCTCTGAACCCCTTTTAAACCCTCAGCGCGGTGACCCCTGCTCATCAAGTTACTCTGACCCCTTTGATAGATCTGGCTTTGGTCGTACCTCATGATCTGCTACTATTTGGCCTCTTCGCGATTAAGCAGTCTTGGTTTGCGCTGATTTGGCCATGGGCCGTAATGATATCTCGTTTGGGGCTAGTTAATTTTTCAATTCCCGACGACTACAATTCAGGAAGAAACGACCCCATGGAAACGCTAGCCCTGCCCCAAACCAATAGGCCTTTTTTGATAGGCTTGTTCTTGGTTACCAGTTCGACGCTGCTGCTCGAGATTCTCAACACACGCTTGCTGTCAGTAGTCACTTGGTATCATCTGTCATTTTTTGCGGTTTCCATGGCCATGTTTGGTATGGCGGCTGGGGCTTTGTGGGTCTACCTGCAGCCGACAAGGTTTGCGGTTGAAAAAGCCTATCGCAGCCTCGTTGTCTATTCCTTTCTGTTTGCCGTGAGTGCGATTCTGTGTCATCTGATTGTTATCAATGTCTCATTGAGCATTTTGGATGGCTGGAGCGCGCTGAGTATAGCCAAGATGGCTTTGATAACGCTCTCGGTGGCAATCCCTTTTTGGTTTAGTGGGGTGGTGATCACGGTAGCGCTTACTCAGGTTCCTGGGCGCAGCGGATTAATATATGCCGTTGACCTGATTGGCGCCGCTCTTGGCAGTTTGTTCTGTTTGGCGTTGCTTAGCTTTCTCGATATCACCAGTGCGACCTTTATCGCCGCTGGGGTGGGGCTGCTTAGCGTATTTTTCTTTCAGTTGGCTAACAGTGGGCGGAACTCGTTTGTTTGGGTAGGAGTTGCCGCTGCGGTATGCATTGCTGGCGTCATTAACAGTAAGACTATCAACGGTTTCCGGGTGTTTTACCCCAAGGGCAATGAAATCGCCTATACCGACCAGACTATCGAATCTTGGACTATCCACGGTCAAACTCTTCTGTTTCCAGACATTGAGGCCGGTCCGTTTTTTTGGGGGCCGGGAGAGGGCGCCCCTGTCATTCCAGGTATGCGTAGCCAATCCCTGGTTATTGATGGCGAGGCAGGCACGGCAGTAACCCAGTGGGATGGGGATCGGCAGTCATTGGACTGGCCCCGTTTCGACGTCACTTCTCTGCCTTATCACCTTCGTCCCCAGTCCAATGTGGCAGTGATCGGGGTCGGTGGTGGGCGCGATATTCTTACGGCGCTGTGGGCCGACAGTAAAAAAATCACAGGCATCGAGATCAACGGCGCTATCCTAAATTTGCTTGAAAACCGCCGCCGCGATTTCGTTAATTTGGCCAATCAGCCTCAGGTTAATTTTGTTCACGACGAGGCGAGGTCCTATCTCACTAGAGCCGACGAGACGTTTGATGTGATTCAAATGTCGTTAATAGACACTTGGGCGGCCACAGGCGCCGGCGCCTTCACTCTGTCGGAAAACGGCCTGTATACCGTAGAAGGCTGGCAGGTGTTTTTAGACCAGCTGTCAGCTAACGGGCTATTAAGCGTGTCCCGTTGGTATTCAAGTGAGGCTCTGTCTGAGACCAACCGCCTGTTGTCTTTGGCCAGCATGTCGCTGCTGGTGCGCGGCGTAGAAGACCCAGGCGCCCATATGGCGCTGGTGGCAAGAAACACGGTGGCAACCCTGCTGGTGTCGCCAAACCCTCTATTGGATTCTGATATTGATAAGCTGGAAGCAGTAGCGGCTCAGTACGGGTTTAGCATTTTGCATTCACCGCGGCAAACCAGTGATAACCTCCTGATACGAGCCGTGCTTGCTAGCAAAACTCCTCAGCAGCTGCTGGCCGCCACCCAGCATGAGTTTTTAGACTTCTCTCCGCCAACGGATTCGCGGCCTTATTTTTTCAACATCTTGAAACCTGTCGCACTGTTGAACGGTGAAGGTGTTTTAGAAGATTTAGGCATCGTTGCCGGGGGCAATTTATTGGCAACCTATACTTTAATGCTGCTATGCGGCCTGGCCGGAGTAGGTGTGGTATTGGTTATTGGGGTGCCGCTGCTATTGTCCGGCAAGCCTGATTTACCCAGCGGCGTATTTTCCAGCGGGCTGATGTACTTCGCCTGTATCGGCACCGGTTTTATGATGGTACAGATTCCGCTAATACAGCGTTTTTCGGTGTATTTAGGCCACCCTGTATACGCCGTCTCTGTGTTGCTGTTCTCCATGATTATTGCTGCAGGGGTTGGCAGTTTCCTGTCTGACAGAATTCAAATAAGCCGCAGTAGCCAATGGACCCATTTGTTGCCCGCGACCATTGTCAGCCTGCTGCTAGTGATTTATTTTATTTCAGGGCCAATAATCGATTCGACTATTTCCCAAAGTTTATTCCTGCGCTGCACAATCGTGGTGTTTGTGGTTGGTGTTGCCGCCGTGCCCATGGGCATGTGCTTCCCGCTAGGGTTAAGACTGTTTCGGGAATATTCCTCGGCAAGCTTGCCGTGGATGTGGGGCGTGAATGGCGCAACGGGGGTGTTAGCCAGTGTTTTCGCGGTGGCTATTTCCATGTGGAGTGGTATTAACACTAGTTTACTAATTGCGGTACTTTGTTACGCTCTGCTGGCTATTCCGGCTAGAGTACTTCGCAACACGTTAACTAGCACAGCCTAATTGCTGTGCCAGTTAACCCTGTTTTTAACTGATTAGTCAGCTAATAGTGATTTCACCACGAATGGCATAATGCCGCCGTTAACAAAATAGTCTACTTCCAACTCAGTATCGAGCCGGCATAGCAGATCGCAACTATCGGTTTTGCCGTTGGCATAGGCAATTGTCATTCTAACCGTCATGCCTGATTTGACTGAATCCAAGCCGCTTAGGGAAATAACCTCGTCTCCACTTAACTGCAGTGATTTGCGGTCGGTGCCGTCCATAAACTGCAGCGGAAGCACGCCCATTCCAGCGAGGTTAGAGCGATGAATGCGTTCAAAGCTCTCTGCAATCACAGCGCGAACCCCCAGCAGTCTGGTGCCTTTAGCCGCCCAATCGCGGCTGGAGCCGGTACCGTATTCTTTGCCGGCAAAAACCACCAGCGGCGTGTTGGTCTTGGCATATTCCATAGCGGCGTCATAGATAGGCACAGCGGTGTTTTCCCCCGCCATGCGGGTAAACCCGCCTTCAACACCGCCGAGCATTTCGTTTTTGATGCGTATGTTGGCAAAGGTGCCACGCATCATAACCTCGTGATTGCCGCGCCGAGAGCCATAGGAATTAAAATCTTGTTTCTCGACGCCATTGGCAACCAGATACTCACCCGCTGGGCTAGCAAGGGCGATAGCACCAGCAGGGGAGATATGATCCGTAGTCACTGAATCGCCCAGCACCGCAAGGACATTGGCCCCGGTGATGTCGCCAGCGACCGGCAGCATGGCCTCTTCAAAGTAAGGCGGATTCTTAATGTAGGTAGACTCGGCGTCCCACTGATAAGTTTTGCTTTCTACTAAAGGCAGGCTGTTCCACTCTTCATCGCCGTCGAACACGCCATCGTAGCCATTGGCAAACATCTGCTGTTTCACTAGCTCTACAGCGGCCAAAATTTCGTGACTGCTGGGCCAGATATCTTTCAGATAAACGGGGTTGCCGTTACTGTCATTACCCAGCGGATCCTTGCTCAAGTCGATATCGATCGTTCCCGCCAAGGCGTAAGCTACAACTAAAGGCGGGGAGGCCAACCAATTGGCTTTAACCCGCGGGTGAATTCGCCCCTCAAAGTTGCGGTTGCCAGAAAGCACCGCGCATACTGTCAGGCTGCCAGCTTCAATGGCAGCATCGATCGGCGCCTCTAAGGGGCCTGAGTTGCCGATACAGGTGGTGCAGCCATAGCCTACCAATTGAAAACCTAAATCATCCAACGGGTCCTGCAGCCCTGCTTGTTCCAAATACTCCGAGACTACCTTGGAGCCTGGTGCTAACGATGTTTTGACCCAAGGCTTTGTGGCCAGGCCCAGTGCGAGGGCTTTCTTTGCCACTAAACCGGCCGCCATCATGACCTCAGGGTTAGAGGTATTAGTGCAGGAAGTGATAGCGGCAATGACCACGGCGCCGTCCTTGATGCTGTAACTTTGACCTTCCACCGCAACTTCTCGCGGCGGTTTATTGTCAAGAATCGCCGCTAGGCTGGCAGGCATGCCGGGCAACGGCACACGGTCTTGCGGGCGCTTTGGGCCGGCAAGGCAGGGCACAACCTCTTCCATGTTGAGGCTTAGCTGGCTGCTGAAGGCAATTTCGCCGCTGTCGTCGCGCCACAGGCCCTGAGCTTTGCTATAGGCCTTAACCAAGTCTACGGTTTCGGTGTCCCGGCCAGTGAGAGTCAAATAATCTAAGGTGCTTTGATCTACGGGAAAGAAAGTACAGGTGGCGCCGTACTCTGGCGTCATATTAGCGATAGTCGCTTTGTCGGCGAGGCTTAAATGATCCAAGCCAGGGCCGAAGAATTCCACAAATTTACCTACCACGCCATGATTTCTAAGCATCTCGGTTATCGTCAGCACTAAGTCGGTGGCTGTGACGCCTTCGGTCAGATCGCCCTCAAGCTTAAAGCCAACAACCTCCGGAATATTCATAGAAATCGGCTGGCCCAGCATGGCTGCCTCGGCCTCTATGCCGCCGACACCCCAGCCGAGCACTGCTAAACCGTTAATCATAGTGGTATGGCTATCGGTGCCCACTACCGTGTCGGGGAAGGCGTAGAGTTCACCGTCGATCTCTTGCTGCCAAACTGATTTCGCCAAGTACTCTAAGTTCACCTGATGGCAGATTCCGGTGCCGGGGGGGACCACTCGAAAATTATCGAATGCAGTTTGCCCCCATCTGAGAAACTGATAGCGCTCGCGATTGCGCTGCATTTCTATGACGACGTTCTCCTTGAACGCAGACTCAGAGGCGAACTTGTCCACCATCACTGAGTGGTCAATGACTAGATCTACTTGGTTAATCGGGTTGATCAGAGTCGGATCGCCGCCGGCCTTGGCAACCGCGTCCCGCATGGCGGCAAGGTCGACCACTGCGGGCACCCCGGTAAAGTCTTGCATGAGCACTCGCACTGGGTGAAACAGTATTTCTTCGCTCTCATACTGGCTAGTTGCCCAGTTAGCAAGGCTTGCGATGTGATGGGTAGATACAACCCGGTTGTCACAATGCCTCAACAAATTCTCAAGTAGAATTTTTATAGAAACCGGCAGCGTGCTGACCGATGGGTAGCCTTGAGCTGCAAGTGCTTTCAAACTGTAGTAGCGGTAGTTTTTGCCATTGACCTGAAGGTCACTGCGAGATTGTTTGCGGACAGCGCTCATAAAAAACTCACTTCGATTTAAAATCGTTTGCTAAAAGACACGAGCTGGATAAACACAGAATAATCAGTCTAAGTGTTTTCGCTCATGAATCAAGTTAAGCAAAGATTAAGACAGAATAAAAACAAGTTTTCCGTTCGTGTTGCAGAGATCCGCGTTCAATTAGCTGTTAATTCAAACTAAAAAGTCCGCGCCTATGAAGCCAACAGTCATGACTACCACCAATAACGCCCCTGACAGTCTGGGTGGAGCAGGTAAGGGTAGGTCTAGCCATCTGCAGCCCATGCCGATAGTGAAACCTAGTGTCACTCCTAATAGTGCCGACATAAAAGTGTCCTCTAGATCTGTGGCCCGCCACAGTGATCGATTTGTGTCGCTTTACTCTTAGTATGAATTTTGTCGATGAAAACATAGCCGCAGGTCATTGATACCACAACCAACGCGCCAACAATAGCCGGCGGGGCGGGCAGAGGTATGCCCGAAAGCCTGCATACAATACCAATTGTCAGCGCTACTAGATAACCTAAGACTAAGCGAAAATTCACGGTGCTTTCCTTTAAAGTGCGGATAAGTTAGGCGCTAGATAGTGCTTAACGATGGGAGGATTTTCGATGGTGTGAAACTTACTAACCTGAGACTGCAAGTCTTGGTCGTGTTTGGTTACTCGGTCATGTTGCCGAAGATGCTCGGTCCAATCGGCCACTAAAAACCATTCTAGCCACTGATTGTGAACGTCTGTATCTTGGTAGATTCCCCAATTAAACGCGCCATCTCGATAGCGCTGTTTCGACAGGGCATAAACCGCCTGTAAAAAACCTTGCTGACAGTCAGGGTCGATTTTATAGCTGATAGTGACTAAGACTGGCCCGGCGGCACTAGTCTCAACGTTAGGATTGAGTAAAGGGCTCGGCCAATGCGCTGAAGGTGCTAGATCGAGCAGCTCTCCGCCATTGAGGGCAGATTTATTGGTTAGTGGCATCACCAAAAGCAATAGACCTGCGGCCACGAAAAGCGCTGTAGAAATGGAGAACAAACTGGCTATCTGACCCCACAGCGTAGCCCCAAGCGCCATGCTGCCAAAAAATACCATGAGATAAATGGCCAATCCTCTCGCTCTTACCCAGTTTGGTAATGCAGTCTGGGCGGAGACATTCAGTGAAGTGAGTACCAGTATCCAGCTTAGGCCGGCCGTAAATGCAGCGACAATGATTAACGGCTTGCTTTGGCTGATGCCGAAGGCTAGTAGAACGCATGCGGTGCCTAAGGTGCCTAGCTTGACGAGACTGTCCGCGCTGAGATATTTTTTAAGAGATGGCAACAAAAGAGCTCCGCCAACAGCACCCAACCCGATGGCACCAAGTATTAGGCCATACACTTCGGGGCCGCTGTTTGGGATTGCTCTGGCAATTAGCGGCAGTAGTGCCCAGTAAGCGCTGGCGAATAAGAAAAAGCTTAGGGCTCGCAGCATGGTATTTAGCAATGCGCTGTTGTTAACGGCGTGTCGTAAGCCGGTAATCATCGCCCCAAAAATTGGCTCGGGCGGGTATTTTGTTGCTTTAACAAGCGGTTGCTTCCACAGTAGCAGTGCTACAACAATTACTAAATGGCTCAAGGCATTGATAGCGAAGGGTGCTGTTAGGCTCACTGTGCTGATCAATAGCCCCGCCAAAGCGGGGCCAATCGCACGGCTTATATTGATGCCCATGGAGTTGAGAGCTATGGCTGGCTGCAGCTGAGCTTTGGGAACCAACGATGGCACAATGGCTTGCCAGGCCGGAGCCATGAAAGCCGCCCCGGTGCCGATCACTACCGTATATAGCAACAAAATGATCGGAGTGATTGCGTTAAGCTGCACCAGCACGGCAAGAGAGGACACTACGGCAGTTAAAATACAGTTAATGACAATTAACATTCGTTTCTTATTGAGTCTGTCAGCTAGTGCGCCAGCGAATAGAGCGAACAGAAAAATGGGCAAAGTGGTCGCTGCCTGAACTAAAGACACCAACGTCGGCGAAGGGTTTAATGTGGTCATAAGCCAGCCAGCACCCACATCGTGCATCCAAGTGCCGATGTTAGAGATAAGTGTTGCCGTCCATAGCAGCGCGAAGGCGGTTTCCGAAAAAGGCGCCCAAGCTGATA
This sequence comes from uncultured Pseudohongiella sp., assembly GCA_964352445.1. GTDB lineage: Bacteria > Pseudomonadota > Gammaproteobacteria > Pseudomonadales > Pseudohongiellaceae > UBA9145. The sequence goes on along the minus strand of CAYGSO010000014.1, from coordinate 26,827 downwards.
CTTTACTCTCAGTTTCCTGCAGGTGACTTTTCATTGTTACTGGCTCCAACTGAACCGAGATTTATTAGAAAGCAAAACAGGAACAGCCTAACGCGCCCCAAAAGCTATTTTTATCCTCAACAGGCAGCGGCGTATTCCACGCTATTTGATGGTTGTGCCCGTGCAGGCCACACAGATTGCCACAGCCTTGCGAACAGGCGTTATCATGAATATGAATATGACTATGCTTTGCTCGCGCTAGCGGCGAGAGTGGGTTATAGGCACCACCGTAACGCTCCGTTGGCGACCAGCTCGGGCTTGCCGGGGGCAGTTTCGGTGATAGGTCGGTAAATTCACTGGCGCCGTAAACGACTTTGCCAGCGGTAATGGTAAGCACCGATTCTATGAACTGAATATCAATAGCAGGGGCGGTCATTAGGTCTTTAGAGAGCACCGCCATGTCGGCATATTGGCCAACTTTGAGCGCGCCCTTGATGTCAGCCTCACCCGAGAACCATGCGGAACCTTGGGTCCATAAGCTCAGCGCTGTTTCTCGATCTAGAGTGTTGTTTTCTCGATACAGTCGCAGGCCACCTATGGTCATTCCAGTGACCAGCCAGTACAGCGAGACCCAAGGGTTGTATGATGCGACTCGAGTGGCATCGGTGCCGGCGCCTACAGGCACCTGTGCGGCCAACATTTTCTGAATTGGCGGTGTTTGCTCGGCAGCCTGTGCGCCATAGCGATGCACAAAGTACTCACCCTGAAACGCCATGCGATGTTGAATCGCAATCCCCCCTCCTAAGGCTTTAATACGGTCGATATTTTTCTCTGACACTGTTTCCGCATGATCAATAATAAAACGGGTTGCAAACGCAGTATTGCCATTGACCCGCTCAAACACGGACAAAAATCGATCTATTGTTTCGTCATAGGTGGCGTGAATTCTAAAAGGCCATTCATTGGCAGCTAACAGCTCTACCACCGGTTCAAGCTGGGATTCCATAATTGGAGCAAGCTCTGGTCGCGGCTCGAGGAAGTTTTCAAAATCTGCCGCCGACCATACGAGATTCTCGCCAGCGCCATTCATTTGCAGCATGTCATCACCCGCGCCAGGCGAGGTTACTTGGACCCATTTTTCATAGTCGCTTAACTCGTTACCCGCGTTCTGGGCAAACAAATTATAGGCTATACGCACTGTCAGCTGCTTCTGGGCGTTGAGTATTTGGATTACCTCATAGTCATCCGGATAGTTTTGACCGCCGCCTCCGGCGTCAATCACTGAGGTGATGCCAAGGCGATTCATTTCCCGCATATAGTGCCGGGTCGAATTAATTTGGTCTTCAATTGGCAGTTTAGGACCTTTTGCTAAAGTGGAGTAAAGAATCAATGCTGAGGGGGTTGCTATTAAAAGGCCTGTGGGATTGCCATTGCTGTCTTTTTCAATTGTGCCACCCCGTGGATTGGGCGAGTTTTTGTCTAAGCCTAAAACGTTGATGGCGGCCTTATTGAGCAGGGCGCTGCCATATAGATGAAGAATAAACACCGGCGTCTCTGGCGCTGCCTGATTAATTTCTGCAAGCGTCGGCATGCGACGTTCGGCGAACTGAAACTCTGACCAACCTCCGACCACACGCACCCACTGCGGCGCCGGCGTGCGTTGGGCTTGGGATCTCAGCAAGTTTAGGGCATCGGTAACCGAAGGCACGCCCTCCCAGCGCAGTTCCATATTAAAATTTAGGCCACCTCTGATCAGATGGGTATGACTGTCGTTAAGCCCAGGGATGACACGACGGCCATTTAATTCAATAACCTTTGTTTCGTTTGTGGCTAGAGCCATGACTTCTTCATCGCGACCGACAGCGATGATGCGGCCAGCACTCATGGCAATCGCTGTAGCATTTGGATTTGCAGGATCAACCGTTGCGATCTTTCCATGAATTAGAATGATGTCGGCCATGGGCGCTCTCCCAGTTATTGACTAATACGGTTTAATTTCGCCAAGGCTAGGTAGCGGCCACTGGGTCTAGGCGTTCTCCATGATTCACTCTCTCAGCGGCACCGTGAACCATGGTGTAGGCATAGTCAACGCCCATACCGTAAGCGCCAGAATGCTCTTTCACTAGCGCCATCACCGCGTCATAGGATTCTCTTTTGGCCCAGTCGCGCTGCCATTCCAATAAAACTTGCTGCCAGGTCATCGGCACCACGCCGGCCTGAATCATGCGCTGCATGGAATAGTTATGGGCATCGGTTGACGTGCCGCCTGATGCATCGGCAACCATGTAGATTTCATAGCCGCCCTCGAGCATTGCCGACAGGGCGAAGGTGTTGTTACACACTTCGGTCCATAACCCCGACACAATTATTTTTTTGCGCCCTGCAGCAGCTAGACGATCGCGAACTTTTTGATCATCCCAAGAATTCATAGATGTGCGCTCAAGCAAAGGCAGGTCTGGGAACACAGCCAGCAGCTCAGGATAGGTGTGACCAGAAAACGATTCAGTCTCAACTGTAGTAATGGTAGTGGGAATATTAAATATTTTTGCCGCTTTTGCCAGCCCGACGGTATTGTTCTTTAGGGTCTGCCGATCGATAGACTGAACGCCAAAGGCCATTTGCGGTTGATGATCAATAAAAATAATCTGCGAGTTCTCTGGTGTTAACACTTCCAGCTTAGGGTTTGACATCGACTTATCTCCATGGATAATTTAGGGTTAAGTTTATGTGGCCGCAAGGCTCGGATTCGGTGCCAAGACTCGCGGAGTTTATTTTAGAAAATTTCAGTTATCCATCAGTTTTATCTGTGGTTTTGCAGGTTCAAATCGAATAGCAGCACCTCAGATTCTTCAATCGCTCTGACACTGATGTTGGTTTCATCGGTGATTCGAGCGCCGTCACCAACAATCAGCGGCTGACCGTTTAGTACCACGCTGCCTTTGGCAACTTGCACATAGACACCACGATCGGCATCGGTGTTGAACGTGGCCAAAACATTTTGGTCCAGCTTACCAATATAGAGCTTAGCATCCTGATGGATCTTAACTGCTGTCTCGCTGGGTTGGGGCCCTGCCACTAGATTAAACTGGTTTCTCACCTCGCTACTGGCAAAGTGTGTTTGCTCGTAGCCGGGGGCTATTCCTGCACTGTCTGGTTGAATCCAAATTTGCAAAAAGTGAACCGGGCTTTCTTTGGAATGATTGAATTCACTGTGCAGAATTCCACTCCCTGCTGACATTCGCTGAATATCACCCGGTTTTATTACAGAGCCGGTGCCAGTGTTGTCTTTGTGCTCAAGCTCTCCTTCCAACACATAGGACAGAATTTCCATGTCGCGATGACCATGGGTATCAAAGCCCGCGCCAGGTGTCACTCGGTCTTCGTTAATGACCCTCAAGGGCCCAAAACTTACATGCTTTGGATCGAAGTAGCTGCCGAAGGAAAAACTATGCTTGGACTTAAGCCAACCAAAGTCGGCTGTACCACGGTCGTTTGAGTTTCGAATTGTAATCATGGTTTATCTCCTTAATTTCAATGTTGGTAAGTCTATATTTGTTAAATAAAGGAGACAATATATGTTTAAAGCGTTATATTGTCGCGTTAAAAGCTACAATAAAGATAAAGGTGTTTCGATGGATAAGTTTTCCGCGCTGACCGCATTTATTAGTGTTGTTGAAAAGGGCAGTTTTGCAGCAGCGGCTCGCGAACTGGGTTTGTCACGATCCCAAGTTAATCGACAAGTTATTAGTCTAGAAGATGATTTGGGCGTCCAGCTTCTGAATCGAACAACGCGGCGATTATCGGTTACCCCCGCCGGAAATAGCTATTACCTCAGAGGTAAGGCAATCGTCAACGAACTTAAAGATATTGAAGTATCGATTCAATCAGAGCAGGTATCCTTACAGGGAGAAATAAAGATAAATGCGCCGCAGTCATTCGGCGTAAGACATCTTTCTCCCGCCTTGATCGAATTCTTAAAGCTCAACCCTTTAGTGTCCATACAACTTGCACTGAATGACCAAATGATAGATCCAGTGGCTGAGGGTTTTGACATAACACTGCGAATCTCCGAACGAAAAGAGAATTTGGCACTAATTGAGCATGAAATTATCGAAGCAAGAAGAGTGCTTTGTGCTTCCCCAGAATTTATTGCAAAGCATAGTGAGATTATACGCCCTAAGCAATTAGCGAATTTGCCCTGTTTGCACTACGGCAATCTGCCGACCGGCAATTCATGGAGGTTACAAAAGAACGGCCGCGTGACTGATGTGAGAGTTAATGGATTTTTGTGTGCTAATAACGCGGATGTTTTAAATGACGCGGCAGTAGCTGGGCTAGGCATTGCATTTTTGCCTGTATTTATTGCCAATAGCCATTTGAAATCAGGTAAGCTAGTCCCTGTGCTTACTGACTATGAAGCGCCCAAGATTTACTTGTCATTGGTTTATCCGCCAAGCCGGCATCTGTCAAATCGGATTCGGCTATTTGTGCGGTTTATTCAAGACTGGTTTGAGCTTAGTGATTTTTAGGTTTGGCAATGTGTTTACGCTTTTATCTCTTCACCAGCGCTGTTGCTTCTCAAGTTGCCTATCACGGCTTCCATGGCTCGCTCTATTAAAGGTGCTTCGCTGATAACGCGCACAGTGCCGGCTTTCAGTTCTTTAGCGAGCCCCATTTTGGTTTTCTCAATCACTTTCACCCCAGCGCCATTGATAAACACATACTTATCAATGGTTTCGATCTTGGCGGCTAAGGTGCATCGAATACTGCTGCTGCCTTGGGTTTTGAACTCTAGCCAGATGCCTATTTTGTATTTAGACACTTCTAGCAGATGTTCGTCATCGCTTGGCAAATTAGTTGTAGCCGGCGCCGGTGCCGATTCGGAGTCACCTGCCGTATCGGCAGATTCGATTCTAGCGTTGCGCTGTTGGGCCAAGCCCTTGAAGCTGTTTTCCTGAACCTGCTTGAGCTGCCCTATAGCAGACTCTCTTTCGTCTTCTTCATAGCCGGCCACTGTAAGGGCTTTGCCCAAGTTTAAAAGCAGTCTTGGGTTAACTTTTATGAAACGCTCTATGTCCCCCTCATTGCGTTCTGCTTGCACCGTCCATAGCAGGACGTCGATGGTGTTCATCACAGGTCTCCAGCTGGCACCGCCCGGGCCTTCGCGCAGCAGCACTTCTGTGACAAATTTATGAAAATGGGTCTGCAAAAACTCAGTTATCTCAATAGGCGTTGATTCATCTAGGATACGTTCGCCTATTTTTTGGTGTGCATACTGAGCAATCTCATCGATTCGCTGCTTCCTCTCGCTGGCATCGGCAAGGCGATTCTCCAGAGCTAACTCGGCTTCCGATTGCTCCGCTTTAAACTGCATAAAATCTTCAAGTAGTAAGCTTATCTTACTGGAATCAACAACTTCGCTTTTTATAAATCGGTTAACGACCTCCTGCATTTTTTTGTACACGGGGTCTTGGTCGAGTTTTTCTGATTCAGTCCAGCTGATACCTGCAGTTGCTAGCTCATTAATCAAGCGGCGGGCAGGATGCTCGGCTGAATCAAAAAAAGTGGCATCTTTTAAGGCGATGGATAGCACCTTGATTTGGGTTCTGCCGATGAGTTCTTTAATGGGGATGGGGACCGTCGCGTCTGCCCAAATCACCTCGTAAAGCATAGTAATCAGATTGATAACATCGGCTGACTGAGAGTCGATGGCCTGCAGTTTTTTACTGTCGCCGCCCTTCTCCTCAAGCAGCTCGCCAAGTGATTTGTTGATGTCCACTGGGGCTGAACCGCCAGCCTGAGTTGGTTGGTGATTGCCCTTGGCGCCGGTAGTGAGTTTGCTGTTGAGTTCTTGCAGCAGGGAGAACAGTTTGTCCTGTTCAATCATTTCCACCCGTTTACCACCAATAACCATTCCTGCACCTGTCTGCGCTGGAGTGCTAGCTGGAGTGCTAGCTTGGGTGGGGGCGATGTGCCCAATGGGCTCGCCAGATATAGTGACATAACCCGAAGGCATAGGTGCATGTTGTGAGTCGGCAGGCGGTGCTTGCCCGCTTATGGCTGCAGCTGAATTGTTCTGTTGATGGGCCAGCCCATGCATTAAATTCTGCATCATAGAAAATAGCTGTGGGTTGGAAATTGCTTGGTTAGGATCTGCCGGCTGATTGAACGCGCGCTCATCGGATGTGATCCGCTCTCGGGCTACAGCGCGCTGGTTAGACTGCTCTTTACGGCGGCGGGCCGCCAAGTCTAAGTTAGGTAAAACACCGTGCTCAACAAAAATACTGTTGGCCATCTCAAGGATGGGCTCCAGCTCATGGAACACTTTGGTATTGAAGGCGCGATAGGCGGTTAACAGCTCTTTGGCGGGCAGGCCTAACGGGCTAATGGCTTCTTTAAAGGCCTCGCCGAGCTGTTCCGGATCCATTGGGTTGTTGGATTCATCAATGACAGCGCCTAAAAGTAGGGTGTCCAAGCGAGTGGTGAACCTCAGGTATTCGCGAATATCGCTGTTCCTTGAATGGGAGATCATGCCCTCCAAGGCGATCATCGCTTCGAGGTCCTCTTCGCCCACTAAGCTAAGGTTGGCATAGTTGAGCACGTTCATCGGCTTGTTTTGTTCGCCGTTAAGCACATCATAGAAATAGTTGAGCTTGCCCGCAAAGCGCGCGACGATGGCTTTGTTCTGCGTTCTTAGGGATTTTTCCGGCTCGGGCGGATTGAGACTCTGATTTGTAATAGTGATATGAGCCGCATCCATAGCCACCGTCAATTTCTCAGACAGCGCATTAACCGTAGCGATTTTTATCGCTTTCAGAACAACTTCCGGCTCACCCATAACAACGCGATCTCAACACAAAGCAGAGACCCGCATTATAGCTTATCAAAGGGGTCAGAGTAACTTGATCTTACGGCTGGACCCTCCGCCTGCCGATGATCTGCTTCCGCCTCTCGGAAAGGGTGGCAGACAATAGCCTAATTGGGCTTCGATTTTTTGCTTGAATTTGTCATCGCCAAGCACCCAAGTTTTGTTAGTGGCTTGCCTTATTGCTTTTAGAGCGCAAGAGGATAATTGTAAATCAAACAGTGCTCGGTAGGCGGATTGTCTTTTGCTCAAGGTCGGCCCGAGTGCGAGGTAGATAGGATGGGGAGTGATTAGCTTTATGTTTTTGCCTAGGGCATTGTGCTGATAACTCGACCACCGATATTCAGAAGGATGAGCTACCATAGCGGCTCTGACTGGGTTTTGTTCAATGTAGCGGTGAACAGTCAGCAAGTACTGCTCAGAAAGTACCATTGATGCTCTGAAGCGGCCTTCCCAAAGTGACCCTGTTCTCTGGTAAGTGCTATTAATATAGCGCACAAAATATCGACCCAGAGACTGCATCATTAGGCTAATACTGTCGGCATGCTTAGGTGTGCAGAGAATGTGTACATGGTTGGTCATAAGCACAAAACTGTGAATTGCCACGCGGTGAAAAGAGCTGTATTCCCGCAGCTTGTCGAGATAAATCACATAATCTCTATCGCTAAAAAAGCAGGGGTGTTTGTTATTCCCTCTTTGGATGAGGTGAACGGGTATGTCAGGCAACAAATATCGTCGAGGACGCGCCATGAGAGAATCCTTTCTCTTTATGCAATAAATGGCCTGAAAGTTTAGGCCAAGATTTTAGGCACTGCCAAGTAAATGGTTCAAGTTACTCTGACCCTCTTGATTAGGTTCAAGTTACTCTGACCCCTTTGATGGTTACTTGAGTTGGGTGGGTGTTAGGATTGTGTTGCGCAGAGTGTCCCAGGGGTTGGGGCTGGCCTCGGCGGCGCTCCTGATCTTAGATTCGGCGTAGGTATAGCCGATGGAGTAGGTGCCGTATTTGTCGATGTATTCCAAAAGTGCGGAGGAGCTGGCGACCATGGCGTCGCGTTCTAGGCGGAAGGTGGCTTCGTTAAACGCTATCTCGCCGTCATAATACTCTTGGACGATGGCGGGGATGGCGACGGCGGCTCGGTCCATTAGTCTTCCGAATGCCAAATACTGGGTTTCATCGGGTATGGTGATGCCCGCGATAGGTGCTAGCACATCCCGTTCGAACTGCATTTTTTGGTCAGGGCTGAACGCTAACTCAATGCCATAATTGGCGGCGCCTTCGAGGATTACAGCTTCGGTGGATCGCAGCAAGGTCACGGTATCTTCCACGCCAACTGCAGGCTGCTGCTCAATGAGAACGTACTGTGCGTGATGCCCCGGGTAGCCTTCGTGGCAGGCAATGTCGATGGCGGAGTCCAGAAATGCGATGGATAAGTCGTTAATCTTCAGCAGGCTGCTGCTATTGCCTAGGTATTGATGCCAGGCCGCAGGCACGTCTCTGGACCACTCAATGGTGAGCTGTTCATTTGAGCCCAAATCCCAATGCTCTAGGGTTCTGCGCTTACACTCAGCCAAGGCGGCCTCGAACACAGCTTTTCTTTTGTCGGCAGGGATAACCAATCGATTTCTAAAGGCAGCCACTCGAAAAGCCAGTGTGCCACGTCCCGGGAGGAGCTCTTGTAAGGCATCCAAGTTGGTCTGTTGATCATTGCTATCACTGCTAAGAGAAATGCCATACAGGCGCTGCAGCTCTTCATTAAAACTGGGCTTGTTGGCTGCGGATGCGATGTCCAGCAGCTCGCTAAGTCGCGCTGCTTTGTCTGCAAGATGAGTTTTGCGAGCGCTTAATTCAGGGGCTTTAAGTTCAGCTAGGCGCTGCTGCAGCGCGTTCGTTTGCTGGACTAACTGAGCGAGTTCCGGTTGACTGCGTTTAGCGCGGCTATCCAACGCCGGCGGCCCAAAATAAATATCAACATAGCCTGCGTCAATGCTGGCAGTCCCAGTAGCCAGACGAACGTACTCTTGTGCGAGGGCGTCTAATCGATCTTCCTCGGTCTTGGGCGATAGAGCAAACCAAACTGCCCCAGCGCCAAGCAGAATTAACCCAGCTATACTGGCTATGATTTTTACCGGCGCGCGGCCCTGCTGTTTATCGTGAGTTAATTTCAATTGGATTTATTCACTGCGCAGGGCTTCGATGGGGTCAAGCAGGGATGCACGCTTAGCTGGATAGCTGCCAAATATTAGGCCCACCAATGCGGATATGCCAATAGCCACAGCCATCGCCGCCGGCGATATACTGGTTGGCCAACCTAAGGAAACGCCAACTAACTGCGCCGATAATAAGCCCAGCAGCAATCCCAATACCCCGCCGATCATGCTCAGGGTGATGGCTTCCACTAGAAACTGCATTGCCACGTCATTGGAGCGTGCGCCGGAGGCCATGCGCAAACCAATTTCTCGAGTGCGCTCGGTAATGGAGACCAACATAATGTTCATGATGCCGATGCCGCCAACGATCAGTGAAACGCCAGCGATACTGGCGAGCAGGGCGGTCATGGTGGCGCTGGCGCGATCTAGAGTATCGGCCATTTCGTCTAAAGTGACTTCATCGAGCTTGGGCAGGTTAGCCAGGGCAAACGCGGCGGCCGGGGTATAAAGGCCTTTAGTGAGAGCTTGGGCCGCCTGAGTTTCCACGGTAAAGTCGTCAGGTATTTCTTCGGCGGCTGCAGCGCCGGGAATATAGCCGCTGCTGGTTTGTGAAATGGCTGGACCCAGCCCATGCCGTTCACGCAGTAGCGTGCGTACTTCGGTGGCGATACGGGTTGTCTCACCGGCTTTGTCGGCCGCCACGGTGATGGAATCTAGATGTTGGATATTCTGGGTTGCCTGCAGCGATTGCCACGACACAAACAACACATCAGTGTGATCGCTGGCCTGATCGTTGGTGACGCCGCGAATGGTATAGCTAAGGTCGCGCACCCGCAGCATCTGTCCAACGGCATTGTCTGTCCCGCCAAAGAGCTCAATGGCTAAATTTTCACCGATGATGGCATCGCTATTGGAAAGCGCAACCGGCATTTCTCCCGGGCTAACAATCCAAGAATAAATATCAGAAAAACTGGGTGAGATACCCTGCAGTCGAATAAATGCCCGCGTGTCCCCGGCGCTTGCGAACGAGCGCAGGCTTAAGCCGTTACTGACTGAAGCAATACCGGGGATGGAAGCCATTATGGCAGCCGCATCCTCGGGTACTAACGTGGTGGCCGCGCCAAGGCCCGAGGCAACCCCTACGCTTTTGCCGCCGCGGGTATAGTTGCCGGCTTTAATGTAAACAATATTAGTGCCTGCCGAAGAGACTTCGTCTTCAACCGAAGATCTCGCTCCCGTGCCCAGCGCCACCATTGTTAGCACCGCTGCCACCCCGATAATAATGCCGAGCATGGTAAGAAGGGTGCGTAATCTGTTTCTGTTCAGTGAGCGCAGAGCTAACCGCAGATTGACCTGTAGCATCTCCATTATTGATTCCGCCTTTATTACTCTGTTAAGTGCTGCTGTTTCAAACGCTTCTGTGTACAAATAGTGCCATGTCTATTCTGATTTTAATGCCACGACCGGATCTAGGTTGGCGGCTCTGCGAGCAGGGCCATAGCCGAAAATTATACCGGTGAGGGCCGCCATAACCACCGCAATGATCAGCATAGTCGGCGAAATTGCAGTGGCCCAGCTAAAGCCATATTCCGCCGCCATCAGGCCCAATGTGCCAAGGCCCAAGCCAATGATGCCGCCTAGTGCCGCTAGGGTCACCGCTTCGACTAAGAACTGGGTTAAGACGTCACCCACGCGGGCGCCCATGGCCATGCGCAGGCCAATTTCTTTGGTGCGAGCAGCCACTGATACCAGCATGATATTCATAACGCCAATGCCGCCAACCATCAACGACACCGCGGCGGCGGCGGAGAGTAGCAGGGTGAAAGTGCGCCCGGCTTGGCGCAAGCTTAAGGCCATTTCTTCCCAAGCTTCTTGTTCAAACTCTACGATATTGGAATGCACCGCACGGGCGAGTCGCGGGTCTGTGCCAAGGCTTGGCATGGCAGACATAGATTGGGTCTCAACTCGGAAATCATCGAGGGTATCGTCTGGAATTTCTCGTAAAAGCCGCAGCTGGTCTTTAATTGTGGTGGCAACCGCTGTGGTTTTTCCCACGGAAGAAGTGCGCAGGTTTATGATGTCTAAGTCATCTCTACCTAGCAAGGAGTGAGCAAGGGTCAGAGGAATATAAACTGTGGGCACGATTAGTGCGCTGCCTTCATCAGTATCTCCTTGAATGACTCCTACAACTTCGAGCGTTTTGCCTTTTAGCTTGACGGTTTGGCCCACCGCTGTGTCAAGCGACCAGAGCCTGTTGGCGACCACATCACTGACCAAAATTGAAGGCTGGGCATTTTCATATTCACGAGCAGTTAACAGTCGGCCGTTCAATAATTCCCAGCCCTGAATTTCTGGCCACGCGTCTTGAATGCCGTAGGCCCGCGCAATGCGCACGGAGCCGTTAATGGTTTCATCCAAGGTGATATTGCCAGCAACGCTGCCCGCCACTAAACGAATGTCGGCGATTTGTTGGTTGAGTAGGTTGAATTCTTTTAGGGTCAAAGGCCAGGCAGGGGAGCGAACAGTGCCTCTCTTAGGCGCTTGGATCCGGGCCCTAGCATCTTTGACGGCGGCGTTGGTTTCAAGTGCCTCGGAAAACCCAAGCTCGTAGCCATCTACCGCGCCTTCAGAGACTTCGCCGCCTCCGCTGTCCTGTTCACCGGCACTGGTTATTCCCGGTGGCCTAAAATTTCCAGCCTTAACTGTAATCAAAGTCGGCCCGGCGCTTTGAATTTGGGCTTCGATTTGTTGCTGGGCGCCAAGGCCAAGACCAGAGACCAGCACTACCATAGCGACCCCAATGCTCATGCCGCTTAGGGTGAGAAGAGCTTGTAGTCGGTTTTGTACCAGAGACTTCAGCGCCATTTGCAAATTAATGGGCATCAAATTCACTCAGGTCAACCATCGGGCTGTGCATTTTTTCCATAATCGGTGGGAACGCCGCGGCGGGTATATCGATAAAGAACGGTTCGCCTTCGAAAATGAAGCCCGCTCGTACAAGAGCTTTTTCATCGGAGACTGGTTTGCTGGTACCGGTCCAATAGTCGCCGGTGGCGCTAATGCGCATGTCAACAAACTCCAGCGAACCATCAGGCCGCTCAATCTCAACTACCACATCGGATACAGTAGCCGCAGGCAGGGTTGCTCTAGCTTCGCTGCTGAAGTACATGTCTATGCCGCCACCGTCTTTGACAACCACTTCAAAATGCAGGGTTGAATGCATTAACACAAAGCCATTGTGATCAGGGTTGTGATCACCGTGGGGAGCTTGTGCCATGGCGGCAGTGCTGCCAAACGTCAGACAGCTGGTTAACAGGATAGGTGAGAGTATTTTGCTAACGCTATTCATGGCTGAGTGCTCCAATGGGGTCAAGCATTGCAGCGCGCCGTGCAGGGTACACGCTAGCGGCGATACCAAGCAGCGCAGCTACGGCAATGGCGATAAACATAGAAACAAAAGATACGTCGGTAGACCATTGGAAAAATGTCTCAAGCCCATTGGCGGCAAGCACACCAATCGCGGCGCCCAACAGGCCACCGGCGAGGCTAAGCACAACCGCTTCCAGCACAAACTGAATGGCGATATCGCTACCTCTGGCGCCCATTGCCATGCGCAGGCCAACCTCCCTAGTACGCTGAGTAACCGACAGCAGCAGTAAATTCATCACGCCGATGCCGCCCACTAGCAGGGAAACACTGGCTACTCCAGCTAACAGCGCAAGCATGGTGCGGTTAGATCTTTGCAGTGAGCTTGATAACTGCTCGATTGTCAGCTCATCAACACTCACCATATTGCCAGCCACAACTCGGGCAAGGTCAGGAGACAGGCCTGCGCCAAGCAGTTCTTGCGCCTGGGTTTTAACCGTAAAATCATCTGGCATTTGATCTGAAATGCCATGGCGCTGGCGCAGTAGCGAGACTATTTCGTTGGAAATTTTCGTGGTTTCTCCGGCCGAGCGAGTGGTGACAGTAATGGTGTTGAGCTTGCTTAGGTTTAATAGTTTGTGAATTGTGCTAACCGGCACGTAAACCGCATCAAACTGATCGTCTCCCGCTGAGGGTTGAACTGTCCATGTACGGCTACCGACCACACCCACCACTTCGAACTCTTGATTCCACAGCAGCAGTTTTTCGCCAACTGGGTTTACGCCTTCGCCAAACAAACGATCAGCAGCTACTCGGCCTAGCACCATCACCTGCTCGGCATCGCGCACCTGCTTGGCGGTAAGAAATTTGCCGTAGGGAAAAGTCCAGCCACGGCGAATAACCGGTAGTTCAGATTCGGTGCCGTGCAAGCGGGTGAACCACTGCTTGGTTTCATCATTGGCGATAACGATGCGGGCGTTTTCGTGGACTCCGGAGGCGACAAACTGCACTCCGGGGATTGCTTCTCTAATAGCGGTGGCATCCTCAAGGCTTAGAGTAGCCGCGGCGCCGAGCCCAGCCATGGAATCCCCTAGACGCTCACTGGCGGTAGGGTGATCATGCTTGGCCATGGGGTCGTCTTCAAAGTGGGCCCTAATAAACTGCGGTTGAGCTGGAATTCCCGCACCCCGGAGGGTGCTATTTGGGGTGTTAGTAGGCGTGAGAATAGGCGGGTAATAAGCAGCGCTTTGGGCAATGAAACGGCCAAACTCGGGCTTGCTAATACTGCCGTGATCCGCCGGTGCGCCTGCACCTTGAGCGCGCTGGACCTGATAGTTGCCGGCACTGACAACAATCATATTGGCGCCGGCAGCCAGTAAATGGTCTTTAATTTCTTCTTGTGCACCACGGCCCAATGCCATGCTGGCAACCAAGGCGCCAACTCCTACTGTCACCCCAAGCATTGCTAGCGAGGTTTGCATCCAATTGCGCTGCAGCGACTGTGCAGCCAAGGTTAAAAAATGGGCCTTTTCTCGCATTGGGAATTCTCCTGTAGTTAAACCGCCTGGGCTAAATCTGCGGCGGCAGAAGCAGTTGACTCTGTGACTTCGGCGGGAGTGTTGGGTGTATCACTGACTATCAAACCGTCTCGAATAGCGATAATGCGCGATCCATAGGCAGCTATTTCGGGTTCGTGGGTAATTAGAACGATAGTTATACCATGCTGAGTCCGCAAATCCTGTAGCAGCTTCATCACTTCGACGCTGGTTTTAGTATCAAGGTTACCTGTAGGCTCATCGGCCAGTATCAGTGATGGGTTGTTGACTAAGGCACGGGCAATGGCAACCCGTTGCTGCTGGCCGCCAGAAAGCTGGCTCGGATGATGGTCGGCTCGGTCAGATAAACCGAGTGAATCAAGCGCTTTTAACGCCCGCTCCCGGCGCTCACTCGCAGCCAATACCGGTCTTGAGTAAAGTAGCGGCACTTCGACATTCTCTACCGCGGTTGTACGCGGCAGTAAATTAAAACCTTGAAAAACGAATCCGATTTGTTTGTTGCGTATATCGGCAAGGTCCTGCCGAGGCACATTCGATATGTCTTTGCCGTTTAATTTATAGCTGCCCTGGGTAGGAGTGTCGAGACAACCTAAAATATGCATCAGAGTTGATTTGCCAGACCCGGAGGCCCCGGTGATAGTAACGAACTCACCTTCGTCGATTTCTAACGACACGCCATCGAGTGCGCGGACTTCGTTGTCGCCAAGCTGGTAGATTTTTTTGATGTTTTGTAATGAAATGACAGACATCTAATTTTCCTGTTTGTGCGAAACAGCAAAGCGCTTTCTAAAATGGGGCTGACCAACGGTCGTCGGTCAGCCCCAAAAAGAGTAGCGGTTAGCTTTACTGAACCAATAAATTCATCTTACTTCGGCTGGTTTAATCCAGCATAATTATAAAGCACTGTGGCAACCGATTTTTCGCCACCTGCCATGCCGTACATACCATTGGCTCCTTCGATCACAAAATACTCGTTAGCCGCGTGTGAGTTGCCGCCTGATCCTGCCTGGCCGCTGACTATTGGAATGTCCATTACATCGCCGGCAAACAGGTAGGCCGGCCAATAGCCGCCTAGCATGGAGGCAGTGCCTTCGACCGGATCATCATAGCTTATGCCGAAGGTATCGAAAGTCTTCATGACCGCGTATGAGATGTCATTATCGTAAGTCATTTTCGCCCAAGGCACATCACCTACTACATTGATCTCTACATCCTCATAGCCAAATTTATCTAAGTGAGTGCGCAGTTTAGCAACAATGTCCATGCCGTCTTGGAATGGTACGTAGCGGAAATTATGCTTTGATACAATGCGGTTAGGCAAAATTGCACCAGAACCGCCTTCAAACATATTGCCGCCCCAGATACCGTCAAGATTCATTGAGGTACCGTAGCGAGCCATAGTGAGATACTCAAGGGGGTCATCGGCAATGAAGCGTTCAACACCCAAGTTGCGGGCCGCCACTTCCATATCAATGCGTTCTGCTGAGGCTTTTAGTTTGTCCAGCTCTGGTTCTTTGAGGGGTTCAATATTTTCATAGAAACCATCGAACATCACCTTGTTGCCGGTGTCGTCAATTAAGGTTGAAAGCATTTTGATATGACGCCATGCGGGAGCATCCACCGAGCGCTTATTGCCGCCGTGAATGTTGCTGTAGTTTGGCCCTTTGCCCCAGGCTGCGCCGCTGGTGATCAGTTCAACAAAGACACTACCCTCGGAGCCGCCGCTAATCCCACCTTGGCGGCCAAAACGGTACATGGCATCGGCGTGGGCAACTAGCTCGGGGTGATCGCGGACGAATTTGCGATAGCCGATAGACATACGTTCTTCATCGCCCTCGGCGATAAAAATCAAATTCACAGGAAGTTTGCCGGTGACTGCTTTGATTGCCATCAAAGCATTAAGTTGGACCATTTGTGGACCCTTGGAGTTGGTCGCGCCGCGGCCGATCATTACTTTACTGTAGGGCGCTTGCTCTACTAAGCGGCCTTCAAA